>JBFLYG010000016.1:0-160500 GCA_040756765.1 Pseudomonadota bacterium | reverse complement strand
AGCCGACCATCGGCTACTGCATCCTGTCGTCGCTCCGCACCCTGACCGCGGCGATCAGCACGCTGACACGCAAATGCGTCAACGGCATCGAGGTCGACCAGGAGCGCTGCCAGGCGCTGCTCGACAACTCGATCGGGCTGGTCACCGCCCTCGTGCCGACGCTCGGCTACGAGACCTGCTCGCGCGTCGCCAAGCAGGCGCTGGCGCAGAACCGCCGTGTCGCCGACATCCTGCTCGAGGAGAAGCTGCTGACGCCCGAGCAGCTCAGCCGGCTGTTCCGGGCCGATGCCATGACCGCGCCGGCGCGGGCGCGCTGACGTCAGCCGGGCGGGCGCGGCGCCGCCGTGGAGCGGCGCACGATGAGCTGCGGCGGCAGCACGACGGTGCGGACCGGCACGTCGTGCTGCTCGATCGCCTGCTGCAGCAGGTCGGCGGACTGCCGTCCCATCTCGCGGTGGCTGATGCGGATGGTGGTCAGCGCCGGCTCGACCATGTCGACCAGAGGCATGTCGTTGTGGCCGACGATCGAGATGTCACGCGGGCAGTTGAGGCCGCGTTCGCGCAGCACGTCATAGGCGCCGAGCGCCAGCAGGTCGTTGGCGGCGACCACCGCGGTGATGTCGGGGGCGGTGTCGAGCAATTGCCGCATGGCCACGGTGCCGGCCTCACGGGAAAACGCCTCGGCGCTGACGCAGGGGGCCGCTGTCGCGTCCAGACCGTTCGCGGCCATCGCGGTCGCAAAGCCGTGTCGTCGCAGGAAGCCGGTGGAATGCCGCGCCGGGCCGGCGAGGTGGGCGATGCGTCGATGACCCAGCTCGACCAGATGGTCGACTGCGAGCTTCATGCCGAGGGCGTCGTCCGAGACCACGGACGAGAGGCGGGATTGGCTCTCGGCGCGGTTGACCAGCACGGCCGGAAGATCCTGCTCGACGCAATAGGCGACGAGCGGATCGTCCCGGCTGACGGTGGCCAGGATCAGGCCGTCCACTCGGCGTGCCATCAGCCCGGTGACGAGATCGATCTGCCGGGTCTCGTCATTGCCGACGTCGGCCACGATCACCGAGTAGCCCTGGGCCGATAGCCGTTCGCTGGCGCCGCTCAGGATCGGCGCAAACACGGTGTTGGCGATGTCGGGCACCAGGATGCCGACCAGGGCCGAGCGGCCGGTGCGCAGGCTCGCGGCGACAGGATCGGGGCGGTAGCCGAGATGGTTGGCGGCGTTCACCACCCGCTCCACCACGGCGGGCATCACCATCGAGCGGGTCGACGGGTTGAGCGCGCGTGACACCGTGGAGGCGTGGACGCCGGCGAGTTCCGCCACCTGCTTGAGCGTGACGATGCGGCGTTTGCCTTTGCGCGTGGGGGTCATGAAGGGGAGCTGCGGCCTTGTGCAAAGGGGCCCCGGAAGCGGGGCGTTGAAAATCAATCCAGCCATTGTACCGGCAATCGACCTCGACGCAATCGATCCTCATGGCTGGCATGCATGGGCATTTCCGGCGGAGCGGGATACGGTCGGGGACGGCGCAGGCATTGCAGGGAGAGCCGCATGGACAAGGCCCGGCTGGACGATCTCATGGCCCTGCTGCCGCCATTGCTGCGGTCGCTGGAAGGGCTCGGCTTCGTCGCGCGCCACCTCCATCCGCCGGATTTTGTCGCGGTGCTGGAGGCGATCGGCGCGCCGGAAGCCGCCTTGCAGGATGCGTTGCCACGGCTTGCGCACTGGCCGGATGCGCTGGCGCCGGTCGTGACGCAGTTGCGGAGCGCGGCGGAGGCGGTGCTGGCGGCGTTCGAGGGCCTGCGTGCGGCGCCTGGTGAACCGGACGGCATGCGGGCGGTGTTTCGCGCGCTGCGGCAGCTGCCACGGGCGCAGGAGGCGCTCTATCCGCTGACCGATCTCGCGCCGATCCATGGCTTCTTCCTCGATCCCGGGGTGCGCGAGGACGCCGACTTGCGTGCCCGCTTCGCGCGCGCCGGCAAGCGCGACGACACCGGCGTGCTGCATGCGGAGAATTCGTTTCGCGACCGCGGCGGCTTCTCGCTCTATGTGCCGGAATACTACACGCCGGACCGCCCCTGGCCGCTGGTCGTGGCGCTGCATGGCGGCAGCGGCCATGGCCGCGCTTTCCTGTGGAGCTGGCTGCGCGACGTGCGCAGCCGCGGCGCCATCCTGGTCGCGCCGACCGCGATCGGCCCGACCTGGGCGCTGATGGGCGAGGATCCGGACACGCCGAACCTCGCGCGCATCCTCGCTTTCGTGCGCGAGCGCTGGCACGTCGATCCGGCCCGTCTGCTGCTCACCGGCCTCAGCGACGGCGGCACCTTCTGCTATGTCAGCGGGCTCGAGCCTGCTTCCCCCTTCACGCATCTTGCGCCGGTGGCGGCCTCGTTCCACCCGCTGATGGCTGAGGTCGCGGATGCGGAGCGGCTGCGTGGCCTGCCGATCCGCATCACCCATGGCGCGCTGGACTGGATGTTCCCGGTGGAGGTCGCGCGGCGGGCGCAACACGCGCTTGCGGCGGCGGGCGCCGACGTCACCTATCGGGAGATCGACGACCTCAGCCATTGCTACCCGCGCGAGGAGAATGCGGCGATGCTGGACTGGCTCAACGGATAACGGCGCGGCCTGTCAGTCCGGCGTGGACTTGGCCAGACGGCGGCTGGAGGCGGGACGCCTCGGCGGCGTGACGGAGCCGGTGGATGGTTTGGCATCGTGGAGCTCGAACGAATTCTGGGCCACGAAGCGCGGGATGTCCTCGTCCATGGGCGCGCCGATGGCATAGCCGGCGCCGGCACGCATCACATGCTCGGCGGCCAGCGTTGCGGCCGCCCGTTCATCGCCCTCGATGATGGCGCGCAGGATCGCGGCATGCTCGTCCCAGAAGCGGGCCTGGCGCGCCGGGTCCATCGGCGAGAACAGCATGGCGGATCGCTCGCGCAGCTTCTGCAGGAGATCGCCGAGGACGGTGTTCTGTCCCGCGGCGGCGAGCTCGCGGTGAAACTGCTGGTTGAGGTCGAACAGCTGGTCGAAGCGCCGGGCGGCGACGGCGGCAGTACCCTTGTTCAGCACCGCTTCGATGCGCTTGATGATCTGCTTGTCCTGCCGGCGGGCGGCGAGCCGCGCGTTCTGTCCTTCGAGCAGGGCGCGGACCTCGATGATCTCGCGCGCCTCCTGCTCGGTGATCACGGCGACCGCGGCGCCGCGGCGGGCGGTGACTTCGACCAGGCCTTCGGACGCGAGCGCCCGGATCGCCTCGCGAACCGGGTTGCGGGACACGCCGAGCTCGTCGGCGATGCGGCCTTCCACCAGCCGCTCGCCCGGTTTCAGGCGTCCCGACAGGATGGCCTGGCGCAGCTCGGTGACCACGCGGTCGTGCAGCGGGGATTGCTCCTCGCCGAGCCGACGTTTGGCGGGTCCGGTCCTGAAAGCCATTCCGATCTCAACCTGTGTCAATCAGCCTGCATGCGCCCGGCGATCGCGAATCCCGGAACGACAGGCCTGCAGTGTACTGGAATCCCGGTGGGATGCCCATTGCAGCCGTCCCCGCACGGGGCCCGTCAACCGGGCCCTAGGTGCCAACTCGCAGCGGCGCCGTCAACTTGCGCAGGGCGGCGATCACGGACTGTGCGGTGATGCGGCCGGTGCGCGGATTCTCCGATGGAACATTCTCGATCGCCATCGTGAAACTGGCGGCATCGGAGGTCACTTCGATGCGGTGGCAGTTGCGCGTGATCGTGGGGTCTGCCCAGATCTCGATCCGGGTGCGGTCGGGGCCGATCCCGGCCAGGGCCAGCGCGGCGACGACATTGACGTTGGCGGGAAAGGCCGCCGCCGCGGCCCGTGCGCTGCCCGCGAAGATGCACCTCGCCACGACGAGCCCGTCGAGCGACATGCCGTTGTCGATCAGATAGGGCGCGCCGGCGAACCCCGCCGGCGGCTTGGTGGTGACCATCCGGACGGAATGGATGACGCCTTCGGCAGCCGCCGTCACCGCATCGAAGCCGATCAGTGCCCCGGTCGGCACGATGATCTGGCCGCCGTGGGCCTGCGCCAGGGAGATGAGGTCGTCGTGCCGGAGCAGCGCGCTGGCGCTCAGCACCATCACCCGTTTTCCGGCGGCCAGCATCGGCCGGCAGACCTCGCCGAGCACTGCAGCGGGCGCGCATTCGACCACGAGATCGGACGCTTCTGGCAGGCGGTCGAGCGGCAGCACCGGGCAGGCGATGCCTGCGTGATCCAGCCAGGCGCGCGCCGTGCGGGGATCACGCGCGGCGACGGCCGTCAGCGCGAGACCCGGGATACCGTCGGCCAGTCGGTGTGCAACCACGCGGCCGATCGCGCCGAGCCCGGCGACGGCGACCCTGAGCATGGCGCCGGTCCCGCGCGTGTGGGGCCCGACAGTCGGCACGTCAGCTCCGCGCGGGTCGTTCATCAGGTGCCGTGTTCGTCGGGATCGCCAGCGCCAGCCTCCGCGGCGGGCGCCGCCGCGATGGGCCGCGGCGTCGCGCCGCGCTCCGCCAGCGGAATCCAGGAGACGCTGACATCGCCGTTGAGGAAGGTCTGGCAGGCCATGCGATAACCATCGCGCAACTGGTCGTCGGTGAGATGCTTGCGCTCCTTGGGTTTGACCGCATCGGTGTGGGCAAGCCCCTGCTCGATCCGGCACTTGCAGGTGCCGCAGAGGCCGCCGCCGCATTTGAACGGAATGCCGCCCTTCTCGCGCAGCGAGACTCGCAGCAGGTTGCTGTTCTCGGGGGCGCTGACCACCTTGCCGTCATTGGTCAGGAACGTGATCTGGATCATGGCAGCGGCGCCTGGTCAGTGGGCCGGCATCGCGCGCTTGCGCAGGGTGGTGTCCATGTGCCCGAACGTGGTGAGGTGCTCGAGCTCCGCGAAGGCGTGCGCGGCGGTGTCGAATTTTTCGAGGAACTTCGACGGCACGTCGTTGACGATGGCGGTGTCGTCCTCGACGACCCTGATCTTGGTGCTGTCCTGCAGCAGCTCGGCGATCACGAACTGCGCCTTGACGTGGCCGTAGAACAGATAGTCGTAGGCCTCGAGCGGCCGCAGGCCGTCGACGATTTCGGTCCGGAACTGTCCGGGCTTGCTGGTGAGGATCACATACATGGCGGATGTCTCGCAGGTTCGTTCGTGATCGCTGGAAGCGGCGTCGCCGCCGGCGTTATGGCGTGGCCTGGACGAGGGGAGGCAAGGGATCCTTGTCCTGCGCCAGTTCGATGTCGTGGTTGAGCCAGAGCTGGCACACGAGCCGGTAGCCCTGTTCCAGCCGCGGGCCAAGCTGCTTGCGCTCCTTCCAGTTGGGCTCCGGCAGCAGGTCCGCGCCCGCGAGAACCCGGCAGGCGCATTTGGCGCATTTCCCCATGCCGCAGCCGTAGCGCAGGTTGGGATGGGGAAACTGCTTGATGCCGGCGCGCACCACCAGGTTGGTGTTCTCGCGGATCTCGCCCTGATAGGTCTGGCCGTCGCGGTGGAGAATGACAGTCGGCACGGATCAGGCCTGCAGCAGCTGGCGCTCGTCGGCGGGGACCTTGCGTTCGACGCTGTCGAGCTCGCTGAGCGGGATGTCCTTGGCGACGTAGTCCCAGTACAGCGCCGTGGTGTAGAGCAGACGCATCTGCGCGCCGATCTCGCAGATCTTCAGGCAGCGCTGCTGCAGCTCGACAGTGTCGGCGTGCTCGAGCACGATCTGGTAGCCGCGCTCGCCGTGGATCTCGTCGGAGACGATATGCAGGTCGAAGAACTCGACCTCCTCGTCGGAGAACTTGTACTTGTCGCGGAGCGTCGGGGTCTGCCGGCGATAGATCGACGGCACCTGCGATTCCAGGCCGACGACGAGGCCCGCCACCGCCACGATGGGATCCTCGCGCATCGCCACCGCATAGCACCAGCTCTGCAGGCCGCGTGTGGTGGCGGTCATGTTGTCAGGATCGATGACGCGCTCGCGGGTGGTGCCGCAGGCTTCGGCGAAGCGGATCAGCAGATCGGTGTGGCGGTCGCCACCGATCTCCTCCTCGTACATGTTGGCGAGCAGGAAATCCTTGGCTTCGGTGTAGCGGTCCGGCATCCGCGCGTAGATGCAGGCGAGATAGTCCGCGAACGGGCCAACATAGTGGTAGTGGTTCTCGGCCCAGCGCGCGAGATGATCGCGGCTGAGCTTGCCGCTCGCCCAGGCGATGCTGAAGGGCGCCTTGTTGGCGCTCTTGCCCTTGATCGCGTTTTCGAGGGCGGTGCGGAAATCCACGTGGTTCATCAGTTCGGGCATGGGCGCTCTCTCCTTCGGGTCTGGGCGGGCTCGTTTGACGGTCCTTCAGCCTCATTTTTGAATACTGTATACAAAATTATGAGGCGGTCAAGATGCCGCCTGGCAGGTTCTGGCCGTGGCGCATCGGCTGCGACGAAACGTATTCGATGGATAGTTTCCGCACAAATATCGATAAAATTCAGACATTTGGCTTCGATCATGTGCGGTGCGAGCGTGCCGATGGCGCGAACGGGCGTACATTTTTTTGTTGCAATGTGGAATACAGTATACAATTATGGTGGCCAATAACGAAGGGGACGGGATCGCCGTCCGGCTGGTTTTCTGTAGGGGGGAGCCATGACACATCAGGTTGCGATCGGTGCCGCACACTGGGTCTATCTGGCAGGTGTCGCGGTCATCGTGCTGACGATGATCCTGCGGGCCAACGTCGTCGTCCCATCGGTCATCGCCACCTTCCTGGTGGCGTTGGCATGGTCGGGCAGTCCGGTCGCTGCGATCGGCAGCATCTTCAACGCAAGCTTCACTGCCGCCAAGGATCTGTTCAACATCTTCCTGGTGATCGCGCTGATGACGGCGCTGCTGAACGCGCTGAAGACGCTGCGGTCCGACATCCGCATGATCGAGCCGTTCCGCGGCGTCATGCAGAACGGCCATATCGCTTTCGTCGTGCTGGTCGCGATCACCTATGTCATCTCGCTGTTCTTCTGGCCGACGCCGGCGGTGCCGCTGGTGTCTGCGGTGCTGCTGCCGGCAGCGATTGCGGCTGGCCTCCCGCCGCTCGCTGCGGCGCTCGCGATCTCCATCGCCGGCCAGGGCATGGCGCTGTCCTCGGATTATGTGATCGGCGTGGCGCCGGGCATCAGCGCCAAGGCCGCGGGAGCGGCGGTGAGCGCCGCGGTGGTCGCCGATCGTGCGCTGGTGCTGTCGCTGATCACCGGCGGGGTGGCGCTGATCCTGGCCTATCTGTCGGTGCGCAAATTCATCGTGGCGCCCGGCGACGATTTGCTGGCCCGCTGGCAGGCTCGCTCGCCCAACGGCTCACTGGCGCGGATCGAGGCCGAGGGCAGCTTCGACAAGGCGGAGCTGGCGCGCGCCACCGGCTATGAGGCGGAGCAGCCGCTCGCGACCGATGCGCAACTCTGCCAGGAACTGGCGCAGGTCGAGAACCGCCGCAAGGTGTGGTCGAAGGTTTTCGCGATCGTGACACCGCTCGCCTTCCTGTGTGTGATCACGCTGATGGTGCTGGCGAAGCTCGGGCATGGCCACGACCTCAAGGGCGGCGATGCCGCGGCGCTGGTCGGCGGCGTCGCCGCGATCCTGATGATCTTCGCCACAATCGCCGGCAACGGCCTGCGCCAGTCGCTCGACGTCAGCGCGGAGCATGTAACGGAAGGCTTCGTGTTCGCCTTTCGCGCCATGGGATCGGTGCTGCCGATCGCAGGCTTCTTCTTTCTCGGCGCAGGCGGCGAGCTCGCCGCCTCGATTCTCAACACGTCGGCCGCGCAGGCCCCGAGCCTGCTGTTCGATCTGATCCAGAGCGTCCAGCACTGGATTCCCGACAATCATGTGCTGGTGGCGTTCGGTGTACTGATCGTCGGCATGATCACGGGGATCGATGGCTCTGGGTTCGCCGGTCTGCCACTGACTGGGTCGTTGTCCGGAGCGCTGGCGCCGGGCGCGCGCCTCGATGCCGCGACGCTTGCCGCGATCGGCCAGATGGGCGCGGTGTGGACCGGTGGGGGCACGCTGGTGGCGTGGTCGTCGCTGATCGCGGTGGCGGGCTTTGCGCGGGTGCCGGTGTTCCAGATCGTGCGGGCGGCGCTCGTTCCCGTGCTGACCGGGCTCACGGTGGCCACCGTCTGTGCGGTGGTGATCTGGTAGGAGACAACGATCGATGACAGAAGCTGCCCTATCGGATCCGCGCGTCGTTTCGGCCGGGATCGAGGCCTTCAGGAACCATATCGGTGGTGCATGGACCGAGAGCCGGACCGGCGCGTGGTTCGACAGCATCAATCCGGCGGATATCGATGACATCGTCGGGCGCTTTCCGGCCTGCGGCGCCGAGGATGCCGCAGCTGCCGTGCAGGCGGCCGCGGCGGCGTTCGCCGGCTGGAGGGCGACGTCGCCATCGGCCCGGGCGAAAATTCTCAATGGCGCGGCGGCCTATCTCGAAAGCCATGTCGAGCGCTTTGCGGTCGAGCTGACACGGGAGCAGGGCAAGGCTCTTCATCTGAGCCGGGACGAAATCCTGCGCTCGGCACAGACCCTGCGGTTCTACGCGGTCGAGGGACTGTCGTTCACCGGCGAAACGTTTCCCAACGACGACGCGGACATGGTCGTCTACACCCGGCGCGAGCCGCTGGGGGTGGTGTCGATCGTCACGCCCTGGAATTTCCCGGTATCGATTCCGGCGCGCAAGATCGCCCCGGCGCTGATGGCAGGCAACACCGTGGTGTTCAAGCCGTCCTCGGACGCACCGCTGAGCGGCTTTCGTCTGGTGGAAGCGCTGCTGGCATCGGGCTTGCCGCCCGGCGTGCTCAACTTCATCACCGGGCGGGCGGCCGATATCGGCCCAGCCATCACGGAGCCGACAGCGGTGCGGGCGATTTCCTTCACCGGTTCGACCGCGGCCGGCGAGCAGATCCATCGTGCCGTCTCGCTCACCACTCGCCTGCAGATGGAGCTCGGCGGCAAGAATCCATTGATCGTGATGGAGGATGCCGATCTCGACCAGGCCGTGGATCTTGCCATCAAGGGCGGTCTGTCGTTGAGCGGCCAGGCCTGTACCGGCACCAGCCGGGTGCTGGTGATGGCGCCGGTGATGGCGGCTTTCACCGACAAGCTGGTGGCGCGGGTCAAGGCGCTGAAAATCGGCAGCGGCCTTGTCGCCGGCAACGACATCGGCCCGTTGGCGACGGCGCGACAGCTCGACACCGTGCTGCGCTACATCGAGATCGGCAGGCGCGAGGCGCGTCTGCTGTGCGGCGGCGTCCGATTGACCGGGAACGGGTATGATCAGGGCTACTATGTGACGCCGGCGATCTTCACCGGCGTGACGCAGGACATGCGGATCGCGCGCGAGGAGATCTTCGGTCCGGTGCTCGCCCTCATCGAGGTGACGAGCTACGCCGATGCCGTCGCCAGGGCCAACGACACCGACTACGGCCTCTCCGCCGCCATCGCCACCCGCAATCCGCGCTACATGCACGAATTCGAGCGCGACATCGAGGCGGGGACGGTGAAGATCAACCGGACCACCACGGGCAATCTGATCAACGCGCCGTTCGGTGGCCTCAAGCAGTCCAGCACCTCGACGTTCCGCGAGTCGGGGCGTGCCGGTCTCGAATTCTACACCCAGATCAAGACGGTCTATCGCGGCTGCTGAACGGCACGAGGCGCCGCTGTGCGGCCGACAATACGGGAGTGAAGACATGCGACGTTCATTCAAGCTCGAGCTGCAGGAGGCGCGCCAGATGGTGGCGGCGGCGCTGCGCAAGGCCGAGGAGATCGGTGTGCCGGAGACGGTCTGTGTTGTCGACGACGGCGGCTATCCCTTGGCGCTGGAGCGCATGGACCATGCGCGGGTGACCGGACCGCAGATCGCCTGGAACAAGGCCTTCACCGCGGCCGGCCACAAGCGCTCGACCCATCTGTTCAACCAGATGCCCAACGGTCCGGCGCTTCCGGGCAACGAAGCCTTCGGCATTCAGTGGAGTTTCGAGGGCCGCTTCGCCGTCTTCGTCGGCGGCTTTCCCATCGTGGTCGACGGCGAGGTGATCGGCGGTGTCGGCCTCAGCGGCGGCAATGGTGAGCAGGACACCCTGTGCGGGCTGGCGGCCCTGCAGGCGCTGCAAACCCTGCTGGCGCCGCACAACCATCGCGTCCTGGTGCAGGCGGATATCAAGAAGTAGGGGGCCCCGGTGTCCTATCGCGTGCGGCTGGAGCCGTCCGGGCAAACGTTCGACGTCGTCATGGGCGAGACGCTGCTTGCCGCCGCCCTGCGCGCGCATATTGCGTTGGCGCATGATTGCCAGCTCGGCGGCTGCGGCACTTGCCGCATCCAGCTGCGCGAGGGCTGCGTCAGCTATCCGGAGTTTCCGCTGGCGCTGACGCCGGAGGAGGAGAGCGAGGGCTATGCGCTGGCCTGCCAGGCGCGGCCGGCGTCTAACCTCGTGATCAGTGCGCCGGCGCGGGATGACCTGCCGCAGGCGCAGCGGCATCGTGCCGTGGTCCGGGTGGTGCGGCCGCTCGGCCCGGATGTCGTTCATCTCGTGCTGGACATTCCCGGCGACACGGCGGTGCGCTACCAGCCGGGGCAGCACATGAATGTCATCATGCCCGATGGCGGAACGCGCAGCTTCTCGATGGCGTCGCGGCCGAACGGCAGCCAGGTGGATTTCCATGTGCGGCGGGTGGCGGGTGGTCGTTTCACCGGGCGGCAGCTGGCAGGCCTGAAGGCCGGCGACGAACTGGAGGTCGAGCTGCCGCTCGGCAACTTTCAGTATCACCGGCGGGACGAGCGCCCGCTGCTGATGGTGGCAACCGGCACGGGGCTCGCGCCGATCAAGGCGATGCTGGAAGCGCTGATGGACGATCCGGATTGTCCGCCGGTGAGCCTCTATTGGGGCGCTCGAACAGCGGCTGATCTCTATCTCGACGCGGCGATCCGCGCCTGGGGCGCGCGGCTGTTCGAGTTCCGCTATGTGCCGGTGCTATCGCGGCCTACCCTCGGCTGGGCCGGGCGGTGTGGCTACGTGCAGGACGCGGTCACCGTCGACTTCGGCGAGCTGTCGGAGTACGCGATCTATCTCTGCGGGTCGCCGGCCATGATCGCCGATGCCAAGCAGGCGTTCTTCGCCCGCGGTGCGGCCGTGACGCAGACCTATTCCGAAGGTTTCACCTTCCAGGCAGCCGGCCCTGGCGGCCCGGCGATGGACACGCGGCAGGAAACCCAGGGCGGCTAGGCCGGGTTCCCGAGCCCTTGCGCGGACGAGGCGGCGCCACCATGTCCGCAGCCGAGGGTTTCACCATGTTGGATTTCACCCAGGACATCTCACTGCATTCACCAGCGGACGCGGCGGCGGCGTCCGATCCGACGCGGTCCGCCGCGCCAAAAGAACCTGCCGCCGTTGATGATCAGGCGCTGCTCGACGCCTATTCCCGGGCGGTGATCGACGTTACCGAGCGGGTCGGCCCGGCGGTCGTGCGTGTCGAGACGCGCTCGACGCAGGGCGGCGCGCGTGGCCGTGGCGGTGTCGGATCGGGAATCGTCATCTCGCCGGACGGCTTCGTGCTGACCAACTGCCACGTGGTCGGCGCGGCGAAGCAGATCCGCCTCAGCGACACCGACGGCATGAGCACCGAGGCGCGCGTGCTCGGCGTCGATCCTGACACCGATCTTGCGCTGCTGCGCGCCGACGGCGCGCGCAACCTGCGGTTTGCCTCGCTCGGCAATTCCAGGACGCTGCGCCGCGGCCAGCTTGTGGTCGCGATTGGCAATCCGCTGGGCTTCGAATCGACGGTGACCGCCGGCGTGGTGTCGGCGCTCGGGCGCTCGATCCGCTCGGTCAGCGGCCGCACCATCGAGGATGTCATCCAGACTGACGCCGCGCTCAATCCCGGCAATTCCGGCGGTCCGCTGGTGTCGTCGGCGGGCGAGGTGATCGGCATCAACACCGCAATCATCAGCGGCGCGCAGGGCATCTGCTTTGCGGTCGCCAGCAACACCGCGCAATTCGTGCTGTCGGAAATCATTCGTCACGGCCATGTCCGCCGCGGCTATGTCGGCGTCGCCGCCCAGACCGTGCCGGTGCCGCGCCAGCACGCGGTGCTGGCGGGCATTCCGAACCGGATGGGTGCGCTGCTGGCGCAGCTTGAATCCGATGAGGCGGCCTCCCGTGCAGGCCTGCTGCCCGGTGACGTGGTGGTGCGACTGGACGGCCAGGACATCAACGGTGTCGACGACCTGATCCGTACGCTCGATCGCGACCGGATCGACCGCACGCTCGAGATCGAGGTGCTGCGCCTCGGCCGGCTGCGGGTGTTCAACATCCGCCCGACCCTGCGCAAGGTCGTGGCCGCGAAGTAAGCGGCCTGCCAAATGGAATCGTCACGGCCAGCGTTGTTGCACGGCCGCCCGGTCTGAATTGCGAAGCCCATCATCGCCACTGCGTCGTTGCCGGGCTTGACCCGGCAACCCAGCTTAATCGTATCAACAATCTGGGTTTATGAAGCTGGATCACCGGGTCTCGACGCTTCGCGTCGGCCCGGTGATGACGCAGAGCTTGTGGAGCGCCTCGCATCTCGTGCTGAGGCTTCAGAGCGCCGGATGACGTCAGTTCAAGTCGTTACGATCGGGCGTGCGCCCCAGTTCAGCGCGGCGGTGTGCACCGGCGCATCCCAGAACTTCGCGATCTCATCGTCGAGCATCGACACCGTGAGCGAGCAGCCGGCCATCTCCAGCGATGTGACGTAGTTGCCGACCAGCGCGCGGCCGACGCGCAGGCCGTGCTTCTCGAGCTGTCGGCGGGCGGCGTTGAACATCAGATAGAGCTCGATCAACGGCGTGCCGCCAAAACCGTTGACCAGCAGGATGCAGTCGCCGGTGCGCTTGAGGTCGCCGGCGATGGCGGCGATGATCTCCTCGGCGATGTGGTCGGCGGACGCCAGCTTGACGCGGCGGCGCCCGGGCTCGCCATGGATGCCGACCCCCATCTCCATCTCGTCCTCGCCGAGGGTGAAGGTCGGCCTGCCGGCGGCTGGCACCGTGCAGCTGGTCAGTGCCACGCCCATGGACCGCGTGCCGGCATTGACCCGTTCGCCGAGCGTCCTCAGTTCGTCGAGTGTCATGCCGACCTCGGCGGCCGCACCGACGATCTTTTCCACGATCAGCGTGCCGGCGACGCCGCGGCGGCCGGTCGAGAAGGTCGACTTTTCCACCGCGACGTCGTCGTCGACGATCAGCGTCAGGTTCCTACTCTCCGTCATCTCCGCCGCCATCGCGAAGTTCATGACGTCGCCTTCATAGTTCTTGACGATGAACAGCACGCCGCCGCCGCTATCGACCGCGCTCGCCGCGGCGAGCATCTGGTCGGGGGTGGGCGAGGTGAACACCTGCCCCGGGCAGGCGGCGTCCAGCATGCCGGTGCCGACAAAGCCGGCGTGCAGCGGCTCATGCCCGGCGCCGCCGCCGGAGATCAGCGCCGGCTTGCCGGCGACGAGCTGGCGGCGGCGGACGAACTTGCGCTCGTCGCCGAGCACGAGAATGTCGGCATGGGCGGCGGCGAGGCCGTCGAGGCTTTCCGCCAGCACGGCGTCGGGTGCGTTGATGAGCTTCTTCATGGTGTCCTCCCCAGGACGCGTTGCAGGTATTGGCTTGCAGGTGGCGGCGGGCGGTCACTCGCCCAGCAGCTTGCCCAGGCGCTGCACGAACTCGCCGACCAACTGATCGAGCTCACGGTTGCGGTCATCGTCGCCGAGATCAGGCAGGTAGATCACGTGCTGCCGCATCCGGCGCATCTCGTCCATCGATGGCGCGCGGCGCGGATGCGCCTGCGCATAGGCGTCGAGAAACAGCCGGCGGTCCTCCGGCGAAAAGTGGCAGATCTCGAAAATGGTCTCGATGTGCTGCGCCGGCACCGGCGTGGCGTAGGCCGGATTGGTGATCTGGCTGACGAAGGAACGGTTCTTGCCGAGTGCGTGCGCCAGCCGGCCGCGGGTGCCGGACGGGCGGTTGTCGAGCACGCGCTGCAGCACCCGCTTGTAGCCGGCCACCGCATCGCCGACATCGGCGTCGTCGCTCATGCGGTGCCTCCCGTTCGAATGTCGCGTAGCGCGAGCTTGACGCGCCCGACCAGCGGCGGCGCTACAGAGACCGAGCGCAATCCTGCGCCGATCAGCGTTGGCAGGTGCTGCGGATCGCCGCCCATGTCGCCGCACAGGCTGACGTCAATGTTGAGCGTGTGGCTCGCCTCCACCACGCGGCGGATCAGCGTGGTCACGGCAGGATGGCCGGGATCGTTCAACGCTGCAACCGCCGCGACGTCGCGGGCGCTGGCGGTGACGTACTGCGTCAGATCATTGGAGCCGATCGAGAAGAACGCGGCCGCCTTGAACAGCTCGGGCACGACGGCCACGGCTGGCACCTCGACCATGATGCCGAGCGGCGGCCGGCGCGCGGCGACGCCCTCGGCCTGCAGCTCGGCGACGGCGGCATCGAGCAGTGCCGCGGCCGCGGTGATCTCTTCTGGCACGGTGACCATCGGCAGCATGATTTTGAGCGGGCCGTGCACGGCGGCGCGCGCCAGCGCGCGCAGCTGCACTTTGAAGATCGCAGGTTTGGCGAGCGACAGGCGGACGCCGCGCAAGCCGAGGAACGGATTGGATTCGCCGTTCTCCGTCAGGCCCGGCACCGGCTTGTCGCCGCCGGCGTCGATGGTGCGGATGGTCACGGGGCGGCCCCTGGCCCAGTCGACGATGCGGGCATAGGCGCGGACTTGCGTCGCTTCGTCCGGCAGTCCGCCGGGGCGGCTGAACAGGAATTCGGTGCGCACGAGGCCGATGCCGTCGCAGATCGCCGGATCGATCGCGTCGAGCTCCTCCGGCTCGGCGACATTGATGTGCACGGCGACAGGCGCGCCGTCGGCCGTTCCCGCCGGTTGTGTGAGAACGGTCGCTTCCTCGGCGCCGCGGGCTGCTGCGGCGTCCCGCGCGGCGGCGTAGGCGGTGAGGTCGTCGGCGCCGGGATCGAGCAGCAGGCGGCCATGCTCACCGTCGACGATGGCGTCCGTGAAGGCTTGATCGGGGATGCGGCCGAGCCCCACCGCCATCGGCACGCCGCGCGAGCGCGCCAGGATCGCGACATGGCTCGATGGGCTGCCTTCGCCGAGCGCAATGGCGCCGCCGCGCGACCAGTCGATGGCGAGGAAGCGGCTCGGGGTGAGGTCGCGGCCGATCAGGATGGCGCCCGGCGCGATCTGCGCATCGGTCGCCGCGCCGAACAGATGAGACAGCACGCGGTCGCGCAGGTCTTCGAGATCGCTGGCGCGCGCGCTGAAATAGGCATCGTTGCTGCTGCGATAGTCGGCGATCTGCGCGGCGAGGGCCTTTGTCCAGGCTGTCGCCGCGTCGCTGCCGCGGTCGATGGCGGTGAGCGCGGGATCGCGCAGCGCATCGTCTTCCAGCATCGCGACCTGGAATTCGAGAATAGCGGCGCCGTCGGCGTCCGCGCCGACGATCAGGTCGCCGAGGTCGATGGTCGCGGCCTCGATCGCCCGGACGAGCGCGTCGCACTCGTCCGCCGGCGTGCCGGCCTTGCGATGCAGTTCACCGACATCGACGATGCGGTGCACCGGACCGTGCGCGAGGCCGGGTGCCGCGGCGCGTCCCTTCAGTTCAACCGTTGCCGGCATGGGCCTCCGCCTCGTCGAAATCGCGCTCCACCAGCGCCACCAGCGCGGCCACCGCGGCGGTGGCATCGGGGCCGCTGGCGCGGAAGCGCAGCGTTGAACCCTGCGGCGCCTTGGCGGCCATCACCTTGACGATGCTCTTGGCGTCGATCCAGGTTTCGCTGCCTTCCAGGCTGAGCTCGATGGCCGATTGAAACGTCTTGGCGAGCTTGGTGAGCTTCACCGAGGGGCGCGCGTGCAGCCCGACCTCATGGGTCAACAGGACGCTGCCGGTTGTTTCACCATTCACCATGATCGTTCCTTCTGTTGTCCTTCACGCCGGCGACAGCTCTTCGGCCGTCCGTCTCACCACGTCAAGCGATGCGCCGCCGGACGCCTCGGTCGCGGCGATCACCGCTCCTTCCACGATCGGCGCGTTGCACACCACGATCTTGCCCTGCCGCTCGGCGGGCTGCATCTCGATCGCCATCTCCGAATTGGTCTCGGCGCCGCCGAGATCGACCAGGATCGCAACTCCGGCGTCGGACCAGGCGCGATCGATGGCGCCGAGGATCGCTTCGACGCTGGTGCCGAGGCCGCCGCCGGGATCGCCGCCACAATAGGCGAGCGGAACGTCGTCGCCGACCATCTGCTGCACCATCTGTGCAGTGCCGCGGGCGACGTCGGGCGAATGTGACACAATGACGATGCCGACGTTGCCGCTATGTGTTGTCTTGGTCATGCCGAATGTCCTGCCGTTTCTGCAATGGCGGCGACGAGCAGTGCGCTCGATCGCGCGCCGGGGTCCATGTGGCCGATCGAACGCTCGCCGAGGAACGACGCGCGGCCCCGGATCGCCTTCATGGGAATGGTGGCATCCGCGGCGGCCGCGGCGGCCTCAACCGGATCGCGTGCCTGCGCCAGGGCTGCGGCGACCGGGGCGAGCACGTCGAGCATGGTCTTCTGGCCGATCTCCGACTTGCCGCGCGCCTTGACGGCGGCGATCGCCGCATCGAGGGCGCGGGCGATGTCGGCGCGGCCGGGATCCTCCGGCAGTTCCTTGCCGAGCGTCATGGCGAGGGTGCCAAACAGCGGGCCTGAGGCGCCGCCGACTGTCATCACCAGCGTCATGCCGATGGCCCTCAGCGCCTCCGGCAGCGGTTTGGCCGCGAGCTTGTCGAGATCGGCCAGCACTGCCTCCAGGCCGCGCTTCATGTTGATGCCATGGTCGCCGTCGCCGATCGCCTGGTCGAGCGCCGTCAGTTCGTCGGCATGGTCGATCACGCGCCGGGCGGCGGTTTCGATCAGGGCGCGGCGCGCCGTTTCGTCGAGCATCAGGCTCCTCCTCCGATTCGATGTCCCGCCTGGTCGAAATAAAGCGGATCGATCAACGACAGCGCAACCGCGTCGCCGGCCGCGAGTTCCGTTCCCGGATCGACCAGGGTCGTCAGGCGGCTGTCGCCGATCCGGATGTGCAGATGGTTCTGATCGCCGAGATGCTCGATCCGCGCAACCTCGCCGATGGCATCACGGTGTGCGGCCTTGGTGATCCGCAGGTGCTCCGTGCGGGCGCCGACCGTTGCCGCGCCCGCAGGCATGGCGCCGGCGGGGATCAGGCCCGCTGGCAGAAGGTTGATCGCCGGCTGGCCGAGCCGGCTCGCCACATAGACGTCGGCCGGGTTCTGGTAGATCTCGCGTGGCGTGCCGATCTGCACCAGTTCGCCGGCCCGCATGATGCCGATGCGGCTCGCCAGCGTCATGGCCTCGATCTGGTCGTGGGTGACATAGAGAATGGTGGCGCCGAGGTCCTGCTGCACCCGCTTGAGCTCGAGCCGCAGGTCCGAGCGCAACTTGGCGTCGAGGGAGGACAGCGGCTCGTCCATCAGGTAGATCGACGGCCGCCGCACCAGCGCACGGCCGATCGCGACACGCTGCATCTCGCCGCCGGACAGCCGCGTGGCGCGGTTGTCGAGCTTGTGCGCGATCCGCAGCATGGTCGCGATGTCGGTCACCCGCCGTTTGATCTCATCCTCCGGCACACGGCGCGCCGGCGAGCGCAGCGGGAAGGCGAGGTTGTCGTAGACCGACAGGTGCGGGTAGAGCGAGTACTGCTGGAACACGAAGGTGACGTCGCGGCCGGCCGGCTCGACCGTGCTGACGTCGCGGCCGGCGATGGCGATGCGGCCGGCGTCGGCATGTTCCAGGCCCGCCACCAGCCGCAGCGTGGTGGTCTTGCCGGCGCCGGTCGGGCCCAGCAGCACGATCAGCTCGCCGTCGGCGATCGACAGCGACAGGTTGGAAACGGCGGTGGTGTCGCCGAAGCGCTTGGTCACCCCATCGAGAACGACATCAGCCATGGTCGGCTCCTGCATAAAGGGCTGACGGCAGCGCGCGGCCCGAGCCGGCATCGAACAGCGACAGCCGCTCGGAGCGGAAGCTCAAGCCCACAGTCTCGCCCGGGCGCACGACGCGGTCCGCCGGCAGGCGGGCCTTGATCGCGCCGTGCGCGGTATCCAGCGCCACGATCTGGGTGGTGCCGAGATAGGCGGATTCGAACACCGCGCCACGCAGGCTGGAGGCGTCGTCGAACACGATATGCTCGGGCCGCACGCCCAGCGCCAGCGGGCCGGGGGCGCGGTCGGCATGGATTTCCGGCACCGTGATCGCCGCGCCGTTGATGCGGACCATGCGATCGCCGGCCTTGAGCCCGCCTTCGAAGGCCAGGAAATTCATCGGCGGCGAGCCGATGAAGTCGGCGACGAACATGGTGGCAGGGCGGTCGTAGATGTCCTGGGGACGGCCGAACTGCTCGACCACGCCGTGATTCATCACCGCGATCTTGTCGGCCATGGCCATGGCCTCGAGCTGGTCGTGGGTGACGTAGACGGTGGTGGCCTTGATGCGGGTGTGCAGGTCGCGCAGCTCGTGGATCATCAGGTCGCGGAATTCGGTGTCCAGCGTGCCCAGCGGCTCGTCCATCAAGAAAGCTTTTGGCCGACGCACGATGGCGCGGCCGAGCGCCACCCGCTGGCGGTCGCCGCCGGCGAGGCCGGAGACGGGACGGTCGAGCAGGTGGTCGATGCGCAGCAGGCGCGCGGCTTCCTCGACGCGCTGGCGGATCTCGCCGCGCGCCATGCCCTGGCACTTGAGCGGGAAACCGATGTTGTGGCGCACGTTCATGTGCGGGTAGAGCGCGAACAGCTGGAACACGAAGGCGATGTCGCGTGCCGCGGCGCGGTTGAAGGTGACGTCCTCGCCGCCGAGCAGGATCTTGCCCGCCGTCGGCAGCTCGAGGCCGGCGATCATGCGCAGCGTCGTGGTCTTGCCACAGCCGGATGGCCCCAGCATGACGAAGAACTCGCCGTCCGCGATGGTGAATGTCGAGCCCTTGACCGCGGTGAAGCCGCCAAAAGTCTTTTGCACGTTCTCGACCCGGATCTCGGCCATGGCTTACTCCGGAAAATGGCTGACGACGGTGAATGACACCGTGCCGGCGAGGATGGTGACGAACGAATAGGCGTAGGCGGTCGCCGAGAATGGCTGCATCAGCATGACAATGCCGAGGGCGATGACGACCGTCGCAAGGTTCTCCCAGGGGCCGCGGCGCAGGCGCAGCAGGCGCTGCAGGGTCGAGGCCGGGGTGGGGCTGTGGCCGGTCATTTGCGCACCGCTCCGAAGGTGATGCCGCGCAGGAGATGTTTCCTGAGCAGGATGGTGAAGACGAAGATCGGGATCACGAACAGCGTGGTCGCGGCGGCGACGGCCGGCCAGTCCTGGCCGCCTTCGCCGATGATGAAGGGGATGAAGGGCGGCATGGTCTGCGCGGTGCCGGAGGTCAGCAGCACGGCGAAGGCGTACTCGTTCCAGGCGAAGATCAGGCAGAAGATCGCGGTGGCGGCGATGCCGGTGGCGGCCTGCGGCAGCACGGCCTTGCGGAACGCCTGCAGGCGCGTGTAGCCGTCGATCATCGCCGCTTCCTCGTACTCGCGCGGGATTTCGTCGATGAAGCCCTTGAGCAGCCACACCGCGAGCGAGACGTTGACCGCGGTGTAGAGCAGGATCATGCCGAGCCGGGTGTCGGACAGGCCGAGCTCGCGGTACATCAGGTAGATCGGGATCGCGACCGCGATCGGCGGCATCATCCGCGTCGACAGGATGAAGAACAGCAGGTCGTCCTTCAGCGGCACGCGGAAGCGCGAGAAGCCGTAGGCCGCCAGCGTGCCCAGCACCACCGCGAGGAAGGTCGAGCCGAACGCGATGATGATGGAGTTGACGAAGCGCGGGATGACGTTGGAGGGGCCCGCGATCACCATGTTCCGCGACCGCACCAGCTTGTCGTACCAGGTGGTCGGCGGCGGCAGCTGCGCGATCACTTCCGGCGATTGCCGGGTGCGCGTGGTGAACAGGTTGACGTAGCCTTCCAACGAGGGCGTGAACATCACCTTCGGCGGATAGGCGATGGAATCCGGCGGCGTCTTGAAGCTGGTCAGCACGATCCACACCAGCGGGATCATGGTGATGACGGCATAGACGATCACCAGCGTGCCGGCGATGCGGCGCGACAGCGGCGAGGGGGCGACGACGGAATGAGCCTGGGTTGATCCGGACATGGCGAGCCTCAGCGCTGCTTCACGCGGTTCAGGGCCTTGACGTAGATATTGGCGAGGCCGAACACGGTGACGAACAGAATGATGGCGAAGGCGGAGGAGTAGCCGGTGCGCCAGCTCTCGAACGCCTGCCGCTTCAGGGTGATCGAGGCCACCTCGGTGATCGAGCCGGGGCCGCCGCCGGTCAGGAGATTGACCATGTCGAACATCTTGAAGTTCTCGATGCCGCGGAACAGCACCGCCAGCATGATGAAGGGCAGCGCCATCGGCAGCGTGATCGACCAGAACTGCCGCCATGGCGAGGCGCGGTCGACCTCGGCGGCCTCGTAGATGTAGTCGGGAATGGAGCGTAGCCCGGCGAGGCAGATCAGCATTACGTAGGGCGTCCACATCCAGACGTCGACGATGACGATCGCCCACGGGCTGAGACGCACGCTGCCGAGCATCTGGAACGACGAGGGGTCGACGCCGGACACGAACGCGATGACGTAGTTGAACAGCCCGCTCTGCGGCTGGTAGAGGAAGGTCCAGAAATTGCCGACCACCGCGGGCGACAGCATCATCGGGATCAGAATCACGGTGGTCCACAGCGCGTGGCCGCGAAACTTCTTGTCGATCAGCCAGGCGAGGCCGAAGCCGAGCACGGTTTCGATGACGATGGTCCAGATCACGAAATGCGCGGTGGTCTGCATCGCCGCCCAGACGTCGGCGTCACCGAGGATGCGCTGGTACCAGTCGAGCCCGACAAACTTGACCTCGGCATTCGGCCGATTGGCGCGGTAGTTGGTGAACGACAGGTAGATCGTCCAGATCAGCGGAAAGATGTTGATCGCAAGCAAGAGCGCGATGGTCGGCCCGATGAACAGCCAGGCGATGGCCTTGTCGGGCAGGCCACGGATGGCGCGGCCGACCGGCGCGGGCGTGGCGTCGGCGACGCGATCTGCAAACGGGCTCTGGGCGGAAACTTCGGTCATGGACCTGTGATCCGGGTGGGACATGGCGCTGGGGACGGCGCGGTCGCGGTCTCGCGCACGGTTGTTTGAATGGTCGATCTTGCGGTCTTGGAGGTTCGCCGCCCCGGGAGTAGAGGGCGCTCCCGGAGCGGCTGTTGACGTCAAGCCTTCATCACTTGCCGTCGTCCTTGAAGATCTGCGTCCAATCCTCCACCAGCTTGTCGAGCGCTTCCTTTGCCGTGCCCTTGTCGGCGACGACATAGTCATGGACGCGCTTTTGCTCGGCCTGCAGCAACTGGGCATAGGATGGCTCGGCCCAGAAGTCCTTGACCATGTCCATCGACTTGAGGAACTCGGCCGCGAACGGCGCGCTCTTGGGGAAGCTCGGGTCGTTCAGCACCGACTTGGCGCAGGAGTAGCCGCCGAGCGTCCACCACTTCTTCTGCACGTCGCCCTTGGCGAACCACTTGATGTATTTCAGCGCGTCGTCACGGTGCTCCGAATAGGCCACCACCGAGATGCCCTGGCCGCCGAGCTGGGTGAACTGGTGCTTCGCCGCCGGATTGACGAAGAAACCGATCTTGTCGCCGCCGACGTTGGGGTCCTTGTAGAGGCCCGGGAAGAAGGCGAAGAAGTTCATCTGCAGCGCCACCTGGCCCGACTTGAAGGCGTCGAGGCCCTCGCTCATGTAGCTGTTGGAGGCGCCCGGCGGGGTGCAGCACTTGTACAGCGACTTGTAGAATTCGAGACCGGCGACCGCCTCCGGCGAGTTGACGAAGCCCTTCATGTCGTAGGGCTTCTTCGGGTTCTGGTACTCGAAGCCGTAGTCGTAGAGGACGTTGGAGACGCCCATGGTGATGCCTTCGGAGCCGCGCTCGGTGTAGATCGAGGCGCCGTAGACCGTCTTGCCGTCGATCTCGCGGCCCTGGAAGAAGGTCGCGATGTCCTTCAGCTCGTCATAGGTCTTCGGCACGTCCAGCTCGCGGCCGTACTTGGCCTTGAAGGCGGTGCGGATCTCGGGGCGGGCGAACCAGTCCTTGCGATAGGTCCAGCCGACCGCGTCGCCCATCGCCGGCAGCGCCCAATAGTTCGCAGTGTTCTTCGGCCATTGCGAGTAGCCGACCACGGTCGCCGGCATGAAGTCATCCATCGAGATGCCTTCCTTGGCGAAGAAGTCGTTCAGCTTCACATAATGGCCGTTCTCCGCGGCGCCGCCGATCCACTGGCTGTCGCCGATGATCAGGTCGCAGAGCTTGCCGTGCGAGTTGAGCTCGTTGAGGAAGCGGTCGGCGTAGTTGGTCCACGGCACGAACTCGAACTTCATGCCGATGCCGGTGTCCTTGGTGAAGTCCTTCGACAGTTCGACCAGCGCGTTGGCCGGATCCCAGGCGGCCCAGCACAGCGTGAGCTGCTTGCCCTGGGCATGGGCGGGCGCGGCCGGACCGTAGGCGAGCACGGCGGCGGCGAGGGCTGTGGCGGCTGTGAGCAATGATCTCATCAATTCCTCCTTGAAACGCCCGCATGGCGCCGTGCGCCGAAAAAGCAGAGCGGGCTGGTGGGGTGGGCGACGTTTCTTCCGCGGCGCGCCGGTGACCTCCGGCGTCTGTTTAGTAATTAAGTTTAGTAAAGCGCATTTCGGTAAACATCGCAATCGTCGAATTTCGGCTAAATATTGTGCATTGCAGCGGAAATTACTAAACACCGGACGCGGCTGCGAAGCGCGGCGGGATCTGATTTTGCGCCATACCAACTAGTTGGTATGGTGATGCAAGGTGTTCCGGAGCTGACGATGACTACGCAACAGACTGACCAGCCGCATGAGTCCAGGCGCAAGCTGCTCGATGCCGCGCTGCAGGTGATCCGGTCGCGCGGCTATGCGGGGACCCGTGTCGACGACGTCTGCGCAGCCGCCGGCCTGACCAAGGGCAGCTTCTTCCATCATTTCGACAGCAAGGAAGAGCTGGCGATCGCGGCCGCCGCTCACTTCTCGGCCAAGGCGGATGCGCGCTTCGCTCAGGCGCCCTATCAACAGGCGCAAGATCCGGTCGACCGTGTGCTCGGCTACGTCGATTTCCGCAGCGCTATCGCCACGGGCGATCTCGCACAGGTCTCCTGCCTGCTCGGCACCATGGTGCAGGAGGCCTATCGCACCCATCCGGCGATCCGCGAGGCCTGTGAAGCGCACATCGGTGACCATGCGGCGACGGTTGCGCAGGATATCGAGGCCGCGCAGGCGCAAAACGTGCCCGACGCGCCGTGGCGCAGCGACAGCATGGCGCTGTTCACGCAAGCCGTGCTGCAGGGCGCCTTTGTGCTCGCCAAGGCGAAACAGGATCCCGCCGTCGTGGCCGACTGTCTTGCCCACCTCAGGCGCTATCTCGCACACGAATTGAGACCGCGCGCCACCGCCGACTGATCGGCGCGGTCCGCTTTCACCGGGACGACTCTTTTGCAGAGGATGACATCATGCGCAGGCTGACGGTCTTCAACAACGTGACGCTCGATGGCTACTTCACCAGTGCGGAGGGCGACATGAGCTGGGCCCACCGCCACGATCCCGAGTTCAATGCCTTCGTCCAGGACAACGCCAGGGGTGGCGGGGTTCTGCTGTTCGGCCGTGTCACCTACGAGATGATGGCGGGGTACTGGCCGACGCCGCTGGCACGCGAGCAAAACCCCGTCGTGGCCGAGCGGATCAATGCGCAGCAGAAGATCGTGTTCTCGCGCACCCTGTCGCAGGCGTCCTGGCAAAACACCGCGCTGCTGAAGGGAGACCTCGCCGCGGAGATCGGCGCGTTGAAGCAGCAGTCCGGTCCGGACCTCGTCGTACTCGGCAGCGGCCGCCTCGTGGCGCAGCTCACCGCAGTTCGTCTCGTCGACGAGTATCAACTGGTGCTGGTTCCGGTCGTGCTTGGGGCAGGGCGGACGCTGTTCGACGGGCTGCCGCAACGGCAGGAGCTCAAGCTGCTGTCGTCGCGCACCTTCGGCAACGGCAACGTCTTCGTGCGCTACGCGCCCGCCGGTTAGCCGAACGCAGAGCTGCCCTGCGCGACGATCTTCGACGAATGACTTGCAAAATGCAAGTCATGAAATAGGCTGCTCGCCATCGACAACAGGACGCGCCAATTGCGTCCGGCGAGGGAGCAGAAACGTGTCCGAGGACGCCTTGGTGACGCGCGAACAGCGCGGCAATATCTCCGTTTTGACCATGCTGTACCGGCCCTACAACCTGCTGGGGCCGAAACTGATCAATGCCATTGTCGGCGAAATCGAGCAGGCCCAGAAGGCCGGCAGCCGCGCGATCGTCATCCGCAGCGGCCTGCGGCACTTCTCCGCCGGCGCCGATCTCGACATCTTCGAGAAGCGTGTGGCGCAGGGCAGTGGTGATGCCTCGAACGAGCAGCGCCGCCTCAGCGGCGTCGAATTCCTCCGCTTCATGGAACTGCTGCGGATCCCGCTGATCGCCAGCGTGCATGGTGTCTGCCTTGGCGGCGGCCTCGAATTGGCGCTGTCGTGCGACTACATCATCGCGGCGTCTTCGGCCAAGATCGGCTCGGTCGAGGCGACGCTCGGGCTGCATCCGCTGCTCGGCGGCATCCAGCGCCAGGTCCAGCGCATCGGTGCGGCGCGCGCCAAGGAGATGTCGATGCTGGCACGGCGCTATGATGCGCCGACCCTGGAACGATGGGGCCTCATCAATCTCACTGTGCCGGAAGAACAGCTGGAAACGGCGACGATGGCGATCGCCGCGGAGTTCGCGCAGGGGCCGACACTGGCCCATGCCGCGACCAAGGAGCTGGTCCATATTGCGGTCAACGAGGGGGTGGCCGCCGCCGACGAAGCGATGGCCCGGGTGCAGGCGTCAATCTGGGCGTCGGAAGATCTGAAAACCGGCCTGGCCTCGTTCCGCAAGAGCGGCCCCGGGCTCGCCAAGTTCGCGGGGCGCTGACATGAGCGGACCTCTCAACGGCCTTCGCATCGTCGATTTCTCCCGCGTGCTCGCGGGCCCGCTGTGTGCGCGGACCCTGCAGGATCTGGGCGCCGAGGTGATCAAGGTGGAGCCGCCGAGCCCGGATGTCTCGCGCTTTGCATTTCCCTCCACCGACGGCATGTCCGGTTATTACGCCCAGCAGAATGCCGGCAAGCGCAATGTCAGCATCAACCTCAACATCCCAGGTGCTTACGAGCTCGCGCTCAAGCTTTGCGACAGCGCCGATATCGTGGTGGAGAACTTCCGCGCCGGCACGCTGGGTTTCTTCGGGCTCGACTACGAAACCCTGGCGAAGCGCAATCCGCGGCTGATCTATGCGTCGATCACCGGCTATGGCCAGGGCGGCCCGTGGCGCAGCCGGATGGCCTACGCGCCGACCGTGCAGGCCGAGGCGGGCTTCACGGAAAACAGCGTGCGTCATTACGGCGACGCGCTGGTCGAGCCGCGCACCGACAGCCTCTCCCATGCCGACGTCTATACCGGGCTGCAGGCGGTGATCGCCATCCTGGCGGCGTTGCGCAGCCGCGAGACGACCGGACAGGGGCAATACGTCGATGTCGCCATGGCGGCCACGCTGCTGGCGGTCAACGAGCGGGCGCATGTCGATCTGTCCGATGACGATATCGGCGCAGAGCCTGCGGTGCTCGGAGCGACCGACTGCGCGTTCTTCACCGGGCCGCATGGCGAGCATTTCACCGTCGCCACCAGCATTGTCGGCAGCCGGACTTTTCCGTCCTGGCTGCGGGCCATGCGGCGGGTCGACCTGATGGAGGATCCGCGGTTTGCATCCGCGGCTGCGCGCCGGCTGAATTTCGGGGCGCTGCATGCGATCATCCAGTCCTGGATCCTGACATTCCCCGACATGGCCACGCTCGACGCGCAGTTCGACGAGGCGAAGATCGCGATGGGCGAAATTCGTTCCGTCAAGGACTTGGCGGCGTCGGAGTGGAGCGACTACTGGGGCGCGGTGCAGCTCGTGCCCGACCGCAGCGGCGGCGAATACCGCCTGCCCGGCCGTCCCTGGCGCTTCTCGCGCGACGAACTGACGCCCATCGGCGTGCCGGCGTTCCAGGGCGAGCACAATGCGGACGTGTTCCGTGAGCTCGGCGTCAGCGATGACGAGCTGCAGCGCCTCAACCAGAGCGGGGTGCTGGTGACCCATCCGCGGGCGACACCGGCCGCGGCCAAGCCGGCAGCGAGCGGCCAGGCCGCCTGATCGCCGCTGCAGCGTGATCGCCGATCGGCCGTGACCTCTGTCGCGGCCGATCGCGCGCGTCTGGTCAATTCCTCCGGCGGGGTGCATAAACGCTGGGTATGCGCTGTCGCGCAGCGCCGATGACGACAGGAAACAAGGATGCCCGACAGGTCGCGCAACCGTATCGCCAACAAGGAGTGCTCCGTCGCTCGCGCGATGGAGGTGGTCGGCGACCGCTGGTCGATCCTGCTGCTGCGCGAGGCCTACTATGGCGTCAAGCGGTTCGACGAGTTCGAATACTACATCGGTATTGCGTCGAACATCCTCAGCGCGCGGCTGAAGAAGTTCGTCGATGCGGGATTGATGACCCGCGTGCCGCTGCCAGAGCATGGCGGACGCTACGAATATGTGCTGACCGAAAAGGGGCGCGGTTTCTTTCCGGCCTATCTTGCGCTGAAGAAATGGGGCGATGACTGGCTGGCCGAGCCGGCCGGCCCACAGGTTGTGTTTCGCGATCGGGCGAGCGGCCGTCCGATCGACTATCCCGAATTGCTGTCGCCGGGCGGCGCGCCGTTGCGCCTGGAGGATCTCGAGGTCGTCGCCGGCGCCGGCGCGGTTGCGTTCAATCGCAAGCGGTTTGCCGGCACCGGAGCAGGCGACGCGACGGCCACGCCGCCGCGAGCGAAGGCGGCGGCAAAACCGCGCCCCAGGGGCTCGCGTCGGTCCGGCTAGCCACCCCGCCACCGCGACGCGGCTAGCCCTCGCTGAGCGATACCAGCGCCCGCGCCACCTCGGTTTTGATCAGGTGCTGGCGATACGCGGCCGGGGCGTAGCCGTCCGACAGGCACTCGGCCTGTTCGCTCGCGGCATTCGCCGCGGCCGCGATCGTCGCTTCCGACAGTGGCGCGCCGATCAGATGCGTCGCGGCCTCTGTCGCCACGAAGGCGTGACCGGTTGCGCCGGTGATCGCGATCGTGGTCTCCGCCACCGCGTCGTTCGCCAGCCGCAGCGCGACCGCGACACCGACCACCGCATAACCGCTCGCCGGATGGCGGATCTTGCGATAGCGAAAGCGCGTGCCCGGTTGCGGACGGTCGAATTCGACCGCGAGCAGGATCTCGTCCGCAGCGAGCGCGGTGGTCATGATGTCGACGAAGAAGTTACGGGCGGCGACCCGGCTCGGGCCGTTGGGGCCGACGACCTCGAGCGTGGCGCCGAGCGCCAGCACCACCGCCGGCCAGTCGGCGGCGGGGTCCGCATTGGCCAGCGCGCCGCCGATGGTGCCGCGGTTGCGGACCTGCGGATCGGCGATCAGGCCCGCGGCTTCGCGGAAGATCGGCGCGACGTCGTGCAGGGCGTCGTTGGCCAGCAGCTCGGCATGGGTGGTCAGCGCCCCGATCCGGATGCGTTCGCCGAGCGTGATGCCTTTCAGCTCGCTGAGGCCACGGATGTCGATCAGCCGCTCGGGTGATGCGAGCCGCAGCTTGAGCGCCGGGATCAGGCTGTGGCCACCGGCCAGGAGTTTGTTGCCGTCCGGATCGTCCTGCAGCAGGCCGATGGCGTGGGCGAGCGAGGTGGCGCGGACATAGTCGAAGGCGGCGGGGATCATGACGGGGCTCCGGGGCGCGCGGCCTGGACCGCCGCCCAGATGCGGGGCGGGGTCATCGGCATGTCGAGGTGGGTGATGCCGAACGGCGAGAGGGCGTCGAGTACGGCGTGAACGATGGTCGGCGGCGCGGCGATCGCCCCGCTTTCGCCGATGCCCTTGACGCCGATCGGATTGGTCGGCGACGGCGTTTCCTGGAACGAGGCGCGGATGTTCGGCATCTGCTCGGCGCGCGGCACGGCGTAGTCGAGCAGCGAGCCGGTCATCAACTGGCCATTGTCCGGGTCATAGGTGACGCCTTCATAGAGCGCCTGGCCGATGCCCTGTACCACGCCGCCGTGGATCTGGCCCGCGGCCAGCAGCGGGTTGATCAGGGTGCCGACATCGTCGACGGCGACATAGTCGAGAATCTCGACGATTCCGGTGTCGGGATCGACCTCGACATAGGCGATGTGGACGCCAGACGGTGCGCCCATCCCGGTCGGGTCATAGAACACGGTTTCGTCGAGGCCGGGCTCCATGCCATCCGGCAGCCGGTGGCCGACATAGGCCATGCGGGCGACGCTGGCGAAGGTCACCGGCGTGATGTCGGTGCCGGGCACGCTGAAGCGGCCGGCATCATAGGCGACGTCCTTCTCGTCGACCTCAAGCAGGGCAGCGGCGATCTTCGTGGCCTTGACGATGACGCGGCGTGACGAGACATGCACGCCAGAGCCGCCGACCGCCATGGAGCGCGAGTTGAAGGTGCCGTGTCCGGCCTGGACCAGGCGGGTGTCGCCTTGCACCACGTCGATATGCTCGATGGGAATCTGCAGCACGTCGGCGGCGATCTGCGCCAGCGACGTGGCGTGGCCATGGCCCTGGCTCATGGAGCCGGAATAGATCACCGCGCGGCCGCTGGAATCGATGCTGACCCGGGCGCTTTCCCAGCCGCCGCGGTCGAAGCCGCTCATGGCGAGCCGGCGCGACGGCGCCATGCCGCACATATGGGTGTAGGCCGCGACGCCGATACCACGGTAGCGGCCCTGACGGCGCAGGCCGTCGCGTTCGCCGCAGCGCGCGGCATAGCCGAACGCATCCAGCGCCTTGCCGAGGCAGCCCTCGTAATTGCCGCTGTCGAGGATCACGCCCATGCTGCCATAGGGGCGATAGGGAAAGTCGGTGGGCTGGACGAAGTTCTTGCGCCGCACCTCGACCTGGTCGAGCCCGAGATGACGGGCCACCGCATCAATGGTGCGTTCGGCGATGTAGGCGCCCTCCGGCCGGCCATAGCCGCGATAGGCATCGACCGGGACGGTGTTGGTGACGATCACCTTCGAGACCGCCTCGTAGTTGGCGATCCGGTACGTACCCGTGCCATAGTTCACCGTGTTCACGGTGGGGCCGCCGCTCGCCATGTTGGAGAGGTAGGCGCCGACATTGCCGAGCGTCTCGACCCGCATGCCGAGAATGGTGCCATCGTTGCGGATCGCGGCCTCGATGGTCTCGATGTGCGCGCGGCCATGGCTGGTGGACTGGTGGCTTTCGGACCGGCTTTCCCACCATTTCACCGGCGCGCCGAGCTCGCGCGCCAGATAAGGGCAGAGCAGCTCTTCCGGATAGAGGTGCATCTTGGCGCCGAAGCCGCCGCCGATGTCGGGCGCCACCACCCGCAGCATGTGCTCGGAGATGCCGACCGTCTCGGCGATCCAGCGCCGGTGCATGTGCGGCACCTGGCTGGGGATATAGACCGTCATCACGCCATCCGCGGTCGGATCGGCAAGGATGGCGCGGGTCTCCATGCAGGTCGGGATCAGGCGGTTGTTGACGATGCGCAGCCTGATCACCTGATCGGCATCCTGCGCCGCCTTCTGGTAGTCGCCGCCCTTGATCCGGTAGAGCGTGGTGATGTTGCCGGGCACGTTGTCGTGCAGTTGCGGTGCGCCGTCCTGGATCGCGGCGTCCTCGTCGACCACGGACGGCAGCGCTTCATAATCGACTTCGATCAGGCCGATGGCGTCGTAGGCCTCAGCCTGGGTCTCCGCCACCACCAGCGCCACGCACTCGCCGACAAAGCGCACCCGGTCGACGGCGACCACCGGGCGGTGCGGCACCTTGGTGCCTGGCAGGATCCAGTTCGGGGCGATCGCGCCGAGCTTGCCGACGAGATCGGCGCCGGCCAGCGCCAGGTGAACGCCCGGCGCGGTTCGCGCCGCGTCGAGATCGACGTGTTTGATGAGCGCATGGGCGTGCGGCGAGCGCAGGATCGCCAGATGCAGCATGCCCGGCAGCTTGATGTCGTCGACATAGCGGCCCCTGCCGGTGACCAGCTTGATGTCTTCCCGCCGCCGCAACGGCTGGCCGATGTAGCGGGGCGCTGCTGCGTCAGTCATGGTGTGCCTCCGTCGCCAGGGATTCGATCGCGCGCACGATGTTGTGATAGCCGGTGCACCGGCAGATGTTGCCTGCGAGCCCGTGGCGAATCTCGCGTTCATCGGGAGATGGGCTCGTCGCCAGCAACTGGCGCGCGCTCATGATCATGCCCGGCGTGCAGAAGCCGCACTGCAGCGCATGATATTCCTGGAATGCGGCCTGGATCGGATGCAGTCCGCCGCCCTTCGGGGCGAGGCCCTCGATGGTCGTGACCGAGGAGCCGTCGGCCATCACGGCGAGCACGGTGCAGGACTTCACCGCCTGGCCATCGATGTCGACGGTGCAGGCGCCGCACTGCGAGGTGTCGCAGCCGATGTGGGTGCCGGTCAGGCCGAAATCGTCGCGGATCAGGTGCACCAGCAGTTGGCGCGGCTCGACCGCCACGGTTCTGCGCGCGCCATTGATGGTGATCGACACGGTGTGGTGCCGATGGTCGCTCTCGCTCATTGGGATCTCCCTACAGGCCGTCCGCTGGGCGCCGGCAGCGCCACGGCGGACTGGACTTTCTGTAACTCTAATAATAAGAGTTATTGGAGTGCAAGTGTTTTGTCGGCCCGGCCGAAGGAGGAGCGATGGACGACATGGACCGCCGGCGGGCCGCCCTGTTCGCGCCGGAGGCGCAGCGGCAGCGCGTCGTGGACTGGCAGGCGCCAGGACCGGTGATGCGGTTTGCCGCCGCGCTGTCCGGCCTCGAGGCCATGCGGGCGATCCGCGACGGCCTGCTGCCGCCGCCGCCGATGGCCAAGCTGATGGGCTTCAGCGTGCTCGTGGTGGAGCCCGGCCTGATCGGCATGGCACTGGAGCCGCATGAAAGCCTGGAAAACACCATGGGCATGTTGCACGGTGGCGCCGCGGCGACGTTGCTCGATACCGTGATGGGGTGCGCGGTCTCGACCTTGTTGCCCGCGGGGCAGGGGGCGGTGACGCTCGATCTCAAGCTGACCTATCTGCGGCCGCTGTCGGCGCGTTCCGGCACGGTCACGGCCGAAGGCAAGGTCATCAAGCTCGGGCGGCAGACCAGCTATGCCGAGGGCTTCGTCCGGCACGGCGCGGAGCATCTCGCCGTGCACGCAACGGCGACATTTGCGATGATCGGGGCTGCCGACAAGGCGACCTGAGCGACAGGAGGCGGATCAGCGATGCGGTCGAAGAGTTTTGAAGGAATGGCGTGCTCGATCGCCGGGGCGCTGGAGGCCATCGGCGACCGCTGGGCGATCCTGATCCTGCGCGACCTGTCGCTCGGCCTCAGCCGCTACGAGGACCTGCGGCGCTCGACCGATGTGACCCATGCGACGCTGTCGGATCGCCTCAAGCACCTGGAAGCCAACGGCCTGATCGAGCGGCGGCTGTACCAGACCAATCCGGAGCGCCATGAGTACCTGCTGACACGCAAGGGCTGGGACACGGTGTTGCTGACCCAGGCGCTGATTCAGATCGGCGACAAATGGAAGGTGACCGGCGACGACGGCCCGCCGATGAAGTTCGTCAACCGCAAGACCGGCCGACAGGTGAAGCTGAAGCTGGTCGATGCGGCGACCGACGAGCCGGTGAAGTTGTCCGACGTCGCGCCGCAGGCGGGGCCCGGCGCCGACGACCGGATCCGCTGGCGGCTGACCTTTCCGCAGACCTGATACGGCAGGCTAGCCGGCGTCGGACACGCCGGCCTCGGCGAACGTCGCCATGCCGCCATGGCAGGCGACCGCGGCGCGCAGCAGCAGCGCAGCGGTCGCCGCGCCAGACGCTTCGCCGAGCCGCATGCCCAAATCGAGCAGCGGGTCGAGACGCAGGTCGGCGAGCAGCTGTCGGTGACCGGCCTCGGCCGAAACATGGCCGGCGCGGCAATGGGACAGCACATCAGCGTTGAGCTTGGCGAGAGGCAGGAGCGCGGCGGTGCTGACGAACCCGTCGAGCAGGACCGGGATGCGCTGAGCTCGCGCCGCCAGCACCGCGCCGGCCATGGCCGCGAGCTCGCGTCCGCCCAGCGCCGCGGCGACCGCCAGCGGATCGTCAAGCTGCGCGCGATGGCGCTCCAGCCCGGCGTCGATCGCAGTGCGCTTGCGTGCGAGGCCCTCGTCGTCGACGCCGGTGCCGCGGCCGACCCAGCGCGCAGCGCCGCCGCCGAGCAGCGCCGTGCACAGCGCTGCTGCCGTGGTGGTGTTGGCGATGCCCATCTCACCGACGATCAGGAGATCGCAGGCGAGCGGCACGGCGGCGCAGCCGGTATTGATGGCGGCGAGGAAGTCGGCTTCGCCCATCGCCGGAGCATGGGTGAAATCTGCGGTCGGCTGGTCGAGCGCGAGCGGCGTCACATGCAGCTCCGCTCCCGTCAGCTTGGCGAGCTGGTTGATCGCGGCGCCGCCGGCGGCGAAGTTTGCCACCATCTGGTGAGTGACTTCTTGCGGAAACGCAGATACGCGCTGCGCGGCGATGCCGTGATTGCCGGCGAACACCGCGATCTTGATGCGGTCGAGGCGGGGAATGGCGCGGCCCTGCCAGGTGGCGAGCCAGATCGCCAGTGCTTCCAGCTTGCCGAGGCTTCCGGGAGGCTTGGTCAGCGTATCCTGCCGCGCGGCGGCGGCTTCGGCCGCCTGGGCGTGGCCATGGGCAAGGTCGCGGCAGAAGGCGCGGATGTCGTCGAGCGTCTCGAAGGGCATGACAAACCTGTCGGCGGGGCTGCGGCGCTTTCGATCCCATCGCTGGCGAGGCCTGTCAATGGCGGAAAACGGGAGCATTTTGGGCCGGCGGCGTGTATGCAGCGGGACAACGCCGCCCCCGATCACCACCGCCGCGCCCAATGCAAGACTGGTTCGACGATTTCCGCCTCGCCGTGACGTTCCTGACGCGGGTGCCGCTGGCGCCGCCGGCCGGCGCGATCGATGTGCCGCGCGCGATGCGCCTGTTCCCGCTGGTCGCCGGCCTGATCGGGCTCGCGGCCGGGCTGTTCGATCTCGGCCTGCTGCGGCTCGGCCTGCCGCCGTTCGCGGCGGCGGCGCTGACGCTCGGCGCGACCGCGTGGCTGACCGGCGCGCTGCATGAGGACGGTCTCGGCGATGTCGCCGACGGCTTTGGCGGCGGCCGGGACGTCGCCGGCAAGCTCGCGATCATGAGGGACAGCCGGCTCGGCAGCTACGGCATGCTGGCGCTGATCACGAGCTTTGCGGCGAAGCTCGCGGCGCTGGCGGCGCTGCCGCCGCATGCGGTGATTCCAGCTCTTGTCGCCGCCCACGCGCTGGCGCGCAGCCCGTTGCCGGTGCTGGCGCTGTGGCTGCCGCCGGCGCGCAGCGATGGTCTCGCCGCCAGCGCCGGCCGGCCCGATCAGGCGACGGTGCTCGCGGCGACGACGGTTGGTGGCGTCATTGCGCTGATTTGCCTTCCCTTCGGCACCGCGCTCGGCGCCATCATGCTGACTGCGGTCGGCGCCGCCGCCATGGGCTGGCTGGCTCGCCGCCAGATCGGTGGCTACACCGGGGACGTGCTCGGCGCGGCCGAGCAGGTGGTGGAAGTGCTGGTGCTGCTCCTGCTGTCGGTCCGGCTGGCATGACGAGGGGCGTCTCGCAACTCTGGCTGATCCGCCATGCGCCGGTCGATGGTCCGCGCGGCGTGATCCACGGACCCGAGGCGCCTACGGATGTCTCCGACCATGTCGGCATCGCAGCCTTGAAACGCCTGCTGCCAAGTGAGGCGGTGGCGTTGTGCAGCCCGGCGCGGCGCACGCGGGAGACCGCCGCAGCATTGGGGCTCGCGCCGCAGCTCGTCCCCGCATTCCGCGAGCAGGATTTCGGCGCCTGGACCGGGCGCCGGCACGACGACCTTGCTGCCGAGATGGGGGAGGCCTATCGGGCCTTTTGGGAGGCCTCCGCTAGCAACCGGCCGCCCGGCGGCGAGAGCTTCGTCGATCAGATCGCGCGGGTGTCGGAAGGTATTGCGCAACTGCCGGACGGTGACGTGGTGCTGGTGGTGCATTCGGGAACCGTGCGCGCGGCGCTCGCGGTCGCGCTCGGCCTTGCGGCAGAAAAGGCGCTGCGTTTCGTCATCGATCCGCTGTCGCTGACACGGATCGACCGTTTGGCATCGGGGTGGCGGGTCGTCGCGGTCAACCAGTTGCCAGTCCCACGCGGTTGACCCCGGCCAGCGCCGCAGATACCTTGCCGGCGATGGTTCCTTCCTTCGGGGAAGGTGAAAAGGGAAGCCGGTGAGAGTTCTTCTCAAGGCCGGCGCTGCCCCCGCAACTGTAAGCGACGAGTCTGTGCCGAAGCCACTGGGAGGTCCCGGGAAGGCGGCGATCAGGCGGCGACCCGCGAGCCAGGAGACCTGCCATCGGGACTTGTGCTTTGGAGGCGTCGGGGCGGGGTGCACCGGACGGGAGCGTTGACCGATGGCCCGTGCCATCGCGCGATCCGACAAAGCTCGCGGCCCTTGAAGCCATGCGTTGAGAGCTTGTGATGGATCGATCCGAATCCCCGTCCGATGCGTCGACTGCTGTCGCGCCCGATGCGCGCGGGGATGCTCACCAAGAGGTTGTCGTCAGCGTCTGCACCACCTGCCGCGCCGCGGATGCCCCGCCGACGGTCGGGCCCGCGCTGCTCGCGGCGCTGCGGCAGGCGTTCGAGGATGGCGGCGAGCCGGCGCGGGTCCGCGCCGTGCAATGCCTCAGCGTCTGCAAGCGGCCGGTCACCGTCGCGGTGTCCGGCGCGGACCGCTACACCTTCCTGTTCGGGGATCTCGATATCGAGCGCGGCGTGCCGGCGCTGACCAGCTTTGTCTCCGCTTACCGCACCTCGAATTATGGCCTCGTGCCGTGGCGGTCGCGCGCGGAGGTGCTGCGCAAGGGCACGGTGGCGCGGATCCCGCCGGCGATCTGGTCGCCCGACGACGGCGAGCCGCCCAAATGAGTGCGCTGCAGACCACCCTGGTGCTCGGCGGCGCGCGCTCGGGTAAATCCGCGTTTGCGGAAGCGCTGGTGACGGCGAGCGGCCTGACGCAAATCTATGTCGCGACCGCCACCGCCGGTGACGACGAGATGCGTGCGCGCATCGCGCACCATCGCGACCGGCGCGGCGCGGGCTGGATCACGCGCGAAGTGGAGCTCGATCTCGTCGAGGCGCTGGCGCGCGACAGCGTTGCGGGCACCGCCGTGCTGGTGGACTGCCTGACGCTGTGGCTCTCCAACCTGATGCATGCCGGCCGTGATCCGGCCCGCGAGGGCGCACGCCTCGCCGACTGGCTGAAGACTGCGTCCGCGCCGGTGGTGCTGGTGTCCAACGAGGTCGGGCTCGGTCTCGTGCCGGACACGCCGCTCGGCCGCAGTTTTCGTGATGCCCAGGGCCGCCTCAACCAGACCATCGCCGCAGCCGTGCCCGACGTCGCCTTCATCGCGGCGGGATTGCCGCTGTGGCTCAAACGTTCGTCCATTCCCCCCGCCTGATCCGGAGTTCGCATGTCCCGTGTTCCTGTCACTGTCCTCACCGGTTTTCTCGGCGCCGGCAAGACCACCCTGCTGCGCTCGCTGCTCACGGAGGCCGGCGGCCGCCGCATCGCGGTGATCGTCAACGAGTTCGGCGATGCCGGCTTCGACGGCGGCCTGGTCGAGGAATGCGCCGCCAAGGCCTGCGCCCCCGGCGACATCGTCGAGCTGACCAATGGCTGCATCTGCTGCACGGTGGCGGATGATTTCATCCCGACCATGGACAAGCTGCTGTCGCGGGAGCGGCCGCTCGACGCCATCGTCATCGAGACGTCCGGGCTCGCGCTGCCGCAGCCGCTGCTGAAGGCGTTTGCCTGGCCGGATGTGCGCACCCGCGCCACCGTCGACGGCGTCGTGACCGTGGTCGATGCGCTGGCGCTGTCCGAAGGCCGCGTCGTGCTCGACGAGCACGCGCTCGACGCGCAGCGCACCGCCGACCCGTCGCTCGATCACGATGATCCGATCGAGGAGGTGTTCGAAGACCAGCTCGCCTGCGCCGATCTCGTGGTGCTGTCGAAGTCCGATCTTGTCGCGCCGCAGGCGCTGGCCGAGATGGAGAACCGTCTCGCCGCCGTGGTGCGGTCCGGCGTGCGGCTGGTGCGCTCCGAAGGCAACCTGCCAGCCGACGTGCTGATCGGCCTCAAGGCCACTGCCGAGGACGATCTCGCCGCGCGGGCCGGTCATCACGGCGAGGACGAAGAGCATGACCACGACGATTTCGAGAGCATCGTGGTGACGCCGTCCGCCGTGCCGAGCCTCGATAGCGTGCGGGAGCGGGTCGCGCAGGCGCTGGCGCTCGAAGGCGTGCTGCGGGTCAAGGGCCATGCCCGCATCGACGGCAAGCCGGCGCCGGTGGTGGTGCAGGCGGTTGGCAGCCGGGTTGAACTGGCGTTCGGTCGCCCCGATGCGGCGCAGGCCGAGCATCTCGTGGTCATCGGCCTGAAGGGGTTTGACGCCGACGCGGCGCGCCGCGCGCTGGCAGGCTAGGAAGCCCGGGGTACCCGATGCATCTCAAGCTCGACACCCGCGGCGGCATCGACGACGGCGACGTCGCCCGCGATCTCGGGCAGCCGACCGCCGACATCGTCGTGCTGTCGGCCGCCGACAGCGAGCTTGCGGCATTCGGCGCCGCGGCCGCGCGGCTGGGGGCGGGCTGTCCATCGGTCGCGCTCACCAACCTGCTGGCGCTCGGTCACCCGGCCTCGGTCGATGCCTATGTCGAGCGGACGCTGCGCGCAGCGAAGATCGTCGTGCTGCGCATGCTCGGCGGCGAAAGCTACTGGCCGCATGGCGTCGAAAGCCTGCGGGCCGATGCGCTGCGCCGCGGGGCGCTGTTTGCCTGTATCCCCGGCGAGCTGACCTGGAATCCAGCATTGGCCGCACGCGGCACGCTCGATGTCAGTGCGACCGAGCAGCTGTGGCGCTATTGCAGCGAGGGCGGGCCTGAGAACCTCGAGCTGGCGCTGCGCTTCGCGGCGCATCTGACCGGGCAAGGCGAGGCGCCGCCGCCACCGCGGCCGATGCCCGCGGCGGGGTTCTGGCCTGCCGAGCCGGCGCACAGCGACCGGCCGCGCGCCGCCCTGATCTTCTACCGGGCACTGGCCGCGGCCGGCGACACCGCGCCGCTCGCCGACCTCGCCGCGGCGCTGCGCCAGCGCGGCCTCGACCCGGTCGGGCTTTACGTCACCAGCCTGAAGGACGAGCGCTCCGGCGCCTTCCTGCGCGCGGCGCTGGCCGCGCACCCGCCTGACATCATCATCAATGCCACCGCATTCGCCACGGCGACCGCAGCCGACGACAATGGCGTGCTGGCGGCGTTCGACTGCCCGGTGCTGCAGGTGGCGCTGGCGGGGTCCTCGCGCGGCGCCTGGGAGGCGTCGTCACGCGGCCTGTTGCCGCGCGACCTCGCCATGCATGTGGTGCTGCCCGAAGTCGACGGCCGCATCTTCGCCCACGCCGTCGCCTTCAAGGAAAAGGCCGACAGCGAAGACGGCGCGTTCGCGCCGACGGTGCTGCGCGCCGTGCCAGATCGCATCGCCGCGACCGCCGAGCTTGCCGCGCGCTGGGTGGCGCTGCGCCGCGCCGCGCCGGCCGAGCGGCAGGTGGCGCTGGTGCTCGCCAACTATCCGAACCGCGACGGGCGGCTCGCCAACGGCGTCGGCCTCGATACGCCGGAAAGCCTGATCGTCATCCTGCGGGCGATGCGCCAGGCCGGCTATGACGTCGGCGATGCGCCGGACGACAACGCCGCGATGATGCGTCTCCTGCAGGCCCGCCCGACCAACGTTCTGGCGGACCGCGCTGCGCGCGATGGCGGCGTGCGCTGGGGCCTTGCCGACTACGAGCGGGCGTTCGCCGAACTGCCTGGGAGCGTCCGCCAGGCGGTCATCCAGCGCTGGGGCGATCCGCGACAGGGTCCGCATCTTGTCGGCGAGGCCTTCCACCTCGGCCTGCATCGCTTCGGCCATGTCGTGGTTGGCATCCAGCCGGCGCGTGGCTACAACATCGATCCCAAGAGCACCTACCACGATCCGGATCTGGCGCCGCCGCACCATTACCTTGCGTTCTACCTGTGGCTGCGAACGGTGTTCGGCGTCCATGCGGTGGTGCATCTCGGCAAGCACGGCAACCTCGAATGGCTGCCGGGCAAGAGCGCTGGCCTCTCCGCCGACTGCACGCCGGATGCCGTGCTGGGGCCAGTGCCGCATCTCTACCCCTTCATCGTCAACGATCCCGGCGAAGGCATTCAGGCCAAGCGTCGCGCTAGCGCCGTGATCGTCGATCATCTGACGCCGCCGATGACCCGCGCCGAGCTGCATGACGATCTGGCACGGATGGAAAGCCTGGTCGACGAATATGCGCTCGCCGCCGATCTCGATCCGAAACGGGCGGATACGATTGCCGACGACATCCTGTCGCTGGCGCGGGTGCAGCGTCTCGATGCCGACGTCGGCGTCAGCAGAGACACCCCGACCGCCGATGCGCTGCGTGCGATCGACGCTCATCTCTGCGACCTCAAGGAAATGCAGATCCGCGACGGCCTGCATGTGTTCGGCCGCTCGCCCACCGGACGGCAGGGCGACGACCTGCTGGTCGCCATCGCCCGGCTGCCGCGCTCCGAGATCCGGCCGGAAGATGCGTCGCTGCACCGGGCCTTGGCGCGCGATCTCGGGCTCGGCGATTTCGATCCGCTGGCGCGTGAGCTGGCGGCAGACTACACCGGTCCGCGACCGCCGGTGCTCGCCACGCTGAGCGGTGCGCCATGGCGCACCGCCGGCGATACCGTGGAGCGCATCGAGCATCTCGCCGCGGCGCTGGTGCGTGGCGACGTGTCCCCCGATCCGGCGTGGGCGCAAGCGGTGGCCGTGCTGCAGTGGATCGAAGGGTGGCTGCGTCCGGCCATCGACCGATGCGGCGAGGCCGAGGTGCTTGCCCTGCTGCGCGGGCTGGACGGCCGCTTCGTGCCGCCGGGGCCGTCCGGAGCGCCGACCCGCGGCCGGCCCGATGTGCTGCCGACGGGGCGCAACTTCTTCGCGGTCGACGTGCGCGCAGTGCCGAGCCCATCGGCATGGCGTATCGGCCGCCTTGCCGCCGAGCGGTTGGTCGAGCACTACTGGCAGCAGGCCGGCGAATGGCCACGCACCATCGCGCTATCGGCGTGGGGCACCGCCAACATGCGCACCGGCGGCGACGACGTGGCGCAGGCGCTCGCTCTCATCGGTGCCCGCCCGGTGTGGGATGAGGCGTCGGGGCGCGTTACCGGCTTTGCGATCGTGTCGCTCGCGGAGTTGAAGCGGCCGCGCGTCGACGTCACGTTCCGCGTGTCGGGTCTGTTTCGCGACGCCTTTCCGACCCAGATGGACCTGCTCGACAGCGCCGTGCGCGCGATCGCTGCCCTCGACGAGCCCGATGACGCCAATCCGATCGCAGCCCATGTCCGCGAGCGGGCGCGCGCGCTCGCCGCGGAAGGGATGCCGGCCGAGGCCGCGCAGCGGCAGGCGAGCTATCGCGTGTTCGGCGCCAAGCCCGGCGCCTATGGCGCGGGGCTGCAGGCACTGATCGATGAGGGCGGTTGGGACAATCGCGGCGATATCGCCGACGTTTACTTGTCGTGGGGCGCGTTCGCCTATGGCAGCGGTAGCGAAGGTGCGGCGGCGCGCGGCGACTTCACTGCGCAGCTCGGCCGGGTCGATCTGGTGGCGCAGGCGCAGGACAACCGCGAGCACGATATTCTGGATTCCGACGATTATTACCAGTTCATGGGCGGTCTCGCCGCGACGGTGCAGACCCTGCGCGGCGCCGCGCCGCGGATCACTCACATCGACACCTCGCGCCCCGAGGCGCCATTGCCGCGGCTGCTGGCGCACGAGATCTCACGGGTGGTGCGCGGCCGCGCCGCCAACCCGAAATGGATCGACGGCGTGATGCGCCACGGCTACAAGGGCGCCTTCGAGATCGCGGCGACGGTCGACTACCTCTATGGCTTCGCCGCCTCGACCGACGCGGTGTCGGGCCATCATTTCGACCAGCTGTTCACGGCCTATCTGGAGGACGTGCGGGTGCGGGATTTTATGGCGGAGGCCAACCCCGCGGCGCTGCGCGAGACGGCGCTGCGGTTCGCTGAAGCGATGCGCCGTGGGTTGTGGACGCCACGTTCCAACAGCGCGGCCAACCTGATCGCCGAGCTTTTGACTTCACAGGAGACACGACCGTGACCGAACCGGATCGCGACGAGGCTGCCGAGAATGCGCGCCACGCCGAGAAGATGCGCAAGCACAAGGCGGCGCGCGACAAGATCATGGCGGGCAAGACCGCCGACAAGGGCCTGCTGATCGTCCACACCGGTACCGGCAAGGGCAAGACCTCGGCGGCGCTCGGCATGGTGTTCCGGCACATCGGCCATGGCTGGCCGGTCGCGGTGGTGCAGTTCGTCAAGTCGCCGAGCTGGGACACCGGCGAGGCAAAGCTGCTCGCGAAATTTCCCGAGCTCGTCACCCTGCACATCATGGGCGAAGGATTTACCTGGGAGACCCAGGATCGCGCCCGCGACATCGCGGCGGCGACCGCGGCGTGGGAACGCGCCAAGGAGCTGATCCGCAGCGACGACAACCGCCTCGTGCTGCTCGACGAACTCAACATCGTGCTGCGCTACGAATATCTGCCGATCGATGAGGTCGTGGCCTTCCTGCGCGACGAGAAGCCGGCGGACAAGCATGTCATCGTCACCGGCCGCAACGCCCATCCGGCGCTGATCGAGCTCGCCGACCTCGTCACCGAGATGACGCTGGTCAAGCATCCGTTCCGCCAGGGCATCAAGGCCCAGAAAGGCATCGAGTTCTGATGGCGCGCCGCACGCCGGCACTGATGATCCAGGCGACCGGCTCCAATGCCGGCAAGTCGACCCTGGTTGCCGGGCTGGCGCGGCTTTTGGTGCGGCGTGGCCTCAGCGTCGCGCCGTTCAAGCCGCAGAACATGTCCAACAATGCGGCGATCGCGGTCGACGGCGGCGAGATCGGCCGCGCACAGGCGGTGCAGGCCCGCGCCGCGCGGCGGCCGCCGAGCGTGCACATGAATCCTGTGCTCTTGAAGCCGGAGACCGACACCGGCGCGCAGGTCATCGTGCGCGGCCGGCGCACCGGCACGCTGCGGGCGCAGCACTATCTCGACCGCAAGGCGGCGCTGCTGCCGGCGGTGCTCGAGAGTTTCGAACATCTCGCGGGCGATGCCGACATCGTGCTGGTGGAGGGCGCCGGCAGCCCGGCGGAGATCAACCTGCGGGCCGGCGACATCGCCAACATGGGCTTTGCCGCAGCGGCCGACGTGCCGGTGGTGCTGGCCGGCGACATCGACCGCGGCGGCGTCATCGCCAGCCTCGTCGGCACCCATGCGGTGCTGGCGGCGGACGAGCGGGCGCGCATCGCCGGCTTCCTGATCAACAAGTTTCGCGGCGACGCTAGCCTGTTCGACTCCGGCCTCGCGGAGATCACGCGCTACACCGGGTGGCCCTCGCTCGGGGTCGTGCCGTGGTTGCCGCAGGCCGCGTTCCTGCCGGCGGAGGACGCGCTCGATCTCGATCGCGCGAAGGCAACGCCGGCCGAGCTGGTGGTCGCCGTGCCGATGCTGTCGCGCATCGCCAATTTCGACGATCTCGATCCGCTCGGCATGGAAGCCGGCGTGCGCCTCATATTCGTCCGTCCGGGCACGCCGATCCCGGCGGAAGCCCATGTGGTGATCCTGCCGGGCACCAAGTCGACCATCGGCGACCTCGCCTTCCTGCGGGCGCAGGGCTGGGACATCGACATCCGCGCCCACGTCCGGCGCGGCGGCCATGTGCTGGGCCTGTGCGGCGGCTATCAGCTGCTGGGAGCCGCGATCGCCGATCCCGATGGCATCGATGGTCCGGCGGGCACGGTGGCGGGGCTCGGCCTGCTCGACGTCACCACGGTGATGAGCGGCGACAAGACCACGGTGCTGTCGCACGGCATCCATTGCACCAGTGGTGCGCCGATCGAAGGCTATGAGATCCATCTCGGCCGCACCGAGGGCGCCGACTGTGCGCGGCCGTTCGTGCGCCTGAACGATCGGCCGGATGGCGCGATGTCTGCCGACGGGCGAGTGCAGGGCACCTACCTGCACGGCCTGTTTACCGGTGATGCATTCCGCCGCGCGTGGCTCGCGCAGTTCGGCGTCGCCGCGTCGCTCGCCTATGAGAGCGCGATCGAGCGCGCGCTCGATGCGCTCGCCGACCATCTCGCGGCGCATCTCGATGTCGATCGCCTGCTGGCGATCGCGCGCAGCCGCTGAGTTCAGATCAAGGCCATCGCCAGCAATCCGCCATAGACCAGCGCCTGCAGTCCGCCGGCGGCCACCATCACGCGTAGCGCGCGGTGGATATCGGTGGGCGCCGCGTCCTTGCGCCCCTCCGGGTTGAGGAAGGGATCGTCGACGCTGTAGGTCGCATAGCGCCGCGGCCCGGCGAGGGCGAGGCCGAGCGCGCCCGCCATCGCCGCCTCCGGCCAGCCGGCATTGGGCGAGCGGTGACGGCCGGCATCCCGGGCCATGACGCGCAACGCCGTGCCGACCGCGCCGCCGGCGACCGGCGCGGCAAGCGCGACCAATAAGCCGGCGAGACGCGCGGGGACGAGGTTGACAAGGTCGTCGAGTCGCGCGGCGGCCCAGCCGTACGCGGCATGGCGCGCGGTGCGGTGGCCGATCATGGAATCGGCGGTGTTGATCGCCTTGTAGGCGAGAAGGCCAGGCAGGCCGAACAGCGCCAGCCAGAACACCGGAGCCACCACGCCGTCGGAAAAGTTCTCGGCGCAGGATTCGATGGCCGCGCGGCTGACGCCGCTGTCGTCGAGCTGTGCGGGATCGCGCCCGACGATCATGGATACGGCGCGGCGCGCTTCAGGGAGGCCGCCTGTCTCGAAGGCGCCGGCGACGGCGGCGACATGCTCGTAGAGGCTGCGCTGGGCAATGAAGATCGCAGCAACCAGGGCGACGAGCAGCGAACCGGCCGGCAGCGCGCGTAAGGCGATGTCGATCAGGTGCCCGGCCAGCATGGCGCCCGCCACCAGCACCATGATGGTGATGATTCCCGCAGCACGCCGCCACCCCGGCGATTGATCCTCGCGGTTCAGGCCGCGGTCGAGCGCGCCGATGGTGCGGCCGATCAGGACGATGGGGTGCGGCAGCCGCCGCCACAGCCAATCGGGATCGCCAATGAGCGCATCCAGCGCCAGTGCGCTCACGACCACCAGCAGGCTGTCGGACCACGCGGTCATGTCAGTGGGTGACCCGCTCGAACTCTGCTGTCAGGCGATCCAGTGCGTCCCCCAGCATCGGTCCGCCGCACACGGTGAGCCGCTCCGGCAGCACGATGCGCTTGTCGGGCGGGTACAGCTCCTGCAGCGCCGGATGCAGCAGAAAGGCGCGGCCCTGATCTTCGGCAAAGTCGTCGCTCTCCGACACCAGCAGGAAATCCGGCTTGGCGGCGATGATGGCCTCCAGCGACGCGAAGCCGCCGCTGGATCGCAGGCTGACGTCGCGCGCCGCATTGGTGATGCCGATGGTCTGTAGCAGCGAACTGGTCAGACTGTCGCCGCCCGATACCCAGCCGCGGCGTGACACGCCGAGCACCCGCACCGGCTTGCGCGCCACTGCCGCACGGGCCCGCGCCACCGCCGCATCAATGCGGGCGATTTGGGCGGCGGCGCGCTCGGGATGGCCGACCACGTCGCCGATGCGCTTGATCTGCTGCCTGGTGTCCTCGATGGAGCGGACGGCGTCGAGCTCCACCACCTTGAAGCCCTGGCGTTTGAGCAATTCGCGGGTGGCGCGTTTGGTGTAGCGGCCGGCGACCACGAGGTCCGGCTTGAGTTCCAGCACGTCCTCGGCCTCGCCGGACAGCAGCGGAAACCGCGCCGCCTCGGTGGCCATCCAGGAGCGGGCCTTGTCCCGCGCATAGGGGCTGAGGCCGACGATCTGGTCGGGATCGGCCAGCGTTATCAGCAACTGGTCGGTGCAGAGATTGATCGAGGCGATGCGCGGCCCGCTGGCGGTCGCGGCGGTCGTCGCGGTTACGGCGATGGCAAGGCCGGTGGCCGCGCCACGAATTCGCTCGCGCCAGCGCCGCGATGATGGCAAGAAGCGCCCATGAAACATGGCGGCGATCTCGGCGAGGCAATGGCGCAGCATGGCGGCGCGCCATCGGACTGGCTCGACCTCTCGACCGGAATCAATCCCTGCCCCTGGCCATTGCCGACAGCGCTCGCAGCCGATGCCTGGCTGCGCCTGCCGTCCCGCGCCGAGAACGATGCGCTGCTCGCGGCGGCACGCGCGGCTTACATGGTGCCGGCTGGTGTCGACATCGTCGCCGCGCCCGGCACCCAGGCGCTGATTCAGTGGCTGCCCAGTCTCGCTGACACCGGCACTGTCGCCGTGGTCGGCCGCACCTACAACGAGCATGCGCTGGCGTGGCGCCGCGCCGGCCATGATGTCGCCACGGTGGATGACCTTGCGACCGCCGTCCTGCGCGGACGCCATGTCGTCGTCGTCAATCCAAACAACCCGGACGGCCGTGTCTTCAGCCATGACGAGTTGCGACAGGCGGCGCGCGCCGTCCAGCGCAACGGCGGCTGGCTGGTGATCGATGAGGCTTTTGCCGATGTCGATCCGCAGATGACCGCTGCCGGCCTGTGCAGTGATCTGCCGATCGTGATCCTGCGCTCGTTCGGAAAATTCTATGGCCTCGCCGGCGTGCGGCTCGGCTTTGCCGTTGCCGCGCCAGCGATCGCCGCTGGGATCGCCGAGGCGCTGGGGCCGTGGAGCTGTTCCGGTCCCGCGCTCGCCATCGGCGCCGCCGCGCTCGCCGATCACGCTTGGGCCACGCGAACACGTGAGAGCCTCAAGGCCATGGCCGTCGCGCTCGACCAGGCGCTGCTGCAGTCCGGTCTCACGATCATTGGCGGCACGTCGTTGTTCCGTCTGACGCGGCATCGCGACGCCACGGCGCTGCATGCGCGTCTCGCCCGTCATCGCATCTGGTGCCGCCGGTTCATTGAGGCGCCGGACCTGCTGCGCTTCGGCCTGCCGCCCGACGACGCGGCGCGCGCGCGCCTGATCGCCGCGCTGCTGGCGGACTGAGCCGGCGGTCATCGCGAGCGCTCCGCCCACGGCACGATCACCGCGGCATCGCCATGGGTCGCGCGATAAGCCTCGATCCGGAATACCTCGGCGAGGACGGCGTCGGACAGCGCGGTGTCGCACGAGCCCTGGGCGACGAGCTGGCCATCGGACATCACCAGCACCTGGTCGGCAAAGCGCGCCGCAAGCCCGAGATCGTGGGTGACGACGATGACCAGCTTGCCGTCGCCGGCGGCAACATGCAGGGCGCGCATCACGTCGATCTGGTGGCGCGGGTCGAGCGAGGCGATCGGCTCGTCGGCGAGGATCACCGGCGCTTCCACCGCCAGCACGCGCGCCAGCGCGACACGGCTGCGCTCGCCGCCGGACAGCGCGGTGATGCTGCGCGTGCTGAACTGCTCGACATCCGCCGTCCGCATCGCCCGTGCCACCGCCGCTTCGTCGGCGTCGTTGAGGCGGGTCGGATCGGTGGCACCGTGCGGATAGCGGCCGAGCGCCACCACGTCGTGCACCGGCAGCGGCCAGTGCACCGCATGGCCCTGCGGCAGGTAGGCGAAGCGGCGGGCGCGCTCGCGGAGCGGCAGCGTCGCGATGTCGACCTCATCGAGCTTGACCGCGCCATGGATCAGGTCGTGCGCCGGCAACAGGCCGGCGAGCGCGCGCAGCAGCGTGGTCTTGCCGGCGCCGTTCGGCCCGACCAGTGCGACCAGGCCCTGTTGCGGCAGAGCGAGCGAGACGCCCTTGAGCACCTCGCGGCCGGCGAGGCGCACCCGCAGATCATCGGCTGTCAGGTAGGGGACGCTCATGCCAGCCCTCCGCCGAGGGCGCGCCGCTCGCGCACGATCAGATAGAGGAAGAACGGCACGCCGATGATCGCGGTCAGAACGCCGACCTTGATGTCGGTGGTCGCGGGGATCAGCCGCACCGCGATGTCGGCGGCGAGCAGCAGGCAGGCGCCGGCCAGCGCGCTCGGCAGCATGATCCGTCCGGGGTCATGGCCGACCAGCGGCCGCACCAGATGTGGCGCCACGAGGCCGATGAAGCCGATGGTGCCCGTCACCGCGACCGCGCCGCCGACGCCGAGGGCGACGCCGGCGATGGTGACGAGCCGCACCCGCGCCACGCCGACGCCGAGGCTCTGGGCTGCTTCCTCGCCGAGGCTCAGCACGCGGAAGGCATGGCGCTGGCTCATCAGCACGATCGCGCCGACGGCGATGAACGGCATGGCCAGCATGACATGCTGGAAGCTGCGGTCCTCCAGCGAGCCGAGCAGCCAGAAGGCGATCTCGAGCGCGGCGAACGGATTGGGCGACAGGTTCATCGTGAGCGAGGTGAGGGCGCCGGCGAGGCTCTGCAGGGCGAGGCCGGCGAGGATCAGCAGCAACAGCCCGGCATTGCGGCCGGCCACCGCCAGCAGCGCGAACACCGAGATGAAAGCGGCGGTGATCGCCGCCACCGGCAGGACATAGGAGCGTACGTCGGCGAGGCCGAGCGCGATCATCAGCACCGCGCCGAAGGCGGCGGACTGCGGCGCGCCGAACAGCGACGGCGACGCCAGCGGGTTGCGTAGCAGGCCCTGCAGCGCGGCACCGGACAACCCGAGGATGCCGCCGATCGCGACCGCGAGGATCGCGCGCGGCAGCCGGATCTCGCGGACGATGATGAGATGGACGTCGCTGCCCTCACCGAGCAGCGCCTTGATCACGGTCACGGGCGCGAGCTTGACCGGACCGACGCCGAGCGAGCCGATCGTCAGCGCGGCCGCGAGCATTGCGAGGATCAGGGTGGCCGCCGCGAGCGGTGGCCGCGTTGTGCCGGGAGCTACCATGCCGCGCCGACGCCTCCGCAGGTCGTGGGCTTCGTGGCGGTCGGCGGCGTGTCAGTGGTCTTGATGGAGAGCGGCGCTGCCGAGGCGACGGATGCGCCCGTCCGCGGGAGACAAGCCATGAAACCCCTCTTCGCCGGCCCGCCGCCGACGTGTTGATGCCTGTCAGCGGCCGGTCTCCTGGCTTGCGGTGTGCGATCCAGCGATCAGCCTTCCCGGATCCCGCGTCGGGTGGTCCAGTGGCGCGTGCAATCGCGGTCTGCCGCTTACAGTTGCGGGGGCAGCTGCGGCGTGAGGGACGTTTGTCCCGGCACCGCATTCCCGTTTCATCTTCCCGGATGGAAGACACCGATGACCGCGGGACCGAACCATAAAGCACCGCGGCGTGCAAGGATGCGGACCCTGTGCAGGGTGGCGCTGTGGTTTTGATCAGGCCGGTCGTTCGGCGCCCGGGGGGTGACGGCAGCTTTGCCAAGCGTGTGTCCCAGAACGCGACGCGCGGGTGCGGTGCGGTTAACCTTTGGAACGAGTTCGGAACGAAACGCGCCCGAATCGGCCGAATCGCCTTGTCGGAGAACGGGATACGCCCGATCTGGTGACTGGCCGTGCGACGCGACGCAAGATCGAGGCGGGCCGCTTCACTGTCCTGCACTCACTTGGCCGTGCAACGCGTCCAAAACGTTAATTTCGCAGCGGCCTTGCAGGGGGAGGGGCGACAACGCGTGCCTCGGCGATCGCCATGGCGGCCGTCAGCTTGTCGCGGGACCTCTGTTCCGAAATGTGACGGAAGATGTTTGTGCCGTTAATGTTTCGAACAACGGCGGAACGAAACAGGGGCGAATCGGCCGAATCAGCATGTCGAACAATGAGATATGCCTGATCTGGTGATTGGCTGCGCGCGCCGGCACAAGATCGGGTTGCCTGCGGGCGATCATCCGGGGGCGTCTCGTCGTGCCACGCGCCGCAATCGTTAATTTCGTGCCGGCGTCGCTGATCGGCAGTGACGAAAGCAGGCAAGGAGGTGCTCGTCGTGGTGGCCCCCGGCCGCTGCAGCGCTCGTGTTCCGAAATGTGACGGTGGAAGCACCGCCGTTAATGTTTCGAACGGTGCCTGAACAAAGCAGGGGCGAATCGGCCGAATCAGGGAGTACCCCGATCGGGTGATGCTCGATCTTGTGATCGGCGAGCGCGCGTGCCCCAACATGGCGCAGGCCGCTGCTCGATGGCCGCGGCGATGGGCGCTTGTAATCGTTAACGCCGGCCGCCGGGGCTGCGTGGTCCGTCGAGCGGCAACTTGCGCGTGGTCTTCAGGCAATCCAGCACGATCGACGAGCGCACATGGGCGACGCTGTCGTGCGGCATCAGCACGTTGTTGACGATATCCGACAGGCTCTTGAGGTCGCGCAGCGCGATCTTGAGCATGTAGTCGGCGTCGCCGGTCAGGGCGAAGGCCTCCTGGATATCGTCGACCCGCAGCACCAGGTCGCGGAAGCGCTTGGCGTTGTTCGGCGAATGGGTGGCGAGGGTGATGTGCACCAGCGCGATGACGTTGAAGCCCAGCGCCTCGCTGGCGAGGTCGGCGTGATAGCCCTGGATGATGCCGTCCTCCTCGAGCCGGCTGCGGCGCCGCGAGCACTGCGAGGCGGAGAGGCCGGCGACCTCGGCGAGCTCCTGGTTGGTCAGGCGGCCGTCGTCCTGCAGGGCGGCCAGAATCTTGAGGTCGAAAGCGTCGACTGCAACGGCTCCTGTCGTTGTCATGCAAAATTATCCTCATAAATGCACGAACCGTGCGCTTTGACCGCGATCTCTGCCGCATTATGCACGAACATTGTGCCCGATGTGACCGAAGATGTCGCCATCAAAGTCCAGGGAGAACCGCGATGGGTCCATTTCCGCACGATGCGCCGGCCGCCACCATTTCCGACCACAATCCGATGGGCACCGACGGTTTCGAGTTCGTCGAATACGCCCATCCGGAGCCGGCGCAGCTGCACGCCCTGTTCCGCCTGATGGGGTTCACCGCGGTCGCGCGGCACAAGACCAAGGCGATCACGGTGTATCGCCAGGGCGACGTGAACTATCTCGTCAACGAAGAGCGGGGCACCCACGGCCACGACTTCGTCGCCGCCCACGGCCCGTGTGCGCCGTCGATGGCGTTCCGCGTGGTCGACGCCCGGCAGGCCTATGAGCGCGCGATCGCGCTCGGCGCCGAGCCGGCAGGCATCCCGCCGGAGCAGAAGACGCTGGACGTGCCGGCCATCAAGGGCATCGGCGGCAGTCTCCTTTATTTCGTCGACCAGTACGGCGCCAAGGGCTCGGCCTATGATGCGGAGTTCGCATGGCTGAACGGCCGCAATCCGCGCCCCGAAGGCGTCGGTCTCTATTATATCGACCATCTCACCCACAACGTGCACCGCGGCCGCATGGACGTGTGGACCGACTTCTACAGCCGTCTGTTCAACTTCCGTCAGATCCGCTTCTTCGACATCGAGGGGCGCGCGTCTGGCCTGTTTTCGCGCGCGCTGACCAGCCCGGACGGCAAGATCCGGATTCCGATCAACGAGGACGCCGGCGATTCCGGACAGATCGAGGAGTACCTCCACATCTACCGCGGCGAGGGCATCCAGCACATCGCCTGCGGCGTGAAGGACATCTACCGCGCCATCGAGACGCTGCGTGCCGACGGCCTGCCGTTCATGCCCTCGCCCCCCGACACCTATTTCGAGCGTGTCGACCAGCGGTTGCCCGGGCACGGCGAGGATGTCGCGCGGCTGCGGACGAACGGCATCCTGATCGATGGCGAGGGCGTGGTGAACGGTGGCCGCACCAAGGTGCTGCTGCAGATCTTCTCCGCCAACGCCATCGGGCCGATCTTCTTCGAGTTCATCCAGCGCAAGGGCGATGAGGGCTTCGGCGAGGGCAACTTCAAGGCGCTGTTCGAATCGATCGAGGAAGACCAGATCCGCCGCGGCGTGCTGACGGTCGAGGGCAAGACCGCGGCGTAACGCCGGCGCGTCCGGCTAACTCGATCTGCGTTTACTGAAGGGCCGCATCCGGCAGCGCCGCGTTGCAGCCCTTCACGTTGTGTAGACGCCGATAGGTGAGGCGCGCTCTCAAAATTTCCGGAACACGAGGCTCAGATTGTTCGCCGGCATTGGCGTGACAGTCGGGCTTGAAAAGCCTCTGGCCGCAGCGAGTGCGGCGACGTCGTCGAGCGCGCGCAGGCCCCAGGCGGGATTGCGGCTGCGCAGGTTGGCATCGAACGCCGCGTTGCTCGGCTCGAGCGGCATGTCGCTGCGTCGATACGGGCCATAGAGATAGAGCGGCGCGCCGGACGGCAGGATCGCAGCCGCACCGCGCATCAGCCCTTCGGTCGCCTGCCACGGCGAGATGTGGATCATGTTGATGCAGATGACGGCGTCCGCGTGGTCGATCGGCCAGGGCGGCGCGGCGGCATCGAGGGCGATCGGCGGATTGATGTTGCGAAGGCCGCTGTCGGCGGCCCAGGCTGCGATGCTGTGTTGTTCGGCGGTGCCCGGATCGGACGGCTGGAAGACGAGGTTCGGCAGATGGCGGGCGAAATGCATCACGTGCTCGCCGCTGCCGCTCGCAATTTCAAGCACGGTGCCGCGTGTGGGCAGGACGGTGCGCAGCACGTCGAGGATCAGATCGCGGTTACGCAGCGCCGCGGGGGCGGACAGGCGGTGGTCGGTCATGCGGCGCAGCATATCCGGATCGGCCCGCGGCGAAAGCCCTCCAGCGGCGGCCGAAAAGAAATCCGGCGCCTGATCGCTCAGGCGCCGGATCGTGGTGATCGCTTGGGCCTGGCCGGATCAACCGGCCTGTGCCACCGCGCGTTGCGCCATCACCTTGATGAGGTTGGCGCGGTAGGCGGCGCTGCCGTGAATGTCTTCGATCATCCCGCTGGCGGAAATCGTGACGGCGTCGAGCGCGGCCGTGGACCAATTGGCCTTGAGCGCGGCTTCGATCGCGGCGACCCGCATCACGCCGTTTTGCGACGCGCCGGTGGCGGCGACGCGGACGTCGCCGTTTTTCGCCTTCACCACGAACACGCCGGTCAGCGCAAAGCGTGACGCAGGGTGGCGGAACTTGGCGTAGGCCGCTTTCTCCGGGATCGGAAAGGCGACCGCGGTGATGATCTCGCCATCCTCGAGGGCGGTCGAGAACAGGCCCTTGAAGAAGTCGGCGGCCGTGATGCTGCGCTTGTTGGTCTTGACGGTGGCGTCGAGCGCCAGCACCGCGGCGGGGAAGTCCGCGGCCGGGTCGTTGTTGGCGATCGAGCCGCCGATGGTGCCGCGGTAGCGCACCGCCGGGTCGCCGAGCGTGGAGGTCAGTTGCGCGATGGCGGGGATCGCCTTGTTCACGGCCGGATCGGTCATGATGTCGTAATAGGTGGTCGCCGCCTTGATGATCAGGGTGTCGGCGGATGCTTCGACGCCCACCAGCTCCTTGATGCGGGCGAGATCGATCACGTCCGACGGCGCGGCGAGACGCTGCTTCATCACCGGCAGCAGCGTCTGGCCGCCGGCGAGATATTTGGCTTCTGCGCCTTTGGCGAACAGCGCCGTGGCCTCGGCGACGGTGGAAGGACGATGATATGTGGTCTGGTACATGGTCGTCTCCCCGTTACTCGGCGGCCTGCGGCTGGTGGATGGCGTGCCACACCCGGTCGGGACTGGCCGGCATTTCCAGGCGGTTGTGGCCGATGGCGTCGGTGATGGCGTTGATCACGGCGGCAGACGAGCCGATCGCGCCGGCTTCGCCGCAGCCCTTGATGCCGAGCGGATTGCCCGGGCACAGCGTCGTGGTGTGCGACAGCTTGAACGACGGCAGGTCGTCGGCGCGCGGCATGGCATAGTCCATGAACGACGCCGTCAGCAGCTGGCCGCTGCTGTCGTAGACGGCGCCTTCGAGCAGCGCCTGGCCGATGCCCTGGGCGAGGCCACCATGGACCTGGCCCTCGACGATCATCGGGTTGATCAGGCGGCCGAAGTCGTCGGCGGCGACGAAGTTGACGAAGTCGGTCTTGCCGGTGGCCGGATCGACCTCGACCTCGCAGACATAGGCGCCCGCCGGGAAGGTGAAGTTGGTCGGGTCGTAGAACGCGCCTTCCTTGAGGCCCGGCTCCATGCCCTCGGGCAGGTTGTGGGCGGTGTAGGCGGCGAGCGCCACCATCGGCAGCGCGATCGCCTTGTCGGTGCCGGTCACCTTGAACTGCCCCTCCTCGATGACGATGTCGTCGACCGAGGCTTCGAGCTGGTGAGCGGCGATCTTCTTGGCCTTGGCCTCGACCTTCTCCATCGCCTTGACGATGGCGGAGAGGCCGACCGCGCCGGAGCGCGAGCCGTAGGTGCCCATGCCGAACTGCACCTTGTCGGTGTCGCCGTGCACGATCGACACCTGGCTGATCGGGATGCCGAGCCGGTCGGCGACCACCTGGGCGAAGGTGGTCTCGTGGCCTTGGCCATGGCTGTGCGAGCCGGTGAGGATCTCGATCGTGCCGACCGGATTGACGCGGACCTCCGCCGATTCCCACAGGCCGACGCCGGCGCCGAGGCTGCCGACCGCTTTCGACGGTGCGATGCCGCAGGCCTCGATGTAGCAGGAGAAGCCGATGCCGCGCAGCTTGCCGTCCTGCTTGGCCTTGGCCTTGCGGGCCGGGAAGCCGGCATAATCGATCGCCTTCAGCGCGGCGTCGAGCGAGGCATTAAAGTCGCCGGTGTCATAGGCCATGATCACCGGGGTCTGGTACGGGAACTGGGTGATGAAGTTCTTGCGCCGCAGCTCGGCGGGATCGACATCGAATTGCCGCGCCGCGGTCTCCATGATGCGCTCGAGCAGGTAGCTCGCCTCCGGCCGCCCGGCGCCGCGATAGGCGTCGACCGGGGTGGTGTTGGTGTAGACCGTGATCACCTCGGCGGAGATGTTGGGGATGACATACTGCCCCGACAGCAGCGTCGCATAGAGATAGGTCGGCACCGACGACGAGAACAGCGACATGTAGGCGCCGAGATTGGCGTAGGTTTTCACCCGCAGGCCGGTGATCTTGTGGTCCTTGTCGAACGCCATCTCCGCCTTGGTGAGGTGGTCACGGCCGTGGGCGTCGGTCAGGAACGCCTCGGTGCGGTCCGCGGTCCATTTCACCGGGCGATTGACCCGCTTCGATGCCCACAGCGTCACCATCTCCTCGGGGTAGATGTAGATCTTGGAGCCGAATCCGCCGCCGACATCGGGGGCGATCACCCGCAGCTTGTGCTCGGGCGCGATGTTGTAGAACGCCGACAGCACGAGGCGCGCGACATGCGGGTTCTGCGAGGTGGTGTAGAGCGTGTAGTGCTCTTCCGCCGCGTCGTAGCTCGCGACCGCCGCGCGCGGCTCCATGGCGTTCGGCACCAGGCGGTTGTTGACGACGTCGAGCGCGACCACATGCGCCGCACTCTTGAACGCGGCGTCCGTCGCGGCTTCGTCGCCGATGTGCCAGTCATAGATCATGTTGCCCGGGGCTTCCGGGTGGAGCTGGGGAGCGTTAGGTGCGATCGCGGCCCGGATGTCGGCGACCGCGGGCAGCTCCTCGTAATCGACGACCACGGCTTCGGCGCCGTCGCGGGCCTGGTTGCGGGTCTCGCCGATCACGACGGCGACGGCCTGTCCGACGAAGCGCACGGTCTCCGGCGCCATCGCCGGCCACGCGCCCATCTTCATCGGCGTGCCGTCCTTGGAGTGGATCATCCAGCCGCAGATCAGGTTGCCGATCTTGTCGTCGACCAGTTGCTGGCCAGTGAGCACGGCGACCACGCCGGGCTTCTTCAGCGCTTCCGACGCGTCGATGCTCTTGACCTTCGCATGCGGATGCGGGCTGCGCACGAAGTGCGCATAGGTCATGCCGTGCAGCCGGATGTCGTCGACGTAACGACCACTGCCGGTGATGAACCGCTTGTCCTCCTTGCGCGCCACGCGCGCGCCAATGCCTTCAACGCCCATGCTATCTCTCCCTGTCCGGCGGACGGCCACACGACGCTCGCGGAGTCGGGGCGCTTGCCGCCTGTGATTGCTTCGAAGAAGACCAAGTCGGAGCCGCGGCTCATTCGGCCGCGGCGGCAACCTTCATGCGCTCTGCGGCGTCGAGCACGGATTTGACGATGTTGTGATATCCCGTGCAGCGGCAAATGTTGCCTTCGAGCTCTTGCCGCACCGTCGTCTCGTCGAGCTTGCCGCCATGACGATGCACGATGTCGATCGCCGTCATGATCATGCCCGGCGTGCAGTAACCGCACTGCAGGCCGTGATTGTCGCGGAACGCGGCCTGCATCGGATGCAACTGGTCGCCGGTGGCGATGCCTTCGATGGTGGTGACATTGCAACCGTCGGCCTGGCCGACCAGCGCGGTGCAGGACTTCACCGCGCGGCCGTCGATATGAACGACACAGGCGCCACATTGGCTGGTGTCGCAGCCGATATGTGTGCCGGTGAGGCCGAGATGGTCGCGCAGCAGATGAACGAGCAGGGTGCGATCTTCAACGTCGGCGGACACCGCCTTGCCGTTGACCGTCAGTTTGACTGTTGGCACGCCGATCCTCCCACAAAAGTTCTTTCATTATTCCAATATTAAAGAGCAGGGCCCGCGCGCTTTGCAACCACGATTTTGGTCGAAATCGCGACTGCGACCAGAGAGCGTGCGGCGGGAGCCCGTTGCAGCTTCTTCGGGCATGCAGGGCATCCGAGATATGACAAACTTGCGTACAGGGCCGGCGGTGCGCGGCCTTGTCGCAGTGTCACGCGGGTGCAAAAAATGGCCGCACACGACGCCGCGCTGCCGGACAGCGGCGCGGCGAAGCAAGATCAAGATGACGAGGGGCGGCGACGGCGGCCGATCCCGGCGGGAAGGAAAGGTTCGGCGTGATCAACAAGCAGGTCAAGGACATCAGGGAGGCGGTCGCGGACATCCGCGACGGCGCGGTGGTGCTGATCCCGGGCTTCGGGGCGGTGGGCATCGCCGACCACCTGCTGGAGGCGCTGTGCGATCAGGGCGCGCGCGATCTCACCATCGTCGCCAACAATGCGGGGAACGATGAGCACGGCCTGGCGCGGCTGATCGATCTCGGCCGTGTCCGCAAGGTGATCTGCTCCTATCCGCGATCCGGCGATTACAAAGCCTTTCTCAATGCCTACCGGGCCAAGACGCTCGAGCTCGAGCTGGTGCCGCAGGGCACGATCAGCGAGCGGATGCGCTGCGCTGCAGCAGGGCTCGGCGGGTTCTTTTCGCCGGTCTCGGCCGGCACCAAGCTCGCCGAAGGCAAGGAAACCCGGATGATCGACGGGCGGCTGCATGTGTTCGAGAAGCCGCTGCGCGGTGACGTCGCGCTGGTCAAGGCGGCGCGCGGCGACCGCTGGGGCAACCTGACCTATCGGAAGTCCAGCCGGAACTTCAATCCGGTGTGCGCCATGGCAGCCGACCTCACCATCGTCGAGGTCGAGACCATGGTCGAGCTCGGCAGCCTCGATCCCGAGGCCGTGGTGACGCCGGGCATTTTCGTCGACCGCGTCATCGAGGTTGGCCGCCTGCCGCCCAAGAACCATCCGCTTTACGCCAAATATTCGGGAGCTGCCGCATGACCCCGTTGACCCGTCACCAGATTGCCTGGCGCGCCGCCCAGGACCTGCCCGAGGGCGCCTATGTCAATCTCGGCATCGGCATCCCGACCCTGACCGCGAGCTATGTCCCGGCGGATCGCGAGGTCATCTTCCACAGCGAAAACGGCGTGCTCGGCCTCGGTCCGGCGCCGAAGCCCGGGGAGGAGGACGACGACCTGATCGATGCCGGCAAGAACTACACCACCCTGGTCAAGGGCGGGTGCTACGTCCATCACGCCGATGCCTTCCTGATGATCCGTGGCGGCCATCTCGACGTCAGCCTGCTCGGTGCGTTCGAAGTGTCAGGTGCCGGCGACCTCGCCAACTGGACCACGGAAGATCCGGACTTCCCGCCGGGGGTTGGCGGCGCCATGGACCTCGCGGTCGGCGCCCGCGCCATCCGGGTGCTGATGGAGCACACCAGCAAGACTGGCGAGCCGCGGATCAGGCATCGCTGCTCGCTGCCGCTCACCGCCCCAGGGGTGGTGAAGCGCATCTACACCAATCTTGCGGTGATCGACGTCACGCCGCAGGGGCTGGTGGTCCGGGAAATGGTGCCGGGGATGGACCTGGCGCGGTTGCAGACCCTGACCGAGCCGGCGTTGCAGCTCGCGCCGGACTGGAAGGAGCTGCAGGCTCCCGCCATCACGCCGGCGAAGAAGCCTGCCAAGGCCGCCGATCAAGCTGCCTGACGCCCGTACCCTACCTCACTACCAGAGGTAGAGATTTACGGCCTCTTATCGATTTTGCCCTACTTTTATGTATCGCTGTGACCGGGGGCCATCCCGGTCACTTTCGTTTGGCAATCGATTGGGGTGGTTCGCAAATGGGCTGGTTCAGGGGTGCCGGGGGGCAGAAGCAGGGGATGCAGAAGCAGAAGAAGCCCGGCTTTTTATCCAACCTAAGGTTTCGCGCCAAAATCATGCTGGGCTTCATCACCGTGCTCGGCCTCTCGGCCGTGAGCATGGGCGTCGCCTATTTCGGCTTCGAGCGGATTTCCGCCGGCGTCGGCTCCTATCATACCATCGTGTCGGAGACCGACGCGGCCCGTGACATCGATCGCGAGCTCGCCGCCTACCAGTTACTTGCACGTTACTATGCTCTGACCGGCTACGCCGCCGACGAATCGGCGGCCCGCTCCGCCGAAGGCGACCTCGCCAAGGCGATCAAGCGCGCCGAGAGCGTCAGCAGCGGCGAGAACAAGGCGAAGATTTCGGCGCTCGCCGACAAGTTCAACGACTTCACCAAGCTGTTCGCCCAGGTGGTCGAGATCAAGACCGAAAACGCCGGCATCGCGTCGAACCAGTTGCTGCGGCTCGGCAACTTCTTCCGCTACCGGCTCGAAGACCTCGCCGACACCGCGGCACTGGCCGGCCAGACCTCGTTCCAGGCGAGCGTCAAGGAGATGGCGATGCAGTCCGCGGCGGTGACCGCGAACGTCGCCAACTTCATCGTCAAGCCGGACCAGGCGGTGGCGAATAGCGCGACCGCCCGCATCCACCTGCTCAAGAACAGCTTCGCCTCGCTCACCTCGAGCGACGACAAGCTCAGCGCCAAGATCAAGGAGATCTCCGATCAGCTCGGCGGCTACCAGACCTCCTTCACCAAGTTCGTCCAGAACGCGGCGAAGGTGGACGAACTGACCGCCCAGATGGCGGAGGCGGCCGGCGCCATCACCAAGGACGCCAAGGTGGTCAAGGACGGCCTGCTGGCGCAGCAGGACCGCATTTCCACCCAGTCCAACGCCATCGCCCAAGACACCAAGAACTTCGTCTCGCTGCTCGGCATCGGTGGCTTGGTGTTCGGCGCGCTGCTGGCCTGGACGCTCGGCCAGGGCATCTCGCGCCCGATGATCGGCATGTGCGCGGCGATGCGCGAGCTCGCCACCGGCAAGTTCGACGTTGTGCTGCCGGGCCTCGGCCGCAAGGACGAGATCGGCGAGATGGCGAGCGCCGTAGAGGAGTTCAAGCTGCAGGCCGTCGCCAAAGCCGAGCGCGATGCCGCGGAGCGGGAGACCCAGAACAAGGTGAGCGGCGACGCGCGCCGGGCCGAGCTGCATCGTTTCGCCGACAATTTCGAGGAAGCGGTCGGCGGCATCGTCTCCAATGTCTCGCTGTCGGCGAACCAGCTCGAGAGCGCGGCCGGCACGCTGACCCGCACCGTCGAGACCACGCAGGAGCTGTCCGGCCGCGTCGCCGGCGCCTCGGAAGAAGCCTCGTCCAACGTGCAGTCGGTCGCCTCGGCGACCGAGGAGCTGTCGGCCTCGGTCGACGAGATCGGCCGTCAGGTGCAGGAGTCGAGCCGCATCGCCGCCGCGGCGGTGACCCAGGCGGAAGAGACCGATGCCCGCATCGCCAAGCTGTCGCGCGCCGCGCAACAGATCGGCGACGTGGTCAAGCTGATCACCGCGATCGCCGAGCAGACCAACCTCCTGGCGCTGAACGCGACCATCGAGGCGGCCCGCGCCGGTGAGGCCGGCCGCGGCTTCGCGGTGGTGGCGAGCGAGGTCAAGTCGCTGGCGAGCCAGACCGCGAAGGCGACCGACGAGATCTCCTCGCACATCACCGGCATGCAGGTCGCGACCCAGGAGTCCGTCGCCGCGATCAAGGAGATCGGCCAGACCATCGGCCAGATCTCGCGCATCGCCGCCACGATCGCCACCGCTGTCGAGCAGCAGAGCTCGGCGACCCAGGAGATCGCCCGTAACGTCCAGAGCGTCGCCAAGGGGACACAGGAGGTCGCCGGCAGCATCACCGAGGTCAATCGCGGGGCCGGTGAAACCGGCGCGGCGTCCGGCGAGGTGCTGAACTCGGCGCAGACGCTGTCGGTCGAGAGCACCCGCCTTCGCCAGGAACTCGACCGCTTCATGGCGACCATCCGCGCCGCCTGACGCATCGCGCGGGGCACATCCGCCCCGCTCCCTGCGATCATTGTTCGACACATCCCCCGGAACCGGCTTCCGGGGGATTTTTTTTGCATGTTCCCGATGCATTGCGGTCGGGGAACCCGGCCGCGAGACAGGCGTTACCCTCCCGCGACGGGCCGGCATCGGTTCCGTCGCGTTGAGCATCCGGGGTGCTGTGCTCCGGAACTTGTCAATGCGGGTCTGTCCATCACCGGTCACCCCAGAAGCACCCGGCGCGCACGAGACCTTCAGGCATCCCTGCCGTGGTGCGACCGATGCGCGCGGCGGAAGGACGCATGATGACGGCGGCGGATCATGCAGGGCTGGCGTGGCCTGATCGAAGCTCCGGGAACCGCGAGCGGTGGCCGTCTGCCGCCGTGACCGCGGAGGCACAAATCATCGAGACCGACATTCCCGCCCGCCTCGACCGCCTGTCATGGAGCCGCTTCCACACCCTCGTGGTCATCGCGCTTGGTGTGACCTGGATCCTCGATGGCCTCGAGGTGACGTTGGCCGGCGCCCTGTCGGGGGCGCTGAAGCAGAGCCCGGTGCTGCGCTTCGACAACATCGACATCGGTTTCGCCAGCAGCGCCTATCTCGGCGGCGCCGTGCTCGGCGCGCTGCTGTTCGGCTGGCTGACCGACCGGCTTGGCCGCAAGAAGCTGTTCTTCGTCACGTTGTCGCTCTATCTCGCGGCCACCGCCGCGACGGCGCTGTCGTGGAACGTGTGGAGCTTCAGCCTGTTCCGCTTTCTCACGGGCGCGGGCATCGGCGGCGAATACACCGCAATCAACTCCACCATCCAGGAAATGGTGCCGGCGCGTTACCGCGGCTGGACCGATCTCGTCATCAACGGCAGCTTCTGGATCGGCGCGGCGCTCGGCGCGGTCAGCGCCATCGTGCTGCTCAATCCGTCCGTGGTCGATCCTGATCTCGGTTGGCGGCTCGCGTTCATGACCGGCGCGACATTGGGCCTCACGGTGTTCCTGATGCGGTTCTGGATTCCGGAAAGCCCGCGCTGGCTGATGATCCACGGCCAGCCGCAGCGCGCGCAGCAGATCGTGCAGGACATCGAAGCGTCTGCCGCGGTCGCATCGCCCATGCACCCGCTGCCGACCATCCGCATCTCCATGCGCTCGCATACCACGCTCGGCGAAGTCGTCCGGACGCTGTTCCGGACCTATCGCCAGCGCGCATTTGTCGGTCTTGCGCTGATGACGGCGCAGGCGTTCTTCTACAACGCGATCTTTTTCACCTATGCCTTGGTGTTGACCGATTTCTTCGGCATCGCGGCGGATCATATCGGCTGGTACATCCTGCCGTTCGCCGCGGGAAACTTCCTGGGGCCGCTGCTGCTGGGGCGGCTGTTCGACAGTCTCGGACGCCGCACCATGATCGCAGTGACCTACGGCGTGTCGGGATTCCTGCTGGCGGTCTCCGGCTATCTGTTCTCCATCGGCGCGATGACCGCGCAGACCCAGACGATCAGCTGGATGATCATCTTCTTCTTCGCGTCGCCGGCGGCGAGCGCTGCGTATCTCACGGTCAGCGAAACGTTTCCGCTCGAGGTGCGGGCGCTGGCGATCGCGCTGTTCTATGCGATCGGCACCGGGATCGGCGGCGTCGCAGGCCCCGCGCTGTTCGGCGTTCTGATCGCGAGCGGATCACGCAACAGTGTGTTCGCCGGCTATCTTTTGGGAGCATTTTTGATGCTAGCAGCGGCTGCGATTGCCTGGCGCTTCTGTGTTCCCGCTGAACGCCGGCCGCTCGAAGATGTAGCACGGCCGCTTGCGGCCCAGGAGCTCGATTGAATGATCCAAAATGCGTCTGATCTCCAGTTGTCCACGTCTGCGGTGTCGGAAAACCCGCTCGCCGCCGCGCCGTTTCCGCCGCTGGAGACTTGCGCGCTGCTGCTGGATATCGACGGCACCTTGCTGGAGCTTGCCCCCACCCCCAGCGATGTTCGCGTGCCTCCCGGATTGCGGCAGACCATTGAAGCGTTGCTGGAGCGCACCGCCGGCGCGCTCGCGCTGGTCAGCGGTCGCTCGATCGATGACATCGATGTGATCTTTGCTCCGTCACAGTTCCCGGCGGTCGGCGGGCACGGCGCGGAAACGCGGCTCGTGGCCCGCGGCCGCATCGCCCCGGCGCCGATCCAGGCGATCGATCCCGACCTGAAACAACGCTTCGCGGCGATCGCCGATCTCGCGCCGGGCATCCTGCTCGAGGACAAGGGTTACTCGCTGGCGCTGCACTATCGCCTCGCGCCGCAGGCGGAGCATGCGATCTACCACGCGGTCTCGATGATCCGTGCGGAACTGCCGCACGCGCCGATCGAGATTCTGCCGGGCAAGGCGGTGTGCGAGATCAAGCCGGCGGGCTTCAGCAAGGCGAGCGGGGTGCGCGAACTGATGCAGCGGGCGCCGTTCAATGGGCGAAGGCCGGTCTTTCTCGGGGACGACGTCACCGATGAAACCGTGTTCGCCATCATGCCGGAGCTGCGCGGGCTGGCGTTCTCGGTGGGACGTCATGCCAGCGGCGTTGCCGGACATTTCGACGATCCATGCCATGTGCGTGCCTGGCTGGAAGGGCTGCTCGTTCGCGAAGGACAGACCGCATAATGACTGACCATGGACTTGACCTTGCCGTGATCGGCAATGGCCGCACCGCTGCGCTGGTGGATCCGTCGGCCCGCCTGGTGTGGTGGTGCTATCCGCGGTTCGATTCCGATCCGGTGTTCTCGCGCCTGCTTGCGGGCAACGAGGACAAAGGCTTCACCGACGTGGTGCTGGACGGCATGGTCGATGCGCAGTCCGACTACATTCGCAACACAGCGTTGGTCTCGACCACGCTGACCGACCATCACGGCAATGCGGTGCGCATCACCGACTTCGCGCCGCGCTTTCGCCAGTATGGCCGGATGTTTCGGCCGCCGCAGCTGTTCCGGATGATCGAGCCGATCGCGGGCCTGCCGCGGATCACCATCCGTGTCCGGCCGACCCACGCCTATGGCAAGCCGCTGACCCGCCGCACGGTGGGCAGCAACCACATCCGCTACGTGCATGACGAGCTCGCCATTCGCATGACGACCGATGGGCCGCTGGCGCTGATCGACAACGAATCGCCGTTCGTGCTGACTCGGCCGCTGCACCTCGTGTTCGGCTCCGACGAGCCGTTCCCCGGTGATCTCGCGTCCACCGCGGCATCGTTTGCCGAGCAGACGAGGGCGTATTGGCTCGACTGGGTCCGGCGGCTCTATATTTCCTACGACTGGCAGGAAGCGATCATCCGCGCGGCCATCACGCTGAAGCTGTCGAATTTCGAGGAAACCGGCGGCATCATCGCCGCTCATACCACATCGATTCCGGAAGCGCCCGGCTCGGGGCGGACCTGGGACTATCGCTATTGCTGGTTGCGTGACGCCTATTTCGTGGTGAAGGCGCTCAACCGCGTCGGCGCCACCCAGACCATGGAGGACTTCATCGGTTTCACGCTGTCGATCGCCGCCAACGCCGAGGATGACCTGAAACCGGTGTACGGCATCGTGCCGACGCTGCCGCTCGACGAATGGATGGCCGGGGATCTGCAGGGCTACCAGGGCGACGGCCCGGTGCGCATCGGCAACGCAGCGGTGGATCAGGTCCAGCACGACACCTATGGCAGCGTCATTCTTGCCGCACTTCCGCTGTTCTTCGACCGGCGCCTGCCAAAGCCCGGTGAAGAAAGCCTGTTTCGCCTGCTCGAGACGCTCGGGCACAAGGCGGCGAAGGTGGCGCTTGCACCCGATGCCGGCATCTGGGAGTACCGCGGCCGGCAGCGCATCCATACCCACTCCTCCGCGATGTGCTGGGCCGGCGTCAACCGCCTGGCTGCGATCGCCACCCGCCTTGGTCTCGCCGATCGTGCCGCGCACTGGAACGCGATCGCCGATCCGCTGCATGCCGAACTGATCGAGCGGGCCTGGAATCCGAAGCGGCAGGCCTTCACTGCGGCGTTCGGCTCGGACGATCTCGACGCCAGCGTCCTGCTGCTGCCGGATCTCGGCGTGTGCGAGGTCGACGATCCGCGTTTCGTCAAGACCGTTGCGGCGATGGAGCGCGAGTTGCTGCGGGAGAAGCACATGATGCGGTATGCCGCGGAGGACGATTTCGGCCTGCCGGTGACGGCATTCCTGATCTGTCGGTTCTGGCTGATCGACGCGTGGTGGTCGCTCGGCCGCAAGGAGGAGGCGCGCGAGCTGTTCGTCGACGCGCTGGCGCATCGCAATCGGTACGGACTGCTGTCGGAAGATGTCGATCCGAAATCCGGCGCGTTGTTCGGCAACTTTCCGCAGACCTATTCGATGGCCGGATTGATTCTCACCGGCATGAAACTGTCGCGGAGCTGGGAAGACCGCTACTGGCGCGGATGATGTTCATTCATCGGTGGTGTGCAGGTTCCGCCGACTCGCGCACGACACATCACGCGATCTCGCGTCACAATGGAAGGAACCTGGTTCCCGCACGGCGCCGCCCGAATTTGACTGCAATTGAAACGAAGGGTGGCGACAGCTTGATGCCGCAGGTTCCCGGTCGCGTCGGCTGACGAAGCATAATCCCGCATCTTCCGCGGGAACAGAAGCGCGAACGGGTTCATTTAGGAACCATATTGATGAACGGCCGTTTATCTTCCGACCAGAAATCGGAGAACAGCCTGTGAATCTCGTTGTCGTCTCGAATCGCGTGGCGCGCGCGAAGGCCAACGAGCCCATGACAGGGGGCTTGGCGGCGGCACTCTTGCCGATGGTGGAAAAATCCGGAGCTATTTGGGTTGGTTCCAGCGGTCGCGTTCGCGACGGCGCATACAAGGATCCCTTTCCTCAGATCGAGTCGCTCGGCGCGGGTGCGATTGCCATGCTCGATCTGCCCGCGGATCATTACGGCGGCTATTACGAAGGCTTCGCCAATTCGGCGCTGTGGCCGGCGCTGCATTCGCGCCCGGATCTGATCCGCGTCTGCAATGACGACTATCGATCCTACCGCGAGGTGAACGCGTTCATGGCGCGAGCGCTGCTGCGCTTCCGCCGGCCCGACAGCGCGTTCTGGGTTCAGGACTATCACTTCCTGGCGCTCGGCGCCGAGCTGCGCGATCTCAACGTGCAGCAGCCGATCGGTTTCTTCCTGCACACGCCATGGCCGGTGCGCGCGGTGATCTGCGGCGTGCCGAACCATCGCGAGCTGATCGGCGCCATGCTGGCGTACAATCTCATCGGATTCCAGACTGAGGACGATTGCGAGAATTTCGCCGACTACCTGCGCGGCGAGCTCGGCGTCGAGGTCGAGGACGGCGTGGTGACATCCCGCTACGGCCTGTCTCGCCTTGCCGTCTTTCCCATCGGCATCGACGTCGAAGCCTTCACCCAGCATGCGGCGCGCGCCGCGTCGCACCCCGATGTCTCGCGCCTGCGCATGAGTCTGCATGGCGAGCGGCTGGCGATCGGCGTCGACCGCGTCGATTACTCGAAGGGCCTGGTCAATCGCATCAATGCGTTCGACCGCCTGCTGACGATGCAGCCGTCGCTCAAGCGCTCGGTCTCGCTGCTGCAGATCGCCACCCCGTCGCGTGGCGGGATCGAAGCCTATGGCAACCTGCAGAACGAGCTGGCGAAGCTCGTCACCGAGGTCAATGGCCGCCATGGCGAGGTCGACTGGACGCCGATCCGCTATCTCAGCAAGGGGTTCAGCCAGACCGTGTTGGCCGGTTTCTATCGCGCCGCGCAAGTCGGCGTGGTGACGCCGCTGCATGACGGCATGAACCTGGTCGCCAAGGAATATGTCGCGGCCCAGAATCCGGCCGATCCGGGCGTGCTGGTGCTGTCGAAATTCGCCGGCGCGGCGAACGAGCTGGACGCGGCGCTACTGGTCAATCCGCATGACATCGACGCCATGGCGCGGGCGATTGCCACGGCGCTGACCATGCCGGCGCCCGAGCGCCGCATGCGCTGGGAGGCGATGATGAAGCGGCTGCGCGCCGGCACGATCCATCAGTGGTTCTCGGATTTCGTCGAGGCGCTCGAGGACGCGCACAGCCTCGCCGACAGGTCGATCGTCGCCGGCAGGCCAGTGTTTGACGGTCATGCAGTGAGACCACTCTACTCGGTCGGCGCAGGCCGGCTGCAGTAATCTGTCGTCAGCATGCCGTTTCGTCGCGCGTGGTCGCGCGGCGAAGGCGTCCTATTCGCAATACGACACGCCATCCACGATCGCGCAGCGCGTCTTGTTCGGTGCGTTGGGATCGTCGAGGGGCACCATACCGGACCCCTGACCGACGAACACGCCCGGGCCGACATGCACCGAGCCCTTGTTGCCGATGATCACGCTCGGGTGCTGGGTGGCCGAACTGGAGCGGGTGCCGTCGCTCCAGATGATGGAGGGGCCCGACAGCACGCCGCGCCTGCCGTCGTCGCACAGCACGGTGGAGCCGTCGCGCCGGCAGGTCTGTGCTGCTGCGGCGGAGAGGCCCGCCAGCATCACCACCGCGACATGGCGGCCAAGGCGAAGGGCACGTGTGGCCAGCGTGTGAGAGGGCATGGCGGAGGAGGTCATGGCTTGCGGATCCGGAAGGTCAGGACGTCGCCATTCTGTTCCGATGCCTCCAGGATGTCGCCGGTCTGCCGCAGCAGCACCGGGATGTCGATCGCGGCCATCGGGTCGGTGCATTCCACCACCACGACATCGCCGCTCGCGAGCAAGCGCAGCACCTTGCGGGTGTGCAGGACGGGGAGGGGGCATTTGAGCCCCTGAAGGCGCAGGATGGTCTCGGGCATCGGACGGGGCTCGTGTCAGCCTCCCGGTCTCGCCGCTGGCCGGGCAAAAATCAAGCATGCGGCGAAGCAGGCCCGCCGAACGCGCGAAGCAGCGTCACTCCGGCGTCATTTCGCTTTCCGGGCGTCGCCCAGGCGATGCGAATAGCCCGGCAGCGCGATAAAAATAAACGATGAAAATCAATATCTTGTAGAAATGTGTCGCGGCGGCTTCGCACTCTCTTGCAAAAGTCCGTCGGCTCCGTATGAGAGGGCGCACGGAGAGGTGGCCGAGTGGTTGAAGGCGCACGCCTGGAAAGTGTGTATACGGGAAACCGTATCGCGGGTTCGAATCCCGCTCTCTCCGCCACGTGATTCCCAAAAATTATTGTAAATCAGTGGCTTGCGGTGTGGCGCGGGAATGCGCGCCGTCGTGAGGCCCGCGCGCCGCACGCCAAGCGGCGCGCCGTTGGCGGCCGTGGACGCACGGCTTGCCTCAGCGCGGATGCGCGAGCGAGGTTCCACTTTCCCCGAGGGAGGAGCGGCCAACCGGGAGGCAGGGCGCGCGGGCGACGCGTGTCCCCAACATGTCGGTGGCGGCATCGTTGCGCAGGCGATCCAGTTTCCGGAGCGCAAGGCCGAGCGCGGAGACCGCCAGGCCGCACGATACCAGGAGCGATCCGCCGACAAGGAGGGAGCTTCCGAACTGCGTGTCGAGCACCAGGCATCCGGAAAGGGCGGTGAGAAAGCCGCCTCCGACGATGGCCGACCCGATCCACAGCAGCAGCATCTGTCCTCGCTTTCTGCCGCCGCGCTAGCCGATAGCCGATGCGCGAATCCTCGCGGTGTTCGAGACGGTCATGTCGCGACTTCGGAAATCCGCGGCGCTGCCAGCTCTCTCAGCCATGCGTGTCTCCTCGCAGCTCAGTTGACATACATGTCCCGTGCGCGCCGGGTCGCCGTTGCAAAACGCATGGTCGTGCTGAGCTTCAGGAGGCCGGCGCGCGTCAGCGACAGAATGGTCCGCGGTGTGTAGAACGGTCCTGATCCGCTCACGGCATAGCCGCGGGGATAGCACCGCAGGCGTCCCGCGAGTGCTGCATTCAGCGCGGCCTGCTGGCGCACGGTGATCGAAATGCCCTTGGGATGGCCTGTCACATGGGCCAATCCGCTTGACCGCGGACGCGGCGGAGTCTGCGATACGACTGTCATGCGTCAGCTCTTGTCCCGTGTTGCAGCGACGTGCGGTAGAACGATGCCAACAGACCTGTCTCCCTCCGTTACCTCCGGATCAGAACCGTATTTGCGGGGCGGAGACATATGGCGAAAGTCACGATCGAAGGTGACGAAAGTCATATTCGTTTGTCGCCGGTCCGGGCGTAGGTCAGTATGAGGCGGACACGCGTGGAATAGGTTTGGGGAACGGATGATCGACCTCAGCGCTGAGTTGCTTCCGGCCGCGGCAGCCGATGTCATCGGGCTTGCCGTTGTCGGTGCCGATCGCGTGGTGCAGGAGAAGGTCGGGCGCCTGGTGGAATGGCTGCCGGCGATCGGGACCGATTGCTGCCAGTGCATGATGCTGGTCGGAATGGAGGCCGAATTGGCGGCGCTGTCCGAGGGGCGGCGGGACATGATCGCGCTCGCCAGCGTGCGCGGCGCATCGTCCGGAATGGACGTCCCGGTGACGGCGACCGTGCTGTGGAACGGAGCGCGGTCGCATTACCTTGTGATTGCCATGCCGGACTTTGCCGCGCGCCAGGTCGAGGTCCTGCTCGGCAGCGAGCGGCGAGCCCGCCGCTTGGTCGAGCAGCAGCTCGAGGCCGCGAGCGCGGAGGTGCGTTTCGCCTCGCTGGCGCGGGCCCGCCTGCGCCTCGCGCGTGACCTTCACGATACGCTGGTGCATTCGATCGTCTCCCTGCTGACCCAGATCCGGCTGATCCGTCACTTTCTGTCGACCGATGCCGCGCGCGTGTCCGACGGCCTTGCGACAGCCGAAGATGTCGCGATCAACGGCCTGACGCGGGCGCGCGAGGCCATCGCGCGCCTGAGGATGCCCGACGAGCTGGAGCTGATGCCGGATGTCGAGGAGATGCTGTCGGACTTCACGGAGCGGACCGGCGTCGAGGTGTCGACGCATATTGATGACGAGACCCGCGAGGGGCTGCTCCACCACGGCATGACGGTCAAGCGTATCCTCAGCGAGGCGCTGCGCAATGTCGAGGTGCATGCGAAGGCGCGGTGCGTGGAGTTTCGGGCCGTCGGGGAGCGGGCCGCCGCCGGCCTGCGTCTCGTCGTCGAGATTCGCGATGACGGGCGTGGCTTTGATCCGACGGTGCCGCATCCCGGGCATTTCGGGTTGATCGGCATGGCCGAGTTTGCTGAACTTGTCGGCGGAGACTGCCTGGTGGAAAGCTCGCCTGGAGCGGGCACGCTGGTCCGGATTTCGTTGCCGGTGACCGTCGCGCTAGCCATGTCGTCCTCGAGGGCATTCGTGAATTGAGCCGCAGCCGATCGAATGGCCGCGCAGCGGGTGTTGCGGATACTGAAGAGATGATGGGACCGTCCGAGAGCAGAATCGACAAGATCAGGGTGCTGATCGCCGAAGATCAGGCCCTGATCAGGGAGGGGCTTGCCACGCTTCTTGCGCAACAGAACGACGATTTCGAGATCGTTGCGGGAGCTGCCGACGGTGAACAGGCCATCGAATTCACGCGTCGATACCGGCCGGACGTCATCCTGATGGATCTGCAGATGCCGCGGGTCGACGGCATCACGGCGACGCAGCGGATTCTTCGCGAGTTTCCGCATACCAACATCGTTGTGCTCACCACCTTCGAGACCAACGATCTGATTTTCGAGGCCGTCAGTGCCGGGGCGAAGGCCTATCTGTTGAAGGATGCCAAGACGGAGGAGATCGCGACCACGATCCGGGCGGTGATCAACGGCCAGTCGGGGCTGTCGCCGAGCGTGGCGGCGCGCATCCTCGACGAGTTCAAGCGGCTGCGTCGGCCGCGCGCCTCGGCGAAGCTGCCTGCCCGCGAAGGATTGACGGCGCGCGAGAATGAAATTCTCAAGCTCATCGTCGAAGGCAAGAGCAACACAGAAATCGGCGAGCAGCTGCATTTGTCCGAAGGGACGGTCAAGAACTATGTCAGCACGATCCTGGGCAAGTGCCAGGTCAAGAATCGAACGGAACTTGCTGTGAAGACAATAAGTTAAAAGGCTGCCGTCGAGGCCGTCCGAGCCGCGGTCGATGTCCTGGTCTTCGCGGCGATGCGCTTGATCTGGGTCGAAATTTCTGAATTAGCTAACTCAATCAACTCGATTTTTATCTGAAGCTCCGCGTGCACGAGGAGTGTGGGATAACTGGGGAACTATGATGAAGGGCACTGAACGCCAGGCAAAAGGTACGGATGGATCGGCGAATCCGGCGTCGCCAACCAATGGATTGGATGTGGTGGCACGCAGCGAGACGACGATCGATCAGGTTCGCGATCTCCTGTTTGGCGGCGCGCAGCGCTCGATCGAAAGCAATCTGTCCGGCCTGCGGGAAGAAATGCAGGCCTCCCTTGCCCAGATGCAGGCCGATTTCGCCAGGGAGCTGGCTGCGCTCCAGACGAAGGTCCAGGATCTCGAGCGGGACACCGAGCAGAAGCGGCTAGCCTCGCTGAGGGATATCGGTGCGTCGATTTCGCAGCTCGGTGCGGCGATCAGCGGATTGGGATCCGACCGCGCAGGAAAGTAGCATGGGAGCTGCTGCCGGCCAGAACCGGGAAATCGAACAGCTCAGGGCGCTGCTGTTTCAACCGGAGGCCGCGCGTCTTCAGACGCTGGAAGGCAATGTTGCCTCCCTTCAGAAGTATGTTGGTACCTCTGATCGTCTCGAAACGGCCACGGCGGAAATTCTTGTCGCTGCACTGGAGCGGGCGGAAATCGACCGGCCGCGCGAGCTCGCCAACGCGATCGCACCTTTGGTGGTGTCTGCGATCCGGAGCGAGATCAGGAACTCGCGCGAGCAGATGATCGATGCGCTCTATCCCATCACCGGGCGACTGGTGAGCGCGGCGGTCGCCAACTCCTTCAAGGAGCTGATTTCGTTCATCGAGCAGCGCATCAACGCGCTGACGTCAACGGAGCTCTGGATCGGGCGCGTCAAGTCGCTGGTCACGGGGCGCCCGATCAGCGAGTTCGTCCTTGCCGCCAGCAAGCCGCCGCGCGTTGATCGGCTGCTGATCATCGAGCGCGGCAACGGCCGGCTGATCGCGGACTGGAAACGTGAGGGGATCGTCGACGAGCGCGCAGACCTGCTGAGCGCCATGGTGGCGGCGATTCTGGAGTTTTCTGTTCAGGCGCTGGCCGGAGAAGGCAACCTGCGGACGCTCGACTTCGGCGGCCGGGCGGTTGTTCTGCGCGAGTCGCCGCGCTTCATCCTCGCGGCGGAATGCATCGGCGCCCTTCGACCGGCTGACGACGCGCGGATCAACTCGCTGTTCTTTGATGCCATCGAGGCCATCGATCGTGGTTCGACGGCTGACGCCGCGATGCTCACCGCTTTGGCCGCGGCCATCGAGACCTATCCGTCCTCCGGCAAGACGGCAAGCCGACGTGGCAGGACCGTCCTGTTTGCTCTCCTCGCCGTCGGCTTTGCCGCACTCGCCTGGCAGGTCGTCACGTTCGCAAAACGGAGTCTCCTGGAGAACCGGGCTCATGCCGCGTTGGAGCGCCTCGCGGCCGAGCAGCCGTTGCTGGCGTCGTTTCCGTTGCGGCTGTCGTTCGATCATCGCCAGCAAAACCTGTCCGTGTCGGGTATCGAGCCGAGCCAGGTCCAGGTCGCGCCTGTGATCGAGGGGCTGGCTCAGGCCGCCGCGCCCTATCGGATCGTCAACCGCATCGGTGTATTGCCAGGCCTCGAAACTGCTGCGACGCTGCGCGCCGATATCGCGGCCATGCAACAGTCTGTTGCCGCTGCGCAGACGGCGATCGCCGACACACGCGCGGCGATCACCGCGGATGCGAAGTCCAGAGATCAGCAATATGCCCGCCTCAGCGAGCAATATGCCCGGCTGCAGTCGGTCGTCGATCGGCCCGCCGAACGGCTCAACCGCTTGATCGCCTCGGCGGCCATCTTCTTTGCCAATGGCGACGAGTTCCTCAACAGCGATGAGGCCGAACGCCAGATCCGCGATCTCGCCGGGGTGCTCGAGGGTAACGATCTGCGCGTGCGCATCGTCGGATATGCGGACGAGACCGGATCCGAAGCCGGAAACAAGATTCTCGGCCGCAAGAGGGTCGAGCAGGTCATGCGGCGGGTGGCGGCCCTCGGGATTGCGCCGTCCCGGCTGTTCGCTGTGTCGCGCTCGGCGTCGAGCCCGATCACCGACCGGGTCGGCGTCTCCATCGGCGGCAACCGCCGGGTGACGTTCGAGAACGTGTTTCAGACCGAAGTGGCTCCGTGATGCTGACGGCGAAGGTCATGCTCCTCGGCGATATGGGCGTCGGCAAGACGTCGATCATGTATCGCGTCGTGTACGATCGCTTTGACGGGCAGTACAAGACGACTCTGGGCGTCGAGGTCTTGAGCTATGACGTCCCGGCCGTCGGCGGCGATCCCCTGCGTTTCGTGCTGTGGGATACGGACGGCGATTTCGGAACGCAGATCTTCGATACGGTCTATGTCACCGGGGCTTCGGCCGCGATCATCGTGTCGGACGTGACGCGGCCGCAAACGGTCACGCGCATGATCGAACTGATCCATGGCTTCGAGGCCAGGTTTCCGGGGCGGCCTTACAAGGCCCTGCTCAACAAGACGGATCTTCCGGAGGCCGCCGGCAGCGCCGGTCGTCTTGCCGAGGTCGCCAAGTCGAACCTCAAGCTCGTGAGCGCAAAGACCGGCGCTGGCATCGTCGAGAGCTTTGCCGAGCTCGCCGAGACCATCCGGCGTCGCCAGCTGTAGCCGCGGCGGCGCGAAGACGCTCTACTTCCGGGCGATCCCGTGCGAGCCGTTGTGCGTACCTACGATCCGCTCGACAAAAGAAAACGCCCGTGGGGGCGGGCGTTTTCTCACTGATGCCACTCTGGGGAGTGACGGTGGATGGGGTCGTTGCTTGGGTCGTACTTCAGCAATCCCCTCAGTCGTTGCCGACTGACGATTTACGGAGCGTCCGCCTGAGGGAGGTCAAAACGCTCCGTAAATTCCGAAAACTCACCTGCTATCGCACCACAGAGGTCATGCCGCTGGTCAGCGCGACCGTGCGGTGGGCCTTGACCACGCCGGCCTGCATGCCGTCGTCACCATTCATGCGGGACGTGATCCCGACGCCGGCGACGATCGTGGCCGCCACCAGCGCGACGACCACGATCTTCAAATGCGTCACGCGGTCCGTGCTGTAGAGCGAATGATTCACGAAAGCCTCCTGCGCACATCTCATCACGAAGCACTTCCTGTCAGAACCAGCGTGTCGCCCGGCAACACCCGCTCGAGGTTCGATAACGCCCCGACCATAGGGGTGTGGCCAACCGGGTGGAATATGACTTTGGTCACTTTCGCAGCGTCGCACGGCATACCGGTCCGATGGCGGAACCGGCGGCGCGTGGAACATGTCCCTCGGATCTACGCCGTGGCGGCTGCCACCAGCGCCAGCAGCGCTTCGCCGTAACGTTCGAGCTTCTTGTCGCCGATGCCGGAAATGGCGCCGAGGTCCGGAAAGGTCCTGGGGCGCAGGGCCGCGATGCTCTCCAGCGTCGCATCATGCAGCACGACATAGGCCGGCACGCCGCGCTTGCGCGCCGTCTCGGATCGCCAGGCGCGCAGCGCCTCGAGCAGTGCGCCGCCGGCGCCGGCAGGGGCCGCCTCGCGCCTCGCCTTGGCTTTCGCGCTTCGCCCGCCGGCCGAGGAATAGGTTTCCTCGCGCAGCATCACCCGCGTGTCGCCCTTGAGAACGCCGCGGGCCGTCTCGGTCAGCATCAGCGCGCCGTAGGCCTCGCTGTCCGCCCGCAGGTGTCCCTGGGCCACGACCTGGCGCAGCGCGGCGCGCCACTGCTTGTCGTTGAGATCGGTGCCGATGCCGAACACCGATAGCTTGTCGTGCCCGAACTGCCGGACCTTGTCGGTGGTGCGTCCGCTCAGCACGTCGATCAGATGCATGGCGCCGAAGCGCTGGCCGGTGCGATAGGCGCAGGACAGCAGCTTCTGGGCGATCACGGTGCCGTCAGTGACGCTTGGCGGCGATAGGCAGTTGTCGCAGTTGCCGCAATGCGCCGCCTTGGCCGCTTCGCCGAAATAGCCGAGCAGGTGAGCGCGGCGGCAGTGCGGCGTCTCGGCGAGCGCGACCAGTGCGTCGAGCTTGCCGATCGAGACGCGTTTGAAGGTGTCGGAGCCGGTCGATTCGTCGATCATGCGTCTCTGCTGCACGATGTCCGCGAGGCCATAGGCCATCCAGGCGACCGACGGCTTGCCGTCACGGCCGGCGCGGCCGGTTTCCTGATAGTAGGCCTCGACGCTCTTGGGCAGGTCGAGATGGGCCACGAAGCGGACGTCCGGCTTGTCGATCCCCATCCCGAACGCGATGGTCGCCACCATCACGAGGCTGTCCTCGTTGACGAAGCGATCCTGGTGGCGCGCACGCGTCGCCGCGTCGAGGCCGGCATGGTAGGGCAGGGCCGGGATGCCGGCCTTGACCAGCGCGGTGGCGGTGTCTTCGACCTTGGCGCGGGACAGGCAATAGACGATGCCCGCCTGGCCGGCGTGGTTGCGGCTGATGAACGCTTCGAGCTGCGTTCGTGGATTGCGCTTGTCGACGATCTCGTAGCGGATATTCGGGCGGTCGAAGCTCGCCACGAAGCTGGGAGCGTCGGTGAGCGCCAGACGCTCGGCGATCTCGCGCCGGGTGAGCTCGTCGGCCGTCGCCGTGAGGGCGATGCGCGGCACCTCGGGAAACCGCTCGGCGAGCACCGACAGCCCGATATATTCAGGCCGGAAGTCGTGGCCCCATTGCGATACGCAGTGCGCTTCGTCGATCGCGAACAGCGCAAGCCGGGCTCGCGCCAGCAGCGCCAGGCAGCGCGGCGTCACCAATCGCTCAGGTGCGACATACAGAAGATCGAGGTCCCCGGCGACAAGGCGCGCTTCGACTGCGGCAGCCTCTTCCAACGACAGCGTCGAATTGAGCACGGCCGCCTTCACCCCGGCTTCCGTAAGGCTTGCGACCTGATCGCGCATCAACGCGATCAGCGGCGACACCACGATGCCGCAGCCCTCGCGCAGCAGCGATGGCAGCTGGTAGCAGATTGATTTGCCCCCGCCGGTCGGCATCAGCACGAGACAGTTGCCGCCGCCGGTAACATGGCTGACGATCTGCTCCTGTGGCCCGCGAAATGCCGAGAGGCCAAACACGCTGTTGAGCAGCGCAACGGCGCGAGATTTGTTCTGAAGGTTCGCGGCGGGATTGAGCATGAGGTCCTGGCGCTGGCGGGGGCGCGACATCGCACGGTCGTGGCGCAATCTGGATATCGCAACGTCCGCGTGCTGCGCAATCGCTGCCGGTGGGCTTTTGCCCGTCATTCGTCGCCGTTCGATTGTGTAGCGAATCCAGTGCCTTGGATCGCCCGGGAAGGTTCGGCGGAGCCCGGCCGAGGGCGCGGGCTTGCACACGCGAACTGCGGCAAGACACGCCATTGAATTCGCCGCACGCGTACACATGTCAAAAGGGAAGAGGAACTGCCCGTTCGCCGGACCGTTCCTCACCGACAGCCACTGCACGGCGTGCAGCACCAGCGAACCGAGAGTGCTGCCAGATCGTGATGCACGGCGTGCGGCGACTGCCTCGAGAACGTTAGCGAGACGGGTATCGGGCTATGTCGTTGATGTACGTACGGACGCATCCGCTTCCGCCGAACTTTTTGGCAACAGCACAGGAATGAAACATGCGTCTGCCTAATTCCTGTATTGCGGAAGCAGGTCTTGCGGGTGTCCAATCGACCCAATGTGCTGCTGATTCGCCGATTGAATGTGCAGCTTTGATGACCGCTGCACGAACGTCGCCGCTCGGCATGCCGAATGACGGGGCTTAAGGAGACGGGGTCATGTACAACGATTCTCTGTTCAACGCCTTCGCTCGCTCGTTCGAGGCACGTAGCGAAGCCGACATGTCGATGTCGGAGTATCTGGAGTCCTGCCGCGGCGATCCAATGCGATACGCGAATGCGGCGGAACGAATTCTGGCTGCCATCGGCGAACCTCAGATGATCGATACGGCCAAGGACGCACGCCTTGGCCGAATTTTTTTGAACCGGACGATGCGGGTTTACCCGGCGTTCTCCGGCTTCTACGGCATGGAAGAGACGATCGAGCGCATCGTTTCGTTCTTCCGCCATGCGGCGCAGGGCCTGGAGGAGCGCAAGCAGATCCTCTACCTGCTCGGGCCGGTCGGCGGTGGCAAGTCGTCGCTGGCCGAGCGCCTGAAGTCACTCATGGAGGTGCACCCGATCTACGTGCTGAAGGCGGGCGACGAGGTGAGTCCCGTCTTCGAGAGCCCGCTCAGCCTGTTCGATCCCGAGACGATGGGATCGATCCTCGAAGAGCGTTATGGCGTTCCGCGCCGCCGGCTCACCGGGCTGATGAGCCCGTGGTGCTATAAGCGGCTCGAGGCGTTCGGCGGCGATATCTCGCGCTTCCGCGTCGCCAAGATCCAGCCCTCGCGGCTGCGGCAGATCGCCGTCGCCAAGACCGAGCCGGGTGACGAGAACAACCAGGACATCTCATCGCTGGTCGGCAAGGTCGACATCCGCAAGCTGGAGACCTACGCGCAGAACGATCCTGACGCCTACAGCTATTCCGGCGGTCTCAACCGCGCCAACCAGGGCATTCTCGAGTTCGTCGAGATGTTCAAGGCGCCGATCAAGATGCTGCATCCGCTGCTGACCGCGACCCAGGAAGGCAACTATATCGGCACCGAGAACATCGGCGCGATCCCGTTCACCGGCATCATTCTCGCGCACTCCAACGAGGCGGAGTGGCAGAGTTTCAAGAGCAACAAGAACAACGAAGCCTTCATCGACCGCATCTGTGTCATCAAGGTTCCGTACTGCCTGCGGGTGATCGAGGAGCAGAAGATCTACGAGAAGCTGATCCAGGGCTCGGAGCTCGCCAATGCGCCGTGTGCACCGGCGACGCTGGAGACGCTGGCCCGCTTCACGGTGTCGTCGCGCCTGCGCAAGCACGACAACTCCACATTGTTTGCCAAGATGCGGGTCTATGACGGCGAGAGTCTCAAGGAATCCGATCCCAAGGCGCGCAGCGTGCAGGAGTACCGCGATGCCGCCGGCGTCGACGAGGGCATGGACGGTGTCTCGACCCGCTTTGCCTTCAAGGTGCTGGCCGCGACCTTCAACCACGATACCGCCGAGGTCGGCGCCGACCCGGTCCATCTGATGTACAATCTCGAACAGGCGATCCGCCGCGAACAGCTGCCTGACGAGACCGAGAAGCGCTACCTCGAATTCATCAAGGCGGAACTGGTGCCGCGGTATGCGGAGTTCATCGGGCACGAGATCCAGAAGGCGTATCTCGAATCCTATGCCGACTATGGCCAGAACCTGTTCGACCGCTATGTTGATTATGCCGACGCCTGGATCGAAGATCAGGACTTCAAGGACCCCGATACCGGCCAGCTGCTCGATCGCGAACTTCTGAACCAGGAACTGACCAAGATCGAGAAGCCGGCGGGGATCGCCAATCCGAAGGACTTCCGCAACGAGATCGTGAAATTCTCGCTGCGATCGCGAGCACAGAATGGCGGCAAGAACCCGACTTGGACCAGCTACGAAAAGATCCGGGAAGTGATCGAGAAGCGCATCTTCTCGCAGGTCGAGGATCTGCTTCCGGTCATTTCGTTCGGCTCGAAGCGGGACGGCGAGACCGAGAAGAAGCATGGCGAGTTCGTCGAGCGCATGGTCGACCGTGGCTATACCGAACGCCAGGTGCGGCGCCTCGTCGAATGGTACATGAGGGTCAAGCAGGCCGGCTGAACCCGGCGCGGGGGTGACAACTGCGACAGTGATACCTGCAAAGGTGATGACTTGCGAAGGTGACCATGCATATCGTTGACCGACGCCTGAACCCGGGCAGTAAAAGTCTGGAAAACCGTCAGCGTTTTCTGCGCCGGGCCAAGGCGTTGGTTCAGCGAGCGGTGAAGGAGACCTCGCAGAAGCGTGACATCAAGGACGTGCTGGAAGGCGGAGAGGTCAGCATTCCGCTCGACGGCACCAATGAGCCGCGCTTCCGCCGCAGCGCCGGCACCCGTGACTTCGTCCTGCCGGGCAACAAGAAGTTCGTCGAAGGCGATATCCTGCCGCGGCCCGGCGGCGGTGGCGGCAAGCCCAAGGACGCCGGCGAGGGCGACAGCGAGGATGCTTTCCGCTTCGTGCTCACCCGTGAGGAGTTCCTTGATCTTTTCCTGGACGACCTCGAATTGCCGGATCTTGCCAAGCGACGGCTCACCGAGGTCGAGCACGAGGGCATCCGGCGGGCCGGCTACTCGATCTCCGGATCACCCGCCAACCTCTCGATCAGCCGGACGGTGAAGCTCGCGACCGCGCGGCGGATTGCATTGCGCCGGCCGCGCACCGAGACCATCGAGCGCATGGAGGCGGAGCTCGAAACCTGTGACGAGGAGCGACGCGCAGAGCTCTTGGCCGAGATCGAGGCCTTGAAGGCCAAGACCAAGCGGATTCCGTTCATCGATCCCATCGACATTCGCTACCGCCGCTTCGAAACCGTGCCCAAGCCGGTGGCGCAGGCGGTGATGTTCTGTCTGATGGACGTATCCGGGTCGATGTCCGAGCACATGAAGGACCTCGCCAAGCGGTTCTACATGCTGCTCTATGTCTTCCTCACCCGGCGCTACCGCCATGTCGAGATCGTGTTCATCCGCCATACCGACCGCGCCGAGGAGGTCGACGAGGAGACGTTCTTCCGCAACCCGGCGTCGGGCGGCACACTGGTGTCGAGTGCGCTGGAAGTGATGAACGAGATCGTCCGGACCCGCTTCCACCCGGCCGACTGGAACATCTACGCGGCCCAGAGCTCCGACGGCGACAACGCCTATTCCGACAGCGAAACCACGGCGCGGTTGCTGACGAACATGATCCTGCCGGTGACGCAGTACTACGCTTATCTCGAGGTCAGCGAGTCCGGCGGCCCGGTGGACATGCCGGACTCCGCATTGTGGACGCTGTACAAGAAGCTCGGCGCCGACGGTGCGCCGCTATCGATGCGCAAGGTCAGTGATCGCAGCGAGATCTTCCCGGTCTTCCACGATCTGTTCCAGCGCCGCCGCAAGCAGGAGAAGGTTGCCCCGTGACAGCGTCCTCCGCCGGTTCTCTCCTGTTCCGCGGTGCGGACTGGGATTTCCAGACTCTGCAGCGCATCCATGACGCCTGTGAAGAGATCGCGCTCGGCGAGCTCGGCCTCAGCGTCTATCCGAACCAGATCGAGGTCATCACTGCCGAGCAGATGCTCGACGCCTATTCCTCGATCGGCATGCCGCTGTTCTACAAGCACTGGTCGTTCGGCAAGCACTTCGCCCATCACGAGGCGTTCTATCGCAAGGGCCTGATGGGGCTCGCCTATGAGATCGTCATCAATTCATCGCCCTGCATCTCCTATCTGATGGAGGAAAACACCGCGACGATGCAGACGCTGGTGATCGCCCACGCTGCGTTCGGCCACAACCATTTCTTCAAGAACAATTACCTGTTCAAGCAGTGGACCGATGCCGAGGGCATTCTCGAGTATCTGAATTTCGCCAAGACCTATGTGGCGCAGTGCGAGGAGCATCACGGCTCGCTCGCGGTCGAGCGCACGCTCGATGCGGCTCATGCGCTGATGTCTCACGGCGTGTTCCGCTACCCCGGCAAGAAGACCATCGATCTGCGAGCCGAGGAGAAGCGCGAGCAGGAGCGCCGCACCCACAAGGAGCGCAGCTTCAACGACCTCTGGCGCACGGTGCCGTCGGGGCCGGGCAAGAGCGCCACCGAGCTCAGCATCGACCGTCGCCGCGCCCTGCTCGGGCTGCCGCAGGAGAATATCCTGTATTTCCTGGAGAAGTCGGCGCCGCGGCTGCAGTCCTGGCAGCGCGAATTGTTGCGGATCGTCCGCCACATCGCCCAGTATTTCTATCCGCAGGGCCTCACCAAGGTGATGAACGAGGGGACCGCGACCTACGTCCACTACCGGATCATGGATCGCCTGCACCGGCAGGGACGGCTTTCGGACGGCAATTTCCTCGAGTTCCTGCAGTCTCACACCAACGTCGTGTTCCAGCCGGGCTTCGACGATCCGCGCTATTCCGGCTTCAATCCCTATGCGCTGGGCTTTGCCATGATGCAGGACATCGCGCGCATCGTGACCGAGCCGGACGACGAGGATCGCGCCTGGTTCCCGGACATCGCCGGCACGGGCGATGTGATGGGGGTGCTCCGCCACGTCTGGGCCAACTATCGCGACGAGAGCTTCATCAGCCAGTTCCTCAGCCCGCGGCTGATCCGCCACATGCGCATGTTCCACCTGCACGACGATCCGGCCCGGCACGAGGGAATCGAGGTGGAGGCCATCCACAACGAGCGCGGCTATCGTCGCATCCGGCGCGAACTGGCGCGCCAGTACGACGTCGGCCAGATCGAGCCCAATATCGAGGTGGTCGACGTCGATCTCGCTGGGGACCGCCGCCTCCTGCTGCGTCATCAGGTCGTCAACGGCAGCATGCTCGACGAAGCCGATGCCAAGCGGGTGTTGCAGCATCTGGCGGATTTGTGGAGCTACGACGTCCTGCTCAAGGAAGTCGATGTCTCAGACACTGTCTTGAAGGAGCATGCGGCAAGTCCGCGGAAGATCGCAGTGGCCGCCTGACGGCGGTTGCTGGGCGGGGCCGCTTCGTTTCGCTGTCGTTCTATTGGCGCCGTCGATGCGCCGAGGGAGGGCAAGGATGGCTGAAGGCGGACCCAATGGAATCGTGTCGTCCGGTCGCATGGCGGCGCCATCGGTGGTTCCGTCGCACGGCGGCGCAGTGGCGCTGCTCGGCGCGCCGGTCGAGATCGGTGCCTCCCGGCGCGGAACGGCAAAAGGGCCGTTAGCCTTGCGGGCCGCCGGACTGGTGTCCGTCCTGGAAGGCCGCAGCGTCACCGTCAGGGATCACGGGGATCTGTCGGGGCGCGACCTGTGTCTGCTGGATCAGGCGGGACCGCCGAATGCCAAGCACTACCGCGAGATTCAGGCCTGGGTTCGCGCGTTGAGCGCGCGCGCCCACGCGTTGTGCGCGCCGGGCGTCATTCCTGTGTTCCTGGGCGGCGATCACAGCCTGTCGATGGGGTCGATCAACGGGGTTGCCCGCTACTGGCATGCCGCGGGGCGGCCGTTGTTCGTGTTGTGGCTCGATGCCCATGCCGACTTCAATACGCCGGCGATCTCGCCGAGCGGCAACATGCATGGCATGTCCGCGGCCTTCCTCTGTGGCGAGCCCGGATTTGAAGGCTTCCTCGGCGCTGAGCCGCGGGTTGCGATCGCGCCTGAGCGGATGGAGATTTTCGGGGCCAGATCGATCGATGTCCTGGAGCAGCAGCTTCTGCACGCGCGCCGGGTCCGTGTGGTCGACATGCTGCGGATCGCGGAGGTGGGCGTGTTGGATCTGGTCCGCCAGTTGATCGCGCGCGTCAACGCGGAAGGTGGCGTGCTGCATGTCAGCTTTGATATCGACGTTCTTGATCCGGCACTCGCGCCGGGAACCGGCACCCCCGTTGCAGGCGGCCTCGCACCCGAGGCGATCGCCATCGTGATGGCGGAGCTGCGCAAGTCGGGCCTTGTTCGATCCGTGGACGTGGTCGAGCTCAACCCGCTACGCGACCGGCGGCAGCAAACGGGCCGTCTCGCCGTCGATCTGCTCGCCGGGCTGTTCGGTGCGGCCGACGCAGACAGCAACGTTCCGGCCGACGTCCTGGCCCAGATGTCTTAGCCGGCCGAGCCGTACGGATCACGCCCCGAGGGCCGGCATCAGGCGTTGGTCGCGGGCCGCGATGACAGGCCGTGATGGGCGACGATCCGGAAACGCGCGGCCGCGTCCTCCTGGCGGAACACCGCGAGCCGGTCGATCGCAAGCGTCCTCCCCACCCCGGTATACGCATCGGTCGCTTTGCGCAGGAGTGCCAGAACGGCTTCGCGGCGCTCCGCCGGCACGCGGCCCGTCAACGTCATGTGGAAGCGAAACTCGTCCATCACGTACGGATAGCCCCAGCGGTCGAGATAGGCGACCTGGCGCGCGGTCAGCGCGTCGGGATTGCGTCGTGCGCGGTCTTGCGCCGTCATCGGCGCACGGAAGCGGTCGAACGCTTCGGTGCAAGTTTGCGCCAATTCCTGAAGCGCCGGCGAAGGCTCGTCGGGCACCAGCGCGATGAAATGGCCGAGCGCCCGCGCCACCGGCCGGATCGCCGGTGCCGGTCGCGTCGGCGTCGCATAGCCATGGGCAAACTCCGCGCACGCCGTCAGGAGGGCGGCTTCGGTCTCGCCGGCCGCCAGCGCGAACGGCGCTTTCAGCGTGGCATGGAAGCCGTACTTGCGCGGATCGGTCGTGAGATCGTGCCAGTCGGGCACCTCGGCGACGATGTCGTCGGGGAACGGTCGTGCCTCGCCGGTGAAGGCGTCGTAGCCGAGCAGCGTGGCGCCGAGGCGATAGAGCGCGCTGTCGGGCGCCGGCACGAAGTAAAGGGCGTATCGGGGAAAGCTGGTCATGGTGAGCCTGACGCCAGAATAGAGCGGCGTCAGGCCGCCGCAACCGCTTTGCGCATCGGTGCCATGCGCGAGAGCCGCTCCGGCTCGGTCAGCTGCACCAGCCGGCCGCCGGCGACCACGGCAACGATCCGCGGGCGCTGCGACACTTTGTCGTCGATCAGCAGGATGTCGGCGCGCTGTCCCTCGGCGAGCCGGCCACGATCGGTGAGGCCGGCGGCGGCGGCCGGTGTCGTCGAGATCAGCGCCCAGGCTTCCGGAAGGGTCAGGATATTGTCGGCCACGAGACGGAACGCCGCGAGCAGCGGCGCCGGATAGTAGTAGTCCGACGCAAGCACCGAGCACATCCCCTTGGCGATCATGTCGGCCGCCTTGGTCCAGCCGGTGTGGCTGCCGCCACGGACCACGTTCGGCGCGCCGAACACGATGTGGTCGCCGGCCTCGGCCGCGGCGCGGGCCGTTGCCTCGTTCACCGGAAATTCCGCGAGCGTGACGCCCATGGCGCGATAGGTGTTGCGCTGTTCGGGGCTCTCGTCGTCATGGGACAGCATGCGGATGCCATGAGCCCGGGCGGTCTCGGCGAGGCGGGCGATCGATCCCGGCACGTCGCCGGCACGGGCCGTCACGTCGGACACCAACTGGTCGAACGCTGCGTCCGACAGGCCGGTCCGCTCCACCATGCGGGTGCGCTTGTGCGGCTTCTCGAGGTTCGCGACCGTCGAGTGCATGTGGTCGTTGAAGGCGAGCAGATCGATTCGCCCAGCCGCCAGCCACTGTGCGATGACGGGCTCGGCGTCGAGATTGTAGGTCTCGTGGCGCAGATGGAAGCGTGTGTCCGCGAACAGCTGCGGCCGCATCGCCTCGATGGCGCCGAGCAACTGCTCGGCATTCTCGGCACTGCGCAGGCCGGGCTCCCACGACCATGTCGTGGCGTGAAAAACGGTGGTCAGGCCATTGCTGATCGCCTGCCGGTCGCTGTCGAGCAGTGCCACATCGATCGGGAAATCGACGCCCGGTCGCGGCATCATCTGGCGCTCGAAGGCGTCGCCATGGATGTCGACGATGCCGGGCATGATGAGCAGCCCGCTGGCGTCGAGGTCGAGCGGCGCGTGCGCCGCTCCGCTGCCGACCGCGGTGATCTGGCCGTCGGCGATCTGGAGGAAGGTGTCGAGAATGTCCTGTTGGACAAGGGCGCGGCCGCCCCGAATCAGCATGTCAGTCACGGTCAGGCAGGTTGTGGTTGGGTTGCGGGAAGGATGGCGGCACGCGCGCGTGCCTCGTATTTGTCGAGAAAATCTTCAATGGCGAGATGGCGGAAGTCGGGCAGCGCGACGCGCAGCGCCTCATGTTCCCAGTCCCACCATTGCAAAGCGAGCAGCCGCTCGGCGGTGGCCTCGGTGAAGCGGCGGCGCACCGGGCGGGCCGGATTGCCGGCGACGATGGTGTAGGCGGCAACGTCCTTGGTGACGATGGCGCCGGCCGCGATCACCGCGCCGACGCCAATCTGGCGCCCGGGCAAGACAATGGCGCCATGTCCGATCCAGACGTCGTGATTGATCTCGACATGGTGATCACGCCGCCAGTCAAAGAAGTCGGCGTCGTCGCCCTCACCCGGAAAGTAGGCGCTGGAGCGATATGTGAAGTGCGATTGGGTGGCGCGATGCATCGGATGATTGCCGGGATTGATCCGCGTCATCGCCGCGATCGAGCAAAATTTTCCGATGGTCGTGAAGGTGATCTGGCTGTCGTTGACGACATAGGAGTAGTCGCCCATCGCAACCTCGAGCAACTGCGTGCGCGCGCCGACCTCGCAGTATTTGCCGAGCGTGCAGTCACGGACGCTTGCGGTGGGGGCGACCAGGGGAGTGGGAGAGAGCGCCTTGACGGCCATTGCGTCTACAATCTTCGATTGAGCTCTTCGTGGAGCAAGAGTTTATCTCCATCGCTTTCATGACGTCGTCATGACGATCAGGTGAACGTCTATCCGTTCCACGCTGCGATAACGCGCCGCACACAACGTTGCTGTCACACAACTGTAGAATCCCGGCGCTAGCGGTGGCGACGACGCAGAAGGAATTTGGAGTCTCGCATGCTGGTGGTGGATGGTTTGACGTGTCGTTTTGGCGAGAAGGTCGCTGTCGACAACGCTTCGTTCTCCATCGCGCCCGGCAGCTTCATCGGCGTGATCGGCCGCTCCGGCGCCGGCAAGTCGACGCTGCTGCGCATGATCAATCGTCTCGCCGAGCCGACCTCGGGCCGCATCCTGTTCGAAGGCACTGACGTGACCGCGCTGCAGGGCCGCGACCTGCGCAAGTGGCGGGCACGTTCGGCGATGATCTTCCAGCAGTTCAATCTCGCCGGCCGGCTCGACGTGCTGACCAATGTCCTGATGGGGCGGCTTGCGGACGTTCCGGCCTGGCGCTCGCTGTTCCAGCTCTGGCCCGAGGAGGACAAGGCGATCGCGCTGTCGGCGCTGGAACAGTTCGATATCGCCACGCTCGCGGCGCAGCGCGCCGACCAGCTGTCCGGCGGCCAGCAGCAGCGCGTGGCGATCGCGCGGGCGCTGGTGCAGCAGCCCGACATCATTCTTGCCGACGAGCCGATCGCCTCGCTCGATCCGCGCAACACCCGAATCGTCATGGATGCGCTGCTGCGCATCAACAAGCATTTCGGCATCACGGTGATGTGCAACCTGCATTCACTGGATCTCGCGCGGACCTACTGCGACCGGCTGATCGGCATGGCCGCCGGCCGGGTGGTGTTCGACGGCGCGCCCGCCGCGCTGACCGATCAGATCGCCCGGGAACTCTACGATCTCGAAGCCGACGAGGTGATGGATGCGCGACCCGTTGCCGTGCCCCCGGGCGCGACCATTCCCGTTCCGGAGCTTGGAACGGCCGCAGCCTGAAGGCTGCTCGTGCAAGCCGGGCGCCTGTGAGCGGATCGGCCTGCGTTTTCTCGAAAGATCAGGAGAGGTCATGATCACCCGTCGTCTTATTCTGGCTGGCGCTGCGGCGCTGGCGATGTCGTCTGCCGCCTCGGCGCAGGACTGGAAGGCCAAGCATCCGGAGCTGACCTTCGCGGTCATTCCGGCGGAGAACGCCTCGGGTGTCACCGAGCGCTGGACGCCGTTCGTCACCTACCTGTCGAAGGAGCTCGGCGTGAAGGTCACGCTGCGCATCGCCAACGACTATGCCGCGGTGATCGAGGGGCAGCGTTCCGGCAACATCCAGATCGCGAGCTACGGCTCGGCCTCGTTCGCGCGCGCGCGCCTGACCGGCGTCAAGATCGACGCCTTTGCCAACGACATCAATGCCGACGGCAGCACCGGCTACTACTCGGTGTTCTTCGTCAAGGCGTCGAGCCCCTACAAGTCGGTGCAGGACCTCAAGGGCAAGAACCTCGGCCTCGTCGATCCGAACTCGACCTCGGGCAACAACGTGCCGCGCTTCGAGCTCGACAAGATGGGCATCACCGATGCCGACACCTATTTCAGCAAGGTGGTGTTCACCGGCAGCCATGAGAACGCGCTGCTGGCGCTGTCGCAGGGCACTGTCGACGTCGCCGCCAACCAGTGGACCAGCGATGACGACTCGACCCTGGCGCAGATGCTGACCAAGGGCATGCTGAAGAACGCCGACGGCTCGCCGCTGAAGAAGGATGACTTCCGCATCATCCACAAGTCGGCGCCGATCATCAACGGCCCCTATGCCTACAACTCCGACCTGCCGGAAGACCTCAAGGCCGCGATCGCCAAGGCGTTCCAGGATGCGCCGACCAAGGACAAGGCCGCGTTCGAGCGCCTGTCGGACGGTCAGAAGAAGGGCTTCCACCCGGCCACCACCAAGGACTGGGACGCCACCATCGAGCTGATCAAGTTCGTCGATAACCTGCGCAAGAAGAAGGCGTCTTGATCGCTTCTTCCGTCATCGGGAGCCGGGTCGCCATGACCCGGCTCCTTTTGCTGCCGGCGGCCGGGTCTGGCTTGTGGCCGCCCACCGCCCTCGTTCCGGAGACGGCTTCGCCGTCGTGCGGCCACTGACATGCCCGTCACCATCTCGCTGCTTCCCGATCCGCAACTGCGCGCGTTGAACGCTGCCTATCGCCAGGCGGTCGTCCGCAAACGCCTGCGCTATGCCGTGGCCGCCGTGGTGGCGGTTGCCGTGCTCGTGGTGTCGGCGGTCGGCGCCGAGGTCAACCTGCGGACGCTGTTCACGTACTTCGGCAATTTCTTCAGCTATTTCGATCGCATCTTCACGCTCGACGGCGGCGCGCGGGTGTGGACCGATCCGGCCGAGTGGCTGTGGGGCTGGCGCAAGTGGCTGTCGCTACTCGGTGAAACGCTGCTGATCAGCTATGTCGGCACGCTGGCCGGCGCGATGGTCGCATTCCTGCTGAACTTCTTGTCCGCCGCCAACACCACGCCTGCGCCGTGGGTGCGGTTCGCCACCCAGCGCGTGCTGGAGTTCTGCCGCACCGTTCCGGATATCGTGTTCGCGCTGATCTTCGTCATCGCGTTCGGCCTTGGTCCCATGGCCGGCGTGCTCGCCATCGCCCTCCATTCCGCCGGCGCGCTCGGCAAGCTGTTTTCCGAGATCGTCGAGAACGTCGACATGAAGCCGGTCGAAGGCGTGCGCTCCACCGGCGCGAACTGGGTCGCCTGCATGCGGTTCGCCGTGATGCCGCAGGTGCTCGCGGGCTTTGCCAGCTACACGCTGCTGCGCTTCGAGATCAACGTGCGCGGCGCGTCCGTGATGGGCTTCGTCGGCGCTGGCGGCATCGGGCAGGAGCTCGTGGTCGCGATCCGCAAGTTCTACTATTCCGACGTCAGCGCCATCCTCTTGCTGATCATCCTGACGGTGTTCGTCATCGACATCGGCACCGGCTGGATCCGCAGCCATTTCCTCGGCCGGGAGCGGCGGGCATGACCAAGACGCTGGTTCTCGACCCCAAGGGCGATCCGCGCCTGCGTTATCCCCACCTGTTCCAGCGGTCGCTGACCGCGCGGCTGCTGGTGCCGGTCTTGAGCGTCGTGGCGCTTGCGCTGTTCGCTTATGGCCTTGTGGTGCTGGATTTCTCCCCCGGGCGGATGCTCGCCGGCATGCATCAGCTCGGCTGGATCGTGATGATGATGGTCCCGCCGGATCCCGGCGCTTCGCTGCCGACCTATCTCACCGCGCTCGGCGAGACGCTGTCGATCGCTATTCTGGGCACGGTGCTGGCTGCCATCGCCGCGTTCCCGGTCAGCCTGCTGGCGGCGCGCAACGTCATTCCTTCGGCGATCTTCCGCTTCCCGGTTCGCCGCTTCCTCGATTCCATCCGTGGTGTCGACACCCTGATCTGGGCGCTGGTCTGGATCAACGTGGTCGGGCTCGGTCCGTTCGCCGGGGTGCTGGCGATCGCGGTGTCCAATTTCGGCATTCTCGGCAAGCTGTTCTCCGAGGCGATCGAGGCGGCCGACCGCAAGCAGGTCGAGGGCATCCGCGCCTCGGGCGGCAACAAGCTGCACGAAATCCGCTTCGGTCTGATGCCGCAGGTGCTGCCGGTGATCGCGAGCCAGGTGCTCTACTTCATCGAATCCAACACCCGCGACGCCACCATCATCGGTATCGTCGGCGCGGGCGGTATCGGCCTGCAGCTCGCCGAGCAGATCCGGGTGCTGGAATGGCAGAGGGTGTCGTTCCTGATCCTGATGGTGCTGATCACCGTGGCGATCATCGACTTCGTGTCGGGGCGGCTGCGCTTTGCCATCATTGGCCGCCGTCCGGCGGCCTGAGCTCAGGTGTTCTCCACCAGGAACTCGACGCGCTCCGCGACGAAACGCGACCGCGAGGTGAGCAGCGGCTTGCCTTCGCCGTCGATGTCGGTGCTGTCGACGACGAGGATCGGCCGGCCGAGGTCGAGATCTAGCCGGGCGGCGTCGGTGGCGTCGACAATGGCCGCGGTGACGCGGGTGGAGGCCCGCCGGTAGTCACGGATGCCGAAATGGGCGAGCACCTTGGTCATCGAGCGCATCCGCTCGTAGAGCGCGCCAGCGTCGGGAAAGCGTTCCGCTGACAGCCAGGTGGTTCCGATGCAGATCGGCGTGCGATCGGCGAAGCGCAGGCCCTCGATGCGAGCCAGCGGGGCGCCGGCCTTGAGCCCGAGCAGCTTGGCATGCTCCCGCGTTGCCGGCTCGATGGTGGCACTGATCAATTGCCCCCGCGGTTCGCGTCCGCCGGCCCCGACGATTTCCGAAAAGCGCGTTCGCGACCGCAGCGGATAGGCGAGCCGCGGCGCCTCGACATAGGTGCCGCTGCCGCGCTCGGCGCGTACGAAACCGCGCTCTGCGAGCGCCGCAAGCGCCCGCCGGACCGTGTGGCGGTTGACCCGGTAGGTCTCCGCGATCTCCATTTCGCCGGGCAGACGCTCACCCTGCGCATAGGTGCCGTCGGCGATGCCGCGCTCGATGGCGTCGGCGACACGGCGCCACAGCGCGACGCCGGAAGCGGTGTCGGTCATGGTCATGGCGCGCGGTGGTCCTGCGCCGGATGCTGAATGCATGATGTCATCTGCGGCTACTCTTACCCGAGAACCCGCCGGCCGCAAAACCATAGCCGAGAAATCATCCCCGCGTCACGAAATGGTCATGGACCGGGACTATCAAGTTGTCTACAAAAATAGACAACTTGGATCGCGCCATGTCAAGCCGTCAGCCACACGAAGACCTTGATCTGCAGAGGCGCCGCCAGGCGGCCATGGCGGTGCTCGCGCACAGCGACGCCGACGAGATCGCGCAGAGGCTCGCGCCGCTCGCCCCGCCGGCCTACGAGAACCTGCGCGAGCCTGAAAACGGTCTCGTGATGCTGCGTGGCCGCGTCGGCGGCGACGGCGCTTCCTTCAATCTCGGCGAGGCGACGGTGTCGCGCGCCGCCGTGCGTCTGCCGACCGGCGAGGTCGGGTTCGGCTATGTGCTCGGTCGTGACCGCCGCAAGGCGGAACTGATCGCGCTGTGTGACGCGCTGGCGCAGACCCGCAGCCACGCCGATGCCGTCGAAGCCGGGGTGATCGCGCCGCTGCAGGCGCAGATGGTCGCCGCGCGGCGTGCCCGCGCCGCGGAAACCGCCGCGACGCGGGTCGATTTCTACACCATGGTGCGTGGGGAGGGTTGACCGATGACGACGGTCGCAGAACTGCCGACAAAGTTCGCCCAGCAGGTGCTGTCGGCGCAATCGATCTTCCGCTCGGTCATGGACGCGATGGCGCGGCCCGGCAGCGTACATCGCATCGCGTCGGTCGCAGGCGCCCCGGCGCCGCTGATGCCGGCGACCGCCGGGATCGCGCTGACGCTGTTCGATCACGATACTCCCATCTGGCTGGACCCGGCGATGGAAGCAGCGTCAGAGGTCGCCAAGTGGCTCAAGTTCCACACCAGCGCGCCGCTGGTCGCTGATCCGTCGATCGCGCATTTTGCGCTGGTGAGCGAGGTGGCGGCTGCGCTGCCGCTCGATCGCTTCGCGTTCGGCAGCAGCGAATATCCGGACCGCTCGACGACGCTCATCGTGCAGGTCGCCGGCATCGGGCGCGGTTCGACGTTCGAGCTGCGCGGGCCCGGCATCGATGGCGCAGCGGTGCTGCAGGCGCCGCTTGGTGCCGATCTCGTCGCGGCGCTCGCGGCTAATCACGCGCTGTTCCCCCGAGGGGTGGATCTGGTGCTCGTGGCTGACGATGCCGTGGTGGCGCTGCCCCGCACCACGCGGCTCGTTGCGAAGGAGAATTGAGGATGTATGTCGCTGTCAAGGGAGGCGAGCGCGCCATCGAGAACGCTCATCGGCTGCTGGCGCATGAGCGGCGTGGTGACCGCGCGGTGCCGGAAGTCACGCTGGCGCAGATCTCGGAGCAGCTCGCCCTCGGTGTCGACCGGGTGATGACCGAAGGCTCGCTGTACGATCGCGAGCTCGCGGCGCTGGCGATCAAGCAGGCGCGCGGCGACATGATCGAGGCGATCTTCCTGCTGCGCGCCTTCCGCGCCACGCTGCCGCGCTTCGGCGTCAGCGAGCCGGTTGATACCGGCGCGATGCAGGTGCGGCGGCGCATTTCATCGACCTTCAAGGACATCCCCGGCGGCCAGGTGCTCGGGCCGACCTTCGACTACACCCATCGCCTGCTCGATCCGGCGCTGGCGGGCAGCTCGGAGCCGGCGCAGCCGGTGGTGGCCGAGGTGCCGAGCGTGTCGATGCCGCGCGTCACCGACATTCTCGGTCGCGACGGCCTGATCGAGGCCTCGCCCCAGGCGGAGGACGGCGCCGCGGTCGGTGACCTCACCCGCGAGCCGCTGAATTTTCCGGCCGGGCGTGACCTGCGGCTGCAAAATCTTGCTCGCGGCGACGAAGGCTTCCTGCTCGCGCTCGGCTACTCGACCCAGCGCGGCTATGGCCGCAACCATCCGTTCGCCGGCGAGATCCGTTTCGGCGAGGTCGAGGTGGAGTTCTTCGCCGAGGATGCCGGCTTTGCGGTGCCGCTCGGCGCGATCGCGCTGACCGAGTGTCAGATGGTCAACCAGTTCAAGGGCTCGGCGACCGAGGCGCCGTGCTTCACCCGCGGCTATGGCCTCGCGTTCGGCCAGTCCGAGCGCAAGGCGATGTCGATGGCGCTGGTCGATCGCGCGTTGCGGGCGCGCGAGCTCGACGAGGACGTCGTCGCGCCGGCGCAGGACGAGGAGTTCGTGATGTCGCATTCCGACAACGTCCAGGCGACGGGTTTCGTCGAGCATCTCAAGCTGCCGCACTACGTCGATTTCCAGTCCGAGCTCGGCCTGCTGCGCAAGCTGCGCCAGGAGTTCGCCGAGGCCGCCAGCGCGGCCGATGTGGTCAAGGAGGCCGCGGAATGAACGCGCCCGCTTACAACTTCGCCTATCTCGACGAGCAGACCAAGCGGATGATCCGCCGTGCGATCCTCAAGGCGATCGCGATCCCCGGCTATCAGGTGCCGTTCGCCAGCCGCGAGATGCCGATGCCCTATGGCTGGGGCACGGGCGGTGTGCAGGTGACGGCGGCGATCCTCGGCCCGGACGACGTGCTCAAGGTGATCGACCAGGGTTCCGACGACACCACCAATGCGATCTCGATCCGCAAGTTCTTCGCCAAGACGGCGGGCGTTGCGACCACCACCCGCACGGCGGACGCGACCGTGATCCAGACCCGGCATCGCATCCCCGAGGAGACGCTGCATGCCGGCCAGGTGCTGGTGTATCAGGTGCCGATCCCCGAGCCGCTGCGCTTCCTCGAGCCGCGCGAGACCGAGACGCGGCGCATGCATGCGCTCGCCGAATACGGCCTGATGCACGTCAAGCTCTACGAGGACATCGCGCGGTTCGGCCACATCGCGACCGCCTATGCCTATCCGGTCAAGGTCAACGCGCGTTACGTGATGGACCCGTCGCCGACGCCGAAATTCGACAACCCGAAGATGGACAACAGCGCGGCGCTGCAGCTGTTTGGCGCCGGCCGCGAGAAGCGCATCTATGCGATCCCGCCTTACACCAAGGTGGTGTCGCTCGATTTCGAGGACCATCCGTTCACGCGCTACCGCTTCGATGCGCCGTGCGCGCTGTGCGGCGCCGCCGATTCCTATCTCGACGAGATCGTCACCGACGACAAGGGAGGCCGGATGTTCGTGTGTTCGGACACCGACTATTGCGAAGCTCGCCGCGAGGCCGGCCATCACGGCGAAATGAGCGCGCCGCCTCATGCGGAGACCCGCCATGACTGACGGCATTGCCATGGCGGTCCCGCCGTCCGATGACCAGCCGCTGCTGTTCGCCGATGCTCTGAACAAGTCGTATGGGCGGGTGCAGGCCTGCCGCGACATCTCATTCGTGCTCTACCCCGGCGAGGTGCTGGCGATCGTCGGCGAGTCCGGTTCGGGCAAGTCGACCCTGCTGCAGATGTTGTCAGGGCAACTGGCGCCGAGCAGCGGCCGCGTGCGCTACCGCATGCGCGACGGCGTGACGCGGGATCTCGCCGCACTCGGCGAGGCCGAGCGGCGCTTCCTGTTCCGCACCGACTGGGGCTTCGTGCACCAGGATCCGGCGTTGGGCCTGCGCATGGGCGTGTCCGCCGGCGCCAATGTCGGCGAGCGGCTGATGGCGGTGGGCTGGAATCACTATGGCCGCATCCGCGACACGGCGTCGACGTGGCTCGGCCGGGTCGAGATCGCGGCGGACCGCATCGATGACACGCCGCGCACCTACTCCGGCGGCATGCGCCAGCGGCTGCAGATCGCCCGCAACCTCGTCACCGAGCCGCGGCTGGTGTTCATGGACGAGCCGACCGGCGGCCTCGACGTCTCGGTGCAGGCGCGCCTGCTCGACCTGATGCGCAGCCTGGTCGCCGAGCTCGGGCTGGCCGCCATCGTGGTTACGCACGATCTCGCGGTGGCTCGGTTGTTGTCGCACCGGGTGATGGTCATGAAGGGCGGCGAGGTCATCGAGACTGGCCTGACCGATCAGGTGCTCGACGATCCGCGTGAGCCCTACACACAGTTGCTTGTCTCCTCGATTCTGCCGCCATGAGGTCTGCGATGCATCCGATCGAAATTTCCCCCGCCGGTCCCGGACCGCTGATCGACGTCCGCGGTGCGGAAAAGAGCTTCGTCATGCACCTGCAGGGCGGCGTGACGCTGCCGGTGGTGCGCAACGCCTCGTTTCACGTCAACGCCGGCGAGTGCGTGGTGCTCGCCGGGCCGTCGGGCGCGGGCAAGTCGTCGATCCTGAAAATGATCTTCGGCAACTACCGCTGCGACCGTGGCGTAATCGGCATCAGCCATCAGGGCCGGCAGGTCAACCTTGCGACCGCCGAGCCGCGCCAGGTGCTCGACGTGCGACGCCGCACCATCGGCTATGTCAGCCAGTTCCTGCGCGCGGTGCCGCGGGTGGCGACGCTGGACGTGGTGGCGGAGCCGCTGCTGGTCGGCGGCGTCAGCCGTAGCGCGGCCCAGGCCCAGGCGGCGGTGCTGCTGCGCCGCCTCAACATTCCGGAGCGGCTGTGGTCGCTGCCGCCGGCCACCTTCTCGGGCGGCGAGCAGCAACGGGTGAACATCGCCCGCGGCTTCATTTCGGATTTGCCGATCCTGCTGCTGGACGAGCCGACCGCATCGCTCGATGCCGCCAATCGGGCGGTGGTGGTCGACCTGATCGCGGCCAAGAAGCGAAACGGGGTTGCCATCGTGGCGATCGTCCACGATGACGAGATGCGGCAGATGATCGCCGACCGGCTGGTCGACGTGACGTCATTTGCGGCGGCGGCTTAACCGACCATATTGAACGTGCAGGAAAGGCAGTGACCCAGCCATGAGCGACACGAACGAGGCAGTGCTCGGCAACGCCAGGATCGTCCTTGCCGACCGGGTGATCGAGCAAGGCTGGATCGCGATGTCCGGCGGGCAGATCGCCGAGATCGGCGAGGGCGTGGCGCCCGCGGGGGCGCAGGATGCCGGCGGCGACCTGGTGATGCCCGGGCTCGTCGAGCTGCACACCGACCATCTCGAAATCCACTACGTGCCGCGGCCCAAGGTGCACTGGGATCCGATCGCCGCGGTGGTGTCCTATGACGGCCAGCTTGCCACCAGCGGCATCACCACGGTGCTCGATTCGCTGCGGGTGTGGCGCGAGGAAGGGGCGCCGGACGCCGACGGCCAGGCAGAGCTGCTGGCGCAGGCCATCGCCACGGCGCGCGACGGCGGCTTGCTGCGCGCCGATCATTTCCTGCATCTGCGCTGCGAAATTCCGATGCCGCACGTCATCGACGAGGCCCGTGCGCTGATCGACCGGTCCGACGTGCGGCTGGTCTCGCTGATGGACCACACCCCTGGACAGCGTCAGTTCCGCGACGAGGTCAAGCTGCGCGATTACTATCGCGGCAAGAGCGGCGGCCTCACCGATGCCGAGCTCGATGTGATGTTTGCGCGCCGCATCGCCTGCCAGCGCGACTACGCGGAAACCAACATGCGTGGTGTGGTGGCGCTGGCGCACGAGCACAAGGTGCCGCTCGCGAGCCATGACGACACCACGGACGAGAACGTGCGCGATGCGATCCGTGACCGCGTCGTGGTCGCGGAGTTTCCGACCACCATGGAAGCTGCGCGCGGGCTGCACCAGGCCGGCATCGGCATCCTGATGGGCGCGCCCAACGTGGTGCGGGGCGGTTCCCATTCCGGCAACATCGCGGCGGTCGACCTCGCGCGCGAAGGCCTGCTTGATATCCTGTCGTCGGACTACATCCCGTCCAGCCTGCTGATGGCGGCGCTGCAGTTGCCGGAGCGGGTGCCGGGGATCGACCTCGCTTCGGCGATCCGCACCGTCACCAAGCGGCCGGCGGATGCGGTCGGCCTGACGGATCGCGGCGAGATCACGGTCGGCAAGCGGGCAGATGTGATCCGCGTCCATGTTGCCGGCCAGGTGCCGGTGGTCCGCAGCGTCTGGCGGGCGGGGCGGCGCGTCGCGTGACGATGGTGTCGACCAAGACCGAGGCGAGCCCTCACGACGTTCAGGCCGGCCGGCTCGTGCTGGTGGTCGGGCCGAGCGGTGCCGGCAAGGATGCCCTGATCGGGTGGACGGAGGCGGCCTGCGCGTCCGATCCCGCGGTGGTGTTCCCGCGGCGCGTGGTGACGCGCCAGGGCTCGGCCCATGAGCCCAACGAGACGCTGTCGGCGGACGATTTTGCGCAGGCTGCGGCGCAAGGCGCGTTTGCGCTGCATTGGCAGGCGCACGGCTTGCGCTATGGCGTGCGGCGGGCGATCGACGACGATCTCGCTGCGGGCCGCACCGTGGTGATCAATGTCTCGCGCACGGTGGTGGCGCAGGCGCGGCAGATCTACGTGGACGTGACCGTGGTGCTGATCACGGCACCGCCGGAGGTGCTGATGCAGCGGCTGGCCGCACGCAACCGCGACAGCGACGGCCGCCTCGCAGACCGCCTCAGCCGGGCGGTCGATGCGGCGGCCTTCGCGCCCGACGTGACCATCAGCAATGTCGGATCGCTCGACCATCATGCCCGCGAACTGTTGGCGGTGATCCGTGGAGAGGAAGCCGGCGCCTGATGCGCCGGGAGATATGCTGGAGGCATAAGGTGTCTATCATTGCGACCATCGAACAGCTCGAGGCGATTTACGGCGAGACCGGAGAAACCTCGACGGCCAAGGTGGCGGATCATGTGACGCCGCAATACCGCATCCTGATCGAGAAATCGCCGTTCGTGGCGCTGGCGACATCCGGGCCGGAAGGCCTCGACTGCTCGCCCCGCGGTGACCAACCGGGCTTCATCCGCATTCATGATGACCGGACGCTGATGCTGCCGGATCGTCGTGGCAACAACCGGGTGGATTCACTGCGCAACATCGTGCGTGATCCGCGTGCGGCGCTGCTGTTCATGATCCCGGGCTCCGGCACGACGCTGCGCGCCAACGGCCGGGCGCACCTCTCGGTGGATCCGGTTCTGCTGGAGTCGTTCCGGATGGAGGGCAAGGCACCGCGTTCGGTGATGGTGTTTGCTATCGACGAGATCTATTTCCAGTGCGCGCGGGCGATCGTCCGCTCGGATCTGTGGAATCCCGACAAGCGCGTCGATCCGGCGACGCTGCCGACCCCCGGGCAGATTCTCGCCGAGATGAGCGAGAACCGGGTCGGCGGCGCCGACTACGACAAGGCGTGGCCCGAGCGGGCGCGGCAGTCCTTGTGGTAGGGCAGGCGCGGCGCTGCGCGCTCGATCCGGTGTTGCATCCGAGCGCAACTATGCCAGACTTCATGGCACTGCCATGGAGGCCGACTGCGCGTGTTGATCGCAAACCTGCCCCGGTTTGAAGGGCGCCTGCGGCTGCCGCTGATCGCGGCGCCGATGTTCCTGGTGTCCGGGGTCGACCTCGTGGTCGCGGCCTGCGCCCATGGCGTGATCGGCTCCTTTCCCACCGCCAATTGCCGCAGCGTGGAACAGCTCGACGACTGGCTGAGGACCATCCACGATCGGCTGCAGCGTGGCGCCGACGCCACCGGACGCAGGCCTGCGCCGGTCTGTGCAAACCTGATCGTGCATCACTCCAACCAGCGGCTTGCCGACGATCTGGCGGTGGTGCTGCGTCATGGGCCGGAGATCGTGATCACCAGCGTCGGCTCGCCGGCGCCGGTGCTCGGCCCCTTGCATGACGCCGGCGCACTGGTGCTGGCGGATGTCGCCAGCATCCGCCATGCCGAGCGTGCGGTTGCTGCGGGCGTCGACGGCCTGGTGCTGCTGACGGCCGGCGCCGGCGGCCAGACCGGCTGGCTCAATCCGTTTGCCTTCGTCCGCGCCGTGCGGCAGTTCTTCCACGGGCCGCTGGTGCTGGCCGGCGGCATCAGCGATGGCCATGCCCTGCGCGCCGCGCAGGTGCTGGGCTGCGATCTGGCTTATATGGGCACGCGCTTCATTGCCACGGTGGAGAGCATGGCCGATGCCGCCTACAAGGAGATGCTGGTCGCCAGTTCGGCTGACGACATCCTGCTGACTCGCGCGTTCACCGGGTTGCAGACCAATATGCTGAAGCCTTCCATCGTCGCCGCCGGGCTCGATCCGGATGATCTGCCCGAGCGGGGAGCGATCGATATCGCCAGGGATATCGATGTCGGTGCCCGTGATGCGCGGCCCAGGCGCTGGCGCGATATCTGGAGCGCCGGGCATGCGACATCAGGCGTGCAGGGCATCCTGTCCGTTGCGGATCTCATCGAGCAGACGCTCGCCGAATACGGCGCGACCTGACGGCAATGGCCGGTCGGGCCGCGGCGGGCTTCACGCGGTCTCGCGCAATCGCTCCGGAATGTCCTCGTGAACGGCGAGCCGGTCGCGGCCCTGCTTCTTGGCGACATAGAGCGCCTTGTCGGCGGCGGCGATCAGCTTCTCGGCATCGCGCCCGATGTCGCTCGACCAGATCGCGATGCCGACACTCGTGGTCAGCGGAATCGTCAGGCCGTTCCATGACACGTGGATCTTGCGGCAGGCCTTGATCAGGTTGCGCGCCACGAGCGCCGCGTCGCTGAGGCTGGTGGCGGGCAAGATGACGCAGAACTCATCGCCGCCGGAGCGTGCAAACAGGTCGTCGACGCGCAGGCGTGACTGCACCGTGCGGGTGAACAGCCGCAGGCACTCGTCACCGGCGGCGTGGCCGTAGCCGTCATTGATCGACTTGAAGCCGTCGAGATCGAGGACCAGCAGCGCGAACGGCTCGTTCGCCCGGCTGGCGCGGGCGCAGGCTTCCGACAGGCGGACCAGGAAATGCCGCCGGTTGGCGATGCCGGTGAGATCGTCGACCAGCGCCAGGTCCGCGACTTCCGCACGCAGGCGATCGATCGCCATCAGCACAAAGCCGAAATTGGCCATCATGCCTGCGAATACCATGATCAGCAGGCAGGTCGCCTGAAACCCGTTGAAATCGGCGACGGCGATGGCGCCGTCGGCCCGGCTCATGCTGACGATCGAGCGCAGCGCATGGATGATGACCAGCAGGAGGAACATGAGCGCGGCGAGGTTCGCGCCGGGGGTCCGGCGTCCCTCCCGCGGCGACAGCAGCTCGATGGCGGCGAACAGCAGCGGGATGCACTGTCCGGCCGAGTACACCACGATGCGCATCCGGATATCGTCATGGATCACCGTCAGCGCGCCGAGCAGGCCAACCGCGATCAGGGTGATGGCGATGTTGCTGCGCCACGGAATCGACTGTCCGTAGAAGCGTCGAACGCCCATCCAGGCGAGGCCGGCGGCAAAGATCAGGAGGCCATTGCCGATGAGGATCGCCACCAGCGGGCTCATCACCCCCCGGGTAAAGGAGAACGCCGCCCCTAGTGCGGCGACGGACGTCGATGCGGTCCAGTAGCGGGCGGCGACAAAGTTCGGATAGCTGCGCGTAAAGTGCAGCCACACCAGGCTGAGCGCCAGGAAATTGGCGAAAATGACGACATAAATCGTCGGCACACTGAGTTGCATGATCCGCCGGCCCTGTTCTTTCGCTGAGTTCTGCGGTCGTTGCCGCGAACCGACATCCGGGATCGGGCTCGGACGTCCGCGATCAGCTTGAGCGCGAGCGCTTAAAATTCCTTCACCCGGACGTGGATCCGGGGGGAATGGCTTCTTTTCTATGAAGAGGATCGATCGAGTTGTCGGAAGTTGCCCGCCGATCTGGCGCTGTCGCCCGCGGCTCAGGCGATCTTGCGCAGCACCTGCACGTTGTGCTGGTGGACCGCGAGGCGGTCGCGCCCCTGCTTCTTGGCGACATACAGTGCGTGGTCGGCTTCCGCGATCAGCTTCTGGACATCGTTGCCGATTTCGCAGGACCAGGTCGCGATCCCGATGCTGGTGGTGAGCGAGAGCTGCTGGCCATGCCAGTGCAGCCTGGTCTGCCGGCAGGCCTTGACCAGATTGCGCGCGACCAGCGCCGCTTCGCTCAGGCTGGTGGAGGGCAGGATCACGCAGAACTCGTCGCCGCCGGTGCGGGCGAGAAGATCGCCGATCCGAAGGTGGGCTTGTGCCACGCGGGTGAAGCTCCGCAGGCATTCGTCGCCGGCGCTGTGGCCGTAGCTGTCGTTGATCGCCTTGAAGCCGTCGAGGTCGATCACCAGCAGCCCGAATGGCTCGTCGATGCGGCTGGCGCGGGCGCAGGCTTCCGACAGGCGGATCAGGAAATGTCTGCGGTTGGCGATGCCGGTGAGGTCGTCGACGAGGGCGAGGCCGGCGACCTCGGCGCGCAGCCGGTCGATGGCCATCAGCACGAAGCCGAAGTTCGCCATCATCGAGGTGAAGATCAGGAGCAGGAAGACAATGGCCTGCACGCCATTGAACGTGACGACGGAGATCGGTCCGCCGAGCCCAAGAAAGCCGCAGACCGACCGGACGCCATGGATCAGCATGACGCAGACGATCATGGTGCTGGCGAGTTCGGCGCCGGGGCTGCGGCCGGGCTCGGGCCTTGCGCGGAGGTCTCGCAGCGCCAGCCCGAGGGGGATGCATTCGGCGGCGGAGAAGACCGCGAGCCGCAGGCTGGTGTCTTCTTCCAGCAGCGCGAGCATGCCGAGCACCGCCCCGGTGGCGATGGCCATGACGGCGCTGGTCCGGAACGGGATCGGCTGGTTGTAGAACTGCCGGATGCCAGCCCATGCCAGACAGCAGGCGAGGATCATCAGGCTGTTGCCGACGATGATCGGGAGCAGCGGATCCATTACGGCGCGCAGCAGCGAGACCACAGCGCCGCCCGCGGCGGCCCAGGCGGAGGCGGTCCAGAAGCGGGCGGCCTTCAGGCTTGGATAGCTGCGGACGACATAGGTCCAGACCACGGCGAGGGCGATGAAATTCGCCAGAATCACGATCTGAAGTGTCTGCGCGCTGAGCTGCATGACGTCCGCCCTGTTACCTGTCGGGTTCGGCGATCGTTGCCGCGAACCGGGGACTTCCGACGGTTCGGAAGTACCGGTTCCAACATGTCGGTTCAGCGCTTAAGAAAATCTGACCTGCTGCCCAAATGCGGAGCGGTGGTTTTCAATTGATGAAAATTGTTGCGATCGTCGCGCGGGCGTGGCGCAGGCGCGCCTGCCCGACGATGGTTAACCGTTTGCTGTGACGATGCCGGCCAGCGGCACGCCGGCTCTGCTAGATCTCGATCTCGGTGCCGAACTCCACAACCTGCTTGGTCGGAACGCCGAAGAAGGCGGCGGAGCGTTCGGCATTGCGCTGCAGGAAGGCAAAGACCGACTCGCGCCACACCGCCATGCCGGCGACCTTGTCGGTCGGGATGATGGTTTCGCGGCCGATATAGTAGCTGACGTCCTCGAGATCGATGCCCGGCAGCTTGCCTTGCTCGCAGGCAAGGCTCAGGCCTTCCGAGATGGTGGGATACTGCATGAAGCCGAAATGCAGGATGACCCGGGTGATGCCTGGAACGATCTCGATCAGCTCGATTCGCTCGGCGTCCGGGATGCGCGGGGCTTCCTCGATCAGGACCGTCACAATCAGCACGCGCTCATGCAGGGCATGGTTGTGCTTGACGAACTGGGTCAGCGCCAGCGGAACGCCATGCGGTGACGACGCGAGGAAGACCGCGGCGCCCGGCAGCCGCGCCTTGCACTTGCTGACCGCGGTCTCGATCAGCTCCTCTTCCGGCTGGCGCAGCCTGCCGCGGGCGGCTTCGACCAGGCGCACGCCGCTGCGCCAGGTCAGCATCAGGAAAGCCACCGCGCCGGCGAGCAGCAGCGGGAACCAGCCGCCCTCGAACAGCTTGGTGGCATTGGCGGCGAAGAAGATGCAGTCGATGATGAGGAAGAAGCCATTGACCGCCAGCACCACGACCGGTGGATAGCCCCACTGGATCGCAACCAGCGCCGCGAGCAGGGTGGTGATCGCCATCAGCAGCGAGACCGCGATGCCATAGGCGCCGGCGAGGGCGTCCGACGTGCCGAAGCCGAGCACGGCGCCGAGCGTCGCCGCGGCGAGCAGCCAGTTGACCAGCGGCACATAGATCTGTCCGATTTCATGGCTGGCGGTGTGCAGGATCTGCATGCGGGGCAGGAAGCCGAGCTGGATCGATTGCTGGGTGAGGGAGAAGGCGCCGGAGATGATCGCTTGCGAGGCGATCACGGTGGCAAGCGTCGCGAACGCGACCAGCGGGTAGTGCACCCAGTTGGGGGCGAGCTGATAGAACGGGTTGTCGATCGCGGTGGGATCGGAGATCAAAAGGCCCGCCTGCCCGAAATAGTTGAGCACGAGCGCGGGCAGCGCAATGCCGAACCAAGCGAGCCTGATCGGCACGCGGCCGAAATGGCCCATGTCGGCATACATCGCCTCGCCGCCGGTCACGGCGAGGAACGCGGCGCCGAGAATGGCGAAGCTGATATGGAAGTCCTGGTGCAGCAGGAATTCGACCGCATAGAGCGGGCTCAGCGCGACCAGCACGCCGGGCGCGTGGGCGATGCCATAGAGGCCGAGCAGGCCGATGGCGACGAACCAGCCGAGCATCACCGGGCCGAAGATGCCGCCGATGAAGCCGGTGCCCTTCTTCTGCATGATGAACAGCCCGATCAGGATCACCACCGTCACCGGCACCACCACCGGTGACAGCGACGGCGCATCGACTTTCAGTCCCTCGACGGCGCTGAGCACCGAGATCGCCGGCGTGATGGCGCCGTCGCCGTAGAGCAGCGCGGCGCCGACCAGGCCGACCAGCAGCAGGTGTGCGCGCCAGGTGCCGGGCCTGGCGTTGCGCGCTGACAGCAGCGCCAGCAGCGCGACGATGCCGCCTTCGCCGCGGTTGTCCGCGCGCATGATCAACATCGCATACTTGATGGAGATGATGGTGATCAGCGCCCACAGGATCAGCGACACCACGCCGAGCACTGCATCTGCCGCCAGCGGACCGCCATGGGCGGCCGCCCTGGCGGCTTCCTTCAGTGCGTAGAGCGGGCTGGTGCCGATATCGCCATAGACCACTCCGAGCGCGCCGAGTGTTGCCGCGAGCGGCAGGCCATTGCGGCTTTGCGAAGTATCGGCATGGGTCGTGGTCATGGCTTCCCCTCGATCAGATCGCCGCTAGCCCGGGCCATCAGGTGGCCGCTTACGCGTCCAGTCTGCCGCCGGCCCGTGCAAATTACTAGGGGATGCCTCTGGTGCTGTTCAGGGAATCGATCTTTCACGGACTGGTTGTGTCGTCGTCATCGTCTTGTCGTCACAGAGTCTTGTCGCCACCGCGTCTTGCCATCACCGACAGGTTGATGAACAACGATCGGAGTTCAGAGTTTCACCATGCGCTTGCCGCGATTGTCGCCGGCGAGCAGCCCGATCAGCGCTTGTGGCGTGTTCTCCAGGCCGTCGATGACGTCTTCCTGGACCTTGAGCTGCCCCGAGGCCACCCAGGACTGCAGATCGGCCAGCGCCTGGTCGCGCTGGCTGTCGAAATCCATCACGATGAAGCCCTGCATCGTGATGCGCTTCACCACGATCAGCCCGGGCACGCCGCGCGGACCGTGGGGCGACGGGGTGCCATCATACTGCGAGACGGCGCCGCAACAGGCGATGCGGCCGAACAGGTTCATCTGCGGCAGGCAGGCCTCGAGAATGTCACCGCCGACATTGTCGAAATAGACGTCGATGCCGTTGGGCGCCGCGGTCTTGAGCTGCTTGAACACGGGGCCGGACTTGTAGTCCACGGCGGCATCGAAGCCGAGCTCGGACGTCAGCCAGCGGCACTTGTCGGCTCCGCCGGCGATGCCGACCACGCGGCAGCCCTTGATCTTCGCGATCTGCCCGACGATCGATCCGACCGAGCCGGCGGCGGCCGAGACGACCACGGTTTCGCCCGCCTTGGGGCGGCCGACATTGAGCAGGCCGAAATAGGCGGTCAGGCCGGCGATGCCGTAGACGCTCAGCAGATAGGTCATCGGCTCGATCTTCGGCATCTTGGTGAGGTGCTTGGCGCGCACCGCGGCGTAGTCCTGCCAGCCGGTATCACCGAACACGATGTCGCCGGGCGCGAAGCCGGGGGCGTTGGAGCTGACGACCTCGGCGATGCCGCCGCCGGCCATCACGGTGTTGGCTTCCACCGCCGAGCGATAGGTGGCGCCGTGCATCCAGGCGCGGTTGGCGGCGTCGAGCGAGATGTAGCGCACGCGCAGCAACACCTCGCCATCCTTGGCTTCGGGGATCGCGGCTTCCGCGAGACGGAAATGCTCCGGCCCAAGCTTGCCGGTGGGCTTCTCGACCAGCAGGATCTGACGGTTGACGGTGGCGGCCATGGCATTCCTCCGAAACGATACGTTTTCGGGAACGCTAGAGTATTTTGGCCGGAGATGAAATGGCCGTGGTGGCCTCGGCCGCAACTGGCGGAGCGCCGCGCGCTCCGCCCGCTGATGGCCGGCGTCTCGTTCAGGCGACGACGAGCCGGACGTCGATGTTGTTGCGCGTGGCGTTGGAGTAGGGGCAGACCTGATGGGCCTTGTGCACCAGCGCTTCGGCCTGCTCGCGCGGCAATCCGGGAATGGTGACCTTCAACTCGGCCTCGATGCCGAAACCGTTGGGGACCGGGCCGAAGCCGACGGTGCCCTGGACCGTCGTCGTGTCGGGGATCGCGATCTTTTCACGACCGGCGACGAACTTCAGGGCGCCGAGGAAGCAGGCGGAATAGCCCGCGGCGAACAGCTGTTCGGGGTTGGTGCCGACGCCGCCGGCGCCGCCCATCTCGCGCGGGGTCGCGAGCTTCACGTCGAGCACATTGTCCGAAGATACCGCGCGGCCGTCGCGACCGCCGGTTGCCGTCGCATGCGCTTGGTAGACCACCTTCTGCAGAGACATGGGAGACTTCCTTGGCTTGAGGGGAGAACGGAGGGGCTGCAATCCGCGGCATGGATTACATTGCGCGCAATCTAATTGTATCCTATTTAATGTCAAGAGGGGCGGGTATTGGACCCGCCGGGTCGAATCGCGCAGGCTGCCGAATGTCCGCGCCCGGGAGCTGAGGTCGTTGAACAAGCCCTTGAGTAAGTCCTTGAGCAAAAAGAAGATCGCGGCAGGAAGCGGGCCGCCGGAACAGCAGCTGGAGAACCAGCTCTGTTTCGCGGTCTATGCGGCGGGCCATGCGTTCACCCAGGCCTACAAGCCATTTCTCGAGCCCCAGGGTCTGACCTACCCGCAGTATCTCGTGCTGCTGCAGCTCTGGGAGCGGGACGACCAGACGGTGAAGCAACTCGGCGAACCGCTGTTTCTCGACAGCGGCACCTTGACGCCGCTGCTGAAGCGGATGGAAGCTGCGGGCTGGATCATGCGGCGCCGTGACAGCGACGACGAACGGGTCGTGCGGGTGACGCTGACCGACAAGGGCCGGGCCTTTCGCGAGGCGGCGAGGGAGATTCCGGCTGCGCTGATGTGCGCTGCCGGGCTCGACGTGCCGACACTCTCCGCGCTGCGCAACAAGCTGAAGCGCGTCACCGGCGGCCTGCGCGAAAGCCGAAAGATCGCGCGCGACAGCTGACGCAGGCGGCCGCGCCGGAAGCGATGTGCGTCTGTTGCGCTGCGAGTTGCAGCGGCGCGGGCGTGTTCGCCGAACGCGGTTGCCCCGCTTCAAATTTGCGTCATACTCGCCTCCGTCGGGATTGGGGAGTACTTGGCTATGTCCAATAAGTTTACTCGCTACATTCTCTTTGCCATGGCGCTCGGCATCGTGGTGGGCGCGGCGATCTACCAATATCTGCCTGACACGCGCGCCGAGCTCGCCTCCAGCATCAACCTGATCGCGATGATGTTCCTGCGCCTGATCAAGATGATCATCGCGCCGCTGGTGTTCGCGACGCTGGTCGGCGGCATCGCCCACATGGGCAGCGGCGCCAAGCTCGGCCGCATCTTCGCCAAGACCATGGGCTGGTTCGTCACGGCGTCGTTCGTATCGCTGCTGCTCGGCCTCATCATGGTCAACATCCTCAAGCCCGGCGCGAACTTCCCCGGCACGCTGCCTGCGGCGACGCAGTCGACCGGCCTGCCGGTGTCGGCGTTCTCGCTCGAGAAGTTCCTCACGCATCTGATCCCGACCTCGATCGCCGATGCGATGGCGCAGAACGAGATCCTGCAGATCGTGATCTTCGCTGTGTTCTTCTCGGTGGCGATGGGCGCGATGCCCGAGCGCTCCAAGCAGATGCTGACGCTGATCGATGATCTCGCCCACATCATGCTGAAAGTGACGAGCTATGTGATGATGTTCGCGCCGCTCGCGGTGTGGGCAGCGGTGACGGCCACCGTCGCCAAGAACGGCCTCGGCGTGCTGTGGAAGCTGATCGTGTTCATGGGCGGCTTCTACCTGTCGTTGCTGATCCTGTGGGGGATCCTCGTCGTGGTCGGCTTCGTCGTCATCGGTCCGCGCTACAGCCATCTGCTGCGGCTGATCCGCGAGCCGCTGATGATCGCGTTCTCGACCGCGAGTTCGGAGGCAGCCTACCCGAAGACGCTGGAGGGGTTGAACCGGTTTGGCGCGTCGTCGCGGATCTCCAGCTTCGTGCTGCCGCTCGGCTACTCGTTCAATCTCGATGGCACGATGATGTATTGCACCTTCGCCAGCATCTTCATCGCGCAGTCCTATCACATCGAGATGTCGCTCGGCACGCAGCTCGCCATGCTGGCGACGCTGATGATCACCTCCAAGGGCGTGGCCGGCGTGCCGCGCGCCTCGCTGGTGGTGATCGCCTCCACGCTTGCCCAGTTCAACATCCCGGAGGCCGGGCTGTTGATGATCATGGGCATCGATACCTTCCTCGACATGGGGCGCAGCGCGACCAATGTGATCGGCAACTCGCTGGCGACAGCCGTCGTCGCCAAGTGGGAGGGCGAGCTTGCGCCCGAGCACGAGCTGCGCCCGGACGACGTGGTGCCGCCCAGTGCGATCCCCGGAGAGCCGGTGCCTGCATAAGTCGCCGCCACGTTCGGCCAAGGATGGATCGACCGATGCGCGAAACCGTCATCAGGATGCTCCGCGTGAGCTGCCTTCTGGCCGGCGTGCTGAGCCTGCCGGCGCTGGGCATCGCCCAAACGGAGGGCGGGCTCAGCCCCACCCTCACCAACATCAAGGCCACCCGCACCGTGCGGCTCGGCTATCGGGAAAGCTCGCCGCCGCTGTCCTTCCTCGACCATGCCAACCGGCCGATCGGCTACAGCCTCGAGATCTGCGAGGCGATCGTCGACGAAATCGCCGTCGAGGTCGACGAGGCCGAACTCAAGATCGAATATGTGAAGGTCACGTCGGACAGCCGCATCCCGGCGCTGCTGCAGAACCAGATCGATTTCGAGTGCGGGTCGACCACCGCCAACGCCGAGCGCGCCAGGCAGGTGGCGTTCTCGCCGATGATCTATGTCTCCGGCACCAAGCTGATGGTACCGAAAGCTTCTCCCATCAATGGTCCGAAGGATCTCGCCGGCAAGACCGTGGTGGTGACCAAGGGCACCACCAACGAACAGGCGATGCATCTGGTCGACGGCAAGTTCAACCTCGGCCTGAAGGTCATGACCGCCGCCGATCACGAGCAGTCGTACCAGATGCTGGTCGAGGGCAAGGTGGACGCCTTCGCCACCGACGACATCCTGCTCTACGGGCTGATCGCGCGGCACAAGTCGCAGGACAGGTTCCGCGTGGTCGGCGACTATCTGTCCTACGATCCTTACGGCATCATGTTCCGCAAGGACGAGCCGCAGGTCGCTGAGGTGGTCGAGCGAACAATGCGCAAGCTCGCCACCAACCAGGATCTGCTGCCGCTCTACAAGAAATGGTTCGTGGCGCGGCTGCCGACCGGCGAGAAGCTCGACGTGCCGATCTCGGCGCAGCTCGAGGACAGCTTCCGGGCGCTGGACGGTTCAGCCGGCGGCGCCCGATAGCTCCCGCCGGGCGGTGTCGCCCGGCGCGGTTTGCGGGCGCTGCGCCAGGGCGACGGCGATCTGCGCCACCAGTTCGACCGCGAGCGCGTCCGGGGAGGCGAGCCAGCTTGCGGAGAAGGTCAGCGACGGGATCGCGATCTCGGTCGTGAGCATCTGCAGCCGCCCGTCGGCGATCTCGTTCTCGACGATGGCGGTGGGAATGACGGCGATGCCGAGGCCCTCGATCGCCATGTGGATCACGGTGGCGAGCGACGCGCTGGCGTGCAGCCGGACCGAGGGCAGGTCGGGGCGGTTGAACAGCGAACGGATCAGCTCGTAGGGCTGCGTCTTGCGCGGGAATGTGATGATTGGATACTGCGCGAGGTCATGCGCGCTCATGACCCTGCTGCCGAGCTTCAGCGCCGGGCTCGCGACGAAGGCGTTCGGATAGTCGCACAGCACCCGGTTGCGCACGGAGGGAGCGGTCAGCGGCCCCAGCAGGAAGGCGAGGTCGATTTCCTGGGCCAGCAGCCGGGCCTGGAGATTGGGGGTGATGTCCACCTCGATCTCCAGCGACAGGTTGGGATACGCGGTGTTGACGTCCTTGATGAGCTGCGACAGCCAGGTGTGGACGATGGTCTCCGAGACGCCGAGCCGCAGCACGCCGCGCATCGCCGTGCGGTCGCGCACCGCCGCCAGCATTTCGGCGCGCAGGCCGATCAGCCGTTCGGCATAGAGCATCATCTGCCGGCCGCTGGGCGTCGGCAGCACGGCGCGGTGATCACGCTGCAGGAGTTTCACGCCCATCTCGTCTTCCAGCTGGGCGATGCGCTGGGAGATCGCCGGCTGGGTGGTGTTGAGCTTGTGGGCGGCGCCGCGGAAGCTGCCGAGGGTGACCACCCAGACGAACGTCTCGAGGTTTTTGAAGTCGACCATGCGCACCGCTCAGGCATCGATAAGATGAATTTATCAATTCTGATCCAAAAAGACGATTAGACATTATCGGGCTGCGATGGTCCTTTGTCGAGAGGAACAATCTTTGCAACGATCGGGACCACCCGAGAATGGAAGCGCCGATGTCGATCACCCAGCCAACCTCCAGCGATCGTGTCCTGGCCAGCCGTGAGGCCCGCCTTGCCTGCCGCAGCGGCCAGATCACCGGCCCGACCGCCAACGTCGCCCTCGGCTATGTGCAGGGCAACCTCGCCATCCTGCCGGAGCGGCTGGCCGGCGATTTCCTGCGCTTCTGCCAGCTCAACCCCAAGCCGTGTCCCATCGTGGGCATCTCGGAGGTCGGCGATCCCAGGATTCCGGCACTCGGCCTCGACCTCGACATCCGCACCGACCTGCCGCGCTACCGGGTGTGGCGCGACGGCGAGCTCATCGAGGAGCCGACCGACATCATGGCGCACTGGCGCAAGGACCTAGTCGCCTTCGTCATCGGCTGCTCGTTCTCGTTCGAGGAGGCGCTGATGGCCGACGGCCTCGGCATCCGCCACATCGAGCAGGGCCGCAACGTGCCGATGTATCGCACCAATGTGCCCTGCACGGCGGCGGGGCCGTTCTCCGGCCCGATGGTGGTGTCGATGCGCCCGTTCAAGCCGAAGGACGCGATCCGCGCCATCCAGATCACAACCCGCTTCCCGTCGGTGCATGGCGCGCCGGTGCACTTCGGCGATCCCGCAGCGATCGGCATCGCCGACGTCAACAAGCCGGACTATGGCGACGCGGTGACCATCAATCCGGGCGAAGTGCCCGTGTTCTGGGCATGCGGCGTCACGCCACAGTCGATCATTCTGCAGTCGCGGCCAGACTTCGCCATTACCCACGCGCCGGGGGCCATGCTGGTCACCGACCGTCGCAATACGGAATTCGCCATCCAGTAAATCGAGCGAATAGGCGCCGCCAGGCGTCATCAACCTTCAGGAGGATCTTCGATGAATCGTCGCGAAGTCTTGTTGTCCGGCGCCGCACTGTCCCTGCTGGGGACCCGCGCCTTCGCGCAGTCCGGCGGCGAGATCGCCATCGGCGCGATCTGGCCGTTCACCGGCGCCAGCGCCCAGGTCGGCACCGATGCGCGCCACGCGCTCGAAACCGCCGTCGACCTCGTCAACAACGCCTATGACCTCGACCTGCCGACGGCGAAGAATGCCGGCCTTGCCGGGCTCGGCAACGCCAAGATCAAGCTGGTATTCGCCGATCACCAGGGCGATCCGCAGAAGGCCCGTGCCGAGGCCGAGCGCCTGATCACCCAGGAGAAGGTGGTGGCGATCGCCGGCGCCTTCCACTCGTCGGCGTCTTCCACCGCGAGCGTTGCCTGCGAGCGTTACGGCGTGCCCTATGTCGCCGCCGACTCCTCGTCGCCCAGCCTGCACACCCGCGGGTTGAAATTCTTCTTCCGCCCCGCCGCCCACGACGAGATGTTCACCGCGGCGATGTTCGACTTCCTCGACGCGCAGAAGAAGGCGGGCAAGAAGGTCGAGACCATCGGCATCTTCTTCGAAGACACCATCTTCGGCACCGATTCCTCCAACGTGCAGCGCAAGCTCGCGGCGGAGCGCGGCTACAAGATCGTCGCCGACATCAAGTACAAGTCCAACTCGCCGTCGCTGACCGCCGAGGTCCAGCAGCTCAAGTCGGCCAATCCCGACGTGCTGATGCCGTCGAGCTATACGACCGACGCCATCCTGCTGGTCAAGACCATGGACGAGCTCGGCTACAAGCCGAAGAACATTGTCGCCCAGGCCGCGGGCTTCGCCGACAAGGCCTATTTCGACGCGGTCGCCGACAAGTCGGTCGGCCTGATCTCGCGCGCCAGCTTCTCGCTCGACATGGCGCAGAAGCGTCCGGCGATCCTCAAGGTCAACGAGATGTTCAAGGCCCGTGCCGGCCGCGACCTCAATGACAACACCTCGCGCCAACTGATGGCGATCCTGGTGCTGGCGGACGCCATCGACCGCGCCAAGTCGACCGACGGCGACAAGATCCGCGCCGCGCTCGCCGCCACCGACATCCCGGGCGATCACACCATCATGCCCTGGAAGCGCGTCAAGTTCGGCGCCGACGGCCAGAACACCGACGCCGATCCGGTGCTGATCCAGTACATCGGCGGCAAGTTCGTCACCATCTTCCCGACCGCGGTTGCGATCGCCGAACCGCTGTGGCCGATGAACGCCTGACGGGTGCGTATCGGGGAGGCGCCGGTCGAGCGTCCGGCGCCTCCTGGTTTTTCGGACGTCTGTTTTCCTCGTTGTCGCTGAAACGCGTCGTCGGATCCTTTTTATGACCAGTACGCAGGCACTATTGCAGGTTCTTGCGAGCGGCCTTCTGATGGGGCTGATCTATGCCCTGATCGCCGTGGGGCTCTCGCTGATTTTCGGTCTGATGGACGTCGTGAATTTCGCCCATGGCGAATTCCTGATGCTGGCCATGTACGCGACCTTCGGGCTGGTGTTCGCCACCACGCTCGATCCGGTGCTGATGGCGCCGCTCGTGGTCGCCATCATGTTCGGGGTCGGGGTGTCGGCCTACGCCGGCGTGGTGCGCTATGCGATGCGCGCCACCACCAACCAGGGCATGGTGCAGATCTTCGCGACCTTCGGTCTCGCGATCCTGATCCAGGGCGTCGCGCAGTATGTCTTCACCCCCGACTTCAAGAGCATCTCGCACACCTGGCTCGGCGGCAAGACGCTCAATGTCGGCGGCGTGTTCCTGCCCTGGCCGCAGATCTTTGGCGGCGTGATCTCGCTCGCCACCTTCGCCGGGCTCTACCTGCTGATCACCCGCACCGACTTCGGCAAGGCGCTGGAAGCGACGCGCGAGGACCAGGGCGCGGTGGCGCTGGTCGGCATCAACCGCAACCGGGTGTTCGCGCTCGGCTGGGGGCTGGGCGCTGCCCTGGTCGGCCTCGCCGGCGCCGTGCTCGCGATCTTCTACTACATCCATCCCAATGTCGGCAGCACCTTCGCGCTGATCGCCTATGTCACGGTTGCGCTCGGCGGCTTCGGCAGCATCTTCGGCGCGCTGGTCGCGGGCGTGATCGTCGGCCTGGTCGAGGCGCTGACCACGCTGATCCTGCCGCCGGCACTGAAGTCGGTCGGCATCTATGCGCTCTATCTGGGCGTGCTGTTCGTGCGGCCGAGCGGCCTGTTCGGGAGGCTGTGATGCGGGACGTCGTGACCAAATCCCCCGTGGCCGGCCATCTCGCGGATCGCCGCCGGCAGCTGATCATCGCGCTCGTCGTGTTCGCGGCTCTGGCATTCGTGCCGAAGCTGGTGTCGGACGTCTATGTGATGAACGTCCTGATCCTGACGCTGCTGTTCGCGGCGCTGTCGCAGAGCTGGAACATCCTCGGCGGCTATTGCGGGCAGGTGTCGCTCGGGCATGCGCTCTATTTCGGCATCGGCGCCTACACCACGAGCCTGCTGTTCGTGAAGTTCGGCATCATGCCCTGGGTTGGGCTTGCCAGCGGCGGCGCACTCGCCGCGCTGGTGGCGCTCGTGCTCGGCTATCCCTGCTTCCGCCTCAAGGGCCACTACTTCTCCATCGCCACCATCGTCATCGCTGAGATCGGCCTGCTGCTGGTCCACAACTGGGACTACGCCGGCGCCGCCCTCGGCATCCAGTGGCCGTTCGGCCGCGACAGCTGGTGGACGCTGCAGTTCGCCCGCGACAAGGCCCCGTACTTCTACTTCGTGCTCGGCCTGTTCGCGGTGGTGTGGCTCGTCACCTTCAACATCGTCGAGTCGCGATGGGGCTACTGGTGGCGCGCGGTGAAGGACAATCCGGAGGCGGCCGAAAGCCTCGGCGTCACCGTGTTCCACTCCAAGATGGCGGCTGCCGGCGTGTCGGCGTTCTTCACCGCCATCGGTGGCGGCTTCTACGCCGCCTTCGTGTCCTACATCGATCCGGAGAGCGTGATGCAGTTCCGCTTCTCGCTGCTGATGGCCCTGCCGGCCGTGCTCGGCGGCGTCGGCTCGCTGTGGGGGCCGGCGGTCGGCGCGTTGATCCTGATCCCGCTCGCCGAGTTCACGCGCTCCTACATGGGCGGCACCGGCTCGGGCCTCGATCTCGCGGTCTACGGCGCGCTGATCATGGTGGTGTCGCTGACCCGCCCGGAGGGCCTGCTCAGCATCTTCGACCAGTTCACGCGGCGGAGGGCGGCGTCATGACTGACACGCTGGTATCCTGCAACAAGGTGACGCGTCGCTTCGGCGGTCTGGTCGCCAATGATAGCGTCGACATGACCATCGCCCGCGGCGAGATCCTCGGCCTGATCGGGCCCAACGGCGCCGGCAAGTCGACCCTGTTCAACCTGATCGCGGGCGCTTTCCCGCCGTCGTCGGGTACGATCAGCTTCGAGGGCGAGGATGTCACCGGCCTGCCGGCGACCGCCCGCTGCGTCCGCGGCATTGCTCGCACCTATCAGGTGCCGCGGTCGTTCGATTCCATGACGGTGGTCGAGAACGTCATCGTCGGGGCCTTCGTCCGCCATCCGCGGGCGACCCACGCACGCGCCAAGGCGCTCGACGTGCTGGAGTATGTCGGGCTGACGAGCCAGGCGAACGTTGCTGCCGCCGACCTCACGCCGCCGCAGAAGCGCCGGCTCGAGGTGGCCCGCGCGCTGGCGACCGAGCCCAAGCTGCTGCTGCTCGACGAGGTGCTGACCGGCCTGACACCCAGCGAGTCGCGCGCCGGCGCCGAGCTGATCCGCAAGATCCGCGACAGCGGCGTCACCGTGGTGATGGTCGAGCATGTCATGGAGGTGGTGATGCCGCTGGTCGACCGCGCGGTGGTGCTCAACCTCGGCAAGGTGCTGGCGGAAGGCGCGCCGGCGGATGTCGTGCGCGACGAGAACGTCATCGCCGCCTATCTGGGAGATCGCCACCGTGCTGCTTGAGGTCTCCAACATCACCACGGCCTATCGCGGCCTGATCGCCATCTCCGACATCTCGATCGCGGTCGCGGCCAACGAGATCGTCACCGTTGCCGGCGCCAACGGCGCCGGCAAGTCGACGCTGCTGAAGTCGATCGCCGGCATGGAAAAGGCGCGCTCGGGAACGGTGAATTTCGCCGGCGAGCGCATCGACACCATCCCGGCGCACCAGATCACCGCGCGTGGCCTCGCCTATGTGCCGGAGAACAAGCGGCTGTTTCCGCGCCTCAGCGTCGCCGACAACCTGCGGCTCGGCAGCTATCTGTTTCGCGGCCGGGACGATCGCGACGCGCCGCTCGACTTCGTGTTCAAGCTGTTTCCGCGGCTGCAGGAGCGGCTGCCCCAGCGTGCCGGCACGCTGTCCGGCGGCGAGCAGCAGATGCTGGCGATCTCGCGCGCGTTGATGACGCGACCGCGCCTGCTGATGCTGGACGAACCGTCGCAGGGCATCATGCCGAAGCTGGTCGACGAGATTTTCGAGGCGATCGGCAAGATCCGGGAGACCGGCGTCACGGTGCTGCTGGTGGAGCAGCGGCTGTCCGAAAGCCTTGAAATTTCCGATCGGGCCTATGTGCTGCAGACCGGCCGCATCGTGATGAGCGGCCCAGCAGCGGAGATCCGCGACAATCCGGAGGTGAGACGGGCTTATCTCGGAATGTAGGCTCGTTGCCCGATCATGGGCGCATTTGACAACTCAGACGGCCAGCGCATGCGGAGCACCGCGGGCGAACGGCTGGCCATTGCCGATATTTGACGACGGAGACCACAATGTCACGCTGGAATTTCTGGATCGACCGCGGCGGCACCTTCACCGACGTGATCGGTCGTGATCCGCAGGGCGGATTGCATGCCCGCAAGCTGCTGTCGGAGAATCCGGGCGCCTATCGCGACGCCGCTGTCGCCGGCATCCGCGCCCATCTCGGCCTTCGCGGCGGCGAGCCGATTCCGACCGGGTTGATCGGCGAGGTGCGGATGGGCACCACGGTCGCGACCAATGCGCTGCTCGAGCGCAAGGGCGACCGCACCGTGTTCGTCACCACGCGCGGCTTCCGTGACGTGCTGGAGCTCGGCTACCAGGATCGTCGGCATATCTTCGCGCGCAATATCATCAAGCCGGATCAGCTCTACGAGCGCGTCATCGAGGTCGACGAGCGGGTGCGGGCGGACGGCACCGTCGAGCGTGCCATCGACCTGCCGAAGGCGGTCGAGGCGATGAAGGAGGCTTATGCCGCGGGTATTCGCGCCATCGCCATCGCGCTGATCCATGGCTTCCGCTTCTCCGATCATGAAAAGGCCCTGGCGACGGCCGCGGAGCGGATCGGCTTCACCCAGGTGTCGGCCAGCCATGACGTCTCGCCGCTGATCAAGCTGGTCGGCCGCGGCGACACCACGGTGGTGGACGCCTATCTGTCGCCGATCCTGCGCCGCTATGTGGCGCAGGTGTCCGAGGAGCTCGACGTCGCGCGGACCGGCATCCGGCTGATGTTCATGATGTCGTCGGGCGGTCTCACCGCGGCGCAGATGTTCCAGGGGCGGGACGCCATCCTGTCTGGCCCGGCAGGCGGTGTCGTCGGCCTCGCCAAGACCGGCCAGTCGGCAGGCTTCCAGCGCGTTATCGGCTTCGACATGGGCGGCACCTCGACCGACGTCGCCCACTTCAACGGCGAGTATGAGCGCGCGTTCGAGACCGAGGTGGCGGGCGTGCGGGTGCGCGCGCCGATGATGCTGATCCACACGGTGGCTGCCGGCGGCGGCTCGCTGCTGCAGTTCGATGGCGCCCGCTTCCGTGTCGGGCCAGAATCCGCCGGTGCCAACCCGGGGCCGGCCTGCTACCGGCGTGGCGGCCCGCTCGCGGTCACCGACGCCAATGTGATGACCGGCAAGCTGATCCCGGAGTTCTTCCCGGCGATCTTCGGCCCGCAGCAGGACCAGCCGCTCGATGGCGAGGTGGTACGCGACAAGTTCGCGGCCATGGCGGCGGAGGTCGGCGGCGGCCAGACGGCGGAGCAGGTCGCCGACGGCTTCATCCAGATCGCGGTCGCCAACATGGCGGAAGCGATCAAGAAGATCTCCGTGCAGCGCGGCTACGACATCACGGCTTACGCGCTGAACTGCTTCGGCGGCGCCGGCGGCCAGCACGCCTGCCTGGTCGCGGATGCGCTCGGCATGACCAAGGTGCTGATCCATCCGATGTCCGGACTGCTGTCGGCCTATGGCATGGGCCTCGCCGATATCCGCGCCACGCGGGTGCGGGCGCTGGACCAGCCGCTGGAGGCCGCCGGACCGGCGCTGGAAGAGATCGGCGACGAACTCGGAGATCTCTGCACCGCCGAGCTGACCCGCCAGGGCGTGGCGCGCGACGAGATCACCGTAAATGTCAGCGCCCATATCCGCTATGCCGGCACCGACACCACGCTGGAGATCCCGGCGTTCAGCCGGCGCGACGGCCGGATCACGGCGGACCGCCGCGGCAGCCTGCGCGACGACTTCCTGATTGCCCATCGCAAACGCTTCGGCTTCGTCGACGACACCAAGCCGCTGGTGGCGGAGGCCGTGAGCACGGAGGCCGTCGGCGGCGCGGCGACCTTTGCCGAGCCTGAAGCGGCGCCGATCGAGGCGGCGATTCCGCCCGGCGTGCGCAAGACGCAGATGTTCAGCAGCGGCCGCTGGCACAGCGCCGATGTCTACCGGCGCGAGGGGCTGGTCGCGGGACACCGCATGCCTGGTCCTGCGATCATCGTCGAGCCCAACCAGACCATCGTGGTGGAGGATGGCTGGGAGGCCCGCCTGACCGCGCGCGATCACCTTGTGCTGTCGCGTGTCAAGGCGATGCCGACGCGGGCTGCGGTCGGCACGGCAGCCGATCCGGTGATGCTCGAGATCTTCAACAACCTGTTCATGTCGATCGCCGAGCAGATGGGCGTGACGCTGCAGAACACCGCCTATTCCGTCAACATCAAGGAGCGGCTCGATTTCTCCTGCGCGATCTTCGATGCCACCGGCGCGCTGGTCGCCAACGCGCCGCACATGCCGGTGCATCTGGGATCGATGGACAAGTCGGTCGAGACGGTGCTGACGCAGAATGCCGATATCCGGCCGGGCGACGTCTTCGCCATCAACGCGCCGTACAACGGCGGCACGCATCTGCCCGACATCACCGTCTGCACGCCGGTGTTCGATGACGCCGAGAAGCGGATCATCTTCTGGATCGCGAGCCGCGGCCACCATGCCGACATCGGCGGCATCGCGCCGGGCTCGATGTCGCCGCTCGCCACCACCATCGAGGAGGAGGGCGTCTACATCGACAACTTCAAGCTGGTCGATCGCGGCGCGTTCCGCGAGGCGGCGCTCACCGAGCTGCTGACGCAGGCGAAGTATCCGGTCCGCAACGTGGTGCAGAACGTCAACGACCTCAAGGCGCAGATCGCCGCCAACGAGAAGGGTGTTGCCGAGCTGAAGAAGATGATCGGCTATTTCAGCATGGACGTGGTACGCGCCTATATGGGGCACGTCCAGGACAATGCCGAGGAGAGCGTGCGGCGGGTGCTGGACCGCCTCGCCGATGGCGCTTTCCGCTACGAGATCGATCAGGGCTCGGTCATCGAGGTCAAGATCACCGTCGACAAGGAGAAGCGCGAGGCGACGGTGGATTTCACCGGCACCAGCGCGCAGCGTCCCGACAACTTCAACGCGCCGGCGCCGGTGACCCGTGCGGCAGTGCTCTATGTGTTCCGTGTGATGGTCGACGACGACATCCCGATGAACGCCGGCTGCCTGCGCCCGATCAGGCTGATCGTGCCTGATGGATCGATGCTGGCGCCGCGCTATCCGGCGGCGGTGGTCGCCGGCAATGTCGAGGTCAGCCAGGCGGTGACCAACTGCCTGTTCGGCGCGCTCAAGGCGCTGGGCTCGGCGCAAGGCACCATGAACAACCTGACCTTCGGCAATGATCGCTACCAGTACTACGAGACGATCTGCTCGGGCGCGCCGGCGGGGCCCGACTTCGACGGCGCACCGGGTGTCCACACCCACATGACCAACTCGCGGCTCACCGATCCGGAAATCCTCGAAACCCGCTTTCCGGTGGTGCTCGAGGAATTCACCATCCGCCGCAGTTCGGGCGGCAAGGGGCGCCACAGGGCCGGCGACGGCACGCGCCGCACCATCCGCTTCCTCGAAACCATGGAGTGCGCGATTCTGTCCGGCCATCGCCGCGTCAGGCCGTTTGGTGTCGATGGCGGCGAGGCGGGCGCGCTCGGCGAGAACCTGGTGCGGCGCGCGAACGGCGTCGAGACGCTCGGCGGCTGTGCCAGCACGGTGCTGCAGGCGGGCGAGGCCATCACCATCATCACGCCTACCGGCGGCGGCTTCGGTCCTGCGACGTGAGTCGCGCCGGGCGCAAGCACGAAATTTCATGAGATCACGGCATCGCGTGGCGGCGGCGGATGTAACAATCCGTCGTACTGCGTCGCGCCTGCAGCGAAGGAGGAACGCATGACGGTCTATAGCGGTCCGGTGTTCGACATGGCGGTCAACCAGTTCGGGGTGATCGCCGATCACCTGTCGATCCCGATCGACGAGCGCGATCGATTGCTGATGCCGAAGCGCGCGGTCACCATTTCGTGCCCGATTCATCGCGACGACGGCACCACCGCGGTGTTCGAGGGCTACCGCGTGCAGCATCACCTGACGCTCGGCCCGACCAAGGGCGGCACGCGCTTCGCCGCGAGCGTCGATCTCGGCGAGGTCGCGGCGCTGGCGATCTGGATGAGCTGGAAATGCGCGCTGGTCGGACTGCCCTATGGCGGCGCCAAGGGCGGCATCGGGGTCGATCCCTCGACGCTGTCGAAGCGCGAGCTCGAGGGGCTGTCGCGCCGCTACATGCAGGAGATGATTCCGTTCGTCGGTCCGCACACCGACGTGATGGCGCCCGACATGGGCACCAATGAGCAGGTGATGGCCTGGTTCATGGATACCTACTCGATGTACCAGGGCCGCACGGTGACGGAGATCGTCACCGGCAAGCCGGTCACGGCCGGCGGCACGCTCGGCCGTCGCGAGGCCACGGGCCGCGGCGTCGCCTATCTCACGCGGCGGGTGATGCAGGATCTGCAGATCCGCGTCAGCGGTGCGACCGCGGTGGTGCAGGGGTTCGGCAATGTCGGCTCGGTGGCGGCGCTCGAGCTGCACAACATGGGCGTCAAGGTGATCGCGGTCAGCGACCACACCGGGGCGCTCCATCGCGCCGGCGGGCTCGACATTCCCGCTCTCATCGATCATGCCGCTGTGCACGGCAGTCTCGCCGGCTGTTCCAGCGAGCTCGCGTTCGATCCGCGCGAGATTTTGACGTTGCCGTGTGACGTGGTGGTGCCGGCGGCGATGGAGCGGGTGATCGATGCCGACGTCGCCGCGCGGTTGCGCTGCCGGATCGTCGCGGAGGGCGCCAACGGTCCGACCACGCCCGAAGCCGATTTGGTGCTGGAGCAGCGGCAGGACGAGATCTTCCTGATCCCGGACATCCTCTGCAATTCTGGCGGCGTGGTGGTCAGCTACTTCGAGTGGGTGCAGGACCTGCAGCAGCTGTTCTGGGAAGAGGAGGAGGTGACGCGGCGCGAGTACCAGATCCTCGATCGCGCGTTCGATCGCATGGTGGCACGCGCCCGGCGCGACAGGGTGTTCAACCGCACCGCTGCCATGGCCATCGGGGTCGAGCGCGTGCGCGGCGCCAAGACCACGCGCGGGCTGTTCCCGTAAGGGCGGCTCAGGCCTGCCGCGCCGCCATGCCGGCCGGAGAAGGTCTGCACCGGGGCGGGCGCCAGCCGCGATCCCGGGCAGATCCACGGGGGATGACGGTTTGCGAACGCGGGCCGGGCGCACCGCATAGCCGCAGGGCCCGGCGATCCGGTGCTGCTCGCTCGGCGGCTCCAGCCTTTCGACGGTCTGCCCGGTCAGGCAGACCATGCGGCGGGGCGGCAAATGTCCCGCCGATCACGGGTGGTTGAGCGAAGGACGGAAGGTCGCAGCGGCACGGTCGCCGCCCTTCCGGGTTAAGCTATTCATATCAATATGAAAAAGTCGTCCCTGCGGCAAAACTTCGCCATGGGAATTGGCCTTGTTTGGTTCTAAAATAGGGCGCAAAGAGAGGCCCCAGGCCACCGCCGTCCGGGCGGGGTGCCACCGGGCCGGATTCCCTCCGGTGTCCCAGGCACCGAACGAGTTCGATATACCGTCATGTTGTTTCTTGTCGCCGCCATCGGTTGCGCCGCGTGGATCTACTTGGTCGGATTCCACGGCGGCTTCTGGATGACCTCCCGCTTCAGCAATCTCGCGGCTCCGGCCGCTGAGCAGAGCCGACCGGACATCGTCGCGGTGATTCCGGCCCGGGATGAGGCGGAGAGCATCGGCGACTGCATCCGTTCGCTGCTGTCGCAGCCCTATGCCGGCAACCTGTCGATCATCCTGGTCGACGACCAGAGCAGCGACGGCACCGCGGCGCTGGCGTCGGCGGCGGCCGCCGAGATCGGCGCGGCGGATCGTCTGACTGTCATCTCGGGTCGCACCCCGCCGGCCGGCTGGACCGGCAAGCTGTGGGCCCTGAAGCAGGGCCTCAGCCGCATCGAGGAGCGCGACACCGCGCCGACCTATGTGCTGCTGACCGATGCCGACATCGTCTACTCCGGCGATGTCCTGCCGCGCCTCGTGGCGCGCGCCGAGAGCGGCAACCTGGCGATGGCATCGATCATGGCGCGGCTGCGCTGCGAGAGCTTCGCCGAGCGTTTCCTGATCCCCGCCTTCATCTTCTTCTTCCAGATGCTCTACCCGTTCTCCTGGGTGGCGCGTGACGATCGCGCGACGGCGGCGGCGGCCGGGGGCTGTCTGCTCGCACGCTGGACCGCGCTGTATGAAGCCGGCGGCATCGACGCGATCCGTGGCTCGCTGATCGACGACTGCGCCATGGGCGCCTTGCTCAAGAGCCGCGGGCCGGTCTGGCTCGGCTTCTCGCCGGACGTCAACAGCGTGCGTGTCTCCAAGACCTTCGACGATGTCGGCAGCATGATCTCGCGCTCGGCCTATGCCCAGCTGCAATATTCGCCGCTGCTGCTCGTCGGCACCATTCTGGCGATGACCGTGGTTTATCTGGCGCCGGTGTATCTGACGCTGACGGGCAGCGGCGACATCCGCTGGCTGGCGCTGGCGTCGTGGGCGCTGATGGCGGTCGCCTTCCAGCCGACGCTGCGGTATTATCGCCGCTCGCCCCTTTGGGGCCTCGCTCTTCCCCTCATTGCGCTCGCCTACCTGATGTACACGATCAATTCCGCTTACCAGTTCTACCGCGGTCGTGGTGGCATGTGGAAAGGCCGCGCTCAGGCCAACCTGTCCGGGTTCCGATGACCACAGCTTCCGACCTGCGCTCCGGCAAGACCCACCGCGACGAGAATTTTCCCGTCGCGTCGTGGATCATTCACCCGCGCCATCGCGCGCTGATCCTGGCGTTCTACAATTTCGTGCGCGTTGCGGACGACATTTCCGATCACGCCGAGCTGCAGCCGCAGCAGAAGCTCGACCTGCTCGATCAGCTCGAGGACGGCCTGTTCGGCCGCCGCGACGACCAGCCCGAGGCGGTGACGCTGCGCCAGGCCCTGACCGCGCGTTCAATGGCGCCGAAGCATGCGCAGGACCTGCTCAACGCGTTCCGGCTCGACATTACCAAGCTGCGCTACGAGAACTGGGACGAACTGATCCACTACTGCTCGCTGTCGGCGATGCCGGTCGGTCGCTTCATGCTTGATGTCCATGGTGAGGATCGCGCGACCTGGGTGGCGTCGGACGCGGTGTGTGCGGCGCTGCAGATCAACAACCACCTGCAGGACTGCGGCAAGGACTATCGCGGCCTCAACCGCGTCTACCTGCCGCGCGAGACGCTGGAGGCCTGCGGCGCCAGCGTCGAGCAGCTCGCGCTCGACCGCGCGCCCGCGCCGCTGCTCGCCTGCATCCACAAGCTCGCGCAACGCACCGAGACGCTGCTGCGCGACGGCCGCAATCTCGGCGCAGAGGTGCGCGACCTGCGGCTCAGCCTCGAGATCTCGGTGATCCAGACCTATGCCGAAAAGATCGTGCAGATGTTGCAGCAGCGTGACCCGCTGCACGAGCGGGTGCACCTGTCGAAGCTGCAGTTCGCAGCCTATAGCCTGATGGCGCTGTTGACCGGCCTGCTGCGCCGAGGCGGCGGCCGCACGGCGCTGTCACGGACCGCGTCGGGGGCATGACCGCAGCGATGACGACGGCCCCCGCCACCGCCGAGGCGCAAGCGTCCGGCAGCTCGTTCTACGCCGCCATGCGGATTCTGCCGCCGGCGCAGCGCGACGCCATGTTCCAGATCTACAGCTTCTGCCGCCATGTCGACGACATCGCCGACTCCGAGGCGCCGCGCGAGGACAAGCTCGCGGCGCTGGCGCAATGGCGGCGCGACATCGACGCGCTTTATGCGGGCCGCCCGCCGGCGACGGTTGCGGCCTATGCCTCCGCGGTGAAGACCTTCGGGCTGAAGCGCGAGGATTTCCTCGCCGTCATCGACGGCATGGAGATGGACGTCCCCGCCGACATCCGCGCGCCCGATGCGGCGACGCTGGATCTGTACTGTGATCGTGTGGCGAGCGCCGTCGGCCGGCTGTCGGTCAAGGTGTTCGGCGTTCCCTCGCCCGATGGGGAAGCGCTGGCGCATCATCTCGGCCGTGCGCTGCAGCTCTCCAACATCCTGCGCGACATCGATGAGGATGCCTCGATCGGACGCCTCTACCTGCCGCGCGAGGCGCTGGCCGCCGCCGGCATTACCGCGACGGACCCCAAGGTGGTGGCTGCCGATCCGGCGGTGCCGCGCGCCTGCGTGCCGCTGATCGCCCAGGCACAGGATCATTTCGCCAAGGCCGATGCGATCATGGCGCGCTACCCGCGCCGGATCGTGAAAGCGCCACGGATCATGTCGAAATACTATCACGCCATTCTCGATCGGCTGATCGCGCGTGGCTTCGCGCCGCCGCGTGCGCCGGTCAGGCTCGGCAAGGCGGCCAAGATCCTCATTCTGCTCCGGTACGCATTCATCTGATGACAAAGACCGTTCACATCGTCGGCGCCGGCATCTCCGGCCTTTCCGCGGGCGTGCGTCTCGCCAATGCCGGTTACGTGGTCCATGTCCACGAGGCAACGCAGCAGCTCGGCGGCCGCTGCCGCACCTATTTCGACGGCGCCACGGGACTGATGATCGACAACGGCAATCACCTGCTGCTGTCCGGCAACCGTCATGCGCTGGCCTATGCGCGCACCATCGGCTCCGAGCAGGGGCTCGCGGGGCCGACGCAGGCCGAGTTCTCGTTCGTCGACTTCAAGGCCGACAAGCAGTGGCTGCTGCGGCTCAACGACGGCCGCATTCCGTTCTGGGTGTTCGACAAGACGAGCCGGGTGCCGGACACCAGCCCGCGCGACTATTTCGCGCTCGCGCCGCTGACCTGGGCGGGGACCGACAAGCTGGTCGGCGACGCCATCACGTGCCAGGGCACGCTGTATGATCGCCTGGTGCAGCCGTTGCTGCTCGCGGCCCTCAACATCGATCCGCCGAAGGGCTCCGCCGGGCTTGCCGGCGCCATCGTCCGCGAAACCCTGCTGGCCGGCGGCCAGGCGTGCCGTCCGCTGGTGGCGCGCGACGGCCTGAGCTCGGTGCTGATCGATCCGGCGGTGGCCTTCATCCGCGCCCGCGGCGGCAGCGTTGCGATCGGCCGCGAGGTGCGCGAGCTCGTCCGCACCGGCGAGCGGGTCGCATGCCTTAAATTCGTCGAAGATGAGATCGAACTGGGGGCCGGCGACGCGGTGGTGCTGGCGGTTCCGCCGCGGTCGGCCACGGCCCTGTTGCCGGGGCTGCAGGCCCCGACCCGGTTCCGTGCCATCGTCAACGCGCATTTCCGCTATGCGTCACCGCCGCATCTGCCGCCGTTCATGGGGATTGTCGGGGGGCTGGTCGAATGGCTGTTCGCCTTCCCGGAGCGATTGTCCGTGACCATCAGCGATGGCGACCGGCTGGTCGATACGCCGCGTGAGGAGCTCGCCCGGGCGATCTGGGCGGATATCTGCCGCGCGGCCGGGATCGAGGCGGAGATGCCGGCCTGGCAGATCGTACGGGAGCGGCGGGCCACGTTCGAGGCCACCCCGGAGCAGCACGCGCTGCGCCCGGGGGCGGTGACGGCCTGGACAAACCTGTTCCTTGCCGGGGATTGGACTGATACAGGTCTGCCGGCAACCATCGAAGGCTCGGTGCGGTCCGGTGACCGCGCCGCAGATCACGTGCTGCGGATGCCGTAGACGTTTCCCCGGGGGGTGGCGGAGCCGTGTTCCGCCAGAATTTCCCCGATTGCAGATCAAGGCTGATGGGCCGCTGTCCAGGAGATGGAGAGCGGTCGAGGAGACGACATTGAACCAGATGATGGTCGATACCCACACCAAGGATTCCAGGGCTGCGCTCGATGCAGGCATCGCGACAGCGCGCGACGCCTTGCTGAAGCGGCGCCAGGGCGACGGTCACTGGGTGTTCGAGCTCGAGGCCGACGCGACCATCCCGTCGGAGTATGTCCTGCTGCGGCATTATCTCGGTGAGCCCGTCGACAGCGCGCTCGAGGCCAAGATCGGCAACTACCTGCGCCGCATCCAGGCCGATCATGACGGCTGGTCGCTGTTCCATGGCGGCGATTTCGACATGAGCGCGACGGTGAAAGCCTACTTCGCACTCAAGATGATCGGCGATTCCGTCGATGCGCCGCACATGGCGCGGGCGCGCAAGGCGGTGCTGGCGCGTGGCGGCGCGTCGAAGAGCAACGTGTTCACACGCATCCTGCTGGCGCAATACGGCGTGCTGTCGTGGCGCGCGGTGCCGGTGATGCCGGTGGAGATCATGCTGCTGCCGCGCTGGTTTCCGTTCCACCTGACCAGGATTTCGTACTGGGCGCGCACGGTGATCGTGCCGCTGCTGGTGCTGATGTTGATGAAGCCGCGCGCGCGTAACGCGCTAGGCATCTCGATTCCGGAGCTGTTCGTCGAGCAGGACCTGCAGGCCATTGGCCTCGCGCCGAAAGCGCCGCACCAGAAGGCGTCGTGGTTCGTGTTCTTCGATGTCGTCGACAAGGTGCTGCGCGCTGCCGATCCGCTGTTTCCCAAGGGCATGCGCAAGCGTGCGGTAGACAAGGCGGTCGCCTTCACCACCGAGCGGCTGAACGGCGAGGACGGCCTCGGCGCGATTTATCCGGCGATGGCCAACAGCGTGATGATGTATGACGTGCTCGGCTATCCGGAGGATCATCCCTCGCGTGCCATCGCGCGCAAGTCGATCGAGAAGCTGCTCGTCGTCAAGGACAGCGAGGCCTACTGCCAGCCCTGTGTGTCGCCGATCTGGGACACGGCGCTGACCGCTCATGCGATGATCGAGGCCGGCGGCGAAGAGGCGCGCGCGGCGGCGACGACCGCGCTCGACTGGCTGAAGCCGATGCAGGTGCTCGACGTCGAGGGCGACTGGATTGCGAAACGTCCCGGCGTGCGTCCCGGTGGCTGGGCGTTCCAGTACGCCAATCCGCACTATCCCGATCTCGACGATACCGCCGTGGTCGTCATGGCCATGGACCGCGGACGCAAGTTCGACGGCAGCAAGAGCTATGACGAGGCGATCGCGCGCGGCCGTGAATGGCTGCTCGGCCTGCAGAGCAAGGATGGCGGCTGGGCGGCGTTCGACGCCGACAACCTCGAATACTATCTCAACAACATTCCGTTCGCCGATCACGGCGCGCTGCTCGATCCGCCGACCGACGACGTCACGGCGCGTTGCGTCTCGATGCTGGCGCAGCTCGGCGAAACGCAGGACAGCAGCCCTGCGCTGAAGGCCGGCGTCGATTACCTGCGCCGGACCCAGCTCGCCGACGGCTCCTGGTTCGGCCGTTGGGGCGTCAATTACGTCTACGGAACCTGGTCGGTGCTGTGTGCGCTCAATGCGGCCGGTATCGCGCACGACGATCCGATGATGCGCAAGGCGGCCGATTGGCTCATTTCGATTCAAAACAGCGACGGTGGCTGGGGCGAGGACGGCAACAGCTACAAGCTTGATTATCGCGGCTACGAGCGGGCGCCGTCGACCATCTCGCAAACGTCATGGGCGCTGCTGGCGCTGATGGCGGCGGGCGAGGTCGATCATCTGGCCACGCACCGCGGAATACGCTATCTGCTGCAAACACAGGCATCACATGGCCTGTGGGATGAGCAGGCCTACACCGGCGGCGGGTTCCCGCGGGTGTTTTATCTTCGGTATCACGGCTATTCCAAGTTCTTCCCGCTGTGGGCGCTGGCGCGGTATCGGAATTTGCGCGATAGTAATAGCCGTCACGTAGGGGTCGGAATGTGATTCTTGGGGCGGGCGGCGACGCCAATCATGACGGTCTTCCCGTATTGATCGTGACTGGCCTCCGTCAGGAGGCACAGATTGCTGCCGGACCGGGCATGACCGTGGTCTGCAGCAGCAGCAATCCACGTCAATTGCGGGAACTGATGACCACGTTCGATCCGGGCACCGTGCGCGGCATCGTGTCGTTCGGCGTGGCCGGCGGCCTCGATCCCGAGCTCGAGTCCGGCGACGTCGTCGTCGCGACCGAAGTCGTCGTTCGTGAGAAGCGCTGGCAGGCGGTGTCGCCGGCGAGCAGTAATCTTGTCGCGCTGCCTGGTTCCGGCCGTTCGAGGATCGTGGCAGGCGTGCTTGCGGGCTCGGAAGATGTCGTGGTGGATCAGGCCGGCAAGGCGGCGCTGCGTGCGGTGACCGGTGCATCCGCCGTCGACATGGAAAGCCACATTGCTGCGGCCTATGCCGAGGAAAACGATCTGCCGTTCGCGGCGGTGCGCGTGATCAGCGATCCGGCGTCGCGCGCCCTGCCGACGCTGGCGATGGACGCGCTGAAGCCGAACGGCAAGGTCGATATCTGGAAGGTGATGCGCGGGATCGCGGTCAATCCGATGGCGATCCCGGCGCTGGTGTCGGCAGGGCGCGATTTCAATCGCGCCCTCCGTTCGTTAAGCGGCTGTCGGAGCCTGCTTCTTGGCGAGGGCCGCGGCCGCCTCGTCGGCGCGAATTTCTGACAGCTTCTTCTGCACCTGTTCGGAGAAGATGTACTGCGCCGGGCGCTGCTTGCTCATGTCGATTTCCGGTGCCATCGGGCCTGAGGTGCGGATGCCGCGCAGCGCGACCCACAGCGCCTTGAACGGATTGCTCACCGCCGCATTCGCCGCCGTCGGCTCGTAACCGCAATGCGCCATGCAGTCGGCGCACTTCTCATACTTGCCGGTGCCATAGGAATCCCAGTCGGTGGTCTCCATCAGCTCCTTGAAGGTCTTGGTGTAGCCTTCGCCGAGCAGGTAGCACGGCTTCTGCCAGCCGAAGATGTTGCGGGCAGGCATGCCCCACGGCTCGCAGTGGAAGTTCTGATTGCCGGCGAGGAAGTCGAGGAACAGGCCGGAGTGCATGAAGTTCCACTTCTTGCCCTTGCCGAGCGCGAACACCTTGCGGAACAGCTCCTTGGTCTTCTTGCGGTTCAGGAAGTGCTCCTGGTCCGGCGCGCGCTCATAGGCATAGCCCGGCGACATCGAGACGCCGACGCCGAGCTCGTTGGTGAAGTCGAGGAACTTGGCGATCTCTTCGGCCGGGTGGCCGTCGAAGATGGTGGCGTTGACGTTGACGGTGAAGCCGCGGGCCTTGGCCGCCTTGATCGCCGACACGGCGCGGTCGAACACGCCCTTCTGCGACACCGCCTTGTCGTGGTGATCCTTGAGACCGTCGAGGTGCACCGAGAAGAACAGGTAGGGCGACGGCTCGAACAGGTCGAGCTTCTTCTCCAGCAGCAGCGCGTTGGTGCACAGCGACACGAACTTCTTGCGCGCGACGAGGCCGCGCACGATCTCGCCGATCTCCTTGTGGATCAGCGGCTCGCCGCCGGGGATCGCCACCATCGGCGCGCCGCACTCGTCGGCCGCGTCCCAGCACTCCTGCGCGGTCATGCGGCGGTTGAGGATCGCGTCCGGATAGTCGATCTTGCCGCAACCGACGCAGGCAAGATTGCAGCGGAACAGCGGCTCCAGCATCAGCACCAGCGGATAGCGCTTACGCCCGAGAAGCTTCTGCTTCACGAGGTAGGAGCCGATCTTGATCTCTTTGAAGAACGGAATAGCCATGATGAACGACGGACTTTCTCGGATCTGATCAGGGGACAGGGCTGACGCTCGCGCGGGCGAGCTCGGCCGGCAGGCGGAATTCGATATTCTCCTCGCGGCCCGGCAGCAGCGACACGGACACATGTCCGATCCGCCGCAGGGCTTCGATCACGTCATCGACCAGCACCTCCGGCGCCGACGCGCCTGCGGTGATGCCGACGGTTCTTGCATCTTTCAGCCACTCGGCATTGACCTCGCTGCCGTCAGCAACGAGGTAGCTCGGCACGCCGACCTCCGTGCCGATCTCGCGCAGCCGATTGGAGTTGGAGCTGTTGGTGGCGCCGACGACCAGGATGACGTCGACCACCTTGCTGAGGTCTCTGACGGCAGATTGGCGATTTTGTGTCGCGTAGCAGATGTCGCGGGTGTCCGGCCCCTGGATGTCGGTAAACTTGGCTTCCAGTGCCGCAATGATGTCGCGGGTGTCGTCGACGCTGAGGGTGGTCTGGGTAATGTAGGCGAGTGGGGTTTCGGCCGGCAGGTGGAGCGCGGCCACCTCGTCGACGTTCTGCACCAGCGTGACCGGGCCATCGATCTGGCCCATGGTGCCGACCACCTCGGGGTGGCCTTCATGGCCGATCAGGATCAGCGAGCGGCCCTTGGAGACGTAGCGCTTGCCCTGATTGTGAACTTTGGTGACCAGCGGGCAGGTGGCGTTCAGGACCGGCAGGCCGCGGGCGGCCGCCTCTTCCTCGACGCGGCGCGCCACGCCATGGGCGCTGAACACGGTGACCGCGTTGGCCGGGACCTCGTGCAGGTCCTCGACGAACACCGCGCCCTTCGCCTTCAGGCTTTCGACCACATACTTGTTGTGCACGATCTCGTGGCGGACATAGACCGGCGGGCCGTATTTCTCGAGCGCGCGCTCGACGATCTCGATGGCGCGCACGACACCGGCGCAGAAGCCCCGCGGCTGCGCCAGAACGACCTGGATGGTGCGCTGATCAAGCAAGCTGCACCATGCTCTTGTCGGCGTCGCGGCCGAGCGCCTCGAACACCTTGATGACGATGCCCTTGGCGTCGAGCCCGGCCTTGGCGTACATCGCCGCCGGCGTGTCGTGATCGATGAATGTATCCGGCAGCACCATGCACCGCACCTTCAGCCCCTTGTCCACGGCGCCGCGGTCGGTGAGGGTCTGCAGGACCATGGCGCCGAAGCCGCCGACCGATCCTTCTTCCACGGTGATCAGCACCTCGTGCTCCCGGGCCAGACGCAGCACCAGATCGGTGTCGAGCGGCTTGGCAAAGCGAGCATCTGCGACGGTGGCCGTCAATCCGTGGGATTTTAGAATCTCCGCAGCCTTGAGACATTCAGCAAGACGCGTGCCAAGCGACAGCAGCGCGACGGACGAGCCTTCGCACAGGATGCGACCCTTGCCGATCTCGAGCGGCACGCCGATCGCGGGCATGTCGACGCCGACACCGTCACCGCGCGGGTAGCGGAAGGCGGACGGGCGATCATCGATGGCGTGGGCGGTCGCCACCATGTGCACCAGGTCGGCTTCGTCGCCGGCCGCCATCAGCACCATGTTGGGCAGGCAACCGAGATAGGCGAGATCGAACGAGCCGGCGTGGGTCGGGCCGTCGGCGCCGACAAGGCCGGCACGGTCGATGGCGAAGCGCACCGGCAGGCTCTGGATCGCGACGTCGTGCACGATCTGGTCGTAGGCGCGCTGCAGGAAAGTCGAGTAGATGGCGACGAACGGCTTCATGCCTTCGGTCGCAAGGCCGGCGGCGAAGGTGACGCCATGCTGCTCGGCGATGCCGACGTCGAAGGTGCGGTCCGGGAAGGCCTTGTTGAAGATGTCGACGCCGGTCCCGGACGGCATCGCCGCGGTGACCGCGACGATCTTGTCGTCGGTCTCCGCGAGCTTCACCAGGCTCTCGCCGAACACCTTGGTGTAGGACGGCGCATTGGCCTTCGCCTTGGCCTGCTTGCCGGTGGCGACGTCGAACTTGACCACGCCGTGGTACTTGTCGGACGCGGCCTCCGCCGGTGCGTAGCCCTTGCCCTTCTGGGTCACCACATGGACGAGGATCGGGCCTTCCTTGGAGTCGCGGACGTTCTTCAGGATCGGCAGCAGATGGTCGAAGTTGTGACCATCGATCGGGCCGACATAGTAGAATCCGAGTTCCTCGAACAGTGTGCCGCCGGTGACCATGCCGCGGGCATATTCCTCGGCGCGAGCCGCGCTCGTTTTGACGAATTTCGGCAGCTTCTCGGCGAACTGCTTGCCCATCTCGCGCAACGAGCGATAGGTGCGGCCGGACAGCAGGCGCGCGAGGTAGGCCGACATCGCGCCGACCGGCGGTGCGATCGACATCTCGTTGTCGTTGAGGATGACGATCAGGCGCGAGTCCATCGCGCCGGCGTTGTTCATCGCCTCATAGGCCATGCCGGCCGACATCGCGCCGTCGCCGATCACGGCGACGATGTTGCGCTCTTCGCCGGCGAGGTCGCGGGCGACCGCCATGCCGAGGCCGGCGGAAATCGAGGTCGAGGAGTGCGCTGCCCCAAAGCTGTCATATTCGCTTTCGGCGCGCTTGGTGAAGCCGGAGAGGCCGCCGCCCTGCCGCAGGGTGCGGATCTGGTCGCGGCGGCTGGTCAGGATCTTGTGCGGATAGGCCTGGTGGCCGACGTCCCAGATCAGGCGGTCGGACGGCGTGTCGAAAACATAGTGCAGTGCTACCGTCAGTTCGACGACGCCGAGGCCGGCGCCGAGATGGCCGCCAGTCACGGCCACGGCGTTGATCATTTCCGTGCGCAGTTCATCAGCCAGTTGCGTCAACTGGCTCTCTTTTAGCTTGCGGAGATCGGCAGGAGATTTAACAGCGTCAAGAAGCGGCGTCTGTGAAGTCATGCACTATCTTCCAACTCAGCACAAGAACAGGACGAGAACGTCTTGGAGTGTAGCATTATGGCAGATTTTCAGCAGTATTTCTCGGAGGGGGCTGGCGTTATGCCATGATTGTGTGACTTAAGGGCACCGCTCACGGCCAACAAAGTAAACCGCAAGCTGCTTAGCCTGCGCCCACTGCTGATCGGTTCAAAGACATAGAAAGAAAAACTGTGCTGACAAGGATTATTGTTGCCCTGGTGAGGGGCTGTACGCGTTTTGCATGGCTCACGATCATTGCGGGAATCCTTCTGGCCGTTGCTGCGGGCGCCTATTCAGCCCGGCATTTTGCGATCGATACCGATGTCGGCAAGCTGATCGCCAACAATCTGGACTGGCGGAAGCGTGAAATCGCCTTCGACAAGGCGTTTCCGGGCCAAAACGACCTGATTTTGGCCGTTGTCGAGGCGCCGACCCCGGAACAGGCCCGCCAGGCCGGGATCGCGCTGGAAAAGAAGCTGGTTCCCCAGAGCGACAAGTTCATCTGGGTCCGTTTCGCCGGCGGCGGGCCGTTTTTCGACACCAATGGCCTTTTGTTCCTGCCGACCGCCGACGTCGCCAAGCAGACCGAGCAGCTGGCGGCCGCATCGCCGATCTTCGACATCCTGATCGACGACCCGAACCTGCGGGGGCTCACCGGCGTGCTGGAGTTCGCCCTGAACGGTGCCCAGCGGGGTGAATTTGCCAAGGACGCCCTGGCCAAGCCCCTGAACACGGTGGCCGAGACCGTGGAACAGGTTCTCGGCAAGGGCGCTGGAAATTTCTCCTGGCGGGAATTGTCCAGCCCGGAACCGCTGACCCCGGGTGACCGCCGGGTGCTGATCTCGATACGTCCAATTTTGGACTTTCAGGCCCTCGAGCCCGGCAAGGTTGCGACCGACGCCATTCGTGGCGCGGCGCACGAGCTCGATCTGGCCGGCAAATACCAGGCCCGGGTCCGCCTGACCGGCCCGACCCCGATCGCCAACGAGGAGTTCGCCACGGTCCAGGAGGGGGCGCTGGTCAATGGCATCGGCACCGTGGCCGTGGTGCTGTTCATCCTGTGGCTGGCGCTGCGCTCGCCGAAAATCATCGCCGCGGTGTTCATCACCCTGGTGATCGGCCTGTCGATCACCACCGCCATCGGCCTGATGCTGGTGGGCGCACTCAACCTGATCTCGATCGCCTTCGCGGTGCTGTTCGTCGGTCTGGGCGTGGATTTCGGCATCCAGTACAGCGTGCGCTATCGCGCCGAGCGTCACAATGCCGACGATCTGCAGACCGCGATCGAGGTCGCAGCCGATCACTCCGCGGTGCCGCTGACGCTGGCGGCCGTGGCCACCGCCGCCGGTTTCCTGTCGTTCCTGCCGACCGACTACAAGGGCGTGTCCGAGCTCGGCGAGATCGCCGGCGCCGGCATGATCATCGCGTTCTTCGCCGCGCTCACCGTGCTGCCGGCGCTGCTCAAGGTGTTCAATCCGCCGGGGGAGGCCGAGCCGCTCGGCTATTCGTTCATGGCGCCGGTCGACCGCTTTCTCGCCCACAATCGCGTGCCGATCGTGGCGGGAACGCTGATCGTCGCCGTGGCGGGCCTGCCGCTGCTGTATTTCCTGCATTTCGACTTCAATCCGATCAATCTGCGCAGCAAGAAGGTCGAGTCGATCGCGACCTATCTCGACCTGCGGCGCGATCCCAACACCGGAACCAACGCCGTCGACATGATCGTGCCGTCGGAGGCGGCGGCGCACGAGCTCGAGGCGAAACTGGCGAAGCTGCCGGAAGTGGCGCGCACCATTTCGCTGGAGACCTTCGTGCCGGCGGATCAGCCGGCCAAGCTGGCGTTGATCCACAAGGCGGCGGCGACCCTCGATCCTATACTCCAGGGCAAGCCCGGCGCGGCGCCCAGCGACACCGACCGTGTCGTCGCCCTGACCGAGGCCGCCCAGAGCCTGCGCAAGTTCGCCGGCAGCGCCGATGCCAAGCCCGATGCACCCTGGATCGTGGCCTGCAAGCGCCTCGCCGACGACCTCGGCAAGCTGGCCGCCGCCGACGCGACCATGAGGGACAAGGTCGAGGCGGTGTTCATTGCACCGTTGAATGTGATGCTCGATCAGGTACGGGCGCTGCTGCGAGCCCAGCCGGTCACCGTCAAGACGCTGCCGCCGGACCTGGTAAGCGAATGGAGCACGCCGGACGGGCGTGTCCGTGTCCAGGCGCAACCGAGCGGCGATCCCAACGACAACGATACGCTGCGCAAGTTCGCCGGCGCCGTGCTGAAGGTGGCGCCGACCGCGACCGGGGGCCCGATCTCGATCCTGGAGTCCGGCGACACCATCGTGTCGGCGTTCATTCAGGCCGGCGGCTGGGCCTTGCTGTCGATCGCGATCCTGCTCTGGATCGTGCTGCGGCGGATCGGTGATGTGCTGCTGACCCTGGTGCCGCTGCTGCTCGCCGGCGTGCTGACACTGGAAATCTGTGTGCTGATCGGCTTGTCGCTGAACTTCGCCAACATCATTGCCTTGCCCCTGCTGCTCGGCGTCGGCGTGGCGTTCAAGATTTATTACGTCACGGCCTGGCGCGCGGGGCAGACCGATCTGCTGCAATCCAGCCTGACCCGGGCCGTGTTCTTCAGCGCCATGACCACCGCGACGGCGTTCGGCAGCCTGTGGCTGTCGAGCCATCCCGGAACATCCAGCATGGGCAAGCTGCTGGCGCTGTCGCTGGTCACCACCCTGGCGGCGGCTGTGCTGTTCCAGCCGGCCCTAATGGGGCGTCCCCGCGATCTCGGGAAGTGAACAAATCTCCGCGGCCGGGTCGGCGGGGGCACTTCCCTTCGTCGCGCCGGCCGGAGCAGGGGATTTGGCCTTCGCCTGGGCCGGATTCGGCTTTGGTTGCGGGCTCGGCGCGGGGGGGACCTGCGCCGCGGGGTCGAGATAACGGGTCCAGGTCTCGCCGCCGCACAGGAAACCGAGGACGCAGCCCTTGATCTCGAGCTTGTCCACCCCCGTTAACCTGATCGTCGAATCGTAGGTCTTGCCGTTCTTGGCGTTATAAACCTTGCCTTCCCATTCCTCGGGATCGCCTTTATTTTCTGCTGGAGATTTCTTCATGTTCAGGAGTACAGGCATCCCGAGGGTTGGTCGGGTTCGCTTGGAGCGGTCCGGGTTCTGGGCGTCGACGTTGCCCGGGATCTTTTCCCAGGAAACCACCCCCCAAAGACGGCTGTTGCAATCGACGATGCGGATGCGCGCGACCCCTTCCTGCACCAACCACTCGCCGAGCGGCGGCTGTGGCTCCACGGCGTGGACCGGTCCGAGCGACGCGAGCAGGGCAATCCCGCCAAAGACAAACTTCTTCATAGACCCTCTTCCGCAATGCAGCGAAGCAATGAACAACCTTACCAGAAGTTCCGCAGCGCGGGGCAAATCGCCGCATTTCTGATTTCCTGTTGACGCGCCCTTCCCAAAACCACCTATGTAGCTGATGATGTATCCCAATCTTGACCTTTCCGAGATGTTTGCGGCCCGCCAGGCGGAGCGCAGCGACCTGCATGCGAACTATCTGAACGAGCAACTGGTCAGGGTCCTCAAGACCATCGGCTACGATGTGGGGTTCGTCCGCGGTCAGGGGCAGTATCTCTACGATCGTGCGGGGGCGCGTTATCTGGATCTGCTGAGCGGGTTCGGGGTCTTTGCCATCGGGCGCAATCATCCGGCACTGCGCAGCGCGCTCAGCAGCGTGTTGAACAGCGACCTGCCCAACCTCGTGCAGATGGATGTGTCGACGCTGGCCGGCATTCTGGCCGAGCAGCTGATCGAGCGTGTTCCGTACCTCGACAAGGTGTTCTTCGCCAACTCGGGAACGGAAAGCGTCGAGGCGGCCATCAAGTTTGCCCGGGTCGCGACCGGCCGCACCGACATCATTTATTGCGGGCAGTCCTACCATGGTCTGACCTACGGCTCGCTGTCGCTGACCGACGACATGAACTTCCGCAGCGGCTTCGAGCCGCTGCTCCCGGGGTGTACTTCCATCCCTTTTAACGATCTCGCCGCGCTCGAGAAGGCGCTGGCCACCCGCCAGGTCGCGGCCTTCATCATCGAGCCGATCCAGGGCAAGGGCGTCAATATTCCCGACGACAACTTCCTGCCCGAGGCGGCCGCGCTGTGCCGGCGCTACGGCACGCTGTTCGTCGCCGACGAGGTGCAGACAGGTCTCGGCCGCACCGGCCGCTTCCTGGCCGTGGAGCACTGGAACGTCGAGCCGGACATGGTGCTGCTGGCCAAGGCGCTGTCGGGCGGGCATGTGCCGGTGGGCGCGGTGCTGACCCGCCGCTCGATCTTCAACAAGGTGTTCGACCGCATGGACCGTGCGGTGGTGCACGGCTCGACTTTCGGCAAGAACGATCTGGCGATGGCCGCCGGCATCGCCACGCTCGAAGTCCTGAAGCAGGAAAAGCTGATCGAGAACGCGCAGCAGCGCGGCGAGCGCCTGCTCGCCTCCCTCGGCCGCATGGTGCAGAAGTACGAGCTCCTCAAGGAAGTCCGCGGCAAGGGGCTGATGCTCGGCGTGCAGTTCGGCGCACCGAAGTCGCTGGCGCTGAAGGCGTCATGGAACGTGCTGGAGACGGCGAGCAAGGGGCTGTTCTGCCAGCTGATCACCATTCCGCTGTTCAAGGATCACAAGATTTTGACCCAGGTATCGGGCCACGGCAGCCACACCATCAAGCTGCTGCCGACGCTGTCGATCACCGAGGAAGACTGCCAGTGGATCGAAACGGCGTTCGATACCGTGATCGGCGCCAGCCATCGCGTGCCCGGGGCCGTCTGGTCGCTCGGCAAGACCCTGGTCGACAACGCGATGCGCAAGTCGGCGTGACACGCGCGGCAACCTGACGTCTCCGTCGGGCTCCAGCTGCCCTCGCCATGGCGAGGGCGTCTTCACAAAAAAGTTCAGTTGTTATCGGGGCGAGAGGCGGCCGCGGGGTCCACGGCCGCTCGTGCCGGGGCCGGGCTTACTGGCCGTGGTCCTTGAGGACCTTGTCGCAGGCGGGCGTGATCTTGGGGCGGTTCTGCTGCAGGCAGGACAGAATCACCAGATCGCCCTGGTCCATCAGCGGCCGGCAGTACCGGGACACATCCTTGGAGCAGGCCTTCTGTTCCTCCGGCGTTCCACTGCGCTGCGCGTTCTGCGCCAGGGTGGAGGTGGAGACGGAAGCGAGAACGAGCGCAGTCAGAAGCAGGGATTTCGACATCACGACCCTTCGGTTTGGCGGTGGGAAGCTTCAGCCCAAGTCTGTCTAACACAGAACTTCCGCCGGTCTCCATGCTTCGGGCGACGGGAGCCGATGAAGGCGCCGGCGCGTGCCATTTCGGAAACAGTCCGCGCCGGCTTGGCTCGAGCCCGGCTCAGGCTGCCGGCTTGGCCGGCCAGTAGCGGTCACGCAGGTGGCGCTTCACCAGCTTGCCGGTCGGGGTGCGCGGCAACTCCGGGTCGAAATCGATCGAGCGCGGACACTTGATCGGTGACAGGTGCTGCCGGCAGAACGCGATCAGCTCGGCTTCCAGCTCCTTGCCGGCCCGGGTCATGTCGTGCGGTTGCACGACCGCCTTGACCTCCTCGCCCATCTCCTCATTGGGAACGCCGAACACGGCAACGTCGGCGACCGCGGGATGGGTGATCAGGACGTCCTCGGTTTCCTGCGGGTAGATGTTCACCCCTCCGGAGATGATCATGTAGGCCTTGCGGTCGGTGAGGTAGAGGTAGCCTTCGGCGTCGACGTAGCCGACGTCGCCGAGCGTCGACCAGCCCCTGGAATTGTAGGCCCGTTTGGTTTTCTCCGGGTCGTTGTGATAGGCGAATTGCGGCGCGTCGGCGAAATACACCGTGCCGATCTCCCCGGTGGGCAGCTCCTCGTCGTTCTCGTCGAGAATCCTGATCTTGCCGACCACCGCGCGGCCGACGGTGCCGCGGTGGGACAGCCACTCCGGCGACGTGCTGACGGTCACGCCGTTGCCCTCCGAGCCGGCGTAATATTCGATCAGGATCGGCCCCCACCACGCGATCATCTGCGCCTTGACGTCCACCGGACAGGGTGCCGCGGCGTGGATCGCGCCCTTGAGCGACGACACGTCATAGCGCCCGCGCACCTCTTCGGGCAGCTTCAGCATGCGCACGAACATGGTCGGCACGAGCTGGCTCTGGGTCACGCGATGCTCCTGCACGAGCCGCAGGAACGTCTCGGCGTCGAACGATTCCATGATGATCGAGGTGCCGCCGAGCACGCCGGCCATCATGTTGAAGCGCAGGGGAGCCGCGTGATACAGCGGCGCCGGCGACAGGTAGATCGTGTCCTGCGACATGCCGCACATGTTTGCGCACAGGAAGTGCAGGAACGGGTTCGGCTTGTCGATGGCGTCGCCGGTCGCCTCGCGCTTGATGCCCTTCGGCCGGCCGGTGGTGCCGGACGAGTACAGCATGTCGTAGCCGGCGACTTCGTCGGCGACCGGCGTTGTCGGTTGCGCGGCAATGGCCTTGTCCCACGAGCGGAAGCCGGTCCGCGGCGTGCCGGTCATGTAGAACGCGGTGGCTGGATCGGCGCTTGCGAGCAGCGGAGCGACGGTGTCGGCGCATTTCTCCGATGTGATGACGACCTGCGCACCGCAATCCCTGACGATATAGGCAATCTCGTCGGCGGTCAGGTAGCGGCTGATCGCGGTGTAGTACAATCCGCTGCGCTGTGCGGCCCAGCAGATCTCCATGAACGCCAGCGAGTTCTCCATCAGCAGGGCGATGTGATCGCCGGCCTTGAAACCGAGCGAACGGAACAGCTGCGCACCCTGGTTCGAGCGCGCGTCGAGCTGGCGATAGGTGATGGCCTCGCCGGATCCGGCCATCCGGTAGGCGATCTTGTCGGGTGTGGTCCGGGCGTGCAGCGACGGGTGGCTCATAAAAGGGGTCCCTCGGGCGTTTCCTGGAAGATCCGGCGGCTTCAGCCGCTCATTGACGTGCGGCGTCGGCCGCAAACAAAAAGGGCGGGTCGTTCGACCCGCCCTTGTCGAAGAGGCTCAGAGCCGTTCGACGATGGTGACGTTGGCCATGCCACCGCCCTCGCACATGGTCTGCAATCCATAGCGCTTGTTGCGCTGCTTCAGGGCGTGCAGCAGCGTGGTCATCAGCTTGGTGCCGGAGCCGCCGAGCGGATGTCCCAGCGCGATGGCGCCGCCATTGACGTTGAGCTTGGCCGGATCCGCGCCGGTGTCCTTCAGCCAGGCCGTGGGCACCGAAGCGAACGCCTCGTTGACCTCGAACAGGTCGATGTCGTCGATGCGCATGCCGGCCTTCTTCAGCGCGCGGTGGGTCGCCGGCAGCGGCGCCTCGAGCATGATCACGGGATCATGTCCGATCATCGTCATGTGATGGACGCGCGCCAGCGGCTGCACGCCGAGCGCCTTGAGGCCTTTCTCGTTGACCACCATGACGCCCGACGCGCCGTCGCAGATCTGGCTGGCGCTCGCGGCGGTGAGCCGGCCGCCCTCGGCGATCAGCTTGACGCCGCGGATGCCTTCGATGGTCGCGTCGAAGCGGATGCCCTCGTCGATCTGGTGGATGTCGGTCGAGCCGTCGGCGCGGGTGATGGTGACCGGCACGATCTCGTCCTTGAAGGCGCCGGCCTGGGTGGCGGCGATGGCGCGCTGATGGCTCTCAAACGAGTATTGGTCGAGTGCCTCCTTATCCAGATCGTACTTCTTCGCCATCATTTCGGCGCCGGTGAACTGGCTGAACTGGATGTTGGGGTAGCGCTGCTCCATGTTCGGGCTTTTGTAGTGCCCGAAGCCGTTCTTCGCCGGCAGCGTCGAGGTGAGGCCCATCGGCACGCGCGTCATGCTCTCGACGCCGGCCGCGATCACCATGTCCATCGCGCCGGACATCACGGCCTGGGCGGCGAAATGCAGCGCCTGCTGCGAGGAACCGCACTGCCGGTCGATCGAGGTGCCCGGCACGCTCTCCGGCAGCTTGGACGCCATGATCGCGTTGCGGGCGATGTTGTTGGACTGCTCGCCGGTCTGCATCACGCAGCCCATGATCACGTCCTCGACCTGGGCGGGATCTGCACCAGTCCGCTCCACCAGGGCATCGAGCACAGCGGCGGCAAGGTCGGCGGGATGCCAGCCGGCGAGGCGGCCTCCCTTCCGTCCACCGGCGGTGCGTGCGGCTGCAACGATATAGGCTTCGGCCATTCTTGTTCTCCCGGGTCAGGTTCTGCTTGGTTGCCCCGGATTAAAAAGACGAGGCTGGACTTAGTCAATCAATCAATTAACTTGTCGGCGCGGCGAGGGATGTCTGCGAGAACCGACATTCCACCAAGCGCAAAATGAAGTGCCCTTTTGGGAAGAGATGGAACCGCGAATGGCACCGAGTGTGAACGCCGACGCTTCGGCCAAGCCGCAGCCCGCGCGGAATGCGACGGCGGAGAAGTTGCTCGAGGCGGTCAGCGAGCTGATGATCGAGCGCAATTCCACCGATGTGTCGCTGAGCGATCTCGCCCAGAAGTCCGGCGTCAACGCCGCGCTCGTCAAATACCACTACGGCAACAAGGAAGGCTTGTTGCTGGCGCTGCTGGCACGTGATGCCGACGTGCAGATCTCCCACCTCGAATATCTGCTGCAGCAGCCGATCTCGCCGACCGAGAAGCTGAAGCTGCATGTCGCGGGGATCGTCAACGCCTACTACCGCTTTCCCTACATGAACCGGCTGCTGCACCTGCTGCTGCATGACAGCACCGAGAAGGCGGCGGCCTCGGTGTCACAATTCTTTGTCAAGCCTCTGCTCGATTTCCAGCGCCGGCTGATCGAGGAGGGCGTAGCAGCCGGCGAGTTCAAGCCGGTCGACCCCGTATTCTTCTACACGCACCTGATCGGCGCATGTGATCATCTGTTCCACGGGCGTCACGCCATGGCGCGCGCCGCCGGCGTGGGTGAGGTTTCAGACGATGTGCGACGGCAGTACATCGAGTACCTGACCGAGGCGTTGCTGGGCGGCATGTTGCAACCGGAGCGGCGACGCGCCGCGGCAAGAAACTGAGGCCGGCTTATCCGGCCACGACGACAACAAGCCGAAACGGCGAGAAATGAAACGGGAGGTTTCGAGTGAGCAAGACGAGCGCGGCATCCGGGCCGCTGAAGGGCGTGCGGGTGGTCGAGTTCGCCGGCATCGGCCCGGGGCCGTTCGCGGCCATGATGCTGTCGGACATGGGGGCCGACGTCGTCTCGGTCGTGCGGCGCGGCGCGGGCAAGCGTGACGATCGCGACTTCGTCAACCGCGGGCGGCGTGTCGTCGAACTCGATCTCAAGGCGCCGGGCGACGTCGCCCAGGCGATGGAGCTGATCGCCGCCGCCGACGTGCTGCTCGAGGGCTTTCGCCCCCAGGTGATGGAGCGCCTCGGGCTCGGTCCGGACGAGACCCTGCAGCGCAACCCGCGGCTGGTCTATGGCCGCATGACCGGCTGGGGCCAGGACGGGCCGCTCGCCCAGGCCGCCGGCCACGACATCAACTACATTGCGATCACCGGTGCGCTGGATTCGTTTCGGGCCACCAATGGCGAGCCGGTCTCGCCGCTCAACCTCGTCGGCGACTACGGCGGCGGCGCGCTGTTCCTGGTGGTCGGCGTGCTGGCGGCGGTGATCGAGGCGCGCGCCTCCGGCAAGGGGCAGGTCGTCGACGTCGCGATGTGCGACGGCGTCTCGCTGATGCTGTCCATGTTCCACAGCATGCATGCGCTCAAGCGCTGGACCGAGGTGCCACGCACCAACATGCTGGACGGTGGCGCGCACTTCTATCGCCCCTATGAATGCGCCGACGGTCGCTTCATTTCCATTGGCGCCATTGAGCCGCAATTCTATGCCGAGCTGCGCAGGCTGGTGGGGCTCGATGATCCGGCGTTCGACCCGCAGATGGACCGCGCCCGCTGGCCGGAGCTGCAGGACAAGCTCGCCGCTGTGTTCAAGACCAGGACGCGCGACGAATGGTGCGCGATCCTCGAGGGCTCCGACGCCTGCGCCGCGGCGGTGGTGGGATTGTTCGAGGCGCCGTCGCATCCGCATCTTGCGGCGCGGCGCACCTTCGTCGAGCATGCCGGCCACGTGCAGCCGGCGCCGGCGCCGCGCTTCTCCCGGACGGTGTCCGCCATCCAGGGGCCGGCCGCGGTGCCGCCGACCACGATTTCCGACATTCTTGCTGCCTGGTCCGACAGGCGGCAGGCCGCTTCGTAAGTTCCAACCAGACAGAAAGGCACTATCATGGATCTGAAAGACGTAGCCGTCATCGTCACCGGCGGTGGCTCGGGACTGGGCGCTGCGACCGCGCGCGCCATGGCAGCGAAGGGCGCCAAGGTCGCCGTGCTCGATGTCAACAAGGAGAATGCCGAGAAGGTCGCCGCCGAGCTCAAGGGCGTCGCTTTGGTCGGGGACGTCGCCGACGAGAACGACGTCAAGGCGGCGCTGGCCAAGGCCGAGGCCGCCCATGGCGTGGCGCGCGTGCTGGTCAACTGCGCCGGCATCGGCGGCGCGGCGAAGACCGTCGGCAAGAACGGGCCCTATCCGCTCGACCAGTTCTCGCGCGTGATCCGCGTCAACCTGATCGGCACCTTCAACTGCATCCGCCTGATGGCGGAGCGCGCGCAGTCGCTGCCGCCGGTCGGCGAGGAGCGCGGCGTCATCATCAACACCGCGAGCGTCGCGGCGTTCGACGGCCAGATCGGTCAGGCGGCCTACTCGGCTTCCAAGGGCGGCATCGTCGGCCTCACCCTGCCGGTGGCACGCGATCTCTCCAGCCTGCTAATCCGCGTCAACACCATCGCGCCCGGCTTGTTCCTGACGCCCCTGCTGATGGGATTGAGCGAGGAAGCGCGCGAGAGCCTCGGCAAGCAGGTGCCGCATCCGGCCCGCCTCGGCAAGCCCGAGGAGTATGGCGCGCTCGCCGTGCACATCGTCGAGAACTCGATGCTCAACGGCGAAACCATCCGTCTCGACGGCGCGATCCGCATGGCGCCGAAGTAAGGACGATCGCATGACCGACGCGCCGCTGCTCGTCACGCATGCCGACGGTGTCGACCGGGTGACACTCAATCGCCCGGACAGCCTCAACGCGCTCGATACTGCGATGATCGACGCGCTGAACGGCTACTTCGCCGGGCTTGCCCGCAACGAGCAGACGCGCGTCGTCGTGCTGTCGGGGGCGGGCCGGGCGTTCTGCGCCGGGCTCGACCTCAAGGAGGCGATGCAGCGCCGGCCGGCCGATGCGCCGCCGGCGAGTGTCGCCGAGGCGTTGGCGCATCAACGCCGCATCGCCGACATCGTGATGCTGATGCGGCGTTGTCCGCAGCCCATCGTCGCGCTCGTGCAGGGGGCGGCGTCCGGCGGCGGCTTTGCGCTGGCGCTGGCGGCGGACATTCGCATCGCGGCGGCATCGGCGCGGATGAACTGCGCGTTCATCCGCCTCGGCCTCGGCGGTTGCGACATCGGCACCAGCTATTTCCTGCCGCGTCTCGTCGGCGTCTCCATTGCGTCGGAGCTGATCCTGACCGGCCGCTTCATCGGCGCCGAGCGCGCGCTCGCGGTCGGCCTGGTCTCCGAAGTGGTCGAGGAGAGCGCGCTCGAGGCGGCGGCCGCGCCCTATGTCGAGGCGATGCTGGCGGCATCGCCGCTCGGCCTGCGGCTCTCCAAGGACTGCCTCAACATCAGCGTCGATGCGGCCTCCCTCGAAGCGGTGATCGCGATGGAGGACCGCAACCAGGTGCTGACCAGCCGGTCGGAGGATTTTAAGGAGGGCATCCGTGCCTTCCTGGAGAAGAGGAAGCCCGTCTATCGCAACACATAAGGCCCGCCGACACCAACAAGCCTTGCTCAACGAAGGCAGTGGGCCGGAACCGGGGAGGACCGATGGAAGCCATGACTGCGGCGGTGCTGCACAAGCCCGCCTTCCGCAAGATCAACTGGATGAAGCGCGACATCGCGGTCGAGCGCCGGCCCGATGGTGTGATCGTCCTCAAGTCCCGCGTGCCGCTGCAGCCCCATGCGCGGCACATTCCGGAAGCACTGGCGCGATGGGCGACGGAGCGCCCCGACCATGTCTGGCTGGCGCAGCGCCGCGGAGCCGAGCGGCAGTGGTGGAAGGTCACCTATGGTGAAGCCAAGCGGACGGTCGATGCCCTGACCCAGGCGCTGCTCGACCTGCAGGTTCCTGACGAGCGGCCGATCGCCATCCTCAGCGGCAACTCCATCGAGCACGCGCTGATGACCCAGGCCGCGATGCAGGCACGCATTCCCGTGGCGCCGGTCTCGCCAGCCTATTCCCTGATGAGCCAGGATCACGCCAAGCTCAAATATATCTTCGAGCTGATCCGCCCGGCGGTGGTGATGGTCCAGGACGGTCCCGTGTTCGAGAAGGCGCTGGCGGCGCTCGATCTCGACGACGTGACCGTGGTGCATGTGCAGCGGCGGCCGGGCAACGTGCCGAGCCTCGCTTATGCCGACCTCGCGGCGACGCCGGTCACTGCGGCGGTGGAAGCTTCGATCGCGCAGATCACGCCGCAGACCATCGGCAAGCTGTTGTTCACCTCCGGCTCCACCGGCATGCCCAAGGCGGTCGTCAACACCCAGCTGATGATGTGCGCCAACGCGGCGATGATGATGCAGACGCGGCCGCGCGAGCCGGGCAGTGTCGAGTCCGTATTCCTGGACTGGATGCCCTGGAATCACACCATGGGTGGCAACGCGCTGTTCAATCCGGTGCTGATCGAGGGCGGCACGCTGTACATCGACGATGGCCGCCCGCTGCCCGGCCAGTTCGACGAGACGCTGCGCAACCTGCGCGAGATTTCGCCGACCTACTATGCCAACGTTCCCGCCGGCTATGCCGCACTCGCCTCCGCCATGGAGAAGGACGAGGTGTTGTGCCGCAGCTTCTTCAAGCATCTCGGCCTGATGGCCTATGGCGGCGCGCGGCTGCCGGACGATCTCTACGAGCGGATGCAGGCGCTCGCGGTGCGCACCACCGGCGAACGGATCGTGTTCTACACCGGCTGGGGCTCGACCGAGACCGCGCCAACGGCCACCGGCACTTACTGGGACACCGAGCGCGTCGGGCTGATCGGACTGCCGTTTCCTGGCGTCGAGCTCAAGCTCGTTCCGGTCGGACCGAAATACGAGCTGCGGCTGCGCGGCGTCAACGTCACCCCCGGCTATTACGGCCGTGCTGACCTGACGGCCGCGGCGTTCGACGACGAAGGCTTCTACTGCATCGGCGACGCCGCGGTGTTCGTCGATCCGAACGATCCGGTCCAGGGCCTGATCTTTTCCGGCCGCATTGTCGAGGACTTCAAGCTGACGACCGGCACCTTCGTGCAGGTCGGGGCGCTGCGCACCGACGCCATCGCAGCGACCTCGCCGGTGGTGCAGGATGCGCTGGTCACCGGCCAGGACCGCGCTTTCATCGGCCTGCTGGTTTGGCCCAACCTCGACGCGTGCCGCCGGCTGATCGGCGACATGACGGCGACGTTGGACCAGGTCGTGGCCCACCCGGCGGTGATCGCACGCGTGCAGGAGGGGTTGCAGGCGCACAACACCGCCGTCAACTGCGTTAGCAGCCTGCGCATCGCCCGCGCGATGCTGATGGCCGAGCCGCCGTCGATCGACGGCAACGAACTGACCGACAAGGGCTACATCAACCAGCGCGCCGGCCTCGAGCGTCGCGCCGCACTGGTCGAGCGTCTCTATGCCGATCCGCCTGCCGCCGACGTCCTGGTGATGTCCTGACGGCATCGCCCCTCATCACTCCCGAAAACAAGAGCAAGCAAGGGCCAGACCATGAATTTTGATTTCTCCGACGAACAGAAGCAATTGCGCGACGAAGCGCGGCGCTACCTCGCCGAGCATTCGTCTCCCAAGGCGGTGCGAGCTGTGCTCGACGGCGCCGCGCCTTATGATCGCGCGCTGTGGAAAGGGCTCGCCGGCATGGGCTTCCTCGGCGTCGCGATTCCCGAAGAGTTCGGCGGCTCTGGCGCCGGCCATCTCGAGCTCTGCGTGATCGCCGAGGAGATGGGGCGCGCGCTGGCGCCGGTGCCCTTCTCCTCCTCGATCTATCTTGCGGCCGAGGCGATCATGCTGGCCGGCAGCGACGAGCAGAAGCGGCTGCTGCTGCCGGGCTTCTCGTCAGGGGAGACGATCGGCACGCTGGCGTTGTTCGAGGGCCCGGGCAATCCCTCGCCCAAGGCGATCAAGGCAACGGTCAGCAACGGCCTGCTCAGCGGCAAGAAGATCCCCGTGGCCGACGGCGACATCGCCGATGTCGCGGTGGTGGCGGCGCGCACCGCGTCGAGTGGCCGCGAGACCGACATCGGGCTCTTCATTGTGGACCTGAAGGGCAAGGGCGTCACGCGCAAGAGCCTGGCGAACCTCGATCCCAGCCGCAATCAGGCGGAGATCGTGTTCGAGAATTGTCCGGCCGAGCCGCTGGGCGCTGCCGGCGAGGGCTGGAGCGTGCTGACGCGCGTGCTCGACCGCGCCGCGGTGCTGATGGCGTTCGAGCAGGTCGGCGGCGCCGACCGTGCGCTCGAGATGGGGCGTGACTATGCCCTCGACCGCGTCGCATTCGGGCGGCCGATCGGCTCGTTCCAGGCGGTCAAGCATCTCCTTGCCGACATGTATGTGTCAGCGACGCTGGCGCGCTCCAATGCTTACTTCGGCGCCTGGGCGCTCTCGACCAACGCGGCGGAGCTGCCGGAAGCGGCGGCGACCGCGCGCATCAGCGCGACGCAGGCGTTCCAGCACTGTTCGAAGAACAACATCCAGGTTCACGGCGGCATGGGCTTCACCTGGGAGTTCGACTGCCACCTCTACTACCGGCGCTCCAATGCCCTGGCGCTGGCGCTCGGCAGTCAATCCTACTGGGAAGACCTGCTGATCGACCGCATGCGCACCCGCAACGCCGCCTGAGACAAATTGAGGATCACGTCCATGAATTTCGACGATACCCCGCAAGAAGCCGCATTCCGCAAGCTGGCCCGCGAGTGGATCACCGCCAACGCCCCCAAGGAGCTCGAGGCCGAGCTGTCGCGCCCGTCGGTGGGCCGCATTGCGCTCGAGCGCGGCAACATCATCGAGGCCTCCAAGGCCTGGCAGAAGAAAAAGGCCGAAGGCGGCTGGGCCTGCCTGCACTGGCCGAAGGAATATGGCGGCCGCGGCGCCTCGCCGATCGAGCGCGTGATCTGGCAGCAGGAGGAGGGCGTTTACGACAAGCTCGCCGGCATCTTCCTGATCGGTCAGGGCATGTGCGGGCCGACCATGATGGCCTATGCCAGCGAAGCACAGAAGCAGCACTATCTGCCCAAGCTCGCCTCCGGCGAGCATATCTGGTGTCAGCTGTTCTCCGAGCCGTCCGCCGGCTCCGACGTCGCGGGGCTGCGCACCCGCGCGGAACGCGACGGCGACGACTGGATCATCAACGGCCAGAAGATCTGGACCAGCGGCGCGCACTACTCCGACTACGGCATCCTGATCACGCGCACCGATCCGTCACAGCCCAAGCACAAGGGCCTCACCATGTTCTTCCTGGACATGAAGAGCCCGGGCGTCGAGGTTCGGCCGATCAAGCAGGCGAGCGGCCAGCAGGAGTTCAACGAGGTCTACTTCACCGATGTGCGCATTCCGGACGCGCAGCGGCTCGGTGCCGTCAACGACGGCTGGAACGTGTCGCTGACAACGCTGATGAACGAGCGCATGTCGATCGGCGCGCGGGTCGCCACCGGCTTCCCGGAGATGTTCGCGTTCTGCAGCAACCTGATGCTGGAGGACGGGCCGGCGCTGGACGATCGTGCAGTGCGCTCCAAGCTCGCCAACTGGGCGGTACGCACCAGCGGCCTGAAATACACCAGCTACCGGTCGATCTCGGCGCTGTCACGCGGCGAGCGGCCGGGACCCGAGAACTCGATCGGCAAGCTGGTCGCCGGCTCGATGCTGCAGGACATCGCGGCGTTTGCCGGTGATCTGCAGGGCGCGGCCGGGGTGCTGACCGATCCCAAGATCGCGGAAGCCGCCGGCCAGTTCCAGTCGATGCTGCTGCGCTCGCCGGCGGACCGCATCGCGGGCGGCACTGACGAAATCCTGCGTAACATCATCGCCGAGCGCGTGCTGGGATTGCCCGGCGACATCCGGGTCGACAAGGATGTGCCCTTCAACCAGATTCCGACCAAGGGCCGCTGAGCCGACCGAGGACGCGTCATGACGACATCAACGACCGGGCGCATCGAGGTAATCGAGGCGCTGCTCGCCGAGCGTTACTCCTGCCGGGCGTTTCGCCCCGATCCGGTGCCGCGCGCCACCATCGAGCGGATCCTGACGGCGGCGCAACGCACCGCCTCGTGGTGCAACAGCCAGCCCTGGCAGGTGATCATCGCCAGCGGTGAAGCGGCGCGCCGCTTCAGCGAGGCGATCCATACGACGGCGAGCACGGCGACCTCTGCCCATGAGGTGCATTCGGACTTTCCGTTCCCGCGGGAGTATCGCGGTGTCTATCTCGACCGCCGGCGCGAGAGCGGCTTCCAGCTCTATAACGCGCTCGGCATCACCCGCGGCGACAAGGAGGGCTATCGCCGGCAGTCGTTGCAGAACTTCAAGCTGTTCGGCGCGCCGCATGTCGCCATCATCACCTCCGACGAGGCGCTCGGCGTCTATGGCGCGGTCGATTGCGGCGGCTATGTCAGCAACTTCCTGCTGGCGGCGCAGGCGCTCGGGGTCGCGACCATTCCGCAGGCCGCGCTCGCCAGCCATGCCGACGTGGTGCGCCGGCATTTCGATCTCGGTGAGGATCGGCGCGTGGTGTGCGGCATCTCGTTCGGCTTCGCCGACGGCGAGCATGCGGCCAACAGCTACCGCACGAATCGGGCTGCGTTGCAGGACGCAGTGACCTTTCTCGAAAGCTAACATGTCGCGAAATGGGAACCCGAAACACTGGTTCCCGTGTTCATTGGTTAACTGCGCGTTAGCATTTCAGGCTGCATTCTCCACATAGGAGAACTCGCAATGTGGTCTGGACGCGTCGCTTTTGAAAATGATGCCTGTCCCGTCGGCGATGATCTGCTGGGGCAGCTGTACCGGTCGAACGAAAACGGCCTGCCCGCTCTCGTGGGATCGGTTTCATCCGAAACCCGCGCCATGCTCGCGCTCTACTGCTATCGCCGCAGTCATCTCCACGCCCTCGGCGTGGCGATCGCGGCGAGCTGCGACGAACGCGAGCTGTTGCAGTGGGGCGGCCGTGCCGGCGCAACGCTGTTTGCGATCTCGCGCCAGGCGCCAACAGCACGGCCTGCTGCTTCCGGTCATCGCAAGTCGATCACGTTGTCGACGGCGCCCTTGAGCGCCCTGCCGGCGATCGACGATGTTGACGACGACGCAGAAGTGGCGGAGCCCGTCAGCGCCTGACCGGCGGACAGGCCTCAGTTGCCCGGCATCAGGTCGGGAAGCCCGAACCTGCGCCGCGCCATCCTGCACTCCGAATCGCCGGGCTCGCACGTCCGGCAGACCTCGGGCCTGACCGCATAGATCGTGCAGGCGGTCTGCTCACCGATCTTTCCCGCCAGCGCGCAGCATCGCTCGCCGTCGCAGCGCATGCCCGATTGCCGGTCGTTGACGAGATGGGCGGGGATGAGATCGAGCGCCTCGTCCTCCTCAATGGTGAAGCGCGGCCAGTTCGACGAATAGGCGCAGCAGGCGCCGCAGGATTGGCAGGGGCTCGCGTCGTCGGTCATGCGGGTCTCTCGCGTTGCCGGCCTCGTGGCAGTGTTGCCATCCATCGCGCACGCAGCGCGGCACGGCGTTCGGGATATCTGTCGTCGAGGAACTCGGCCTGCCGGATGCGCTCGATCCGGAAGCTGCGGAAGTCGCGGCGCAGCTCGCACCAGGCCACCAGGAGCCGCACGGTGTCGAGATAGCCGATGGCGATCGGCCACACGGTCCGTTCGCTGTCGCGGCCCTGCTCGTCGCGGTAGTGCATTTGCAGCTTGAGGCCGGCGTGGATATGGGCCCGCAGCCGCACCAGGTCGACGGCATCGGCTGGCATGTCCCATTGGGGCCGCGTGCGGCTCGCCGGCTCCAGTACCAACGGTTGCAGCCGCTCCGGCACGGTCTGGGCGATCTTGGCGATCAGGTCGCGCGCCGCAGTGGCCAGCACCGGGTCGGCACGGCCGGCGACCCACTGGGCGCCGAGCACGGCGGCCTCGATTTCGTCCGGGGTCAGCATCAGGGGTGGCAGGTCATAGCCTTTCTCCAGCACATAGCCGGTTCCGGCCTCGCCGCGGATCGGCACGCGCTGGGCCATCAGCGTCGCGATGTCGCGATAGATGGTCCGCTTGGACGTTTCCAGCTCCACGGCGATCGCGTCCGCGGTGATCGGACGGCGGCTGCGCCGCAGCACCTGGATGATCTGGAACAGCCGGTCGGCGCGCCGCATCGCTCCCTCATGATCACTGCTGACAGAATGGTGGCAGCAGGGGGTAGCTAGAAAACGGCATCTTTTCAACGCGCAAGGATGCACACCATGATCACGCTCTACGGTATCGGCCCTGGTTTCGGCCTCCCGGAAATCAGCCCCTATGTCACCAAGACCGAGGTGCAACTCCGCCTGGCAGGCCTGCCTTACGTCAAGCAACAGGCGATGCCGGACAGCTCGCCCAAGGGGCAGCTGCCCTATATCGCCGATGGTGAGATCCGGGTGGCCGATTCCACCTTCATTCGCCTCCATCTCGAGCAGGCTCACGGGGTGGATCTCGATGCCGCGCTCGATGCCCGCCAGCGCGCGGAGGCCTGGGCGCTGGAGCGCATGATCGAGAACCACTTCAACTGGGCGTCGGGCTATGCCCGCTGGGTGCTGCCGGAGAATTTCGCCAAAGGGCCGGCCCACTTCTTCGATGGCGCGCCGGCGGAAATGCGCGAGGCGTTGCGCAGGGATGTCCAGGGCCGCGTGGCGGAGACCATGCGGACCGCGGGCCTCGCCCGCCACACTCCGGACGAGATCGTCACCCTCGGGGTCCGCTCGCTGTCTGCCCTGTCGGTGGTGCTGGGAGATCAGCGCTATCTGTTCGGCGACGAGCCGTGCGGCACCGACGCCACGGCCTTTGCGGCGCTCGCCGGCCTCCTGACGCCGTTCTTCGATTCGCCGCTGCGGCAGCAGGCGCTGCAGTTTCCGAACCTGCTGCGCTACGTCGACCGCCTGATGGCGCAGGTCTATCCGGAGCACGACTGGCAGCCGCTGGCGGCGTGACCGTCTGGCCTAAGTCTGGACCTGCGACGTCGGATCGACTGCAGCGGCAGCGGGGGTCGGCTGCGCCTTGAGCGCCGCGACCTCCGCCTCCAGCTCGGCGATCCGGGCCTCGCGCGCAGCCAGCACCTTGGCGACATCGGGCGCGTCGAAGCGCTGCGGGATATGCTGCGGGCAGTTGGAACTCCATGCCCCGACCGTAAACACGATCACCTGCTCGGGGCGCGCCTTGTAGCCTTCCGGCATCAGCGCGCTCAGCAGCTCGGGATTGTCCTCGATCACCTGCGCTTCGCCCCAGATCTTCACACGGCGGCGGTGCACGTAGTCGATCAGGAAGATGTAGGCCTTCGGGTTGTCCTGCAGGTTGCCGAGGGTGATGTACTGCCGGTTGCCGCTGAAATCGGCGAAGGCCAGCCGCTTGCGGTCAAGCACGTGGATGAAGCCGGGCGGCCCGCCGCGATGCTGGATATAGGGCTGGCCATCGGCATTGGCAGTGGCGAAGAAGATGCTGATCTGCTCCGAGACGAAGGCGGCGAGATCGTCGGTGATCTCGGTTGCCCAGCCGCCGTTCTCCTCCTGGTGCAGATAGGCGCGGCGCGAGCCTTTGCGGCTCTGGATCGCCTTCACGGTCGGCGTGAAGGCGATATCGCTGGAAATTGCGAACGTGCCGTCCATGGTCCGCCTCCTGGCTTCGGTTCCCATCCTGAAAGATGGATAAAGTCTCGATTTGCTGCAATTCCCGGCATTGACACTACATTGTTGCTCAATATGAAATAATCTCATGGATCGGATCGAAGCCATGGAAGCCTTTGTCGCGGTGGCGGACCTCAAGGGGTTCGCGCCGGCAGCGCGCAAGCTGCGGCTGTCGCCGTCGGCGGTGACGCGGCTGGTGGCGGCGCTGGAAGAGCGTGTGGGCGCAAGGCTGCTGCAGCGCACCACCCGTTCTGTCGCGCTGACCGACATCGGCGAGCATTACCTGGCCCGGGCGCGGCGGATTCTGGCCGACGTTGACGAGGCGGAAGGGGCGGCGCGTGCCGAGCGCACCAGCCCGTCCGGCCATCTCGTGGTGTCGGCGCCACTGATGTTCGGCCGGCTGCACGTCAACCCGCTGATGTCGGAGTATCTGCGGCGCTATCCCGACGTCACCGGAGAGCTGCGGCTGTCCGACCGCCCGGTCAACCTGATCGACGAAAGTGTCGACGTTGCCGTGCGGATCGGGCACCTGCCGGATTCCAGCGTGGTGGCCAAGAACGTCGGCGATATGGACCGTGTGGTGGTGGCCTCGCCCGACTATCTCGCGCGCCGCGGCGTGCCGGCGACGCCGGCGGATGTCCGCGCGCACGACATCATTCACTGCTCCGCCGTGCTGCCGTCGAACGAGTGGCGATTCATGCAGGATGGCCGGCCGGTCCGCATCGCCATCGCGCCACGCTACAGCACCAACAGCGCCGAGGCCGGGGTCTGGCATGCCGAGCAGGGCGGCGGCCTGACCATGGTGCTGGCCTATCAGGCGCTGGACGCCATTCGCAGCGGCCGTCTCGCGGCCGTGCTGCGAGAGTTCGAACTGCCGGCACGTCCCATCCACGCGGTGTATCCGGCGTCGCGGCTGCTGTCCGCCAAGGTTCGCGCATTCGTGGACCTCATCGTCGAGACCTGCGACTGGCGCTTCAGCGATCGTTAGGCCGGCACTGCCGGCTTGATCACCTTGAAGGTGGCGTTGCCGCGGGCACAGGGCGTGCCGTCCGCCGTCACCAGGCACTGCGCGAAGCAGATCGAGCCGCCGGCCTTGACGAAATTGGTGTCGACCTCAAGCCACTGGCCCTTGGCGGCTGTGCCGAGGAAATCGACGCCAAGGCTGATGGTCACGAGGGAGCGCGGCTCAGGCGGCGACAGCCCGCAGCTCAGGCCCATGGCGTTGTCGGCCAGGGCGGCGATCAGGCCGCCATGCACCAGCCCGCGTGAATTGGTGTGGGCGGTCGCGAGCCGCAGGCCGATGATGATCGCGGTCTCGGTCCGCTTCGAATAGAGCGGCTCCCATGGATCGGTCAGCGGGCTCTGCCGGAAGTGGCGGACAAATCCCTCGGGGACGTGGCTGTCGGTCATCGGCGCTTCCTTTATTATTTAGACCAGTCTATATAATCGAGAGGTCGAAGCAAGAGGAGCCGTGCGATGGGAGCCATGCCGAAGCACCGCGACGCCATCGTCGCCGCCGCCGCCACGCTGTTCCGGCGCCGTGGCTTCGCCGCCACCGGCATCAACGAGATCGTCGAGGTCAGCGGCGCGCCGAAGGGCTCGCTCTATCACTATTTTCCGGGCGGCAAGGACGAGATCGGCGAGGCCGCCGTGCGCTTTGCCGGTGACCGCGTGACCGCGACGCTGGAGCGTTTGTCGGGGGAGACCTCGTCGGCGGCGGCGATGATCAAGGCCTATGGCGGCCTGCTGCAGGGCTGGATGGCGCAATCGCGGTTTCGCGACGGCTGTCCGATCACCACGACGCTGCTGGAAACGGCGCCGGACTCGGCCGCGCTGACGGCCGCGGGCCGCACGGCGTTCGCGGCCTGGACCGGCATCATCGCGAAGGCGCTGCTGCGCGACGGCTTCTCGCGTGCGGAGGCGCGCAAGCTGTCGGTGCTGGCGATCTCGGCGCTCGAAGGCGCCCTGATCCTGACGCGCGTGCAGGGCGACGGGCAGGCGATCGCGGATGCCACCGACATGCTGGCGAAGGCGATGAAGGCGCCGGCGACCTAAGCGTGATCGCCGCGAGTCCTTCAAGCTCACGTCAGATCCAAAACCGCACTCAAAACTTACATTTGGTAGTGCACTCGCCGCTCGCCGGCGCGCGGCTCAGTAGGGCAGGCCGACGTAGTTTTCCGACAGCGACGTGGTCGCTGCGCGCGAGCTCACGAGGTAGTGCAGCTCGGCGATCTGGATGCGCGAGCTGAACTCGTCGGTATCGGTGAAGCGGTGCAGCATCGAGGTCATCCACCACGAGAACCGCTCCGCCTTCCACACCCGTTCCAGCGCCTTGGCTGAATAGCTGTCGATGCCGGCATCGGATTTGTCGGCATAGACCTCACGCAGCGCCTCGGCGAGGTAGTGCACGTCGCTGGCCGCGAGGTTGAGGCCCTTGGCGCCGGTCGGCGGCACGATGTGCGCGGCGTCGCCGGCGAGGAACAGGCGGCCGAACCGCATCGGCTCGGCGACGAAGCTGCGCAGCGGCGCGATGCTCTTTTCGATCGAGGGGCCGGTGACGAGGGCCTCCGCCGCCTCCGGATCGAGCCTGCGTCGCAGTTCGTCCCAGAACTGATCGTCTGACCAGTTGTCGACATGGTCATCAAGGCTGCACTGCACATAATAGCGGCTGCGAGTCAGCGAGCGCATCGAGCACAGCGCGAAGCCGCGCTCATGCCGGGCGTAGATCAGTTCCGGGGATACCGGTGGCGTCTCGGACAGAATGCCGAGCCAGCCGAACGGGTACACCCGCTCGAATTCCCTGATGGCGGCGGCCGGCACACTCTGGCGGCTAACACCGTGGAAGCCGTCGCAGCCGGCGATGTAGTCGCAGGCGATCTCGTGGGTGACGCCGTCCTTGACATAGGTCACGCGCGGCGAGGGGCCGTCGAAATCGAGCGGAGTGACATGCTCGGCGTCGTAGATGGTCTGGCGTCCGGCAGCGACGCGGGCGTCCATCAGGTCGTGGGTGACCTCGGTCTGGCCGTAGACGGTGACCGTCTTGCCGCCGGTGGCCTCCTTCATGTCGATGCGGTGGCGAATGCCGTCGAACAACAGCTCGATGCCGTCGTGGATGAGGCCCTCGCGGTGCAGGCGGGCCGCGGCGCCGACCTGCTCCAGTTGCCGCACGGTGCCCTGCTCGAGCACGCCGGCGCGGATGCGGCCGAGGATGTAGTCGCGGTCCTTGCGTTCGACGATGATGTTGTCGATGCCGTATGTGTGGAGCAGTTGGCCGAGCAGCAGGCCCGCCGGCCCGCTGCCGATGATCACGACCTGCGTGCGCAAGGCTTCGATCCTCCCGTTGGTGCTGATCTCGTCCGCCGCAGCCGCGGCGGTCACGCCATTCCGCAGCACTGATTATACGATATAACGACCGTTGAAAAGGTTGCCTAGGCAACATTTTGTCGTCAACCTGTCTGACGGCCATCATGGCTCTCTGGCAACACCGGGGGCAAGGGAACCGGCGGTTGCGGCGGCGCGGCAAGGTGGCTGCTTGCAAAGCAGGGGCGACTAGATAACGTGTTAAGGAACGACCCGGGCAACCGGGCGCGGCGAACCGGGGCAGGACAAGAGGTCTTTCGTCTCCGGCTATCGTCGGAATCATCTTCTTGGATCATCTTGAAGAGGGAGGGACGCCTGATGAAGACCATGATGCTGGCGCTTGCGGTGGTGGCGGGGACGATGTCCGCGCTGACCCCGGCGATGGCGCAGGACAAGACCGTCAACCTGAAGATCTCGCTGTGGGTGCCGCCGGCGCATCCGCTGGTGCCGGCGACCCAGGCCTGGGCCGCGGACCTGGAGAAGGCCTCGGGTGGCACCATCAAGGCGACGGTGTTTCCATCCGAACAGCTTGGCAAGGCGTTCGACCATTACGACATGGCGCGCGACGGCATCGCCGACGTCACCTATGTCAATCCGGGCTATCAGCCCGGCCGCTTCCCGATCGTGGCGGCGGGCCAGATCCCGTTCACCTTCGGCGATGGCAAGAAGGGCACGCTGGCGCTCGACGAGTGGTACCGCAAATACGCGCCGACCGAGATGAAGGATACCAAGCTGTGCTTCGCCTTCATCCACGATCCCGGCACGCTGCATGGCAAGAAGAAGATCGTGCTGCCGACCGACCTCAGCGGCGTGAAGGTGCGCCCGGCGCAGAGCACCATCGCCGAGATGGTCAAGCTGCTCGGCGGCACCAACGTGCAGGCCTCGGCGCCGGAATCCCGTGACGCGCTGGAGCGCGGCGTCGCCGACGAGATCGCCTTCCCGTGGGGCTCGATCTTCCTGTTCGGCATCGACAAGGTGGTGAAGTACCACATCGACACGCCGCTCTACACCGCGGTGTTCACCTACAACGTCAACCTCAAGACCTACAATGCGATGTCGGACGCACAGAAGAAGGTGTTCGACGACCACTGCACGCCGGAATGGGCGGCGAAGGTGTCCGATCCCTGGACGGAGTTCGAGGCCAATGGCCGCGTCAAGATGCGGGCGCTGCCGGGCCACGAGGTCTACAAGCTGACCGACGAGCAGATCGCGCAGTGGAAGACCGCGACGCAGGTGCTGCGTTCGAGCTGGGCTGACGCGGTGAAGGCTGCGGGTGGCGATCCGGCCAAGATCCAGGCCGATCTCGACGCCGCCATCAAGAAGCACGACGCCGGCATCTGAAGCGACGACAGCGCATCGTCTTGCGGCGGCACCCATGGTGCCGCCGCATGCTTTCATGTGTCCTTTCCGCCGTTCTGTGATTTAGTCGCGCCGTTCACCGGTGGGGGCCGTCATGGCCCTCCGGGAATTTCGACCATGGTCGTGGCTCTGCCTGGAGAACTCCGATGACCGCACAACCGGAAGTCAGTGAGAGCGGCGCGCCGGCCCCATCGGGGCGCAAGAGCCTGATGGACCGCTTCATCGACACGATCGAGCTGATCGCCGCCGCGTTCGTCGGCATCGTGGCGCTGAACACCTTCATCGCGATCTTCATGCGCAAGTTTTTCGCCGTGACGATCCCGGACTACTACGACTTTGGCCGCCTGCTGCTCGGCATCCTGATCTTCTGGGGCATCGCCGCCACCAGCTACCGCGGCTCCCACATCACGGTGGATCTCGTCTGGGCCAATGCCACCCCGCGCTACCAGCGCCTCATCGATATCTTTGCGACACTCGTGCTGCTGTTCGTGGTGACGGTGCAGACCTACACGCTGTTCGACAAGGTCTATACCACCTACCAGGACCACGTGCTGACCTATGACCTGCGGCTGCCGAACTGGCCGTTCTTCGCGGTCGCCTGGATCGGCGATGTCTCGGCGGTGCTGCTGATCGCCATTCGCACCTACCGCCTGATCTTCCATCCCGAGGATATCCATGACGCCAAGATCAAGACGGCGGAGTGAACGGCCGTGACCCCTGAAACCGTCGCCGTCCTCGGCTTCGTCACCCTCTTCGTCCTGATGCTGCTGCGCGTGCCGGTCGGCATGGCCATGGGTCTCGTCGGCGTCACCGGCTTCGGTTATCTGACCGGCTTCGGCCCGGCGCTCAAGCTGGTCGGCCAGACCACCATGCGCACGGTCACCGACTACACCTTCGGCGTCATCCCGATGTTCCTGCTGATGGGGGCGTTCGTGTCGGTGTCCGGCATCAGCCGCGAGCTGTTCCGCGCCGCCAACACCTTCGTCGGCCACTGGCGCGGCGGCCTCGGCATCGCCACCATCGCCGCCTGCGGCGGCTTTGCTGCGATCTCCGGCTCGTCGGTGGCCACCGCCGCCACTTTCTCGGCGGTGGCCTATCCGGAGATGCGGCGCTTCAACTATCCGCAGTCGTTCGCCACCGGCGTCATCGCGGTCGGCGGCACGCTCGGCGCGATGCTGCCGCCGTCGACGGTGCTGGCGGTGTACGGCATCATCACCCAGCAGGACATCGGCAAGCTGTTCGTCGCCGGCATCATTCCGGGCCTGCTGGCGATTGCCATGCACATGATCACTATCGCCATCATCGGCCGGGTGCGGCCGGGCTTCCTGCCGGCGGGGCCGAAGAGCAGCTGGGCGGAGCGCGCCAGCGCGCTGCGCGACGTGTGGTCGCCGCTGCTGCTGTTCGTGTTTGTGATCGGCGGCCTCTATGGCGGCCTGTTCATCCCGACGGAGGCGGGCGCGGTCGGCGCAGTCGGCGCCTTCGTGATCGGCATCGCCCGGCGCAAGCTGACCGGGGAGGGCATCTTGCAGTCGCTGCTGCAGGCGACGCGCACGGCGGCGGCGGTGTTCACGGTGCTGATCGGCGCGCTGTGCTTCGGCTACTTTCTGACCATCACCCAGACGCCGCAGCACGTCACCACGTTCCTCACCGGGCTCGGCATCGGCGCCTATGGCGTGCTGGCGCTGATCCTTTTGATGTACCTGGTGCTGGGCTGCCTGATGGACGCCATGGCGATGATCATCCTGACAGTGCCGATCGTGTTCCCGGTGGTCACCGCGCTCGGCTTCGATCCGATCTGGTTCGGCGTGATCATCGTGATGACGGTGGAACTGGGGCTGATCCATCCGCCGGTCGGCATGAACGTGTTCGTGATCAAGAGTGTGATCAAGGACGTCAACATGTCGACGATCTTCGTCGGCGTGCTGCCCTTCGTCGTCACCGACCTGATCCGCCTCATCATCCTCATCACCTTCCCGCTGCTCGCCACCTGGCTGCCGCAGCAAATGCTGGGATAGCTCGATGCCGGCTGCGCTCGTCACCAAATACGTCTTCAGTCTCAGGATCATCGTGGCTGCGCCGATCGAGGCCGGCGATATCGGTCACGGCAGCCGCCGGGTGATCCCGATCACCGGCGGCGAGCTGATCGGCGAAGGGATGCACGGCCGCATCCGCGAAGGCGGGGCCGACTACCAGGTCATCCGTCCCGACGGCTTCACCGAGCTGGAAGCCAAATACGCCATCGAGATGGACGACGGCGCCGTCATCTATATCGAGAACATCGGCATCCGCTTCGGTCCGCCGGAGGCGCTGGAGCGGATCCGGCGCGGCGAGCCGGTCGATCCGGCGCTGATCTATTTCCGCTCGGTGCCGCGGTTCGAGACCGGTGCGCCGGCCTATCACTGGCTGATGCGGGCGCTCTTTGTCGGGGTGGGAGCGCGCCATCCCGACCGGGTCGAGATCGACGTCCACCAGGTGCTGTAGGATCGCAAGCGGCGCGGCCGGGCCCGTCGGCGGGCCGGGCGGTTGACTTGCGTCAATATAGTTATATAACATAACTATTCTAACGGATACAAAATCATGGGAAACGCCGCTTCCGGGCCTTCGGGCTCCCCGTCCTCCGACGCTTCTCCGCTCGCCATTGCGCGCAGCGGCACCATCCTCACCGTCGGCCTGAACCGCCCCGTCAAGCGCAACGCGCTCAATGACGGCACGGTGCTGGCGCTCGAAGCCTGCTTCAGCGACATCGCCGACGATGTCCGCGCGGTGGTGATCCATGGCATCGGCGAGCATTTCTCCTCCGGGCTCGATCTCTCCGAGCTGACGGAGCGCGACGTTACCGAGGGGCTGATCCATTCGCGGATGTGGCACCGCGTGTTCGACAAGATCCAGTTTGCAAAGGTGCCGGTGATTGCCGCGCTGAAAGGCGCGGTGATCGGCGGCGGGCTCGAGCTCGCCTGCGCCGCGCATATCCGCGTCGCCGAGCCCAGCGCCTACTACGCGCTGCCCGAGGGCCAGCGCGGCATCTTCGTCGGCGGCGGCGGATCGGTGCGGCTGCCGCGGCTGATCGGCGTGGCGCGGATGGCCGACATGATGCTGACCGGCCGCGTCTACAGTGCTGCCGAGGGCGTCGCGCTCGGCTTCTCGCAGTATCTCACCGACGCGGGCGGCGCGTTCGACAAGGCCATCGAGCTCGCGGGCAAGGTCGCGAGCAATGCGCCGCTGACCAATTTCGCAGTGCTGCAGGCGCTGCCGATGATCGCCGAGGCCAATCCTCAGGTCGGCCTGCTGATGGAATCGCTGATGGCGACCGTCGCGCAGGGCGACAAGGAGGCCAAGGCGCGCATCCGCGCCTTCCTCGATCGCAAGACGGCCAAGGTCAAGCCCACCTGACGACGGGATTTTCCACACCATGTCTGCAGCGGCTCTCGATACACCTCCTTCAACCCTTGCTCCGTTGCGCCCGATCTCGTTCGGCCGGACGTCGGTGACCATCGACCGTCGCGACGACGGCACGATCTACCTGCGCCCCACGGCGGCGCTGGGCGCCTATCCGCATCGGCTCACGGACAAGCTGCATTATTGGGCGGCGATGGCGCCGCATCGCGTCTTCATGGCCGAGCGCGCGGCGGGGGGCGGCTGGCGCGAGGTGACGTACGCGCAGTTGCTCGAGTCCAGCCGCGTCATCGCCTCTGCTCTGCTGGCGCGTGGCCTGTCGGCCGACCGGCCACTTGTCGTCCTGTCGGGGAATTCGGTCGATCACGCGCTGATGGCGTTCGGCGCGTACTACGCCGGTGTGCCGGTCTGTCCGGTGTCGCCCCCCTATTCGCTGGTGTCGAAGGACTACAGCAAGCTCGCCTATGTCATCGGCCTGCTGACGCCGGGCCTCGTCTTCGCCGACGATGCCGCGCTGTTCGCCGACGCCATCCTCGCCAACGTGCCGGCGGCGACCGAAATCGTCGCTAGCCGCGGCGACATTCCCGGCCGCGCGGTGACGTCGCTCGCCGACCTGCTGACGACGGCGGAGCACCGCCGCCTCGACGAGGCGCACGACGCGATCGGGCCGGACACCATCGCCAAGTTCCTGCTCACCTCCGGATCGACCGGCAAACCCAAGGCGGTGATCAACACCCAGCGCATGATCTGCGCCAACCAGGTAATGCTGGCCGACACGCTCGCCTTCCTCAAGGACGAGCCGCCGGTGATCGTCGACTGGCTGCCCTGGAATCATACCTTCGGCGGCAACCATAATATCGGCCTGACGCTGTTCAACGGCGGCTCGATGTATCTCGACGAGGGCAAGCCGACGCCGGCCGGCATCGCCGAGACCGTACGCAATCTCAGGGAGATTGCGCCGACGGTCTATTTCAATGTGCCGAAGGGCTATGAATCGCTGCTGCCGTATTTCCGCGAGGACAAGGCGCTGCGCACGAAGTTTTTCAGCCGTCTGCATGCCATGTTCTTCTCCGGCGCGGCGCTGTCGGCACATGTCTGGAATGCGCTCGACGAGGTGGCGGTGGAAGCGACCGGCTGGCGGGTGCCGGTGCTGACCGGGCTCGGCGCCACCGAGACCGCGCCGTTCTTCATGTGCGTAACGCCGGAAACCAGCCGCTCCGGTCATGTCGGGCTGCCGGTGCCGGGCAACGAGGCCAAGCTGGTGCCTGACAATGGCAAGCTCGAGGTTCGCGCCCGCGGTCCGAACGTCATGCCGGGCTACTGGCGCGAGCCGGCGATGACGGCGAAGGCGTTCGACGAGGAAGGCTTCTACAAGTTCGGCGACGCCCTAAAGCCGGTCGATGCCAAGGATTTTGGCGCCGGCTTCGACTTCGACGGCCGCATCACCGAGGACTTCAAGCTCGGCAGCGGCACCTGGGTCAGCGTCGGCCCGCTCCGGGCGCGGTTCGTGGCGGCCTGCGCGCCGCTGGTCCGCGACGTGGTGATCACCGGCCTCAATCGCGACGAGCTGGGCGCGCTGGCGATCCTCGACCTCGACGGCTGCCGCGCCATCAACCCGGGGCTGCCGGCCCATGATCTGGCCGCCGCGGCGGCTGATCCGCAGGTTCGCTCCGCCTTCCGCACTCGCCTTGCGGCCTTCGCAGCGGAAGCGACCGGGTCCTCGACCCGGATAGCCCGGGCCGTGCTGCTCGACACGCCGCTGTCCATCGACCACAGCGAGGTCACCGACAAGGGCTCCGTCAACCAGCGTGCCGTGCTGGAGCACCGGGCGGACCTCGTCGACCGGCTGTATCGCGACCCGGCAGCGTGTCATGCCATCGTGCTCGGCGACGGCTAGGCTGTGCACTGCACACGGCCGCATCACGCATGGCGATGCGGCGAAACACGCCCTCGCGCAGCGACAAAATTCATGCTCAATGCATCGCCAAGCCCGCGCCGCTGGCGACGAAAGTTCAAGACGTCGCGTCGGGAAAACCTCGCGCGCGCCGGGCAGCCTGAACTAAACTAAAACCAACCGATCTAAAGGGAGGACTTACATGAACAGACTGATCGTCCCCATGGCGGCAGCGTTGCTGGCGTTGCCGGGGCTGGCGGCGCCGGCTGCGGCGCAAAGCAACGAGATCGTGATCGGCATCACCACCTCGACCACGGGGCCGGCCGCCGCGCTCGGCATTCCGGAGCGCAATGCGGTCGAGTTCGTGCCGACCGAGATCGGCGGGGTCAAGCTCAAGGTCATCGTGCTCGACGATGCCGGTGATCCGACCAATGCCACCACCAATGCGCGGCGCTTCATCACCGAGGCCAATGCGGACGTGATCATGGGCTCGGCCACCACGCCGCCGACCATTGCGGTGTCCACGGTCGCCAACGAGGCCGGCGTGCCGCATTTCGGTCTCGCGCCGTTCCCGTTCACGCCGGCCCGCGAGAAGTGGTCGGTCGACATGCCGCAGCCGATCCCGATCATGGGCAAGGTGCTCTACGAGCACATGAAGAAGAACAACATCAAGACCGTCGGCTATATCGGCTATTCGGATTCCTACGGCGACCTCTGGTTCAACGACCTCAAGGCCCAGGGCGGTCCGCTCGGCCTGCAGATCGTCGCGGAAGAGCGTTTCGCCCGTCCCGACACCTCCGTCACCGGCCAGGTGCTGAAGCTGCTCGCCGCCAATCCCGACGCCATCCTGGTCGGCGCCTCCGGCACCGCCGCGGCGCTGCCGCAGACCACGCTGCGCGAGCGCGGCTACAAGGGCCTGATCTACCAGACCCACGGCGCCGCCAGCATGGATTTCATCCGCATCGCCGGCAAGGCGGCGGAGGGCGTGATCATGTCGTCCGGGCCGGTGATGGCGCCGGAAGGCCAGCCCGACAGCGCGCTGACCAAGAAGCCGGGCCTTGCGCTCAACTCCGCGTATGAAGCCAAGTACGGTCCCAACAGCCGCAGCCAGTTCGCCGGCCACTCCTATGATGCCTTCGAGATCCTCAAGCGGGTGATTCCGGTGGCGCTCAAGGAAGCCAAGCCCGGCACGCCGGAATTCCGCGAAGCGATCCGCAAGGCGCTGCTGACGGAGAAGGAAATGGCCGCCAGCCAGGGCGTCTACAACTTCACCGAAAAGGACCGCTACGGCCTCGACGACCGCTCCCGCATCCTGCTGACGGTCAAGGACGGGAAATACGTCACGATCAACTGACGTTGATTGGTGCGACATCAAATCGGACGGGGCCGTTCCTGCGGGAGCGGCCCTGTTTTTTCGGTCATCTCCTCATGGTGAGCAACCATTAGGTTGGGGCGGCCGATTTAGTCCACGGCGTGCCGCGGGCGAGAACGGCATTTGCGAAGATAATCAGCTTTCTGGTACAGGCGATCAGAGCGACTTTGTGGTCTTTT
>JBFLYG010000015.1:0-224092 GCA_040756765.1 Pseudomonadota bacterium | reverse complement strand
AATCCTTGGCGAACACAAACGTCTTGCGGCCGTTGACGGTGCCCCAGCCGGTGACGACGCCGTCGCCCGGGACCTTGTTCTTCTCCATGCCGAACTCGGTCGAGCGGTGCTCGACGAACATGTCGAACTCCTCGAACGAGCCCTTGTCGAGCAGCAACTCGATGCGCTCGCGCGCCGTCAGCTTGCCGCGGCCGTGCTGCGCCTCGATGCGCTTCTCGCCGCCCCCGAGCTTGGCGCCGGCGCGGCGGGCCTCCAGCTTCTCCAGCACCTCGAGCATCTGTTCTGCCTCCCGGATGTTCGGCCTGCCCGGCCGCGGGCCGATCCCCGCCTTTTTGTCATGGTCGCACCGCCCCGGGGGCGGCGCAGCCGCGTTCCCGAGGGGATAAGGAACCTGATACGGACGGCCGGGCAGTCCGGAAAGGGTTGAAAAGGCACAAATGCGCATGCTATAAATTTGCAACATGTAAATTGCGAATTTGCGAAATGTCGGTTGGCAAGCTCTATATCGGGCGCAAGATTCGCGACATCCGCGAAACGGCGAAGCTTACCCAGGCGACGTTCGCCGAGCGGCTCGGCATTTCCACGAGTTACCTCAACCAGATCGAGAACAACCAGCGGCCGGTGTCGGCCTCGGTGCTGCTGCTGCTGGCGGAGCGCTTCGGCGTCGACTTCAGCGCCATCTCGACCAACGACAGCGACCGCCTGCTCTCGATGCTGACGGAAACGCTGGCCGACCCGGTGTTCGCGGCCCACTCCCCGAGCTTCCAGGAACTCAAGCTGGTGGCGCAGAACGCGCCGAGCTTCGCCCAGGCGTTGCTCGCCTGCCACCAGGCCTACCGGCGCAACAGCGAGCAGCTCGCGAGCCTCGACGACCACATCGGCAGCTGGGCCACCGAACCGACACCCTATGAAGAGGTCCGCGACTTCTTCCACTTCGTCGACAACTATGTGCACGACCTCGACATCGCCGCCGAGCGCCTCGCCGACGACCTCGGCCTGCCCAACAACGATGCCCATGTCGCGCTCGCCGGCTATCTCGATGCGCGTCATGGTGTACGCATCCGCCGGACCGAGCCCGGCGACGACGCCCTGCGGCGCTTCGACCCGGCGTCGCGCACGCTGTACCTCAATCCCTACCTGCCGGCCGCGACGCGCAGCTTCCAGATGGCATTCCAGGTCGCCGCACTCGAACAGGAGGAGCGCATCGAGGCGATCGCCGCCCGCGCCGAATTCCGCACCGCCGACGCGCTCGATGTCTGCAAGGCGGGCCTGCGCAACTATTTTGCCGGCGCGGCGATCCTGCCCTACCAGGCGTTCCTGCTCACCGCCAAGGAGCTGCGCCACGACCTCGAGCTGATCGCCACCCGTTTCGGTGCCAGCCTTGAGCAGGTCGCCCACCGCCTCTCGACCCTGCAGCGGCCGGGGCACAAGGGCGTGCCGGTGTTCTTCGCGCGCGTCGACCGCGCCGGCAACATCACCAAGCGCCACAGCGCCGCAAAACTGCAGTTCGCACGCTACGGCGCCGCCTGCCCGCTGTGGAACGTGCACCAGGCGTTCGAATCGCCGAGCCGCATCATCCGCCAGCTTGCGGAAACGCCCGACGGTGTGCGCTTCCTGTGCATCGCCACCGAGATCGCCAAGGGCCATGGCGGCTTCGGCACGCCGCGGCCGCGCTACGCCATCGCACTGGGCTGCGAGATCTCCTATGCGCGCGACTTCGTCTACGCCGACGGCCTCGACCTCACCAGCAAGACGGCCTACGACCCGATCGGCATCTCCTGCCGGATCTGCGAGCGCGCCAACTGCCCGCAGCGCGCGGTGCCGCCCTTGAAGAGCCGCCTGACGGTCCACCGCGACCGGCGCGACATCCTGCCCTACGACATCTCCTGAGCAGCCCCCCCCCGCCGGGTCAGTATCGGGCCGTCACCGGCCCATCCTCCCACAAGCGATAGTTCACGCCGAAGCGAACCATGTTGACACTGCGCTCGTTCAGCGTCGTCTGCATGTCCGACACCGCCCGCGAGCCGAGCGATGGAATGTAGAGATACTCCGCCTTTGCGGACCAGTGCGGAATGAACGCCCATTCCATGCCGCCACCGACGACCGCCCCCAGTACGGCGTTCGGCTCGGCACGCGAGGGATTGTTCATGTTGGCCGCCTTGAGGCCAGCCGCCGCGATGCCGGCCGTGACATAAGGCATCACCTGGCCGAGCGCGACGCCGGCGCGCGCGCGGCCGGTGTGCAGCCAGTTGATCTTGGTGCTGCAGGGGAACGTGGCGCAGACGCCATTGACGACACCACCATCGATCGACGCCGCGGAAAAATCGCCCTCGACGCCGACGGTGAACGCACCGAACTGCCAGTCGTAGCCGACCGTCCCGCCGGCGGTCCAACCGCTCTGCGAGAACGTTCCGGACGACACCGGCCCCAACGCGGAGGCGATGTCGTCCTGGCTCCCCGTCGCGCGGGCCCATCCGCCGACCACACCGACATGGAAGCCGGACCATGACGGCGTCGACGTCGATACCGGCCAGGACGGAGCCAAGGTCAGATCCGCCGCAACGGCCTTCTCCGCTGAAATTCCCGCCAGCAAAACCAGTGTCGCAACAGCGGCCAAGTGCTTCATCATGTGTGGACTCCTCTCGCCCGCTCAGTTGCCGGGAAGCTGGTAACGCAGCTCGGTGAAGAACAGATGCGTATGCGCCTCCGGCGGAGCACCATTGGCCACGAACCACGGCTCACGCCGCAAATACGAATACTGGGCAAGTCCCATGACCTCGCCGTAGTACGGATCAGCCCAGAACGTATGCTTGACGTCGGCCGTCCATTGCTCGATCTGCTTGTTGTTGCTGTTCGACGAGTTCTGACCGCCGAACCCGACAAACGGCTTGATGAGCTGCGGACTGGAGGCATCCAGGCTCGCATTGCGCTCGAAGAAGACCTGCCCGTAATAGGCCGACAGAACCGTCGTCGGCAGCACCCGCCACTCCGCGCCGGCGAGATAGCCGCGCGACTGGACCGGCGAGAGGCCGAGATCATATGCCCCGGGCGAGCCGCTCAGCGTCGCCACGACATCCGGGCCGAGCGCCCCGAGATAGCGGCCACCGCCATTGCCCCAGAACCCGTTGCCGACCAGCGTGAAGGTCTTGGAGAATTCGAGGCTCGCCGCGACAGTGGCGACCCACCCTTCGGCGCTGTGCGACACGAAGCTTGGGTTGCCTTGAGGCAGGTTGGTCACCTCGAAATGCCGCCACATCCCGGCAGCCTCGAGATGCAGCCTTGTCGTCGACCACAGATGGCCGTCGAACGCCGCCTTCGCGACCACATCGGGCATGCGATTGGGCACGCCGATATTGTTGTTGGCGTCGAACTGTGGCGCCAGCTGTGCATTGAAGGCGTACGGGAATGTCACCTGGCCGTTGGTGAACTGGTCGGGATTCTCCACACCGACGCCGACGCTGAATTGCGGAGCGGCATGCCACGCGACATGCACCGCCGCCTGACGGGCCCAGGGCAGGCCGACCTGGAAGTTCTGATCAATATTGTTGGTCAGGAACATATCGGCGGGATCAGGCCCCATTCCGAAGCGGTTCGGCGTCAGCCAGCTATACACCTGGCCGAAGGTCGTCTCGAACCGCCCGCTATTGATGTCGGCATAAGCGAGCCGCATGCGGAAGGTGTGGCCGTTCGAATTGACGAACGTGTTCGCCGCGTTGTTGCCGTTGAAATCGCCCTCGAAATAGCCGGTGAGATCCATGCCCATGAGGGCGCCACGGGCGCGCAGCCCGAGCACCGTGTTCTGCGCGGTCAACCGTGTCTCGCCGATATTGCCCTGAATGGTATTGTCGAACGGAATCGTGCCGAAGCTGGTGGCCGCCCCCGTGCCGGTGTTGGTGGGGCGCGTGACGCTGGTGAGGGCGATGCGCCCGACCGGCGTGATTTCGAAGCCGCCGATCGCGAGAGCCGCCTTGCGCGCCATCGGCGCGCGGTCGGTCGGCTCCGCTGCCACCGGGACAGGACCAGGGGGCGCACTGGCGACGCTCACGGGCCCGCGCTTCGACTTGAGCGCCTGCAGGTCGCCGTCGCCGAGCACGCCCTTCCTGCGCAGGATTGCCACCAGCCGGTCGCCCTGCTCGGAAGCCGGCGCGGACGTAATCGCACGCGCCTCCTTCGACGAGATCACGCCCTTGCTCGTCAGAAGCGTGAGGAGGGCCTCCGTATCGCCTGCAGCGGCCGAAGCAGCGCCGCCCGCCGCGAGCGCGGCCAGCACGGCCGCGGTGATCAGCACGTTGCGAGTCCTGAGATCAGTCCTCATTCCAGATTCTCCAGCAATCATCCCTCGTCACGCTCCCGCAAGGGCCGTTCGGGTCGTATCGCGCGGCGTCGATATCCAGGCACGCCGCATCGGCGTGACCAACGATCGCAATCCGCTTCGTCCTGGAGAACCCCTAGCCGCTTCCCTTCGTGCGCGCTCGGACTCGGGCGAACATGACGCGGACGAAAACGAACTCTTTCTGCTTTGCCGACCGCCGATGCCTTTTCGCAACAGTCGCGCCATTGAACCAACAGCCCGTCTCCTGCAACGGATGCATATCGAGCAGGAAAAACAATGGACAACGATGAATTTGGCGGGGGGCCGGTGCGGTTCTCGACGGAGGACGTGCCAGAGAGAGACCGCTTGGCGGTGTGGCGAGAGCTTCTCGGGCGCGTTCACCTGCATCTCGACATCGCGCCGCTGGGCGAAGAGCCGCTGCGGGCAACGTTCGATTCGCATCGCTGGGCCTCGACCTCGCTGTACTTCAGCGACACCACGCCCGTGCGGGCCACGCGCACGCGCGAGCTCGTGCAGGATGCCGATGGCGCCTTCCGCCTGCTTTATACCGAAGGCGGAAGCTATCGCTTCACCACACGACGCAGCGACGACATGATCCTCGCCGGCAGTGCGGCGCTGCTGTTCAACGGCGTCACCAGCGAGGTCTCCTATCCCAGGCGCTGCCATGTCACGGCCGTCCGCGTGGACCGCGCGGCATTGAGCACGGCCCTGCCCGCCCTGGACGAGCGGCCAATACGGCGGCTGCCGCCGGCGTCGCCGGCCGCCCGCCTGCTGACTCAATATATCGGGATCCTGCGCGCGGAGGGGCCGACGACGGATGCCTCGCTGGCGCTCCGGACCTCGCAGCACCTGACCGATCTGATCGTCCTGGCGTTGGGCGCGACGGGTGACTTCGCCGAAATGGCCCAGGACCGCAGCGTGCGCGTCGTGCGGCTCGCCGCCATCAAGGCCGATATTCTGACAAAGCTCGGGCAGCCCGACCTGTCGATCGCAACGATCGCGGCGCGCCATGGCGTCACCCCACGCCATGTGCAAAAGCTGTTTGAGCGGTCTGGCACGACGTTCTCCGCGTTCACACTGCAGCACCGCCTGGCGCGTGCGCAGCAGATGCTGATCGCCCCACGCTTCACCTCCCTCACGATCGGTGAAATCGCGCTGGAGTGCGGCTTCGGCGACCTGTCCTATTTCAACCGCACCTTTCGACGGACCTATCAGGCGACGCCATCCGACATCCGTCACGCGGCACTGCGCATGCGATAGGGACGCGGACGCAGAAGGCGGCCCGCACCCAGCCACGCAGCCCATCCACCGTAATCGCCCCCCCCACCGGGGGGCGCGCGGCCGCTCAACTATTGTCTCGGCCGGACAAAACAGGCATCCTGCCCGCCTTGATCTGAAGTCATTGCCTGAACATGAATGACCCCAACCGTTTTGCGCCTGTCACCATATCGACAGACGATTTCCCACAAGCCCGGCGCCTTTCGATGTGGCGCGAGACTTTCGGCCGCAACATCACCCATGTCGACATCGAGCCGATCGGCGACGAGCCGTTTCATGCCGAGGTGACATTTCAAGCCTTGCCGGACGTCGCGGTCGCATTCGGCTCGCGCTCGCCGGCTCGCTACCATATCGCCCGGCCGCATCTCGCCCACAAGCGCGACACCTTCGGCCTGACGATGCTCCTCAGCGGCGCATCCACCACCTTCCAGCTCGGCAGCGAAATCGCCGGCGAGCCGGGCGGCGGCATCGTCACGCCGGGCACCGACCCGTCCACCAGCGTCATGCACCGTGCCGGCAGGATTGTGACGATCGTGCTTCCCCGGCCGGACGTCGCGGCCCTGGCGCCGAACCTCGAGACCGCCTTTGCGCGCCCGCTGCCTGCAGGCAATGGCGCGCTCCGCCTGTTGGGCCGATATGTCGGTGCCTTGTGCCAGGGCGACGCGCTGCAGACCCCGGAACTGGCGCGGACTGCCGCTACTCACATCATCGACCTCGCCGCCCTCGCGATCGGCGCCAGCCCGGACGCGGCACATCTCGCCGCCCAGCGCGGCGCGGCGGCGGCACGACTACAAAGCCTCAAGGCCGATATCCGTGCGCAGCTCGGCAACCGCGATCTGTCCGTTGCCGTGATCGCCGCCCAGCACGGCGTGACGCCACGCTACGTCCAGAAGCTGTTCGAGCGCGACGGCACGACATTCTCCGCGTTCGCGCTGCGCTGCCGGATCGCCCGCGCCCGGCAGTTGCTCAAGGATCCGCGCTTCTTCTCGCATGCCATCAGCACCATCGCCTTCGAGTGCGGCTTCGGCGACCTGTCGTATTTCAACCGCTCGTTCCGGCGCATGTACGGCGCGACGCCGTCCGACATCCGTGACGCCGGACTGCGCGAGGCGAGATCCGGCGAGCGCGAGCCGCCTTAGGCGGCGGGATCGCGTCCACACGGACACGCCAGAACGCCACAGCGGCGACGACCCCTACCTCGGCGCCGCACGAGCAATGATCTCCCGCAGGTCGACGCCACGCGGCAGTGCGCCGTACTGATGCGCGCCACGACCATCGAGGCGCGAGCTGCAGAACGCCTCCGAGACGGCATTGGGCGCATGCCGGATCAGCAGGCTCGCCTGCAGCCCGATAGCAAGACGATCGACGATATCGCGCGCCCGCTCCTCCAGGTCGGAGAGCTCGCGCAGTTCGGCCTTCAGTGCATCGATATGCCGATCGAAGATCCGATTGGCGCCACGGGCCGGTTCGACCTCCGCAAAATAAGCTTCCAGCGCCTCGGGCGAGCGGTGCATCACCCGGATCACGTCCAGGCATTGCACATTACCCGAGCCTTCCCAGATCGCGTTCACGGGCGCCTCGCGGAACAGCCGCGGCATCGGCCCATCCTCCATCACGCCCGAGCCGCCGATGCACTCCATCGATTCATAGGCGTGTCCGGGCGCCCGTTTGCAGATCCAGTACTTGCCGATGGCCGTGCCCAGGCGGACCAGTTGGTCTTCATGATCATCCGAGGGGGTGTCGAGCGCCCGCGCCAGACGCATGGTCAGCGCGATCGAGGCCTCTGCCTCGAGCGCGAGATCGGCCAGCACATTCTGCATGATCGGCTGGTCGATCAGCGGCCTGCCGAAGGCATGGCGCTGGCGGCAGTGATCGATCGCCTGGCTCGTCGCCATGCGGATGCCCGCCGACGATCCCACCATGCAATCGAAGCGCGTCATCGCCACCATCTCGATGATGGTTGCAACACCGCGCCCCTCCGCGCCGATCATCCAGCCAAGGGCGCCGCGCAGCTCCGTTTCGCTCGACGCGTTCGATGCGTTGCCCATCTTCTTCTTCAGGCGCAGCACCTGTAGCGGATTCTTCGTGCCGTCGGGACGCCAGCGCGGCACCAGGAAGCATGACAGCCCTCCCGGCGCCTGTGCCAGCACCAGGAACGCATCGCACATCGGTGCGGAGACGAAGAACTTGTGGCCCACCAGCTCGTAGGCCTGTCCGGGCCCCGCAGTTGCGATCGGAATCGCCCGCGTGGTATTGGCCCGCACGTCCGAGCCGCCCTGCTTCTCGGTCATCGCCATGCCGATGGTGACGCCAGCCTTCTGGTCGACCGGGACGTTGCGGGGATCATAGACCCGCGACAGGATCTTCGGCAGCCAGACCCTGGCGATGTCCGGCTGCTGCCGCAGGCACGGGACCGCGGCAAACGTCATGGTGATCGGACAGCCATGCCCGGCCTCGACCTGACTGTGCATGTAGAAGCGCGCGGCGCGGGCAACATGGGCGCCGGGCCGCGCGTCGGTCCATGGCGACGCGTGCAGCCCCTGCTCGATCGCGGTCTGCATCAGTTGATGGTAGGCGGGATGGAAGCGCACCAGATCGATGCGCCGTCCATAACGGTCGTGGCTGTCATATTCCGGCAGATGGCGGTTCGCCAGCACGCCGAGCTCGAGATAGTCGGCAGTTCCGACGCGCGCACCGAAATCGGTCAGTTCGTTCGCCGCCCAACCGGCGCCTTCGCGCTCCACTGCTTCCATCAGCGCGGTGTCGGCGCTGTAGAGATTGTAGTCGACGAGCGCAACCGGTTGGTTCAGAACCTCGTGGGTGGCTGCACCATAGCGGTCGGCAGCGAACACGCCGGGCATGGCGGAATCGGACATCTCATTATCTCCTGTCGCAGACAAAAGGGGGGGCGGCCGCCACCGCGAACGAGGCAGCCGTCATCCCGTCGGGTGGGGTTCAGAAACTCAAGCCGCTTTGCCGACCACGGGGCCTGCAGGGGCGCGCCATCTCGGCTCTCATCGCACCGCGGCCTGTGTTTCGAGGGTACAATCCGGTGCACTACGCCCGGCGGCGCGCGCAGCATCGATGTCCTTCCGCGCCGCGCCGAACTCGCTCATGAACTCCGGACTCGTGTGCAGTTGCGCCACCACAGCTGCGCCAATGACGCGTCCGGCATTGACGTCGCTTTGCCAATGAACGCCGCAGATGACGCGCTCCTGTCCGAAATCGAAGCCGCGCCGCAGGATCGCGTCCGCCTTGTCCGGAGCCATTTCCGCCAAAATCAGGGCCCAGGCCCAGCCAAACGCCGCATGACCGGACGGATAGGAGCCGTCCTTGCGCAACATCTCCTCGTCCTGCGGCGAACAGATCGTCTTGTCGTTGGCCACGACGAACGGGCGGGTCCGCTTGTAGCGGTCCTTGGCCTTGTAGGTCGCGAGCCCGGCATCCACGAGGCTCTTGCGCAGCAGCGTGGCGAGATGCGGCGTCGCCTCCGGCGAGATCGCCACGCCGATCGCGCAGGCGAACGCTTCCACGGCATGTGGCGACTTGTAGTCGGCGTCGCGCGCGGCCAGCGCCCAACGCGCCGTCCCCCGCGCCGGAATGCTCGCCCGGCGGCTGTCGTCGTCAGCGATCTGCGCGGCCGAGCCCTCCTCCGGCGGCGGCGGCAGCAAAGCCAGGCTATCGACCAGCTTGTCGCGGGGAATGTAGCCTGCGACCGCGCTCGGCCGAGATTGCGGCGTCCCGGCGTCAGGCGAAGATCCCAGCTGGGCCTGTGCAGGCGATCCACAAGCCATGATCGCGCCGAGCGCCAGCGCTGTCGCTGCACCGCGCCCGATTTTCGATATCACATCATCCGGTATGCGCATGTCTATTTGATCTTTCCAATCCATCGCCGGTGGAGAGGGCGTCAAGGCCTGAAGAAGCCGCCGGCCGTCATGCCGCCGTCGACCGCAAGCTCGGCGCCGGAAACGTAGCTCGATGCGTCGGACACCAGCCACAGCACCGCCTGGGCGACATCATTGGGAACGCCCGGGCGTGTCAGCGGCGCCAGGCTGCGCGCCAGCGCATGCGGGTCCATCGGTCCCTTGGCACGGGAATTCTCGGCATCCACCGGGATCTTGCCCCAGATCGCCGTGTCGATGATGCCGGGGTGCACGGTGTTGACGCGGACAGCCGGACCGCACTCCATCGCCAGCGACTTGCCGAACAGCCGCACGGCCCCCTTGGTCGCGCTATAGCCGGCCATCCCGAGCGCACCGCGCAGGCCGGCGACCGACGACATCAGCACGATCGAGCCGCCGCCCGAGCGACGCATCAACGGAATGCAGTGTTTGCAGGACAGGAACACGCCATCGAGATTGATGGCGTTCTGCCGCCGCCAGTCCGCGAGCGTCATGTCGACGACCGGCACGGCAAGACCGATGCCCGCGTTGGAGACGAGCGCATCAAGACGACCAAATTGCTGTTCCGTCCGGGTTACGATCTCGATCCAGCGCGCTTCATCGGTCACGTCGTGCCGATGGAATTCGGCCTTGCCGCCCTCCGCCCGGATGGCTGCAACCGTCTCCTCACCGCGCGTTTCATCGACGTCGGTCAGAATGACGTGTGCGCCCTCATGGGCGATGACCTTTGCGCAGGCCGCGCCGATGCCCACGGCCGCCCCAGTGACCAGCACGACCTTGCCTTCGAGATTTGCTGTCGTCACGCGACCGTCTCCTCGAAAACAGCTTTTGAAGACCGCGGCAACGGCTTCGCGGTTCCCCCGAGCGACGAGCGCCAGTGGTCAAACAACGTAGCGCCGAGGCGCATGGTCACGAGCACCGGCGATCGCTCGGCCAGCACCTTGGTCCATCGCTGCAGTGGAGACAGTGTCGCGACCGAGGCCGGCAGGCTGTCGACCTCAGTGATGGCCGATTGCGCCACCGGCTGCATGGCGCGGATGGCATCGGCGACGAAACGCTGCGCCCGGCGCGCGGCCGGAAACACGAGATCCATCATGAAGAAGCCATGGATCTGGCCGTCGTAGCGTCGGTGGCCGACGGGCACGCCGGCGGCCCGCAGTTTCGCGGCATAGGCCTCGCCATCGGTGCACAGCAGATCGCACTCCGCGGTCACCAGCACGGCTGGCGGCAGGCCCGACAGGTCCGCATGATAGTAGGGTGAGACCGTGGGATCCTGCAGATCGCGTCCAGGATGGCTGTGCGAGGTGAACCAGGCGACCGTGTCCCAGGTCAGGAACTTGGCGACATCAGGATCATGGTTGGCGATCGCCTGCGAGCAATCGGTGCACGGATAAACCAGCACCTGCGCCGCCGGACGTGGACCGCCAGTGTCCCGCAACCGCTGCGTCACCAGCGCCGTGAACGTTCCGCCCGCGGAATCGCCGCCGATCGCCACCCGCGCCGGATCACATCCGAGCGCCCGCGCATGGCTGAACGCCCACAGCGCTGCGGCATAGGCGTCATTGACGCCGTCATCGAACGCGTGCTCGGGACAGAGCCGATAATCCACGGAGACCACGACCGCTCCCGATTTCTCGGCGAGCGCGCGACAGGTCGGGTCGGCCGTATCGAGGTCGCCGAGAACGAAGCCGCCGCCATGAAACCAGACGAGCAGCGCCGCGTCGCCGTCCCGCTTGAGCAAGGGCGTGTAGATGCGCAGCGGAATATTCCCCTTCGGGCCGACGGCATGAGACTCCTGAACTCGCGCGACCGGCCGCCAGACCGACGTGGTGTCGAGCAGCAGGCGCAGGTCGCGTCGCGCGCGCGCGACCGCGGACTCGCTGACCTTGGGCCAGCCGACCGCCTCCATCGCCTTCAGCAAGGTCCGGGCCCGCCAATCCAGGCGGCCCGTCGGATCGGGAAGCTGGGCGGGATCGTCGCGTGTGGAGGTGTTGTTGATCATGATGCCCTCACTGGTCGGGAATGAATTCGTCAGGCGGTCGTTGCCAGGCCGCCATCGACCGGAATGACCGCGCCACAGACGAAGGCGCTGGCCTTCGACGCCAGGTACAGCGCCACGCCGGCCATGTCGCTCGCCTGCCCCCATCGCCGCATCGGGGTGTGGGCGAGGATCTCGGCGCTGTCCGCCTCGGCGATGGCGTCCGTCATCTTCGAGGGGAAGTAGCCGGGCGCGATCGCATTGACCGCGATGTGCTCCCTGGCGAGATACTTCGCCATCATCCGCGTGACATGCAGCACGCCGGACTTCGACGCCGCATAGGAATAGGCTTGGAGATGCGAGGTCCGGATGCCTTCGATCGAGCCGATATTGATGACACGGGCATAGTCGTCGGGAGTGCCGGCCGCCTTCAGCAGAGGCAGAAGCTTCTGGGTCATGAAGAAGACGGCCTTCAGATTGAGGTCCATCACCTTGTCCCAGCCGGCTTCCGGAAACGCGGCGAAGTCCGCCCCCCAGCTCGCGCCTGCATTGTTGATCAGGATGTCGAGCCTGTTCTCGCGCGCCGCGAGCTCCCGGGCGAGGCGCTCGACCTCGTCCATCCGCGACAAGTCGGCCGGCAGCGCGATGCAGGTTCCGAATGCCGACAGCTCCTGCGCCAGCGCAGCGCAGGCCTCCGCCTTGCGCGACGAGATGTAGACCTTGACACCATTCTCGACATAGGCGCGCGCGAACATCTCGCCGAGGCCGCGGCTGCCGCCGGTGATCAGCGCGACCTTGCCGCGCACGTTGAACAGATCGTCGATCTTCATGGGACCATCCCTGGTTGGCGGCGCGAGCCGATGTCGGGCGCTCTGCTCAGGCGAGCGAGGTCGCCTGCGCGCGCAGGATATGCTTCATCACCTTGCCGGTCGGCGTTCGCGGCAGCACGTCAACGAAGATGTAGTCGCGAGGGATCTTGTAGCGCGCCAACCGGTCGGCCAGAAAACCCTTCAAGGCCTGCGCGTCGGACGTCGCCCCCGGCGCGGCGACGATGTAGGCGATGACCGTCTCGCCCCACTCCGGGTGCGGACGCCCGATCACTGCGACATCCCGAACGTCCGGGTGCGCGAAGATGGCATCCTCGACCTCCTTGGAATAGACGTTCTCGCCGCCGGTGATGATCATGTCCTTGGCGCGATCGACCAGGAACAGGTAGCCATCCTCGTCGAGGCGGGCGAGATCGCCGCTCTTGTACCAGCCACCGTCGAGCGCCTGCGCCGTCGCAACCGGATCGTCGAGATAGCCCAGCATGTTGGAATCGGCCTTGAGCCAGATTTCGCCGATCTCGCCCGGCAGGGCGTCGCCGCCGTCGCTGCGCACCACCCGCATGTCGATGCCGGGATTGGCGACCCGGCCGATGGAGCCCGCCTTGGCGCGCTGCTCCTCAGGAAACAGCGTCGTGCCGCCGGGCCCGGTCTCGGTCATGCCATAGACCTGGAAGAAGCGGTCGCTCCTGTAGGCCTCCGCAAGGCGTTCCGACAGCTCGGCGCTGATCGGCCCGCCGCCATAGATCCAGCTGCGGATCGAGGTGAGATCATAGTCGCCGAAGCTCGGCACGTTCTGGAGCGCCATGGTGAAGGAGACCGGCGCGCCGAAATAGAGCGTGATCCGCTCGTCCTGAACGCATTGCAAAAAGGCCTGCGGCTGATACTCGCGGAGCAGCACCACCGTCCCGCCGACATACAAGGTGCCCATCATCCAGTTGTTCAGCGGCGAGGAGTGCCAGATCGGCATGGCGATCAACGTGCGATCGTCGCGCGTCATCGACAACGTCGCGACCGTCGTCAGCGCCGTCTGACAGACGGTGCGATGGCTGTGCAGGCAGCCCTTGGCCTTGCCGGTGGTGCCCGATGTATAGAGAATTTCAGCAAGGTCGTTCTCGTCGGGCACGACGCCATCGACCGGCTGCGCCTTGGCGAGCGCCTCGTCGAAGGAATCATAGCCGTCGGCCGCGCTGTCGGTGGCGAGCGCCGGGACCGGGACGGACACCTTGCGGATGACCGGGGCCAACGCACCGTCGAAGACGAGGACGCGCGCGCGCGAATGATCGAGGATGTAGTCGACCTCCGGCGCCTGCATCTTGTGATTGACCGGCGCCACGACGGCATTGAGCCGCCATGCGCCGAGCATCGCGAAGATGGCTCCGGGCGTGTTGTAGCACATCACCGCCACGGTATCCCCCGCCTTGACGCCGTGGGAGGCCAGCACCGCGGCCGCCTTGCGCGAGATATCCTGCGTCTGACCGTAGGTGACGGTGTGGCCGTTGCAGCGGATGAACGGCTTGCCCGGATATTTTCGCACGTTGCTGTCAAACAGCGCGACGATGTTCATTTGCGATCTCCTGCCCTGTCTGCCGGCCGGCGGGCGCCCGCACCTGTTGTCTCGATCAGCCGCGCAAGTGGCCTGCGACCTCAGGCCGGGCCGTAGGCAACCCGCGCGGCTTTCTTGTCGCGCTCGGCCGCCGACACGTCGTGGTTGATGAGCGCGACCGCGATCGCTCCGATGGCCCCCGCGATGGCGATGGCGAAGAAATTCTGCTCCAGCGGCAAATTCAGCGACACCAGCACACCGATGATGATCGGCGCGACGATGCCGCCAGCGCGGCCCATGCCGGACGCCATGCCGATGCCCGTGGAGCGAATAGCCAGCGGGTAGTACTGGCCGATATAGGCGTAGGCCAGAGCCTGGGTGCCCGCAGTGGTCGCGCCGACCAGGGCGACCGTCACGAACATCGCCTCATAGGACATCTTGTAGGCCATGGCGGTCAGGGCGATGGCACCGACGGCCCACATCCCGGCGAGCACCCACTTGCCGTTGTAGCGATCCCCGAGCCAGCCGCCGAACACGGCGCCCACCATCGAACCGACCTGGAACACGATCGTGAAGGTCAACGCCGAACCGAGGCTGAGACCGGCCATCGCCATCAGCTTGGTGAGCCAGGCGCTCAGCGCGTACATCATGAACAGCCCGGTGAAGAAGGCGATCCAGAACATCACGGTGGAAAAGCCGCGCCCGTCGCGAAACAGCTCGGCAAGCGATCCGCCCTGACCAGAGCCCGTATCCTTTCGAATGACGAACTCGGCATCGGACGGAATCTGCATCGCCGGCGACAGCCTCGCCACGATGGCACGCAATGCGGCGCGATCGCCGCGCCGCGCCAACACCGGCAACGATTCCGGCATGAACTTGAGAATGAACGGAATCATCACGAGCGGCAGGCCCGCGGCGAGGAACACCGACTGCCAGCCGGCACTCTCGATGAACTGCTTGGCAGTCAACGCCGCCAGCACCCCGCCCATGGCGTAACCGCAGAACATCAGCGTAGTCAGCAACGAGCGGGTACGCTTCGGCGCATACTCGGTCATGGCCGCCGTGATGTTCGGCAACACCCCACCGAGGCCAAGACCGGCGAGAAAGCGGAGCACGCAAAAGCTGGCGGCGTCGCCGACCAGCCCCGCCGCAGCGGTGAAGGCGCTGAACAGAAAGACGCAGACGGCGATGGTGACCTTGCGACCCCAACGATCGGCCACCGCCCCCAGGCACATTGCGCCGAACGCCATGCCGAACAGGGCCGAGCTCGCCATGACCCCGGCGACCGTCGGATCGACCTTCATGGTGGTGATGATCGTCGGCAGCGCCACGCCGACGACCGCCAGATCATAGCCGTCGATCAGCACGATTGCGGCGCACCACAACAGCACCTGCCAATGGAATGCGCCGAGCGGCGCCTCGTCTGCGATTTCCTGAATGTTGATGCGCATGGCGTGTCGTCCCCTCCGATGCCCGATGACGGGCGCGGGCCTTTCGGCCTCTCTGCGCAGTTTCCATCAAGGGGGCGTCGAGCCGAAGGGTGATCGCGGCCAGGAAAGAGGTGAAGCGCGGCCACCCGGGCGGCCACAGGCCGAGCGCTCCGGGACAGCCGCAACGCTGCCACGCGCGTGCAACGACGAGGTGGCGTCCAAGAGAGGTCAGGGCCGAATCATCGCATCATCACGACGCGTCGACATCGAGCGCCGGATCGCTGGCTTCAAATGCATGCTGGCCCTGGCGGTGAGCCCGGCGGTATTGGCTCGGCGTCATTGCGGTCCATTGCAGGAAGGCCTGCCGGAAATTCGATGGATCGCGATACCCGACACGATCCGCAATATCCTCGACCGCCAGCAAGGTGTCCCGCAGATAGGTCTTGGCCATCGCGGCCCGCGTCTCGTTCAACAGCCCGGCATAGGAAACGCCTTCCGCCACCAGCCTGCGGCGCAGCGTGCGCTGGCTCATCCCGAGCCGATGTGCGGCCTCCTCGATCTTCGGGAAGCGGCCGGTGCTGGCGACAAAGATGCGCCGCAGATCACCGGCGACGCCGAGGCGCGAGCGCTCCTCGCTCAGCATCTGGTCGCACAACGGCCCGACGGTATTGAACGTCACGCGGTCGGCCCGCTGCGTCGGCCGATCGAGCCAGTCGGCCGGCACGGCAACCTCATTGACGCCCTGTTCGAACCGCACTTCACAGCGGAAGATATCCTCATAGCTCATCGGCGTCTCGGGACGCCGAAACGCAAGCCGCACCCAGAGCGGGTCGTAATCCGGAGCGACGATGTCGCGCGCCAGCGCGATGATCGTCGCGGCATTGAGCTCGACGACGAAGCGGCAGAGCCGCGCGTCGCCAAGCGCCTCGTCCGCCGGCTTGACGGTCCAGACCCCCTGGCCGGTCTCTTCGCGACGGAATCCGAGGTGCGCGCTCGCGCACGACAGGCCATGGTATCGCAACGCAAAATCGATAGTGTCATAGTGCGTCGCACAACTCAGCATCGCAAAGCCGTAGATGCCGTAGGATGTCACCCGCACCGCGTTGCCGAGCTTCAGTGCGAAATCGGGATCCCGCGCGAGCGCAGCAGCGTTGCGATAGGCGGTCAACAGTTGGCGAACCGACATGCGCGTCTGAGGGTCCTGCAGCGCCGCAGGCGAGATCCCCACGCCGCGCAACGCCTGGTCGGCCGAGACGCCATCCTGCTCGAGCAGTTCGACCATTGCCACAAGCTTGTTGGTGGCAAAGATCTTCCGATCCGCCGCGTAGTCCATCCCCCCTCCTTTGCGCTCCTCTCCGTATGGCGAAGATGTTTTCCTTCACTATACACACCGCGCTGCCGGCTCAAACCACATTCCGCGCCGTCCGCTCGTGACCCCAAATCACCGAAAGATGGCCGCGTTTGCCCTTGGCTGCAGCGCAGGCGGCACGAAGAATTGCACGAACCAAATCAGAGCAGCTTCACAAACGAGCTGCCATCAGGAGGAACCGTGACCGGAGCGTTCAGCGATCCGCTTGCGATGTGGCGCGAGGCCCTGTCCAAGCTCGAAGCCAATGTGAACACCATCTCCATGACGACGATGGAGACGGAGCAGTTCTCAAAAGCGATCAACCAGGTCGCCAGTGCATCGACCAACGCGATGGCATCGCTCAACGTGTTCATGGAGCGCTATCTTGCCATGATGAACCTGCCGTCGGCGAACCAGCTCAAGGAGATCGCGGCAAGGCTGGGCGCCCTGGAGAGCGGTTTCTCCGAGCTCAACCGCCAGCTGCAGGATGCCGATCGCATTTCCAGGCCGCCCGGTATCGACCAGAGCCCTCGTCCACCGCGAACCCGCCAGGCGCCTTCGGACAGCGAGACCTAGCGTGGCCGGCGGCGCACAACCAGCGGCGACCGATCTCGGGGCGCGGATTCAGACCGAGGTTCAACGCGCGATCCTGCGGGGCATCAAGGGCGTCGAATACCTCACCTCGCCGGCGCCGGCGGTCGGTCCGACGCCCAAGGATGTTCTGCTCTCGCAGGGGCCGATGACCCTGTATCGCTATCGGCCGCTCACCGACGAAGTCTACCGCGTTCCCGTTCTCATCGTCATGGCGACGACCAATCGCGGCTACATTCTCGACCTCGCGCCGGGCCAGAGCTTCGTCGAGTTCATGCTGCGGCACGGCTACGACGTCTACATGCTGGACTGGAATCCGCCGCGTCCGGAGGACAAAGCGCTCCGGATCGAGGACTATGCGCTGCGCTTCGTCGGCGACAGCATCCGCGCCGTCCAGGACGATAGCGGCGAGACGGACGTCACCCTTGTCGGCTATTGCTTCGGGGGAGTTCTCTCCACGCTCTATGCGGCGGCCCATCCGGACGGACCGATCAGGAACCTGGTCTGCTTCACGACCCCGATCGACTTTCGCGAGTTGCGGCTGTTTCACAATTTTACCGACCAGCGCTATTTCGACGTCGACAGGCTGGTCGACAGTCTCGGCAACGTGCCGCCGGAAGCCATCGTCGGCTCGTTCGACATGCTGCGCCCCGCTTCCCGCGCGGTCGGACAGGTGCAGCTGTGGGCCAACATCTGGAACGATGAGTATGTGAAGTCCTACCGGATGATGGAGCGGTGGGGCAACGACACGCTGCCGCTCGCCGGCGAGTATTTCCGGCAAACGGTCAAGGACCTGTTCTGGCATAACAAGCTGTTCGAGGACCGCATGGAGCTGGACGGCCGCCGGCTGTCCCTGACCGACATCAGGATCCCGCTGTTTCACGCCATCGCCGAACACGATCACATCGTGCCCTATGAGGCCGCCAAGCCGCTCATCCAGCGCGTGGCCTCCCACGACAAGGAGGAGGTCGTCCTGAAAGGCGGGCACGTCAGCCTCGTCGCCGGAGCCAACGCCGTAAAGCGGCTGTGGCCTCGCCTGGATATCTGGTTGAGCAAGAGATCGATATGACCACACCCCATATGCAGCCCTATCCCCGCAGCGTCGTCCTCGATGGAGACACCTTCACATTGCGCTTGATGGCGCCGGGTGATGAGGATGCCATCCTGCAGTTCGCCCATGGCCTGCCCGAGCACGACCTGCTGTTTCTGCCTCGCGACATCAGCGAACCTCGCGTCGTCAAGGCCTGGATGAGCGAGATCGGCCGGGGCATCATCAGCCTGCTGGCGATCCATGACGGCCAGATCGTCGGCTGCGCCACCCTCGTGCGCGATCTCCTGTCATGGTCGAAACATGTCGGCGAACTCCGCATCGTCACCGCGCGCGCTGTTCGCCATCGCGGCCTCGGTCGCCTGCTGCTGCAGGATATTTTCGCGGTGGCCATCGCCGAGGGCGTCGACAAGATCTACGCGCAGATGACCACCGATCAGCGCGCCGCGATTGCGCTGTTCGAGGACCTCGGCTTCCGAGCGGAGGCGCTGCTGCGCGAGCACGTCAGGGATCGCTCGGGGCACGCCCACGACATCGTCACGATGGGCAATGTCGTGGCGCGGGCGCTCGCGCGGCTCGAAGCCATGGGCGTTGTCGCCGCAACGAGCCATCGCGCATGACCGGCGCCGCGCGCCGGGCAGCGACTGGGACTCTTTCTCTCTCAGACACAACGACTGACATCGCGGGAGGACGGATGGTCGAAGCGGATATCGATACCCTGTGTGAAGCGCTGGGGCTCGCACGGACATGCGCGGCGCGATCCGGATCAGACGTTCTTGTCCGCCTCGTGGACATGGCGTTGCTGGAACTCGCAGGGATCAGCGCGACACCGGCAGAGATGCAGCTCTGCCGCAGCTCCCTCCCTCATATCTTCAGCGCATTACAGCCCGATGGCCGGAGACAGCCCTCAACTGGCCCATCGCAATCCCGATCGCGCCATCAGCGCCCACGATAATTCGGCGCCCGTTTCTCGACAAACGCGTTCAGTCCTTCCTGACAGTCTTCCGTCGTCGCCAGAAGAGCAAAGCTCTCGGCTGCGTTCTCGATCGCCCGGCGGTAGTCGGCATCCACCGCCCGCGCGAACGCATCCCGGCCGATCTTCATGACCATCGGTGATTTCTGGGCGAATTTCCGCGCGATTTCACGGGCGCGATCGCGCGCGGTTCCCTTCGGCACCACCTCGCTCAGGAGCCCCATCCGGTAGGCCGTCTGAGCGTCGAACGGCTCTCCCAGGAACAGAGGACCGAACGCCTGGTGCTTTCCCACCAGCCGCGGCAGATGCACGAAGTGAAGCGCCGGAATGAGGCCGACATCGATCTCGGGATACCCGAAAGTGGCCCCCTCGCCAGCAATGATCATGTCGCAGGAAATCGCAATGGTCATGCCTCCGGCACGTGCCGCACCGTCGATCGCCGCGATCGTCGGCTTCCCCATGCGGTACTGGACGTCGTTCAGCGCGAAGTAGAGGCGCTCGACAAAACCCTTGGCCTCGATGCCCGACCGGCCACGAACGATGTCGAGATCAAGCCCGGCACAAAACACCTTGTGGGCGCTGGCAATGATCACTGCCCGCACGGCGGCGTCGTCTTTGGCCTCGCGCAGCCTGTCCAGAAGCGCATCGATCAGCTCCAGGCTCAAGGCGTTCACCGGCGGACGATCGAGCACGATCTCGGCGATCCCATCGGTGACGGAATAACGGACGGCTTCACTCATGTTTGAGATCCTTTTTCCTGACGTGATGACGCGGACGCCGCTTTAGCGGAAGTGCCAACCCCAGAACGGGTCACCGTGATCGCGCCGTTGCGTGACATCAACGTGCATGAACCGGTCATGCGCGAGCGCGGCCCCGATCCACAGTTCGTTCCAGGCATCGAACACCGCCGGGGAGAGCGCGGGGCGCTCTCGCATCAGCCGCCAACTGGTCTGCTGCACCGTCGCCGTCGTCCCTGCCGTTCGCAACTCCGCGTCGTCATCCTGCGCCCGGGCAAGGCGCGCGAAAGCTGTGGCAAAACCCGCAGCGCCAGGACCAACCCCGCCAAGCAGGGACGCCACCTCATCGAACGTGTGCATGCCGACCAGACGCGCGGCCGCACCGGCAAGGTGGCCGCCCTCGTCCGGCCCGAGAACCGCGATCGTCTCCGGCACGATCGAGGTGATGTACTCCATCGCATAGTTGCGCAGGACCTTCTGCAGCCGCTCATCGGGCCAGGTCGTGTCCGGCAGTTTCGGCGCAAGCTCGCGTTGAAACGGCGGACATCGTTCGCCGGGCGAGAACTGCAAGCGCTCCTCGGGCGCGAGATCGTGATCCCACTGCTTGTAATAGCCTTCGAGGCCAGGCTGCCCGTCGACCGTCTGTCCCGTGCAGACAAACCCCAAGCGGGGATTGCCGAGCACGACGCCATTGTTGGCGTGCCACCCCCACAACATGGCGCGCGAGACCTCCGACGGAATGCCGCAGATCGCCGTCCCGGACCAGATCCATCGCGGCGGCGGATATCGCACCCACGCCTTGTCATCGCTCTCGTAGACGTATTCGACCTTGACCCCGCCGACCTGGTTCGAAAGGTAATGGTACTGGGCGCAGGCTACCGCATGCGGAAGCCCGTCGAGGCCGAGCTTCTTCAAACCGGGCAGGAAGCGCGCCAGTTGCTGGCGCCGGAAGGTCCGAAACACCACCTCGGCGGCACGCGCGGCTCCCGCGCGGGACGACAGCATCAAGATCAGGCCTGTCAGATAGGAATGGTAGATCAGCTCGACCGCACGACAGGCCGCCGCGTCGCCGTTGGCTTGGCTCGCACTCACCGCTTTTTCTCCAGGCCGCCGACCACGAAGTCGGCAATCGAATCCGCCAGTTGCTTCTTCGCCGCCTGCGTTTCGCCGCGGCGCGGCTGATACCAGCGCGACGTCCAGTTCAACGCGCCGAGCAAGGGCTTGGCGACGAGTTTGGCATCGACGGGCCTGAATTCACCCGACGCAACGCCATCGTTGATCACGCTGATGTAGAGGCTCTCGTTCGCCTCCCGCAACGCCGCGACATCGGCGAGTTCTGCGCGCTCGCTGTCGTTCGTGCGCTCCAGAAGGTGCATCTCAAGCCCCTGGGCGATCACGCGCAGATACGGCAAATGATCGATGATCAGGATCGTATGCGCGACCGCCATGCCATGCAGTCTGTCGCGTGCAGACCCCTGGGCCTCAAAGGATGGCCCGATCGCGGCCCGCGTCAGCTCCATGCCGCGGCGATGCACGGCGAAGAAGAGCTCGGACTTGCTGCGGTAATAGTAGTAGATCGCGCCCTTCGTCGAACCGATCTCGTCGCTGACGCGGTCCAGCGAGGTCGCGGCGAACCCCTGCCGCATGAAGGCGCGCGAGGCGGCGTCGAGGATTTCGATCCTCCGGTCGGCCAATGGCTCTGCCGTCTCGATCCTGCCCTGCCTGCCCACGTTTCCTCCTGCTTCGCTCACCATTGACATCTAAACATACTACCGGGTATCCATCAACATACTACTCGGTATCTACTTCTCGGTGTTGGGTGGACATGGACGATTACGCTGGACTGCGCGTGCTCGACGTCAGCCAGGGGTTTGCGGGCCCCTATTGCGGAGCGATTCTGGCGCGCGGCGGCGCCTCGGTCATCAAGGTCGAGCCCCCGACCGGAGACTGGGCGCGCGCGATCGGCGGAGCAATCGATGGCCACACGGCTTTCAGCCTCGTTCCGAACATCGGCAAGCGCGCGATCTGCATCGACGGGACGAGGCCGGACGGTCGGGAGGTCCTCGCCGGACTGGCGAAATCAGCCGACATCGTCATCCAGAACTTCCGCCCCGGCGTCGTGGAACGGCTGGGAATTGCCGACGCACAGCTGCGGCCCGGCAATCCTGACCTGATCTATGTTTCGATCCTCGGCTTTGGTCCCGGCCCTTACGAGAACCGCCCTGCCACCGACACCATCATCCAGGGCTTCACCGGGATGATGGTGATGAACCGCGATGGGCAGGGCGTGCCGCGGCGGATCGGGATGCTGGCGGTCGACACCGCGGCGGGCATCTATGCCGCCCAGCAAGCGGGCGCAGCCCTCTACAAACGGCTCTCCGGACGTGGCGGACGCCACATCAAAATCTCGCTGGTCGAGGTCGCCGCCGCGTTTCAGGCGATGCCGATCGTCGACGCCGCGATGCATCGTGACCGCCCCAGTCCGCCCTTGAGTGTGCCGATCGGCACGTTCGCGACCGCGGACGGCCACATCAACCTGTCGTGCGTGTCGAACGCGATGTTTCGCGGCATCTGCCGCGCTCTCGGCAAAGCCGACTGGATCGAGGATCCCCGCTTTGCGACCGGGGCCGGACGCCTGACGCATGCAGGGGACATCACCGCCGACGTGACCGATATTCTCCGCACCCGATCAAGCGCCCACTGGCTTCACGCCTTCGCGGAACAGGACGTGTTGTGCGGTCCCGTACAGGACTACGCATCGTTCCTCGACGATGCCCATGTCCGCGGCCTGGGACTGAAGGCGACCTTGCAAGGCGGCGCGTTCGAGGGCCTTCCGCTCACCCAGCTCCCCGGGACCGTGACACCGGACTCGCGGGTCGCCGCTCCGCCCCGTCTCGGACAGCACACACGCGAAATCCTCATCGAGCATGGCTATTCGCAAGCCGCCATCGATCGGCTGGTCCAGGACGCCGCAATCTTCGAATAAAAAAACAAAGGGAGGTCATCTTGAAAGTGAACGCCAAGGGAAGTGCCGTCGCGGCCGGTCTGCTCGCCGGCCTGCTGTCGTCCTCCGTGTCCGCTCAGGTCTCTGACAACGTCGTGCGGATCGGCATCCTCAATGACATGACCGGCATCTACGCTGACGCCGGCGGAAAGGGCTCGATCGTCGCAGCCCAACTCGCGGCCGAGGACTTCGGCGGCACGGTCGCGGGCGCCCCCATCGACATCGTGTCGGCCGACCATGCCAACAAGCCGGATATCGCCGCCAACCTCGCGCGGCAGAACTATGATGCCCAAGGCGTCGACGTCATCGCGGACGCCGGGTCGTCGGCCGCGGCGCTCGCCATGCAGACCATTTCGCGCGAGCGCAAGAAGATCCTCCTGATGTCCGGCCCGGCGACGGCCGAGCTCACCGGCAAGGCCTGCTCGCCCTACAGCTTTCACTGGATGTACGACACCTATGCGCTCGCCGCGGCTCCTCCGGAGGGCGTCTTGAAGCGCGGCGGCGACACATGGTTCTTCATCACCGCCGACTATGCGTTCGGAAAATCCATGGAGAGCGAGGCGACAAAGCGGATCATCGCCGAGGGCGGCAAGATCATCGGCGGCGTCCGCGCACCGCTGGATACGCCGGATTTCTCGTCGTTCCTCCTTCAGGCCCAGGGCTCCGGGGCCAAGGTGCTGGCGCTGGCCACCGGCGGCAGCGACACCAGCAACGCGATCAAGCAGGCCCAGGAATACAAGGTCATTGGTCCAAACACCCAGGTCGTGACCTTTCTGATGTTCATCAACGACGTCGACGCCATGGGCCTGAAGAACGGCCAAGGTCTCGTGTCGTCCACGACCTACTATCACGACCTCGACGACGGCAGCCGCGCCTTCGCCAAACGCTTCTGGGACAAGATGGGACGGCCGCCGTCCATCGTGCAGGCCGGCGTCTACAGCTCGGTCCGTCACTATCTGAAAGCGGTCGCCGCCGCTGGAACAGACGAAGGCACCAAGGTGGCCGACAAGATGCGCGAGCTGCCGGTGGAAGACGCCTTTACCCATGGCGCCAGGATTCGTGCGGACGGGCGCCTGCTTCGCGACCTCTACGTGATCGAGGTCAAGAAGCCCGAAGAATCGAAGGGCGCGTGGGATTACTGGAAAGTCGTCGCGACCATTCCCGGCGACAAGGCCTGGCGTCCGGCGGACCAGAGCGAGTGTCCGCTTTTGAAAAATCACTAGAGAGCGACAGGGCCATGGCGAGCAACGGCAAGCTGCTGATCCAGGACGATGGTCCGGTGACGATCATCACCATCAATCGTCCGGACGTGCGCAACGCACTCGACAATGAGACAGCTGCAGAGCTGACGCGCGCCCTACGTGCGTTCGACAGCGCTCCCGATCAGGCCGTCGCCGTCCTGACGGGAGCAGGAGGCCACTTCTGCGCCGGCGCCGATCTCAAGGAGCTGGCCGCCGGCCGCGACTACAAGCCATGGGCCGGAGACCCGGACGGCCCGTGCCACGACGTGCTGTCCAAGCCCGTCATCGCCGCTGTCGCAGGCTATGCGTGCGCCGGCGGCCTCGGCATTGCCCTGCGATGCGACCTTCGCGTCGCCGAGGAGAGCGCGACTTTTGCCGTGCTGTCGCGGCGCTGGGGCGTCCCCATGAGCGATGGCACGACCGTGCGGCTGCCCCGCCTCATCGGCACCGGCAGAGCGCTCGACATGTTGCTGACCGCCAAGAAGGTGTCGGGAGCGGAAGCGGTCCATATCGGGCTCGCGGACCGGCTGGTGCCCACCGGCCAGGCCCTGCCCGCGGCCATCGCGCTCGCCCGGGAGATCGCGGCGTTTCCGCAGATCGCCATGCGCTCTGATCGGATGTCCGCATTGCGCCAGTGGAATCTGTCCGAGGCCGACGCGCTTACCCTCGAGACAAGCCTCTCGTTGAGCGCGCGGCAGAGAGAAGCGCGCAGCGGCGCCACCCGCTTCGCGTCGGGCGCGGGGCGCCACGGCGCGATGGAAAGGGACTAGCTCATGCGCGCGGTCATCGGACGCCAGTTCGGCGGCATCAGCGACTTGACCTTCGAGGACATTCCCAGTCCGCCGCTCGCATCCGGAACGGTTCGGATATCGGTGCGCGCCGCCGGCATCAGCTTTGCAAATCTGCTGTTCATCGCCGGCAAGCACCAGAACCGCCCTTCGCTGCCCTTCATTCCGGGCACGGAGGTCGCCGGCGTCATCACCGCCATCGCTCCCGATGCCCGAACGGAGCTCGGAATCGGAGACCGCGTCTGCGCCGGACTGCCGTCCGGAGGATTTGCGGAGGAGGCGGTGGTGGATGCCGCCAATGTCTTCAAGCTTCCGGACACGCTGAGCTTTGCCGGCGCGACCGTGTTTCCCACCATTTATGCCACGGCCTACGCGGCGCTGAGCTGGCGGGCAAATCTTGCACCCGGCGAACACCTCCTGGTCCACGGCGCTGCCGGGGCCAGCGGACTCGCCGCAGTGGAAGTGGGGCGAGCGCTCGGTGCTCGCGTCATCGCCACCGCAGGGGGCGAGCGCAAGACTGCTGCGGCCAAAGAGTATGGCGCTCACCACGTCATCGACCACCAGCGCGAGGATTTCCGCGAGCGGGTTCTCGACATCACCGACGGCCGCGGCGCCGACGTCGTGTTCGATCCCGTGGGCGGGGAAACCTTCGACAACTCCTTGCGCTGCATCGCGCCGCTCGGCCGCATTCTGCCGATCGGCTTCGCGTCCGGCCGCATTCCCCAGATTCCCGCCAACATCGTCCTGGTGAAGAACCTGACGGTGATCGGCCTGTACTGGGGCTTCTACATGGCCTGGGGCAAGACCAGAGCGGACGCGGCCTTGCGCAGCCGGGTCAAGCTCCTCTTCGAGGATTTGTTCGCGCTGCATACCGAAGGCAAACTGCGGGCTCCGGTCGATCAGGTGCTTCCCCTCGGTCAGTTCGCCGAGGGGCTTCGGCGCGTCGAACGGCGCGACGTCATCGGAAAAGTCGTTCTCACGCCGGGAGATCTGCAATGACGGCCTCATCGTCACAGCCGACCTTCGAAGCGCCCTATCGAGGGTTAAGGGTGCTCGATTTCGGGCAAGGCGTCGCATCGCCCTACTGCGGCTATCTCCTGGCCGCGAATGGCGCCGATGTCATCAAGGTCGAACCGCCGGAGGGAGATTGGTCGCGCCGGCTCGGCACGACATACGGCAGCCACTCGGCGTTGTCCGCCGTCTACAACCGGGGCAAGCGCAGCCTCTCGCTCGATCTCAAGCGCGCGGACGCCATCGATGTCGCCCGGACACTGGCCCGAACGGCTGACGTCGTGATCGAGGGGTTCCGGCCGGGCGTCATGGCGCGGCTCGGCCTGGGGTACGAGACGCTCAGCCAAGAGAATCCGCGCCTGATCTATCTGTCGATCAGCGGGTTCGGGCAGGAAGGCCCCTATGCCGAGCGGCCATGCTCGGATTCCGTGGCCCAGGCCTTTTCAGGGCTGGTCGCGGTCAATGTCGGAGCCGACGGCATTCCGCATCGGGTTGGCGCCACGCTCTCCGACGTATGCACGGGCCTCTATGCCTTCCAGGCCGTCTCGACGGCGCTGTTTGCGCGCGCCACCGTGGGACGGGGCCGCTGGATCGACATCAGCCTGACGCAGTCGACCGCTGCCTTGCTGGGACACAAGTTCGCGGAGCATGCACTCGAAGGCGGCACGCCCCGTCCGTTGAACGTTCCTGCGGGCACGTATCGAACGCAAGACGGCTGGCTGATGGTCACCCTGGTCACCGAAGCGCAGTACCGGCGACTATGCTCGGTCTTGAAGCGCGAGGATCTCGCCGAGGATCCGCGCTTTGCTGATTTTGCGCACCGGGCCGACAATGCCGAGCTCCTGATGGACGAGCTGCGCCAGGTGTTTCCGAACGGCACGACGGACATGTGGCTCACGCAACTGCATGCCGCCGACATCATCGCGGACCGCATCCTCAATCCGTCCGAATGGCTTCGCAACGCGCATGTCCAGGCGACGAACGGCGCACTCAGCTGCGAGACGCCCCTTGTCGGGCCTGTCTGCGCGGCCCGCACGCCGGGCGCGATCGGAATGACCGAGGCGTCCCTGTCACCCGCCCCCCAGGTCGGAGAGCACAATCGCGCCATCCTCGCCGGGGCTGGCTTCGATCCGGATCATTTCACATGATGGCCTTTGCCCGAGGCGCCCTGCACGCGAATGAGGATCGTTCGCGGCCCGACCAGAAGGGCGTGCCGGTGTTTTTCGCCCGTGTCGACCGCGCCGGCAACATCACCAAACGCTACATTGCCGCAAAGCTGCAGTTCGCCCGCTATGGCGCCGGGTGCCAACTCGGGAATGTGCATCAGGCCTTCGAGTCGCCGAGCCGTCCGACGGCGAGCGCTTTCTCTACGTCGCGAGCGATGCTCGCCAAGGGCTATGGAACATCCAGCGCACCGTCGCCTCTAATCATCTTAGATCTCTGGAACATCCGAGCAAGCGGGGCTGATTGGTCGGCAGCCACCTATTAATCGCTCCAGCAAAACTAAGTAATCTACCGACTTCAGGCGCGGGTCGACCTCTTACCTGGGTTTCACGAAGTGCCAATTCCCTATCAAGAACAAGCTCTCTCCTGTACCAAGCCTGCTCAGTCGACACTCGAAATCCCAACGATCCGAGCATCCCTTCTACTTCTGCCGACGCAACACATCTCATGAGGTGCATCCGGTTATGCTTGCGACATCGATCGGTTATTCGACGGATGTCTTGCCAGCGCCTTGTAGCTAAAGCTGCGAACCGCGGCCGAGCCCTACCTTACGTCACCAGTCCGGGCTACTTTTCCCGTGCCTCAATGCGCCATCTGAAGAAGGCCAGTATTGCCGCGTAGTAGCCGAACTGCACCAGGTAATACAGCATCAGAAGCGCCAGAGGCGGAGATGGCAGCGTTCCAGACCTATCCAAAATAAAGAAGCCGGGAGCAAGCAAGATGAGTATTATTAAACCGCCGCCATGGACGAACATATAGACGTTTGCCAGCACAATCCACGACAGAGGGATTGAGATGATTGCGGCCCACATCGTGATTCTGACGAAGCCGTTCATGCACAGCGCCTCACTTCTGCCCAGTCACGTCAGACACGGCAACGCGGCGTCTATGTCCTCGACGAAATGTGCCTTGAATGGCCACAAGTTCGGCGACCGCGTCGGCACTTTCGCTTCCCGCCCCACCTGAGGCGTTGCATCACCTGGCTCTGTAGAATTGCAGTGGCTATGCAGTCACCAGTCACGCCACAAAAACAGCAACGATATAATCCCAAGCACAGAGACGGCACGGCCAAGACATAGAAAACGTAGATGCTCGTCTTTTGACGGGCCGCAAAGCAAAACAAGAGTTCACGTGCCCGTCTTTCGCCGAGCACGCACCAAGCGGCTACCACATAGGCCACCATAGCCGAAAATGGGAGGCCGAATACTGCTCCGGCAAACCAAGCGCCCCGAATCTTTGCAGGAGTGAACAACAAGTAAGGCGCAATGAATCCAGCGCCTGCAATAAACAGAAGGCCACGATAGAGCCACCTATTCCGCCGCTGAAGCGCTTCAAGTGGCATGCTGGCGAATTCGCCTTTTCTTCGCGAAGGCGCCCACCTAGACACGATTTTCGCAATCGTGCTGCCGACAATCGCACTAATGATTTCATCCGCCATGCCAATCGCACCCATTTCTGTGCGGGCGACCTGAAATATTATAGCGTCACTCCCTCAATAGATCCAAGAACCGCGACTTCGGCAGAGACAAGGGCTACAGCTCATCCAAGGGGGCACGTGGTATCCGCTTCCATGCGGAAGCTCTGCCCGAGCAGGGAGAGATTGTTGAAGGTTGTACCGCCGATCGACTGCACCGCGCCGAACGGCTGATAGACCGTATCCCGATGGTCCGCAGCTAACAACGGCAGCTCGCTTCAGCCATCGATCGACAGCTCTGGAAAAACCTCGATGCCAAGATCAATCCCAAGATCTGCCAAGCGTTTGAGTCCTACCGAACTTAATACTGACCCAATATTCACATCTCCCGGCAAATCGACAATCATCGTGACGTTGCCGCCGCCAGCAATCAGGCTTGCAATGAAATGTTGACTCTTTTGAAGCTGGAGAGCCAAGTCGGAAACATCATCTAGAAACGCTCTCCTTCCTTGAACACGCTTCGCCCATCCCCAAGTGCTTTCTTCATATCTCCCTGACAATTTTGTCCCCATGGGAGTTATCCGCTCAGTTCCCACCACGTGGGCCAGATGCGGCGAAAGGCCAAGCTCCTTTGTAATCAACTTCGGATCGATCGTTGGGTGTTTAATCAACAGTCGCAGATAAAACCGAAATTCCCCAGCATCAGTGTCATCATCTCTGTTCATGACGCACCCGATTTATCAACGATCCTTGCCACCCTGCCCGAAAGGCTCGTCCGAGCTAAGCAGGCCTAGACCCAGCGCAAGCATACAAGCTTGGCCCGCCGATGAATCCCAACGTATACAGCTGGGTGCATCGCCTGCTCGGATCGTAGTGCCTATGCTAGTTGTAGTCCAATCCGGCTTCCATCAGAAAGTATCCCCCCCGAGAAGCGAACGTTGTTCGAGGCCGTGCCACTAATCGACTGCATAGCGCAGAACGATTGATAGACGGCGCCCAAGACCAGTGCCGTGGTGCCATTCAGGCCAGACATATTCGGTGACGATGGCGCCCGTACCAGAGGCCTCGGTCAGCAGACGCTCGGCACGGGCGTAGACATACTGCATGGCGCCCGACAAGATCGGGCTCTGCGTGGCGCGGATCATCAACCGCCCATCATGGTCCGTGGCCATGCGCCACGCCCGCGACGCCAATTCGGCACAAGCGCCGAATGCAATGAGCAGTCATGCCGCCGGATGTTTTAAAGTTGATAGGGCGATGTTTTAGTCCAACATCAGTTCAGTGGCGGCTGCCGCACTTCCAGATCAACCAAAACACAAAGCCTGAAAAGCCTCCCGTTGCGCCGTAGATTATTGCTCCCTTAGTCAACGAATTTCGAATTGCGTTGGCTAATGAAGTTTGCAGGTCTCCAGAGCCGGGCTGCCAATGCAACAGAACCAACACAAAGACTCCAATAGCAAATCCACCCCCGCTGGCTGACCACCATGAAGCCAGACCCAACTTCCTGAGCCCAAACGCAGCCGGCACAGCGAGCACAAGAGTAACGAAAGCCGAGAAAAAATATCCAATAGGCAAAAGCCCAATAACGGACAGCGCGGAAGGCCCTTCTGCTGTTACTGGGGTTAATATCCCCAGCACAAGCGCTGGGATTATGGGAACGACCACAAATCCAACGATGGCAGCGGTGGTCTCTTTCACAGATACCCCCTCATGCTTGCAGTCGACTTCAGACATGAGGCCGCTCATGCCCCCGTCCCATGCGACCTGATTCGCGAACCACTGCAGGCGATTGGCCGCGTTCCAATCCGCAGTGATGGACTTCCGCCGCGTCGCGAGCGATTCGACAAGCTCGTTAGGAACGTCCTAGCGGCTGTTCTTCTCGTCTCAACTCGCCTCCGGCTCAGAGCTTATCAGTCCACGACCTCGCGCCACATCCCCTTGAGGGCATCGGCGAGGTTGCGAAATGTGTCGCTGCGCCCCGCCGCCCGGCGCCAGATCAGGCAGATTTGACGACAAGGCGCCTCGCCTTCGAACGGCAGGGCTGACACGGGCAGGCCGCGCAGAATGCCGGCATCCAGCGCCATCTGGGGCAGCAAGGTGATGCCGAGGCCATTGGCGACCATCTGCACCAGCGTATAAAGGCTCGTGCCCTGGAAGGCGGTGTTGCGGCGCGCGCCTTCGAGCGAACAGGCCGCCAGCGCATGGTCGCGCATGCAGTGCCCCTCCTTGAGCAGCAGGACATCCTCCGCCGCGATATCCTGCAGGCTGACGACACCGGCCCGCGCCAGCCGATGGTCGGACGGCAGGACGACCCGGAAAGGGTCGTTGCCGATGTCCATGATGTCCACGCCGCTGAGAGGATAAGGCAGCGCCAAAATCGCAGCATCGATGTCGCCGGCATCGAGCTGCTCCAGCAGCCGCGCCGTCTGCTCCTCGTGGAGATAGAACTTCAATTTCGGAAAGGCTTCGCGCAGCCCCGGCATGACCCGCGGCACCAGAAACGGACCGATCGTGGGAATGACCCCGAGCTGCAGCGGCCCGGACATGGGATCGCGCGCCGCCCTGGCGGCATGGGTCAGATCCTCGACATGCCGGAGAACCTCTCGTGCCCGCTCGGCGATCTCCTTGCCGATCGCGGTGGGCGCGACCGAGCGGCGCGTGCGCTCGAGCAGGCGGACGCCGAGAAGGTCTTCCATCTCCTGGATGCCGGCGCTGAGCGTCGATTGCGACACCAGGCAGTCCTGGGCCGCGTGGCCGAAATGGCAGCGGTCGGTGACAGCGACCAGGAAACGAAGCTGACGCAGCGTCGGGGTGGGTTGCATGGCCCCATGCACTTATCGGAATAATCGATCACTACAATAGTTATTTTGATCTTTTCTCGATTTGTTCCAGGGTCTAGGCAGTGTTGTGCACTTGCGAAACGCATGTGCGGAAAACTCTGAGAGACCACCGCGGCGATCGCCTCGCCGGTGGAAGAGGAAATGGAATGTCTTTGATCGATACGGAAATTAAGCCTTTCAAAGCAACGGCTTATCAAAACGGCAAGTTCTTCGATGTGACCGACGCAACGCTCAAAGGGAAGTGGTCGGTGGTGTTCTTCTACCCCGCCGACTTCACCTTCGTCTGCCCGACGGAACTCGAGGACCTGGCCGACAACTACGCCGCGTTCAAGAAGCTGGGTGTCGAGATCTACAGCGTCTCCACCGACACGCATTTCTCCCACAAGGCCTGGCACGACACCTCGCCGGCGATCGGCAAGATCCAGTATCCGATGGTGGGTGATCCGACCGGCACGATCAGCCGCAACTTCGACGTTCTGATCGAGGAAGCCGGCCTCGCCGATCGCGGCACCTTCGTCATCGATCCCCAAGGCAAGATCCAGATCGTCGAGATCACCGCAGGCGGCATCGGCCGCGATGCGCAGGAGCTCCTCCGCAAGGTCAAGGCGGCCCAGTACGTCGCGGCGCATCCGGGCGAGGTTTGCCCGGCGAAGTGGCAGGAAGGCGAGCAGACCCTCGCGCCGTCGCTGGAGCTCGTCGGCAAGATCTGACCGGCGCAGGCTTCCGCCTCTCCATCAATTCCACAAGACCACTCCCGACAATCAGGCCGGCTCACCAGCCGGCCTGAGCATGCGCGGTACGCGCACCGCATCCCCTTGCGCTGGTCGTGCGTCAGGCGACGCACAAGCCGGCCCTAAAGCTTTCCCTGGAGTCGAGACATGTTGGACGCATCGTTGAAGGATCAGGTCCGGGCCTATCTGGCGCGGATCACGCAGCCGATCGAGCTCGTTCCTGCGCTCGACGATGGGCCCAAGTCCGCAGAAATGAGAAGCCTGCTCGAGGACATCGCGTCCCTGTCCGACATGATCACGCTGGCGCCCCATCAGGATGACGTCCACACGCCGTCCTTTGCCATCCGCCGGATCGGAACGGACATCAGCGTGCGCTTCGCCGGACTGCCGCTAGGGCATGAATTCAATTCGCTGATCCTGGCCCTGCTGCAGGTCGGCGGTCATCCGCCCAAGGAAACGCCCGAGCTGATCGAGACGATCAGGAATCTCGACGGCGACTACCACTTCGAGACCTATTTCTCCCTGTCGTGCCAGAACTGCCCTGACGTCGTGCAGGCGCTCAACATCATGAGCGTGCTAAATCCGCGGATCAAGCACGTCGCCATCGACGGCGCGCTGTTCCAGAACGAAGTCGAGAAGCGGCAGGTCATGGCCGTGCCCTCGGTCTTCCTCAATGGCGAGCCCTTCGCACAAGGGCGCATGAACCTCGCGGAGATCGTGGCGAAGCTCGATACGCGCAGCGTCGCGCGCGCGGCCCAAAAGATCGCCGAGAAGGCCGCTTTCGATGTGCTGGTGGTGGGCGGCGGGCCCGCGGGGGCCGCGGCGGCCATCTATGCCGCGCGCAAGGGCATCCGCACCGGCATCGTCGCCGAGCGCCTGGGCGGACAGGTGCTCGACACGATGGCGATCGAGAATCTCATCTCGGTGCCGCACACGGAAGGCCCGAAGCTCGCCGCGGAGCTGGAGCAGCAGGTGAAATCCCATGATGTCGACATCATGGGCGCGCAAACCGCCGTTCGCCTGATCCCCTCGGCTGACCCCGACGGCCTCATCGAGGTCGAACTGGCGAGTGGCGCGCATCTGAAATCGCGCACCATCATCCTGTCGACCGGCGCCCGCTGGCGGCAGCTCAACGTTCCCGGTGAGGATGCGTATCGCAACAAGGGCGTCGCCTACTGCCCGCATTGCGATGGCCCGCTGTTCAAGGGCAAGCGCGTGGCCGTGGTCGGCGGCGGCAACTCCGGTGTGGAAGCCGCGATCGATCTCGCTGGTATCGTCGCCCACGTCACCCTGATCGAATTCGACGCCAACCTGCGCGCCGACGCGGTGCTGCAAAGCAAGCTCTATGCGCTGCGCAATGTGACCGTCATCACGTCGGCCCGGACATCGGAGATCCATGGCGACGGCGCGAGGGTCACGGGCCTGTCCTATGTCAAACGGGATAGCGACCAGCCCCACCGGCTGGCGCTCGACGGCGTGTTCGTCCAGATCGGACTTGTCCCCAACACCGATTGGCTGAAGGGAACCGTGGCGCTGAACAGCCGCGGCGAAATCGAAGTCGATGCGCGCGGCGAGACCTCGCTCCCCGGCGTGTTCGCCGCGGGCGACGCTACGACGGTGCCGTACAAGCAGATCATCGTTGCCATGGGAGACGGCGCCAAGGCCTCGCTCTCGGCGTTCGATTATCTGATCAGGACGGCGCCGGTCGACGTGCTCGAGGCCGCGCAATAGGCAAGGATGTCCACGGAAACGGCTATAAAGCCGTTCCCGATGACCTGGCCCCTCAGCGAGATCACCTAGGCTGCGGCCATTCCGGCGAACGTGCTCACGATGGCTGATGTCGACAGGCCATAGGTGTCAAACAGGAAGCTCGCGGTGCCTCCCTCCGCGAACACGTCAGGGATGCCGACGCGGGCGAACGGCACGCGGACGCCCGCTTCGGCCAGAACCTCCGCAACGGCCGATCCGAGGCCGCCGATGACATTGTGGTTCTCCGCCGTGAGCAGCGGCTTGCCGCTGCGGGCGAGCGCAAGGAGCCCGTCGCGATCGAACGGCTTGAGGGTGTGGGCGTTGACCACACCGACGTCGAGCCCCCGGTCGCGCAGGTCGCGCGCCGCCTCCAGCGCCAGCGCCACCATCACGCCGGACGCGAGGATCGTGCCGTCGCGCCCAGCGGTGATCGGCTGCAGCTTGCCGAGCGTCAGCTTCGGCACATCGGCCGGGATCACCAGCGGCATCTCGCCGCGCTTGATGCGCATGTACACCGGCCCCTGATGAGCGGCGATCGCCTCGACCATGTCGGCGACCTGATCGCCGTCGGCAGGCTCCACCACCATCATGTTGGGCACCGCGCGCATGATCGCGACGTCGTCGATGGCCTGGTGCGTCGGCCCGCCCGGCGAAGTGAGGCCCGGCATGAAGCCCACCAGCTTCACGTTGGCATTGGGATAGGCGATCTGCAGCACGACCTGATCCAGCGCGCGGCGCGTGGCGAACACCGAGAAGGTATTGACGAACGGCACATCGCCCTCTCGCGCCATGCCGGAGGCAGCGCACATCAGGTTCGCTTCCGCGACGCCGAAGTTGAAGAAGCGTTCGGGAAGCTGATCGCGGAACAGGTCGGTCTCGGTCGGCCCCGTGAGGTCGGCGCCGAGACAGACAACGTTCGGATCGCGTTGCGCCAGGGCCACCAGCGCCTGGCCGTAGGCCTTCATCTTCAGCGGCGTGTCCTTGCGCCAGATCGGCGCCGACTTGGCAATGGTGATCCCCGGGGCGGAACGCGGAGCAGCAGCGGGCATCGATCAGGCCTCCAGCTCGGCCAGGGCGCGCGCGGCGACCTCCGGCGGCAGTTTGAGGAAATGGCTGTAGGTGCCGGCGAGGAAGGAGACGCCATGGCCCGGCACGGTGGTCGCGACGATCGCGGTCGGGCGATCCCTGACCTGCCGCGCCGCATCGAGCGCATCGAGGACCTCCGAGACGACGTTGCCGTCGATGCTGATCACGTTCCAGCCGAACGCGGCCCACTTCGCCGCGATGTCGCCCATGTCGATGACACGGTCGGTGCGGCCGTCGACCTGCATGTTGTTGACGTCGACGATCGCGCAGACATTGGCGAGGCGGAAGCTCGCCGCGGCCATGGCGGCCTCCCAGGTCTGCCCTTCCTGCAGCTCGCCGTCGCCGATCACCACATAGACGCGGGACGGCCGGCCACGGCGCCGCAGCGTCAGCGCCTTGCCCACCGCAACCGACAGGCCCATGCCGAGCGAGCCGCAGGTGGCTTCCACGCCCGGCAGGCGCTCGGAGGCAATGATCTCCATCGGGCTGCCGTCGCGGCCGTAGTCATCCATCTGCGCCATCGCCATGCAGCCGCTTTCGGCGAGCGCGGCGAACAGTCCGACGCCGTAGTGCGCCGGCGACAGCAGGAACTGGTCGCGGTCCGGCCAGGCGAGATCGTCGGGCCGGTACGCCATCTCGTGAAAATACAGCGCGGCCAGGATGTCGGCACAGCCGAGCCCCTGTCCGGCATAGCCTTCGCCGAGCGGCGCCACCATCTGCACCACATGGCGGCGCAGGCGTTTCGCCTTGGCCGCGACCTCAGTTGCGGGCAGCGCCAGCCCGCGTGGCGGAATCCAGTTCATCATCGTCTCCTTGTCACTGCGCGTTGTTGGAGACGGTCTCGCGCAGCGCCGCTTCCAGCCGCTGCAAGCCCTCCTCCGCCTCATCGTCGGTCATGACCAGCGGCGGCGCGAGCCGCACCACATTGGATTGCGAGCCCGACGGCGGCAGCACGATGACGCCCCGCGCCGCGGCGGCTGCCACCACCTTCAGCGCGCGGTCCGGATCGGGCGTCTTGTCGATCGCGTTGTCGACCAGCTCGATGCCCATGGACAGGCCCATGCCGCGGCCGTCGCCGACGCCGGGGATCTCCTTCACCCAGCGGGCGAAGCGCTGGTGGAAAATCCCGGCGAGATGGCGCGCGCGGGCAACGAGGCCCTCGCTCTCGATCACGTCGAGGGTCGCAAGGCAGGACGCACAGGCCAACGGATTGCCGCCATAGGTCGAGCTCAGCACCCCGGCCGGCAGCGCATCGAACAGGTCGTGACGGCCGATCACCGCGCTCATGGGCAAGCCACTGGCGATGCCTTTGGCGACTGCGAGCAGGTCGGGCTCGACACCATGCTCCTGGAAGGCAAACCAGTTGCCGGTGCGCCCGAACGCCGACTGCACCTCGTCCATGATCAGCAGCGCGCCGAGCTTGTCGGCGAAGCCGCGCAGCCGCCGCCAGAACGCCGGCGGTGCAACATGGGCGCCGCCCGCGCCGAGGAACGGCTCGACGATGATGGCGGCGACCTGGCCGACCGAATTGATGCGCACCACCTCCTCGGCCATGTCCATGCACAGCTCCGCCCACTGCGCCGGATCGAACTGCGGCGGGCGGCGATAGCTGTTGGGGAACGGCACCACGATCGAGCCCGGCACGGTGGGCCCGACGATGCGGCGCGTACCGGGCATGCCCGACAGCGCCGAGGTGCTGATCGACTTGCCGTGGAACGCCTCGGCGAAGGACACGATCTCGAAGCGCCCGGTCGCCGCCTTGGCGATCTTCACCGCGCTGTCGATCGCCTCCGCGCCGGTGGAGAACAGCGCCACCGCATCGAAACGGCCGCCGGCATGGCGCAGCAGGCGCTTGCCGACCTCGGCGCGCAGCGGATGCGGCGCGTCGTAGCAATTCAGCAGCCGCGCCGCCTGCTCCTGGATGGCCTTGACCACCTTGGGGTGGCAATGGCCGGTGTTCGCGACCAGCACACCGGAGGTGAAATCGATGAACTCGCGCCCCTCGACATCACGGATCCGAACACCGTTGGCGCTGTCCCACACAATGGAATCGTGGCCAGGCGCCAGCGACCACAGATAGGCGGCTTCGGCGCCGCGGTATTGGCTCGAGCGATCCGCAGGAGCGGACGCGACGGGATCGGCTGCACTCGCTGTCATGGGCATGACGTGGTCCTTCATTGCTGTATGTGACGTGTCGGGATGGCGATCAGACCAGATGGCAAGCGGCCTGATGGCCGGGGGCGACGGTGCGCACGGGTGGCGATTCCACCCGGCAGCGCGTCTCCGCCACCGGGCAGCGGCTGGCGAAGCGGCAGCCGGCCGGCGGATCGATCAGGCTCGGCGGCTCGCCCTGCAGCATCTGCCGCGGCCGGGCGGCGCCATGCACGCGCGGCACCGCATCGAGCAGCGCGCGGGTGTAGGGGTGACGCGGCGTCTCATAGAGCGCGCGCTTGGGCGCGATCTCGACAATGCTGCCGGCATACATCACCGCCACGCGGGTCGAGACGCTGCGCACCACCGCCAGATCATGGGCGATGAACAGGTAGCTCAGCCCGAACTGGGCCTGCAGGTCCATCAGCAGATTGACGACCTGCGCCTGCATGGAGACGTCGAGCGCGGACACCGCCTCGTCGCAGACGATGAAATCCGGCTGCAGCGCCAGCGCCCGCGCGATGACGATGCGCTGGCGCTGGCCGCCGGAGAACTCGTGCGGATAGCGGCGGGCAGCGCTGCGCGGCAGGCCCACCATGTCGATGAGTTCGCCGATGCGGGCTTGGCGGCGGTGGCGGTCGAGCCCGCCGGCGATATCCAGCGGCTCGGCAATGGCGTCGCCGACCTGCATGCGCGGATTGAGCGCGGCCTGGGGATCCTGAAATACGAACTGCAATCGGCGGCGCACGGCCTTCAGATTGGCTTTGGCGTCGTCGCCGCTGATGTCGCGGCCGAACAGGCGGATGCGGCCGCTGGAGGCGGGATAGACGCCGACCAGCATGCGCCCGACGGTGGACTTGCCCGAACCGGACTCGCCGACCAGGCCGAGCGTCTCCTTCGCCGCGATGGCGAAGCTGACATTGTTGACCGCATGCAGCAGCTGCGCCTTGCGACCCCGCGACAGCGGGAACGTCTTGCAGATATCGGTGACTTCGACGATCGGCGCGCTCATGCCGGCCTCCCCGCGGCGCGCGGCGGACAGCGCGTCTGGTGCTGGGCCGACAGCGGGATCATCGCGGGCGCCTGCCGGGTGCAGGCCGCCACCGCCTCCGGGCAGCGCGGATGGAAGCGGCAGCCTGCCGGCGGATGGGCAGGATCGGGAATCGATCCGGGAATGGTGGCGAGCCGCGCCGCGTCAGTGTCGATGTCGGGAATCGCGCGCAGCAGGCCATCGGTGTAGGGATGCATCGGCTGCTCGAACAGGCCGGCGCCCGCCGCCTGCTCCACCACCTGGCCGGCATACATCACCGCGATCCGGTCGGTGAACTCCGAGATCACGCCCATGTCGTGGGAGATCAGGATCATCGCCATGCCGAGCTCGCGGCGCAGGTCGCGCAGCAGATTGAGAATCTGCGCCTGCACGGTGACGTCGAGCGCCGTGGTCGGCTCGTCGGCGATCAGGATCTTCGGCCGGCAGGCGATCGCCATGGCGATCATCACGCGCTGGCGCATGCCGCCGGACAGGCGGTGCGGATACTCCGCGACGCGGCGGCGCGCATCGGGAATGCGCACCATGTCGAGGAGTTCGACCGCCCGCCGGAGCGCCTGCGCCGCGCCAAGCCCCTGGTGGATGCGAAGCGTCTCGCCGATCTGGTCGCCGACGGTCAGCACCGGATTGAGTGACGACATCGGGTCCTGGAAGATCATTGCGATCTCCGCGCCGCGGATGCTGCCGAGCGCCCGCGGCGGCAGCGCCAGCAGGTCGCGCCCCTGATAAAGGATGCGGCCCGATGCGATGCGGGTCGACCTCGGCGGATGCAGCCGCAACACGGTCAGAGCGGTCACGCTCTTGCCGCTGCCGGACTCGCCGACGACACCGAGGCACTCGCGCTCGGCGAGATCGAGACTGACGTCCTCGATCGCGGTGATCCAGCGGCCACCGCTGCGGAACTGGACGGTGAGGTTCTCGATCGAGAGGATCTTGTCGGATGCGGTCATGTCAGCCCTCGATCTTCAGGCGCGGGTCGAGCACGTCGCGCAGCCCGTCGCCCAGCAGGTTCATGCCGAGCGCGGCGAGGCTGATGCCGAGACCGGGGAACAGCATGATCCACCACGCCTCCACCGCATAGTCGCGTCCCTCCGCAATGATGTTGCCCCAGCTCGGGGTCGGCGGCGGCGGCCCGATGCCGAGGAAGCTGAGCGCCGCCTCGGCAAGGATGGCGTAGGCGAACACGAAGGTGAGCTGCACCAGCAGCGGCCCGACGCTGTTGGGCAGGATATGGCGCAGCACGATGCGCAGGCCGCTGGCGCCGCTGATCCGCGCCGCCTGCACATAATCCAGCTCGCGCACCACCAGTGCGGATGCACGGACGATGCGCGCGGTGCGCGGAATATACGAGACCGACAGCGCGATGATGACGCTGTGGACCTGCGGTCCGAGCGCGGCATTGATGCCGATGGCGAGCAGGATCGGCGGAAAGGCGAGCAGCGCGTCCATGATGCGCATCACCAGCGAATCGATGGCACGGACATAGCCCGACAGCACACCGAACACGGTGCCGGCGATGCCGGACAGGATGGCGACCCACAGGCCGATCAGCAGCGACAGCCGCGCGCCATGGATGAAGCGCGCGAGGATGTCGCGCCCGAACGCATCGGTGCCCATCCAGAACCGCGCCGACGGCGGACGGAAGCGGAAGCGCATCTGCATGGCGGTGGGATCGGCGCCATGGAGCAGCGAGCCCGCCAGCGCGATCAGCACCAGCAGCAGCACGATGACGAAGCCGATGCGGAACGACAGATGCCGGAATAGGCGGCGCGCCAGCGCGCCTGCGCGCTGCCACGCGGACGGCACGACGGCGAGATCGTCGAGGATGACCGCGTCAGTCATAACGCACCCGCGGATCGACCACGATATAGAGGATGTCGGTGGCGATATTGATGAGCACGAAGATGAAGCCGAACAGCAGCAGGGTGCCCTGGACCAGCGGATAGTCGCGGGCCAGCACCGCCTGCACCACCAGCCGGCCGACGCCCGGCAGCGCGAACACCTGCTCGACGATCACCGAGCCGCCGATCAGGAGGCTGAAGATATAGCCGATCACCGTGAGCACCGCGATCAGGGTGTTGCGGAAGCCGTGCTTCCACAGCACGCGCATAGGCGACACGCCCTTGGCGCGGGCGGTGCGGATGAAATCCTGGTCGAGCACGTCGAGCATGGCCGAGCGCGTCATGCGCGCGAGGAAGCCGACCTGGAACAGCGCCAGCACGATGGCCGGCTGCAGCAGCGCCAGCAGCCAGGGCACGACGCCATCACTGAGCGGCACATAGCCCGCGGACGGCAGCCAGCCCAGCGTGACCGAGAACAGGATGACCGAGAGGATCGCGATCCAGAAGCTCGGCACCGACACGCCGAGCAGCGCCACCGCCATGACGGCGGCATCGATCCAGCTGTCACGCGCGGCGGCCGCGACCACGCCGAGCAGGATGCCGACCGGCACGGTGATGATGATCGACACCACCGCGAGCGACAGGCTGACCGGCAGCCGCTCGGCCACCGCCGACAGCACGGTTTGATTGAGCGTCAGCGATGAGCCGAGATCGCCCGACAGCAGATGAGTCATCCAGGACAGAAGCTGCTGCCACAGCGGCCGGTCGAGCTGCAGCCGCTCGCGGATCTGCTGGATGGCCTCGGCGCTGGCGCCGTCGCCAGCCATCAGCACCGCGGGATCACCCGGCAGCAGCTGCATCAGGAGAAACGCCAGCACCGCGATGATCAGGAGGATCGGCACGGCATGGGTCAGGCGGATGGCGACGAGGCGAAGCATGGGCGCAGGTTTCTCGGACGAGCGGAGCAGACGGCGAATCCGGCAGCGGCGGCCTGGCCGCGCGCTGCCGGGGCCTTGGGTCACTTCAGCGACACGTTCCAGAACCGGTTGATGTAGTAATCCCGGAAGTCCGGCAGCCGCTTGCGGTTGAGGGCCTGGATCACGCCGACGTCGGCGATCTTGATCATGTAGGCCTGCTCCAGCACCCGCTTCTCGATCGCCCGCCACGCAGCCTTGCGATCGTCCAGCGCGAGTGAGGTGTAGAACTTGTCGTAGGCCGCATCGAGCTCGGTGTCGCCCTTCACATGCGGGAAGTTGTAGACCATGAACTTCCACTGCTGCGGGCCGAGGTTCGGATTCGAGCAGAACGAGGTGGAGGAAATATTCCAGTTGCCGTTGCCGCTCTGCATGTTGGCAGCATTGGTCGCCCAGTCCACCATCTGCACCTCGGAAGCGATGCCGGCTTCCTTCAACTGCTCCGACAGCACCAGGATCGCGTCGCGGAATTCGGGATAGGTGGCCGTGGTCATCAGTTGCAGCTTCTGGCCTGCCTGGTAGCCGGCCTGCTTGGCGAGATCGGCGGCGAGCTTGGGATTCTTCTGGTCGTAGAACTCGTTGTTGATGTCACCGCTGTAGTATTCGCCACCGGGAATGGTCATGGCATGGCTGCGCTTCGCCGGCCGGCTGATCGCCCCGATCATGTCGTCGACGCCGACGGCGGCGCGCACGGCCTGGCGCATCTGCGGCTTGTCGGTCGGCGGCTGCTGGGTGTTGACGATGAAATACTGCTGGCAGGCGAGGATGCGATTGACCTGCAGGTCCGCTCGCCCCTCGATGCGGCCGACGAGATCGCGCGGCACGTTGGAGATGATATCGGCCTCGCCGGTTTGCAGGGCGGCGATGCGCGCATTGGCCTCCGGCATGAAGCGGTAACGCACGGCGGCGACGTTGACGACCTTGTTGCCGACCAGGCCGTCCGCGGGCTTGCCGCTCTCGTCAGCCACATAGCCGTCGAACTTCTCGAGCGTCAGGTGGCTGTCCTTGCGCCACTCGGCGAGCTTGAACGGCCCCGTGCCGATGATCTCGACCTCGCGGGCCGGCTTGTCCTTCTGTTCGGCGGGCAGGATGACGAAGGGATAGACCGGCGACTTCAGCACGTCGAGGAAGACGGCATTGGTCTTCTTCAGCCGGATGACGAAGGTGGAGGCATCGGGCGCATCGAAGCTCTCGACATCGGACAGCACCGCGGCGTTGGGGCTGATCCGGCGATAGCGCTCGAACGACGCCTTGACGTCGGCGGAGGTCATCTCCTTGCCGTTGTGGAATTTGACGCCATGGCGCAACGCGAAGGTGAAGACCTTGCCGTCGTCAGCGACATCGACCTTCGAGGCCAGCATCGGCTTCGCCGCGTAAGTGCCATCCATGCCGACCAGGCCCTCGAAGATGTGGTGGACGACCTCGAGGTCCACGGTGCTGCTGCCGACATAGGGATCGAGCGTCTCCGGCCCGGCCGTGTTCGCGTAAACCAGCGTCGTGGCCTTCCCCTGCGCCAGCGCCGGAGGCCCCGCCAGCGCCGCCGCCAGAACCAGCGCGATAGCAGCAACACCCTGTAATTGCTTGATCATTCCCCCTCCTGCGGTCGACTGCATGGCTGTTCTTGTCATCCTATAGCGCGATAGCCGATAGGATATATCCTATAGACAAGCTAAGCAGGGTCCCATAAGCTTGTCAAATCCGGCGCGTCGCCTGCGACATCGTGAGCTGTGCGCCCGCCCGACAACGCTGCATTTCAAAGACGATCGAGACCCTATTTCCTCATGCCGAAGCCTTTGCCTGCCGCTGCGCATCCCCGCTCCCTTCTCCGTCACGGACATCCCTCATGCTGCCTTTGAAGAAAGTCGCGCGCGAAAACCTCGCAACGCGGGCCTACAGCCAGCTGCGTGAAGCGCTGATGCAGGGCCAGCTGAAGCCGGGCCAGCGCCTGAAGATCAACGAGCTCGCGGTGATGCTCGGCGTCAGCGACACACCGATCCGCGAGGCGGTGATGCAGTTGCTGCGCGAGCAGGCGCTGGAGTTCACAAGCTCACAGAGCTTCCAGGTGCCGAAGGCCTCGTTCCACCGCTATGCCGAGATCCGCGAGATCCGCCTGCGGCTGGAGCCGCTGGCGGCCGAGAAGGCCGCCGCGCTGATCGCGCCCGACGCGATCGCCGTGCTGGAGCAGGCCCACGCCGCGCTGGTGGCGGCGGAAACACGCGGCGACTGGCGCGATGCGGTGTACCAGAACTACGTCTTTCATCTCGGCATCTGCCGCGCCGCCGCGATGCCGAGCCTGACCACGATCCTCGAAAGCCTGTGGCTGCAGAGCGGCCCGACGCTGAACCTGCTCTACCCGCACGCGCAACCGCACTACGCCGGCGAGCATCAGCATGTGCGCCTGATCCGCAGCCTGAAACAGCGCGATGCCACAGCTGCAGGCGATGCGATCCGCGCTGACCTGGAAGAAGGCGGCGCCGCGCTGATGGACCTGCTCAAGGCCATCGAGGACGGCCGCGTCACCGCGCCCGACCTGCTCGAGGCGGCCGAACGCCCCGCCTGACTATCCCACCGCTCAACGACAGCAAGAGAGTAAGAGGAAGCTCCCGTGACCAAGGACAACCAGCCGACGCGGCCCGAATTCCAGCCGATGAACATTCACGACCGGCGCACCAGCGTGATCCATCCGGACAACGCGTGGCACCTGTCGCATTGGTACGAGGCACCGCGCGAGGACCCGGCGGTGCCCGAGATCTATACCTACACCGACGCGATCTCCTACGCGCCGGGCGCCGAGGTGCGCTTTCACAGCAGCAGCACCGCGCCGCGCTGGACGCTGCAGGTCTGGCGCGACGGCCACAAGCCGGCGCTGGTGCACGAAGCGAAGGATCTCGCCGGAGGCTTTCATCCGACGCCGACGGCAGCCTATCGGGACGGCTGCGGCTGGCCGGTGAGCCACCGCTGGACCCTGCCTGCCAACCTCGCCTCCGGCTTCTACCGCGTGGTCTCGACTTGCGATCTCGGCAACGGGTCGCAGTTCGTGCAGCACCACTTCTTCGTGGTGACGCCGGCCGATCCACAGCCGGCGAAGAACCGCTTCCTGCTGATCCTGCCGACTTCGACCTGGATCGCCTACAACGACTGGGGCGGCGCCAACTATTATGACGGCATCGACGGTGCCAGCGGCAAACAGTTCTCGCCGACATTGAGCGTCCAGCGCCCGTGGACGCGTGGCCTGGTGTGGCTGCCGCCCGGCGCGCCGCGGTTGTGCGACACGCCCAAGCGCCGCCCGCTGGAAGCGCCGCGCTACCCGACCAAGGAATGGGCCTTCACCAACGGCTTCGCCCAGTACTACGCCTCCGCCGGCTGGGCACAGTTCGATCGGCACTTCGCGGTATGGGCGGAACGCGAAGGCTACGATTTCGACATCGTCACCCAGACCGACCTGCACTATCATCCGGAGATTCTGCGGCGCTACAGCACCGGCGTCATCGTCGGCCACGACGAATACTGGACGCGCGAGATGCGCGACACCGTCGACGCCTTCGTCGAGGCCGGCGGCAGGATGGCACGTTTTGCCGGCAACTTCCTCTGGCAGGTGCGCTTCGAGAACGACGGCCGGCAGCAGGTCTGCTACAAGGCCCGCGCCCATGACGAAGATCCGGTGCGCGACACCGCCGACAAGCACCTCCTGACCTGCGGCTGGGAAGATCCTGCCGTGGCCCATCCCGGCGCCACCACCTTCGGCGTCAACGGCATGCGCGGCGTCTACGCGTCGTGGGGCGGCTTCGCACCGCGCGGCAGCCGCGGCTTCACCGTCTATCGCCCGAAGCACTGGGCCTTCGACCACACCGACACCCACTACGGCGACATCCTCGGCGAGGACGCCAGCATCTTTGCCTATGAGGTGGATGGCCTCGACTACACGTTCCGCCACGGACTGCCCTATCCCACCCACGAGGACGGCGCCCCGCAGAACGTCGAGATCCTGGCGATGGGCCCGGCGGTGTATGTGGAGGACGAGTACGCGGGTGAAGGCTTCCGCTACTACCTGCGCGACAGCGGCCTTGCCAACAAGGCCAAGCGGCTGTCGGGCTCGACATCGCCGGAGGCGCTGCAAAAGCACCGCTACGGCTCCGGCATGATCGTGTCGATGCCGCGCGGCAAGGGCGAGGTCTTCACCGCCGGCAGCTGCGAATGGGTGATGGGGCTGGCGCGCGACGAGTTCTACACCCAGCAGGTGACGCGCAATGTGCTCAACCGCTTCCTCGGGCTCTAGGGGGCGGAACGCCGATATCACGGCAATCCATCAACAGAAGCTCCGGCGGTCAGAATACTGCCCCAACGCCCCCTCCCGCGAGGGTCCTAGCCTTAGCGGGAGGTCACGCTACTGTCAGAGCATCTTGCCGACAATCGTCGTCATGTCCGCCGCCGAGAAAGCTCGCAGCGACTCGGTGCGAACGTTGCCCAAGGCACTGAGACTCAAACTCAGCGCCGTGGCGGAAAATTCATCCGGCGCATCGAGAATGGACACAACATCATACCGTCCCTGCGTCCAGAATAGCCCCTTGACGACCACGCCAAAAGTCTCGGCCATTTTCGCGAAAGCTTCCGCCCGCTTGGGTGAATCCTTGACGTTACGGATGCCCTGGTCGGTGAAGTTGGCAAGCACGACATAAGTGACCATCGTCCCTCTCCCTGGTTGTCAGCCGTAGTCGATCAGATCCAACTCGAGCGCGACCGCCTTTCGCCGAGCAGCGATAGGCCCGTTGGCTCCAGATGCGCTAGATGTCGTAATAGAGGTGAAACTCGTGGGGATGCGGGCGCAGCCGGATCGCATCGACTTCCTTTGATCGCTTGTAGTCGAGCCAGGTTTCGATCACGTCGTGGGTGAACACATCGCCACGCAGCAGGAACGCATGATCGCTTTCGAGTGCGTCAAGCGCCTGATCCAGCGACCCCGGCGTCGACTTCACGTCCTTCGCTTCGGCTGGAGGAAGATCGTAGAGATTCTTGTCGATCGGCCTACCCGGGTCGATCTTGTTGGTGATACCGTCAAGGCCCGCCATCAGCATCGCGGAGAAGGCGAGGTACGGATTGCAGGAGGGATCCGGCGAACGAAACTCGACACGCTTGGCCTGCGGCTTTGGCGAATACATCGGAATTCGGCAGCAGGCCGAGCGATTGCGCTGGGAATAGACCAGGTTGATCGGCGCCTCGAACCCCGGCACCAGACGGCGATAGGAATTGGTGGTCGGGGCGCACAAGCCACATAGCGCCCAAGCGTGGGTCAACAGCCCGCCGATGTAGTGGCGACCCAATTCGCTGAGTTCAGCGTAGTCCGCCTTGCCGTAGAACAGATTGGTCTCGCCCTTCCACAAACTCTGGTGAACATGCATGCCCGAGGCGTTGTCCTCGAACAGCGGCTTCGGCATGAACGTCGCGGTCATGCCATGCTGATGGGCCGTGTTCTTGACCACGTACTTGTAGATCATCAGGTTGTCGGCCATCCGGGTGAGCGTGGTGAAGCGCATGTCGATTTCGTTCTGGCCGCCGGTCGCGACTTCATGGTGATGGGCTTCGATCGCAATTCCCAGCGCTTCCATCGTCAGCACCATTTCGGTGCGGAGCGCCTGCATGCTGTCGACCGGAGGAACCGGAAAATAGCCTTCCTTCGGGCGCGGTTTGTGGCCCAGGTTCGGCGCTTCCTTCTTGCCGGTGTTCCAGCTGCCTTCGACGGAATCGATTTCGTGGAAGGCGTAGTTCAAGCCCTGTCCGTAGCGCACGTCGTTGAAGACGAAGAACTCGGCCTCCGGGCCGAAATAGCTGGTCTCGGCGCGGCCGGTGCCCTTCAGGTAGGTCTCGGCTTTCTGCGCGATGTAGCGCGCGTCGCGGCTATAGGATCCACCGGTCACGGGATCCCTGATGTTGCAAATCAGGACCAAGGTTTTCGTTGGGGTGAACGGATCGACAAAGGCAGTCGTCGGATCCGGAACGACCAGCATGTCGCTTTCCTGGATTTCCTGGAATCCGCGGATCGATGAGCCGTCGAACCCGATGCCTTCATCGAAAGCGCCGTGACTGGCCGCACTCGGCGGGATGGAAAAATGCTGCCAGACCCCCGGCAAGTCGGTGAAGCGCAGATCGATCATCTCGATCTTTTCGTCCTTGATCGCCTTGACGAGATCTTCGGCTGTCGAACACTTCAAAACCATGGCTTCACTCCTGTCGTGGAGAAGAGCGCTTGGAATCGCGTTGCCGTTCAGCCTTGGTCGAGCAGCCTGGGATCCTGGTCCACGTTCTGCAACGCCGCACCCGGCTCGGCGCGACACGGCAACGCTTGCGTTCAAGCCCCCGTAACACCGGGCATCAGCGGCTTCAGCTCTGGTGCGGCCCGCGCATCAGCTTCATGGCGTTTCGATATGCCGCCAATCCCTAGCCAGCTCCACCTCGCCCTTGCTTCAAGGCCGATGGCGTTCTCTGCGGCTTCCGTAATGGCCTTCGCGCCGCGTGCTTCCAGCAACTGTCGCGCGCAGCTCTGGATTTCGGCTTCGCGTATGGCGTCACTCTCCCACGCTCGGCGCGCGAGTGTGATGACAGACCGTGCGCCGAGACGGTAGACGTTGACACCTATCAAGCCGCCCTAGTCTGCATCCGGCAGGGGTGGCCCGCAAGAGCCCTTCCGGATGACCGGGGCGACGAAACCGCGAACGGAGGTACCCATTCCAAACCGCGGCGAAGGCGAGCTGGCGGTCCGCGCCACGTTCGCCGCGGTCATTGTCATCCGCCCGGCTGCGTCATGTTCAGACCGGATGCCGATGTCAACGATGTCACGGAGGCGATTGGCCGGATCATGCGGCAAGCGGGGACGCCTTCGACGATCTTCGAATTCGGCGCCCCTCGCGTCTCCGCGTACGAGGAGCTCACTTCAGCTTGGTGTCGATGGTTTCGCCGAAGAACTTCCAGGTCTTTCCGTCAAACTTCGCCATCCTGAAAGCGCCGTATGCGGAGTAATCGTTTGGTGTCGTTGAAATTGTGATACCTGGGAGAAAGAGAGGAAGCGAAACATTGGTGAGGCGGGTTGCTTGCCGGACCAGGTTTTCACGCGTCAGATCATCGCCACAGGCACGTAACAGAACCTCTGTGATCTGGGCCACCCCGTATCCGATCTGCACGCTGCCATCAATGGGATTGCCGTCAGGGTACCATTCCTTCATGAAGGCGAGATAGTCTTTCACGCCTTGATCGTTGTCCCAGGCTGAATCACCGACAACCTTCGCGGTCAGAGCAGTAATCAGTCCTGTCGAAGCTTCCAGGCCCGCCGGTTCAAGCACGCCCCCCACGGAGCTACCAACGGAGACCATGAAATGCACCGGCTTCCAGCCGAGCTCGTAGGCTTTTCGAATGGATTGTGCGGCAAATTTCGGTGTCGCGACGGTCAGCAGCGTATCGGCACCAGCAGCTCTCAGGTTGACGATCTGTGAATCGATCGTCGGCTCGTTCACTTCGTAACTTGCCTCCTTAACGATCAGAGACACCTTGCTGCCAAGACCATCTTTAAAGCCTTTCAGGTAATCCTTGCCGAAATCATCATTCTGATAGATGACGGCCACCTTGGCCGTCGGCATCTGTTCAGCAATGTACTTCCCGTAAATTCGGGCCTCCTGCTCATAAGGCGGATAGAACGGCGTGGCCCGAGGAAAGTTCTTGGGGTCATTCCACTTCGATGCGCCTGATGTGATGAAAAGATGCGGCACCTTCTTGCCACTCAGGTACTTCTGTATTGCTGAGTTTGTCGGAGTGCCCAGGGAGCCAATGATCGCGAGCACTTCATCCTGTTCGACGAGCCGACGCGTCTGCTCCAACGTCTTCGGTGGACTATAGCCGTCGTCCAGGGACAGCAGCGTTACTTTCCGCCCGTTGATGCCCCCTTTACTGTTGATCATCCTCCAGTAGGCGAGCTCCACCTTTCCGTTGACGCCGTACCCCGAGGCAGGGCCGCTGTATGGCATCGTCTGACCGATCTTGATCTCCGTATCCGTTGCGCCGACATCGTAATTTTTATCGCCTGCTATGGCGCCGCCTGCGCTCACAATCGCAAGGCCTGCAAAAAACGCGATAACCTTCAGGCGCATTTTGTTTCTCCCCCAAATTTCGTCTTACGGGCTTTTTGTTAGCGGCAAACCTGGACTGCAGTCAGAAAGTCGGTCGAATCCCAACTATTGCCTTATCGCTGATGTCAGTAAAGCATCTTCCGAATAACGCCTGACAGCGTCCGGCACGGACCAGCGGCAGCCCCAACAGCGAGAAAGAGACTCGCAAGCCAACAAAGCAATTACAGCAAGGCAGAATGCCGCCGGCACGGCATCGCCTAAGGCATCGAAAGTTTACGTGATCCGCGCGGTCTCGTTGTCGTCAGTGGACGACAGAACGATCGCTGATATCCAAAGTCTTGCAGCGCACCTGGCGGCGCAGTCGCGAGCAGCCAGCTTTGATCAGCGGCTGCAATCCTGGGTGACGGCCGCTGCCGGCCTGGTTCGTTCGATGGCTTCCGAAGGAGTTGGGAGACGTGCTTGGCCCGTCGCTGCAGTACTGCGGTCGCTTCGGAGGCGCGGTGCAATGACAACTGCTTCGCAATCCCGATCAACGATCGTTGGTGGACCGCCCTTGTCGATGCTGTCCCGGATTCGGGGCAGCGGCTCTTCCGACAAGACAAGTCGCAGCGCTGCATTGAGCCCGGCACCTCGCCGGGAACGCGGTGCGCCGGAGCGAAGAGGCCCTCTTCTTGGCCTTGGACGAGGGATGGCGGAACGACTCCCGCGCAGTGTCGGTCGAACCAAGTCTCCAGCCACCGCCCCCGGAAGCGGGAATGTTTGCGCGTGCGGCCCTTTCAGGCCCTTCGGCCGCCCAAGGCGAGGTGGGCGTCTGGAGACGGAAGGAACACCGCGCAAACTAACCTGTCAGCGGGCGATTCGCGTGTTCCCGGGGAAATTTGTCCAAAAGGCGGGCTGGTTGGCTGGGGCGGGAGGATTCGAACCTCCGCATGGTGGAATCAAAATCCACTGCCTTACCACTTGGCGACGCCCCAATGGCCCTGAGGCGCGGGGCTTGGCCGCACGGAATCCCTCAGGCTCCGCCGGTGTATAGGGAGCGGTGGGGCATTTCAAGCGGCGGATCGGCGCGCCGGACCACCTGTTTCCGCCGCTCCGGCCGCCGGATGGCGTCGTCCGCAGTCCAAAGCGCGCCCGAATGCACGAAATCCGCCGCCGAATGCGCTCGGGGCCGCCCACGGCCGCCGGGAGCGGATCACGACAGGGACCATCCGCGAGCGCTTTTGTTTGAAGCCGGCTCGCCGGCATGGCAATTTGCGGCACCGCGGGATCGCCCCGACGGGCTCCCTCGCGCGGCCCGTGCATATATTATGGAGCGGCGACCGCGACCACGACACGACAAGAGCCCCCGGCCGTTCCACCAGGAGAGAATGCCCATGACCTACCGCGCCCCGATCAACGACATGCTGCTGGCCCTCAACCAGGGCGCCGGCCTCGCGGCGGCGGTCAAGGCCGGCGACTACGGCGACTTCGACGCCGACATGACCGCGGCGATCCTGGAGGAAGCCGGCAAGTTCGCGTCCGACGTGCTGGCGCCGCTGAACCGCGAGGGCGACAAGAACGGCATCAAGCTCAATGACGGCAAGGTCACCACCGCGCCGGGCTGGCCCGACGCCTACCGCCGCTGGTCGGAGGCCGGCTGGAACGCGGTCGCCGGTTCCGAGGCCTGGGGCGGCCAGGGCCTGCCGATCGCCATCAACGCCGTGTGCACCGAGATCTGGAGCGCCTCGAACATGGCGTTCGGCCTGTGTCCGTTGTTGACGGCGAGCGCGATCGAAGCGCTGGAAGCCCATGGCAGCGAACAGCTGAAGCAGATCTACCTCGCCAAGCTGATCTCCGGCGAATGGACCGGCACCATGCAGCTCACCGAGCCGCAGGCCGGCTCCGATGTCGGCGCACTGCGCACCCGCGCCGAGCGCGCGCCCGACGGCAGCTACCGCCTCAAGGGCACCAAGATCTTCATCACCTATGGCGAGCACGACATGACCGACAACATCGTGCATTTCGTGCTCGCGCGCCTGCCGGACGCGCCCGCCGGCACCAAGGGCATCTCGCTGTTCCTGGTCCCCAAATTCCTGGTCAATGCCGACGGCTCGCTGGGTGCGCGCAACGACGTCTATGCCAGCGGCGTGGAGCACAAGCTCGGCATCCATGCCTCGCCGACCTGCACCATGACGCTCGGCGACAAGGACGGCGCCATCGGCTACCTGATCGGCGAAGAGAACCGCGGCATGGCCTGCATGTTCACCATGATGAATCAGGCGCGCCTCGGCGTCGGCCTCGAGGGCGTCGGCATCGCCGACCGCGCCTATCAGCAGGCGCTCGCGTTCTCCCATGAACGCCGCCAGGGCAAGGCCAACGGCGGCAAGGGCGGCTCCGATCCGATCTTCGCCCACCCCGACGTCAAGCGCATGCTGCTGCAGATGCGCGCGCTGACGGCCGCGGCACGCACCATCTGCTACGCCACGGCGGTGGCGCTCGACGTGTCCCATCGCGCCACCGATGCCAAGGTGCGCGAGGCAGCGGCGGCGCGCGCCGCGCTGCTGACGCCGATCGCGAAAGCGTTCTCCACCGACATCGGCAACGAGGTGACCTCGCTCGGCGTGCAGATCCACGGCGGTATGGGCTTCATCGAGGAGACCGGCGCGGCGCAACACTACCGCGACGCTCGCATCACCGCGATCTATGAGGGCACCAACGGCATCCAGTCGATCGACCTCGTCACCCGCAAGCTCGCGGCGCAAGGCGGCGCCTCGGTCGACGCGCTGATGAAGGAACTGGCTGACATCGCGACCGAGGTCGAGCGCTCCAATGACCCGGCGTTCGGCACCACGGCGGCGCGGCTGCGCGACGGCCTCGCCGCACTCGACCGCGCCAGCCGCTGGCTGCTGGAGCGCCTCGCTGCCGCGCCCAACGACGCCCTTGCCGGCGCCACGCCCTATCTGCGGCTGTTCGGCTCGACGCTCGGCGGCTGCCTGCTCGCCAAGGAGGCGCTCGCCGCACGCGGCGACGGCGAGGGCCAGCGCTATGTCACGCTCGCGCGCTTCTTCGCCGAGAACGTCACCGTGCAGGCGTCCGGCCTCGAGCGCATGGTGATCGACAGCGCCGACACCGTGAACGGTGCCGACGCCGTGCTCGCCGGCTGACGCCGACACATCCAAGATGGACCGGCGGCCGTCTATCGGCGGCACGCCGGGCTGTCTCGACGGCGACACCGCCGTCCTCACGCTGAAGGGATCGACCCGCCGATGTCCACGCTGCTGATCACCCACCCCGCAAGCATCGACCACGTGGTGCCGCCCGGCCATCCCGAGCGGCCCGACCGCATGCGGGCGGTCGAGCAGGCGCTGTCGCCGGATGCGTTCAACGCGCTGGTGCGGACCGAGGCCCCGCTCGGCGAGATCGATCACGTGCTGCTCTGTCATAACGAGCACTACGTCAACGAGCTGCAGCATATCGCGCCTGCACAGGGGCTGATCTACATCGACGGCGACACCTCGATGTCACCGGGCACCTGGGAGGCGGTGATGCGTGGCGTCGGCGGCGCCACCGCCGCGATCGACGCCGTGGTCAGCGGCCGCGCCACCAATGCCTTCGTCGCCACCCGCCCGCCCGGCCACCATGCCGAGACCGGCAAGCCGATGGGCTTCTGCTTCTTCGACCACGCCGCGATCGCCGCGCGCTACGCCCAGCGCCAGCACGGCGTCGGCCGCGTCGCCGTCGTCGATTTCGACGTCCACCACGGCAACGGCACCCAGGACATCTTCTGGGCCGATCCCACGGTGATGTACTGCTCGACCCACGAGATGCCGCTGTTCCCGGGCACCGGGGCGATGTCGGAGCGCGGCGATCACGACACCATCGTCAACGCGCCGCTGCGCTCCGGCGACAGCGGCACCCGTTTCCGCGAAGCCTTCACCGACCGCATCCTGCCGCGACTGAAGACCTTCGCCCCGGAACTGGTGGTGGTCTCGGCCGGCTTCGACGCCCACTGGCGTGATCCGCTCGCCAATCTCCAGCTCCAGGACAGCGACTATGCCTGGGTGACCGAGCAGTTGCTGCAGCTCGCCGCGACCAGCGCCGGCGGCCGGATCGTCTCGGTGCTCGAGGGCGGCTACGACCTGCAGGGGCTGAAGGAATCGGTCAGCGCCCATGTGAAGGGCCTGATGGCCGCCTGACCCGGCGAACAGGCGCCACCTCCCGTGCCCCGGATCCGCTGCGGGCATGGCCCGGTTCCGCGCTCATGAAGATGAATGACGGATCGATGAACGGCCGCCATCCCCACCGCCAGACCGCTTGGCTTGAAAAGGTGGCCGCCCCCGGCCACAATACGTCCCACAAGACGATTCAAACCGAAGCGGGGCGCTTCGAGGACAGCTGATGGCCGACAATACCAATGCCGACGTGAAACGATTGAGCTTTGAGCGCGCGATCGAGGAACTGGAAACGATCGTCAAGCGGCTCGAGGACGGCAAGGTTCCGCTGGAAGAATCGGTGGCGATCTATGAGCGCGGAGAGGCCCTGAAACGGCGCTGCGACGAGTTGCTGCGCCAGGCCGAGGCCCGGGTGGACAAGATCACGACGGACGCGTCCGGCCAGGTGGCCGGCACCGAGCCGCTCGACGTTCAGTAACGCCGCACCGCCTCGCCCCACCTACCGCGGCACCGCGCCGCCGCCTCCACTCCCAACTGCCCGCCGCCATCCGGGGATCCGCGTGCGAGTCAAACGCCGTCACATCATTTACGTGCAAGGCTACGACCCTCGCGGGCTCGCGCAGTACTACCGCATGTTCCGCAGCGAGTTGCGCAAGTTCGCGGCGCTGTACGGCTTCGCCTGCAAGGTCGGCCGCCCCGCGGCCGACGATGCGCGCGCGGCGTCCTGGACCATCGACACCGAGGGCCCCGACTGGCAGACGCGCACGCGCTATGACTTCCTGCGCTGGGAGGATCTGATCAAGGCCGACCTGGAATGGCCGATCTGGCGCACGGTGACCCAGGCGCTCGTGATCTATGTCCGCCTGATCTTCAACGGCGTGCTGACGCGGTTTCGCAAGGCGCATTGGCGTTTCGCCGCCTTCATCAGCTATCCCGAATTCGTGCTGACGGTGGAGGCGCTGCTGTCGCTCGGCGTCGCCTGGCTGTTCGCCGCAGGGCTGCGCTACGCCGGCCTGCCGCTGCTGATCACGCTGCCGGCCGCCGCGGCGCTGTTCATCGCCGTGCTCGGCACGCTGCTGAAATTCCTGGAGAGCCGCACCTACACGCTCTACCTGATGTCCGACACCATCTTTACCTGGCAATACGCCCATCGCCGGCGCCCTGACTGGGACCGGCGCATCGAGCAGTTCGCGCAGGACCTCGTCGCCACCGTGCGCGGCAGCGACGCCGACGAGATCGTCGTGGTCGGCCACTCGTCCGGCTCGTTTCTCGGCCTCGAGATCCTGATGCGCGCGCTCGAGCTCGATCCCGACCTCGGCCGCCGCGGCCCGCGCCTGATGCTGCTGACCATCGGCGGCAACCTGCCGATCGTCGGCTTCCTGCCGGTCTCCGACCGGTTCCGGGCGCGGCTGAAGCGGCTCGCGATGGAGCCGTCGATCCACTGGGTCGACTGCCAGTCGCGCAAGGACGTGATGAACTTCTATCCGTTCGACCCGATCGCGGGCCATGGCCTCGACGTCGGCGCAGCCCGCCGCAACCCGAAGATCATCACGGTGCGCTTCCGCGACATCATCACGCCGGAGAACTACAACGCCTTCCGCCGGCATTTCTTCCGCGTCCACTTCCAGTTCGTCATGGCCAACGAGCAGCCCAACCCTTACGACTTCTTCATGATGGTGTGCGGCCCCCTGACCCTGTGCGACCGCTTCGCCCATCCCGCCGCCGCGCTCGCCATCGCGAGCGACGACGGCGCCGCCCGCGACCGCGCCTGGTCGGAGCTGGAAGAGCCCCCGGCCGGGGTGGCCTGACCCGCCGCCGAGGGCCGCAGCCCAGCCATGCCGGATCGGCCGGTCGCCGGTTCCCGTACGGGCCCCCTTCGTCCGGCACCGCCTATCCGCCCGATTTTGAACCATTTTCCGGGTAGCGCCGACTGACCTCAGCGCCCCGCCGGACCTGCCACCCGGCGGCTCCCCCCTCTAACGATTGGCTTGTGCAGAAATGCTGCTATAAGCCGCTGGATCAACTTGCCAATTTGGACATTCGCCTGGCCGGCCAGCGGGCTGGCCCCCGGGGCGGGCGGTTTGGCCGCCTCAATCAGTCATAAGGAAATCCATCCGTGTCCACGCCGAGCTCCACCTCCCTCCTCGACCGCGTGCAGACCCCCCACGACCTGCGCCGGCTGAAGCCCGAGCAGCTGCGTCAGCTGGCGGATGAACTGCGTCAGGAGACGATCAGCGCCGTCTCGGTGACCGGCGGCCATCTCGGCGCCGGTCTCGGCGTCGTCGAGCTGACGGTGGCATTGCACTACGTGTTCAACACCCCGGACGACCGGCTGATCTGGGACGTCGGCCATCAGGCCTACCCGCACAAGATCCTCACCGGCCGGCGCGACCGCATCCGCACCCTGCGCCAGGGCGGCGGCCTGTCCGGTTTCACCAAGCGCTCGGAGAGCGAATACGACCCGTTCGGCGCGGCGCACTCCTCGACCTCGATCTCCGCCGGCCTCGGCATGGCGGTGGCGCGCGACCTGTCGCATGGCAAGAACAACGTCGTCGCGGTGATCGGCGACGGCTCGATGTCCGCCGGCATGGCGTATGAAGCCATGAACAACGCCGGCGCCATGAATTCGCGCCTCGTCGTCATCCTCAACGACAACGACATGTCGATCGCCCCGCCGGTCGGCGCGATGTCGGCCTACCTCGCCCGCCTGATCTCCGGCCACACCTACCAGTCGATCCGCGAGATCGCCAAGAACATCGCCCACAAGCTGCCGAAGTTCTTCGAGGAGCGTGCGATGCGCGCCGAGGAATACGCCCGTGGCATGGTCACCGGCGGCACAATGTTCGAGGAGCTCGGCTTCTTCTATGTCGGCCCGATCGACGGCCACAACCTCGACCACCTGCTGCCGGTGCTGACCAACGTGCGCGACGCCACCAACGGCCCGATCCTGGTCCACGTGGTGACGCAGAAGGGCAAGGGCTACGCACCGGCGGAAGCCTCCGCCGACAAGTATCATGGCGTCGTCAAGTTCGACGTCCTGACCGGCACCCAGGTCAAGGCGAAATCCAACGCGCCGTCCTACACTGCCGTGTTCGGCCAGAGCCTCGTCAAGGAAGCGCAGAAGGACGACAAGATCGTCGCCATCACCGCGGCGATGCCGTCCGGCACCGGCGTCGACACCTTCAGCAAGGCGTTTCCGGAGCGCACCTTCGATGTCGGCATCGCCGAACAGCATGCGGTGACGTTCGCCGCCGGCCTCGCGACAGAAGGCTACAAGCCGTTCTGCGCGATCTACTCAACCTTCCTGCAGCGCGGCTACGACCAGGTGGTGCATGACGTCGCCATCCAGGGGCTGCCGGTGCGCTTCGCCATCGACCGCGCCGGCCTCGTCGGCGCCGACGGCGCCACCCATGCGGGCGCATTCGACAACGCCTATCTCGGCTGCCTGCCCGGCTTCGTGATCATGGCGGCCGCGGACGAAGCCGACCTCGTCCACATGATTGCGACCCAGGTCGCGATCAACGACGCGCCGAGCGCGCTGCGCTATCCGCGCGGCGAAGGCCGTGGCGTCGAGATGCCGGAATTCGGCGTGCCGCTCGAGATCGGCAAGGGCCGCGTGCTGCGCGAAGGCAACAAGGTGGCGCTGCTGTCGTTCGGCACCCGTCTCGGCGAGGCGCTGAAGGCCGCCGACGAGCTCGAGGCCCACGGCCTGTCGACCACCGTCGCCGACGCCCGCTTCATGAAGCCGCTCGACATCGACCTCGTGCTCAAGCTCGCGCGCGAGCACCAGGTGCTGCTGACGATCGAGGAAGGCTCGGTCGGCGGCTTCGGCTCCCACGTGCTGCAGGCGCTCGCCGATCACGGCGCGCTCGACAACGGCCTGCGGGTGCGCGCGATGGTGCTGCCCGACACGTTCCTTGACCACGACACGCCGGCGGCGATGTATGCCCAAGCCGGGCTCGACGCCAAGGCGATCGTCGCCAAGGCCTTCGAGGCGCTCGGCAAGGATATCAAGGCCGAGACCAGCAAGCTGGCCTGATCAGCTCGCTCCGGCAACGGAGCGGCGTCCGGTCCGGAGGCAGAGCCGCGCATGCAGCCGCGTCAGCGGGCAGACCTTGTGCTGGTGGAGCGTGGCTTGTTCGACAGCCGCGCCCGCGCCCAGGCCGCGATCGCGGCCGGCCTCGTCACCGCGGACGGCCGTCCGGTCGGCAAACCATCCGAGATGATCTCGCCGCAGGCCGAGCTCGCAGCCATGCCCGCCCATCCCTGGGTGTCGCGCGGCGGCGTCAAGCTCGCCGGCGCGCTGGCGCGTTATCCGCTGGCCGTCGACGGCCATGTCTGCCTCGATGTCGGCGCCTCCACCGGCGGCTTCACCGAGGTGCTGCTGGCGCAGGGTGCGCGCCGCGTCCATGCGGTCGATGTCGGCCATGGCCAGTTGCACGCGCGGCTGCGTGACGATCCGCGTGTCGACGTCCGGGAGCACGCCGACATCCGCACCCTCACGGCAGCCGATTTTCCGGAGCGTCCCGACATCGTGGTGATCGATGCCAGCTTCATCTCGCTGAAGCTCGTGCTGCCGCCGGCGCTCGCCATCGCGGCGCGGCCCATGAGCCTGCTGGCGCTGATCAAGCCGCAGTTCGAGGCGGAGCGGCGCCATTCCAAGAAGGGGATCGTCCGCGACGACGCGGTGCATGCCGCGGTGTGCGACGACATCACCGCGTTCGTGCAGACACTCGACGGCCATGATATCGCGGTGTTTCCCTCGTCCATCGCCGGCGGCGACGGCAACCTCGAATTCTTCATCGGAGCCCGCTTTGGCTGAGCAGCTTGTCATCGACCATGTCGGCCACCGCGGCGACGGCGTGGCGCTGGCCGACGGCCATGCGGCTTACGTGCCCTATGCGCTCGCCGGCGAGACGGTCGAGGTCGAGACTGTGCCCGGCCATGCGGAACGCCGTCGTCTGGTGCATGTCGCGCAGCCGAGCCCTGAACGCATCGCACCGTTCTGCCCGCGGTTCGGCCGCTGCGGCGGCTGCGCCATCCAGCACTGGCAGGCCGGCGGCTACCGGGCCTGGAAGCGGCAGCTGGTGGTGGACGCCCTCGCCCAGGCCGGCATCGCCGCGCCGGTGGACGACCTCGTCGACGCGCACGGCACGGGCCGCCGCCGCCTCGTCGCCCATGCGCGGCGCGGCAGCGGCACCACGCTGCAGGTCGGCTTCTCCGCGGCCGGCAGCCACGACATCGTGCCGCTCGACCAGTGCCCGATCCTCGACCCCGCACTCGACGGCGCTTTTGCCGCGGCGAAGGCCCTGGCCGGGGCGCTTGCCGCCGTCGGCAAGCCGCTCGACATCCAGATCACTGCGACCACCGCGGGCCTCGACATCGACGTGCGCGGCTCCGGCCCTCTCGCGGGCAGCGCGATGGTGGCGCTGTCCCAACTCACCGCGCAGCATCGCATCGCGCGCCTCACCCGCCACGGCGAGTTGGTGGTGATGCATGCGCCGCCGACGGTGCGCATGGGACGTGCCGAGGTCACGTTGCCGCCCGGCTCGTTCCTGCAGGCCACCGCCGCCGGCGAGGACGCGCTCGCCGCGCTGGTCATCGACGGCTGCAAGGGCGCCAGGCATGTCGCCGACCTGTTCTGCGGCGTCGGACCATTCGCGCTGCGGCTCGCCGAGCGTGTGCGGGTGTCAGCATGGGACAGCGACGCCGGCGCGGTCGGCGCGCTGCAGAAGGCCGCACCGGCGACGCGCGGGCTGAAGCCGGTGAGCGCCGTGGTCCGCGACCTGTTCCGCCGGCCGCTGATGCCGCAGGAGCTACGCGCGTTCGATGCCGTGGTGTTCGACCCGCCGCGCCAGGGCGCGCAGGCGCAGGTCAAACAGCTTGCCGCCAGCAAGGTGCCGGTGATCGTGGCGGTGTCCTGCAACGCGGCGACCTTCGCGCGCGACGCCCGCGCCCTGGTCGACGCCGGCTATCGCTGCGAACGCGTGGTGCCGGTCGACCAGTTCCGCCACACCCCCCATGTCGAGCTGGTGGCGCGCTTCACGCGCTGAGATGTCCTGTCATCCGCGGCTGCGCCGCGCGAACTGCTGCGCGATCTTCAGAAAGTTGAAGACGTGCGGGGTACGGTTGTCGCGCCGGTAGTTCAGCGACAGTGCCGTGCCTGGGTTGTTGCCGACATAACTGCGGTAGGCGACGCCATGCCGGGGAGACTGCGACACCGACATCGGCACCAGTGAGATCCCCACTCCCACCGATACGAGGCTGATCGCGGTCTGGTAATCCTGCGCCATCACCGGCGATTTCGGGATGAAGCCCTCATCCCGACAGACAGCGAGGATGTCGTCGGCAAAACTCGGCCGTGGCTTGCGAGGGTAGAGCACGAAAGTCTCGTCACGCAGCGCCGCGAGGCGGATCGGATCGGCCTGGAGCAGTGGCGAGGAATCCGGGATCGCGAGGATCAGCGGCTCGTGGTGCAGTGGCTCCGACTTCAGCTCCTCGTCATTGAGCGAGGGCCGCGCAATGGCAATGTCGATCTCACGCTGGACGACGGCGCGCTTGAGCTCGGCGTTGTTCATGGCCGACAGCGCCAGCTCGACCTCGGGAAAGCTGGTACGGAACGCCTTGATGACGTTGGGCAGGATACCGTGGGTCGCCGAGCCGACGAAGGCGATACGCAGATAGCCGGAGATCCCCTCGCCGATCCGCTTGACCTCACGTTCGGCCTGGTCGAGCCGGCCAAGGATGTCGCGGGCGCGCAGCAACAACACCTCGCCGGCCTGGGTCAGGCGAATTTGGCTGCGGCTGCGATCGATCAGCATCACGCCGAGGTCGGCCTCGAGCTGGGCGATCTGCCGGCTCAGGGGCGGCTGCGCGATGCTCAGGCGCGCCGCCGCACGGCCGAAATGCAGCTCTTCGGCAACGGCCACGAAATAGGCCAGCCGCCGCAGATCCATCACATCTTCGCGGCCGTTGCTCATCTCGGGGGCATGCGCCCCAGCGCGCCAAGGCAACAGGACCGGATTGCGGCGGGATACTCGTTCATCGACAAAGGCTCCAGCTCCCTCATGATCGCCACGGTCGTGCCCACGATCGCCGCCACCGTGCACAGCGCATCCGCCGGCGTGCACGCCGGATCATATTGAGCGCACAGCAAATGAACAGGCGTCTCCCGGGGTGTCGATCCGCCGCAGGCGCGACACCGCGCTATCGCCGCGCGGGACAAAAATCTGAAGTCACCGCGAAACACGCCGGCCCTGATTGCAGGCACGCGCTCCGTCCCAACCGCACGGGACGGAGCGCAGTGCGAGGATCATTCTGCCGCGATCAGCGTGCTCGTCGCGGCCTTCTTCAGCCTGAAGTCGAAATCCATCACGAGGTCAGTGCCGGCGCCGGCAGGAGCCCGGCGCATCTGGCCAATCAGACTCTCCTTCACCGCGAACACCGAGTCCTTGTCGAGGTACTTGGTGTCGGCGTCGAAGATCTGGGAAATCAAGGTCTGGTAGCCATCCTTGAACAGCATGAAATGGATATGGCCGGGCCGCCACGGATGATGCCCCATGTAGTTCAGGAGTTCGCCGGCAGCACCGTCGTAGGGGATCGGATACGGCTCCGGCCGCAGCCCGACGAACGCATATTCGCCGCTGGCGTCGGTCACGAAGCGGCCGCGCAGGTTGTAATCAGGCTGATCGGGATCCTGTTGCTCGTAGAGCCCGTTCGGCGCGTCTTCCCACACGTCGATGGTGACACCCTCGATCGGCCGGCCCGCGGTATCCAGCACGCGACCGGAGACGCGTACGGTTTGCGAATTCTCGAAGTTCTTCTGGATGATCGAGGCGCCTTTCGGCAGGACGGGCGGGTTCTCGCGATAGAAGGGCCCGAGCACCGTGGATTCGCTTTCGCCGTCGGTGACGCGATGATCCTGCATGTCGACCAGCACCTCGAGCCCGAGGATATCGCAAATCAGAATGAACTCGTTGCGCTTGTCATCGGAGATGTCGCCGGCACGCCGCATGAACTCGCAGGCCTCCAGCCATTCCGGGAAGGTCAGGTCGACCTCCTTGGCAAATCCATGCAGGTGCCGGATCAGGCTGGTCATGATCTGCCGGTTGCGCTGCGGGATATCCGGCGACATGGCGTTGATCACGACGTCGGTAATGTTGTCGATGGTCACGTTCCTCATTGGTAGCCTCCCTTGCTGATGATGGTAGACGGCCCGGTTGCGGGTCCTTGATGGTTGCGGCGAAGTTCACCAGAACATGCCGTGATCCTGGTATTCGGCCAGCAGCGACGCGGCTTGCGGCTCGGCGAGCACGCCGAACCGGCCGCCGAAGAACAGCAGCGGCCTGCCGCCGGGATCGCTGGTCAATTCCTGCACCCTGCCGATGAAGACAATGTGGTCGCCGGCGACGATCTCGTCGGCAACATCGGCGATAAAACTGGCGGCAGCACCTGCGACCGCCGCCGGACGAACATCGCACCGCAGGCAGTCACGGCCCAGCGATCGCGGCTTGCCGGCGAAATGCCAGGCGATGTCCTCCATTCCCTCCGACAGCACGCTGACGGCGAAACGCCCGGTCTTGCGGATCTTGGGCAGGATACGCGCGGTTTCGGCGATCGAAATCGCGATCATTGGTGGTGACAACGAGATCGACATGAATGCGTTGGCGGTCATGCCGTGATCGTCGCCGTCGCAGTGGGTGGTGACGACCGTCACGCCGGTGCCGAACCGGGCACACGCATCGCGAAACCTGCGCGGATCAATAGCTTGACCGCCGCTCGTCTGCGCTTGCTGCATCTCACACGCCGTCATGGTTTCCATCCCGTGTCAGTTCTTGTTGATCTGCCCATGCATATTCGCACTTGCAGCATCCGCGCGACCGGCCAGCGCGGTGACCGATGCAGGGATACGCCGATGCACGCTCGAAAGCGATGATCGCCACGGTATTGCATCATACCTTCCAGCCTGAGCACTCCCGCCGCTAATCGTTGCGAACGGGCCGCGCCGCAGCGCGCGCCCGAACATAGCACGGGCAGGACGGCAGCGTTCCGGACCCGTCCGACGTCACCAGGGAGGAATGATCCATGAGCGTTGCAGCTGCAGCCCAAACAATCGACACACGTCAGGCGTCATCGACAGCGGCCTATACCGGCGCGGAATTTCTCGAGAGCATCCAGGACGGCCGCGAGATCTACGTCTACGGCGAGCGCGTCAAGAACGTGACGCAGCATCCCGCGTTTCGCAATTCGGCGCGCATGGTGGCGCGCTGGTACGACCGCTTCCACGAGACCAAGGACCGTATCGGGGTGCCGACCGACACCGGGTCAAACCTGCTGACCCATCCATTCTTCCTGGGCTCGCGCACCGCCGACGATCTGATCCGCAGCCGTGACGCCATCGCCGAACTTCAGAAAGTCGCGTTCGGCTGGATGGGCCGCTCGCCAGACTACAAGGCGTCCTTTCTCGGCACACTCGGCGCCAACTCCAGCTTCTACGGCGATTACGCCGGCAACGCCAAGGCGTGGTACGCCCGCACCCAGCAGCGCCTCGACTTCTGGAACCACGCCATCGTCAATCCACCGGTTGACCGCGACCGGCCGATCGAGGACGTCCGCGACGTGTTCATGCATGTCGAGAAGGAAACCGACGCGGGCCTGATCGTCTCAGGCGCGAAAGTGGTGGCGACCGGCTCGGCTCTCACCCACTACAATTTCATCGCGCACTACGGCATTCCGATCAAGGACAAGTCGTTCGCGCTGATCTTCACCGCACCGATGGATTCCAGGGGCGTCAAGCTGATCGCGCGCTCGTCCTACGAATACATGGCCGCCGCCACCGGCTCTCCGTTCGATTATCCGCTGTCGAGCCGCTTCGACGAGAACGACTCCATTCTCGTGTTCGACAAGGTACTGGTGCCGTGGGAGAACGTATTCATCTATGGCGACGTCGACAAGATCAACGCATTCTTCCCGGCATCCGGCTTCATCCCCCGCTTCACGCTCCATGGCGTCACGCGTTTCGCCGTCAAGCTCGACTTCATCGCCGGCCTGTTCGCAATGGCGGTCGAAGCGACCGGCGCCAAGGATTTCCGTGGGGTGCAGACGGCCGTCGGCGAGGTGATCGCCTGGCGCAACCTGTTCCATGGCATGGCCGACGCGATGGTCAAATCCCCGATCCCCTGGCAGGGCACCGACGGCTTCAACCTGCCCAACCTGAACTACGGCCTCGCCTATCGGGTGTTCGCACCGATGGCCTATGGACGTATCAAGGAGCTGATCGAGCGCCATGTCGCAAGCGGACTGATCTACCTGCCGTCGAGCTCGGCGGACTTCGAGAGCGACACGGTACGCCCCTATCTCGATCGCTTTGTGCGCGGCTCCAACGGCTATGCCGCGATCGATCGCGTCAAATTGCTCAAGCTGCTGTGGGATGCGATCGGCACCGAGTTCGGCGGACGCCACGAGCTCTATGAGCGCAACTACGCCGGCAACTACGAGAACCTGCGCGTCGAGACGCTGATGGCAGCCACGGCGACCGGAGACCTCGGCGCCATGCAGGACTTCGTGCGGACCTGTATGGGCGACTACGACCTGTCGGGATGGACGGCCACGGACCTGATCAATCCCGACGACATCAACCTCGTCAGCCGCGGCATGGTCCAGAGCTGAGCGCAACGCCGAGCCGGCGGCCTCGCCGCCGGCTGTCGCCGCGACGTCGCGATCTACCGCCCCCAGCGGTCCTGCCACAGCTGCTCGCCGATCATGCAGGTGACGCGCGGCTTGTCCGCAGCAGCGGGCACAATGCGCGCCCCGGGCTCGCGCCCGGCGACTTCGAGCGTGAGCTTGGTGCGGATCGCTTCCTTGAACTTCTCCCGCGTCTTGATCGGCACCACGAACGAGCCGGCGCCGCCGATCACGCAATCCTCATAGTAGAAATCGAGATTCTCGATATCCATCGTCGAGTAGGACGGCTCCTTGAGCATGATCGGCAGGCCGTTGATGACGATGCCCTTCTCCAGCGCCGCATCGCGCGCCACCGTCACCGGACTGCCGTTGTTGTTCGGCCCGTCGCCGGAAATATCGATCACGCGGCGCAGGCCGCGATGGCCGCTCTGCTCGAACAGCGGCACGGCGAAGTTGATCGCGCCGGAGATCGAGGTGCGCGAGGCGCGGCGCAGCGGGGCTTTGAGAATTTCAGCGGCGACCGCATCGGCCGATTCCGGGCCATCGATCACCCGCCAGGGAATGACGATCTTCTGGTCGTTGGATGCGGCCCACTCGAAATAGGTCACCACCACCTTGCCGTTCGGCCCGATCTTGAGCGCCTGCAGGAATTCGCTGGAGGTGATGGCGAGCGCATAGCCCTCGCGCTGCAGCGCCAGCTCGTCCATGTCCATGGAATAGGACACGTCGACCGCGAGCACGAGCTCGACGTCGACCGCGGGCAGATCGCCCTTGTCGGCCACCGGCACGGGCGCAGGCGCAGCCACCCCGGCAACGTCAGCACCGGTGATCGCGCTCACGATCAGGGCGGCTCCGATCGAGATCCAGCGCATGGCGGTCCTCCCGTCGTTGACACGGGATCGTCGCATGCCGCCCGGCGTCCGGCCAAGCATCATTCGCGTGGAGGAAAATTCTATCCCGAAACACGCAATATGTATAAAATTCAACTCCAGCTGTATCGAAATACCAAAGATTTCAGAAACATTTACAAACAATTCATTCTGGCTGCTCAAGATTTAAGCGCGATCCTGACGTCTCGGGCCCGGCCACCACGAGCCAGCCCCTCGGGCGCTTGCCCTGCCCTGCAGGCCACGCCCCGGCCGGTCAATGCACCGACGCCGCGAGACCCCCGGCTCGACTGGAACTGAAGACCGCGCCATGCGCCGGTCTGCGACTGCTTCCCCCCAATGCGCTGCACCACGTCCGTGGCCGCAGACGCCTGCCTGACGTTCAAGGACGCTGCCAGACATGCCCGCCAAGTTCTCCATCCGATCCAAGATCATCGCCGTCGTCTCGTTCCTGTTCCTGGCGATGTCGTTCATGGGCGTGTTCGCCTTCTTCCAGATGCGGGCGATCAACAGCGCGACCCAGGACATCCAGACCAACTGGCTGCCGAGCGTGCGCTGGCTGGGCGAGTTGCGGGTGCAGTCGGCGCGCTACCGCGCGATCCTGCGCGACCACATGCTGATCACCGATCCGAAGGCCAAGAGCGGCATCGACAAGCTGCTCGACGACCGCATCAAGGAGTTCGACCGCGCCGCCGCGACGTATCAGAAGCTCATCACGTCGCCCGAGGAGCGTGCGCTCTATGACGAACTGAGCAAGCTCTGGCAGGACTATCGCCGCGCGGCGGCCGAGGTCGCGGAGCTGGCCAAGAAGGGCGAGATCGCCCAGGCCGCAGTCGTCAACACCGACAAGGCGACACCGCCCGGCCGCGCGATGGACGCGGTGCTGGCGAAACTCGTCGCGCTCAATGACAAGGGCGCGGAAGCCGCGGGCCAGGCGGCGGACCGCAACTATACGCTGTCCGCGCGGGTGCTGCTCGGCACGCTGGCGGCGGCCATCCTGCTCAGCCTGGGAGCTGCGATCTACCTCGTTCGCGACATCGCGCGCGGCATCCGCTCGGTGATCACGCCGATGCAGACGCTCGCCGAAGGCGACCTCAGCGCCGTCGTCCCGCACCAGGGCGAGCGCACCGAGATCGGCCAGATCGCCGACAAGCTGCAGGTGTTCAAGGACGCGCTGATCGCGAAGAAGGCCGCCGACACTGCGGCCGCTGCGGACGCCGCCGAGAAGGTCGCGCGCGCCCAGAGGATCGACCAGATCACCCACAACTTCGAAACGATGATCGGCGACACCGTCCAGGCGCTGGCGTCGGCCTCGACCGAACTCGAGGCGTCGGCCGGAACGCTGACCCAGACCTCCGACCTGACGCAGCGCCTGTCGGGCTCGGCCGCCTCCGCCTCCCACGAGGTCTCCGAGAACGTCCAGTCGGTCGCCAGCGCAACCGAGGAAATTTCCTCGTCGGTGCGGGAGATCAGCCGCCAGGTGCAGGAGGCGAGCCGCGTCGCCGGCGACGCCGTGCGTCAGGCCGAGCAGACCGACGCGAGCATCATGGAGCTCTCCAGCGCGGCGGGCCGCATCGGCGATGTGATCAAGCTGATCACGGCGGTCGCCGAGCAGACCAACCTCCTCGCCCTCAACGCCACCATCGAGGCGGCCCGCGCCGGCGAAGCCGGGCGCGGCTTCGCCGTCGTCGCCTCGGAGGTAAAGGCCCTGGCATCGCAGACCGCGAAGGCGACCGACGAGATCACCGCGCAGATCGACGGCATGCGTGCGGCGACGCGGCAATCCGTCGACAACATCAAGAAGATCGGCGAGACCATCACGCTGATCTCGGAGATCTCGGCGGCGGTCGCATCCGCCGTCGAGGAACAGGGTGCAGCAACGCAGGAAATCGCGCGGAACGTGCAGAACTCGGCGCGGCTGAGCATCCAGGTCGCCGACGATGTCAGCGAGGTCAACAAGGGTACCAGCGAAACCGGCTCCGCATCGAGCCAGGTGCTCGCAGCCGCGCAGTCGCTGTCGGTGGAGAGCACCCGGCTGCAGAGCGAGGTCGACCGCTTTCTCCAGTCGGTGCGCGCCGCGTAAAATTTTTCTACAGGACAGCCTCGCACCAGCATCAATCCCCAGAACAGCCGCGGATTCCCACCAGGTGGGAATTCGCGGCTATTTTCATGTTCGGTATGCAGATGCCGTTTACCAAGATTTTAACTAATTGATTAACACTCCGGCCTGCGGACGACCAAGCCAAAGACCTCAAAAACATCGCCTCGGTCGCCGACTGGAACTACCCCCGACACCCCCAGCATGCCAGCGACCCCGCCGGATGGATGCATCCGGACGGCTGTAGCCAGCCTGTCTCGAAGGACGCTCTCGATGTTCTCCAAGCTCTCCATTCGCACCAAGATCACAGCGGTCATCGCGATCCTGCTGCTCATCATGAGCGGCATGGGCGCGTTTGCGATCCGGCAAATGAACGCCATCAATGCCAGCACCGTCGATATTCAGACCAACTGGCTGCCGAGCGTCCGCGTGCTGGGCGAGCTGCGGGCCAACACCATCTCCTACCGTATCGTGGTGCGCTCGCACATCATGGCGACCGACGAAGCCGGCAAGGCCGCACAGGAAAAGCTGCTGGTGACCGTCTCCGAGAACATCGACAAGAGCCGCAAGGCCTATGAGCCGATGATCACCACGCCCGAGGAGAAGGCGCTGTACGACGAGTTCGTCAAGCTGTGGAGTTCCTATACCAGCGAGGTCACCAGCCTGCTCGCCGTGTCGCGCAAGGAGGACTTCGCGACCGCGCGTGACCTCAACACCAGCAAGGTCAACCCGATCGGCCTCAAGGCCGACGAGGTGCTGCAGAAGGATGTCGACCTCAACAACCGCGGCGCCGACGCCGCAGCGCTCGACTCCGCAAATTCGTTCTCGCTGGCGTTCAAGACGCTGCTCGGCATGCTGCTGATGGCGGTCGTCGCCGGCATCGCCATCGGCTTCTACCTGATCCGCGACGTGTCGCACGGCATCGCCTCGATCATCGCGCCGATGCGCGCGCTGTCCGGTGGCGACCTCACCGCCGAGGTCAAGCATCAGGGCGAGAAGACCGAAATCGGCCAGATGGCCGACACCCTGCAGATCTTCAAGGACGCGCTGATCGCCAAGCGCGACGCCGATGCCGCAGCGGCCGTGGAGGCCGAGGCCAAGATCGCCCGCGGCCAGCGCGTCGACAACATCACCCGTCAGTTCGAGACCGTGATCGGCGAACTCGTCGGCTCGCTGTCGTCGTCCTCGACCGAGCTCGAGGCCGCCGCCGACACCCTGACCAACACCGCCGAGGCGACGGGGCGGATTTCCAACGAAGCCGCCGTCACCTCCCAGGACGTGTCGTCCAATGTGCAGTCGGTCGCCAGCGCCACCGAGGAGATCACCTCGTCGGTGCAGGAGATCAGCCGCCAGGTGCAGGAAGCGAGCCGCGTTGCGGGCGAAGCCGTCCGGCAGGCGCAGAAGACCGACGGCAGCATCGCCGAGCTCACCCAGGCTGCGGCACGCATCGGCGACGTGGTCAAGCTGATCAGCGCGGTGGCCGAGCAGACCAACCTTCTGGCGCTCAATGCCACCATCGAGGCGGCCCGCGCCGGCGACGCCGGCCGGGGCTTCGCGGTGGTTGCGTCCGAGGTGAAGGCGCTGGCCGCGCAGACCTCGAAGGCCACCGAGGAGATCAGTCAGCAGATCAGCGGCATCCAGTCCGCCACCGAGATTTCGGTGGAGAGCATCCGCGAGATCAGCTCGACCATCAACCTGATCTCGGAAATCTCCTCCACCATCGCCGCCGCGGTCGAGGAGCAGGGCGCCGCGACCCAGGAGATCTCGCGCAACATCCAGCATGCGGCGCAGCGCAGCAACAACCTCGCCGGCAACATCAACGATGTCAGCCGTGGCGCCGGCGAGACCGGTTCGGCCTCGAGCCAGGTGCTGTCGTCGGCGCAGATGCTGGCGACCGACAGCGGCCGCCTCAAGATGGAAGTCGAGCGGTTCCTGACCGACGTGCGCGCGGCCTGATCCCGCCAACGGCATCGCTCAAGCCAAGACATCGGCGGCTCTCCGAGCCGCCGATTTTTTTATGAGAACCGGCCGCGCTCAGTAGCAGACATAGACCTGGCGCAAGCGCCAGCCATAGCGCGTCGGCACCCGCCGCCACTGATAGCAACCGTCGTCGTAATAGTACGGGTAGTCGTAGTACGGTCCGACGAAACCGATCGCGAACGGCGCGAAGCGCCGGAAGTGATGGCGGTGGAAGCCGTGCAGGCCGACGAACCTAGGTCCGGCGAATCTCGGCCCGGCAAAGCCGTGCCACGCCATCGGACGGCCGCCCCACGCCATAGGATGACCGCCGCCCATCATGGCAAAGCTGCCGCCATGGAATCCGCCGCCATGGAAGCCGCCCATTCCGCCGCCGCCATGGAAGCCGCCCATTCCGCCGCCACCATGGAAGCCGCCCATTCCGCCGCCACCGTGAAAGCCACCACCACCGCCGCCACCGATGCCGCGCGCCAGCGCGGCCGCGGGAACGATGGCAAGACTGATCGCGGCAGCCGCAGCAAGAACGATCACGATCTTTCTGATCATGACATCACCCTCCCTGATCCAACACCCCGCACGATGTGAACACCGGCCCGCCGGCATTATTTCACGACGGGGCAGGTCACAGGCTGTTGTCGGCGCCATCCGGCGCGGCGCGAACCGGCGCAGGGAGGGAGAAGGTCCCAGCCGGCACTGCCGGCCGGAGCAGGCGCGAGATCAGCGACCGACCTGGCCGCGATGCCGCAGCAGATGATCGGCGAGCACGCAGGCCACCATCGCCTCGCCCACCGGCACGGCGCGGATGCCGACGCACGGGTCGTGACGGCCCTTGGTGAGGATTTCGGTCTCAGCGCCCTTGCGGTCGATCGTCCGCCGCGGGGTGAGGATCGAGGACGTCGGCTTGACCGCGAAACGCGCTACGATGGCCTGCCCGGTGGAGATGCCACCGAGGATGCCGCCGGCATGGTTCGACGTGAACTCGGGACCATTGTTGCCCATGCGCATCTCGTCGGCGTTCTCCTCGCCGGTCAGCGCGGCGGCGTCAAAGCCGGCGCCGATCTCGACGCCCTTGACCGCATTGATGCTCATCAGCGCCGCGGCGAGCTCGCTATCGAGCTTGCCGTAGATCGGCGCGCCGAGGCCGGCCGGCACGCCTTCGGCCACCACCTCGATCACCGCGCCGATCGACGAGCCGCTCTTGCGGATGCCGTCGAGATAGTCGGCGTAGAACGTGGCGCTGTCCTTGTCGGGGCAGAAGAACGGATTCTGGCCGACCTGGTCCCAGTCCCAGTTGTCGCGGTTGATCTTGTGCGGTCCCATCTGCACCAGCGCACCGCGCACGGTCATGCCGGCAATCACCTTGCGGGCGATGGCGCCGGCGGCGACGCGGGTCGCGGTCTCGCGCGCCGAAGAACGGCCGCCGCCGCGATAATCGCGCAGGCCGTACTTCGCCTCATAGGTGAAGTCGGCGTGGCCCGGACGGAACTTGTCCTTGATGTCCGAATAGTCCTTGGAGCGCTGGTCGGTGTTCTCGATCAGGAGCGCGATCGGCGTTCCGGTGGTGACCTGCTCGCCGGTGTTGTCACGCACCAGGACGCCGGACAGGATCTTGACCGCGTCCGCCTCCTGGCGCTGGGTGGTGAAGCGCGACTGGCCGGGACGGCGGCGGTCGAGGTCATGCTGGATGTCCTCGACAGTCAGCGGGATCTGGGGCGGACAGCCGTCGACCACGCAGCCGATCGCCGGCCCGTGGCTCTCGCCGAAGGTGGTGACGCGAAACAGCTGGCCGAAGGTGTTGAACGACATCGTGAGCAAACCGGTCCGGGGTGAGGTCAACCGGCCAGGCGGGCCGGACCGGTCCCGTCTCGTAGCGCGCAGGGGCACGGGGGTCAAATGGCCCGTCCCCGGGAGCCTCTTGCGCCCGCCCCGTCCGCTCAGCCGTGCTTGCTGCAGGTCCCGTCGGCAAACACGTAGACCACGCCCTGCCCGATCGGGATTTCCGGAGCGCTTTGCGGCGTCTCGACCCCGAGCGCGACCATCAGGGCCCGCGCAGTGCCGCCATGGGCGACCACCACCGTGTCGGCGGTCAGCGAATCGTGCCACTCGCGCATGCGTTCGGTCACCGTGGCGTAGCTCTCGCCGCCCGGCGGCGGCACGCCCCATTTGTCGATCTGGCGGCTGGCGAAGATATCCGGATCGGAGGCCTTCATCTCCGGGAGCGTCGAACCTTCCCAGCGGCCGTAGGCGATCTCCCGCAGCCGCGGATCGATCGCATAGGTCTCGGGCGACAACTCAAGGGCGCCGCGCAGCAGCTCCATGGTCTGCCGCGCCCGGCCGAGCGGGCTCGCCACATACGGCAGGTCCGCCGCCACGCGCGCATCGCGGCCGAGCAGGCGGCCGAGAATGCGACCCGACTGCACGGCCTGGCTGCGCCCGAGGTCGTTCAGCGGAATGTCCTGGCTGCCCTGGAAGCGGCCAGCTGCGTTCCACTCGGTCTGGCCGTGGCGAATGTAATAAATGATGGGTCCGGGCATTCCGATGTCAGGCCTTCGCGCTCAATCCTTGCCGAGCGCGATATCCGGCGCGTCGGGCCGCTTCATGCCGACCACGTGATAGCCGGCGTCGACATGGTGCACCTCGCCGGTGACGCCGCGCGACATGTCCGACAGCAGATAGAGCGCACTGTCGCCGACGTCCTCGATGCTCACCGTGCGCCGCATCGGCGCGTTGTATTCGTTCCACTTCAGGATGTAGCGGAAGTCGCCGATGCCGGCCGCGGCCAGCGTCTTGATCGGGCCCGCCGAGATGGCGTTGACACGGATGTTTTTCTCGCCGAGGTCGGCGGCGAGATAGCGCACCGACGCTTCCAGCGCCGCCTTGGCGACGCCCATGACGTTGTAGTGCGGCATCCACTTTTCGGCGCCGTAGTAGGTCAGCGTTATGATCGAGCCGCCCTCGGTCATCAGCTTCTCGGCGCGCTGCGCCACCGCGGTCAGCGAGTAGCAGCTGATCAGCATGGTCTTGGAGAAGTTGTCGGCCGTCGTCTCGATGTAGCGGCCGTCGAGCTGGTCCTTGTCGGAGAACGCGATGGCATGCACGACGAAATCGATCGTGCCCCACTGTGCCTTGGCGGCGTCGAACACCGCGTCGATCGTGGCAGGATCGGTGACGTCGCAATGGCCGAGCAGCACCGCGCCGAGCTCGGCGGCAAGCGGTTCCACGCGCTTCTTCAGCGCATCGCCCTGCCAGGTCAGCGCGAGTTCCGCACCGGCGGCACGGCAGGCCTTGGCAATGCCGAACGCAATGGAGCGGCCGTTGGCCACGCCCAGAATGATGCCCCGCTTGCCTTTCATCAGGCCCGACGTATTCGTCATAATGTCACAAACCCTTTAACCAACAGTGCGGTGGATCTGACAGTCGCTCCAGTATCGCCGCGCGTCCTTCGAGCGAAGGTCAGATCCAAAACCGCACGAGAAACTCATGTTTGTTAGTGTCCTTACGGTTCTAACATTCGCAAATGAGCCTGCCGGACCGTGCCTTTCCATGACACAGGCAAGGAGGGGCTTCAACCGCGGATTGCTCCTAACCGGCGGAATAGACGCAACTTTCTGGTGTTCTGTGAGGTAGGGTTCGACCATCGGAACGGTCATGACACGGCCATGAGCGCATTTCGCCAGAGCATCGAGACGCTGATCCCGGCGCTACGCCGCTATGCCCGCGCGCTCACGCGCGACAGCGAGATTGCCGACGACCTCGTGCAGGACACGCTGGTGCGGGCGCTGCGCTCCGAGCGGCTGTTCGTCGGCGGCGACCTGCGCAGCTGGCTCTACACCATCCTGACCAATCTCAACCGCAACCGCCGCCGCTCGCTGGCGCGCCGGCCGCCGATGACGATGCTGATCGACACCGCCGTCGACGCCAGCGGCACGGAGGCCGAGGGACGCGACATCGCGGAGGCGTTGGCGACACTGGTGGAGGACCAACGCGCGGTGCTGCTGCTGGTGGTGCTGGAGGGCCTGAGCTATCGCGAGGTCGCCGACATTCAAGGCGTTCCCATCGGCACGGTGATGTCGCGCCTCGCGCGCGCCCGCGCCCATGTCAAATCCTATCTCGACGGCAAGAAGCCGGCGCTCCGCCGCGTCAAATGACGGCGACGCCGGCCATGCCGCAACATTCTGGACAGAGACGACGACGATGACCGACAACGACATTCCTGTCACCGAAGACGAACTGCACGCCTATGTCGACAACGAGCTGCCCGCGGAGCGCAGCCAGGCGGTTGAGGCGTGGCTTGCGACACATCCCGAGGACGCCGAGCGGGTCCGGGCCTGGCGGACGCTCGGCGACGCCTTGAACCAGCGCTATGGCGCGGTGGTCGACGAGCCGGTGCCACAGCGGCTCGAGCTCGATCGCCTGGTGGCGCGGCCGCGCCGCATGATCCTGGGCGCCGTCGCCGCCGTGCTGCTCGCCTTCGTGGTCGGCAGCGGCGTCGGCTGGATGGCGCGCAATGCGTGGGCGAACGAGATCAGGCCGACCGACGCGCTGCGCGACGAGGCGGTCACCGCGCATCGGCTGTACACCGGCGAGGTGCGCCATCCGATCGAGGTCAGCGGCAGCGAGGACCATCTGCTGCCGTGGCTGTCGCGCCGCGTCGGCACAACGCTGCGCGCGCCGGACCTGACGAAATTCGACTTGAAGCTGCTGGGCGGCCGGCTGCTGCCCGGCATCACCGCGCCGGCCGCGCTGTTCATGTACGAGACCCCGACCGGCGAGCGCGTGACGCTGTACTGCACGCCGCTGAAAGCACCGACCACCGCGCTGCTCTACAAGGAAAGTGGCAGCACCGCCTCGGTGCAGTGGACCCAGGACGATTTCGGCTGGGTGATCAGCGGCCCCGCCAACAAGGAAAAAATGAAGACCGTGGCGGCGGCGGCCTACGCCGAGCTCGAGACCCGCTGACGCGCGACATCACGCGCCCGCGCGGAACAGCGGGCGACGGAGATCCGAGAGCGCGATGATGCGAGAACTCAATGATGACGGTGTTCGACAGCGAAGGCGCAGCTGGCGGGCGGATCCGATGACGATCCGCGGCATCTGCCGACGCGCGGCGGCTCAGCTCGAGCGGCCGCTCTCGCGCTGGGATGCCAGCCATTGTGACAGCGGAACCGACTTGGTCTTGGCCGATTCCTTGGCCGATTCGGCCTTGCCCTTCACGCCACGCGACGATGCGGCGCGCTTGCGTGCAGGCGCCGCCGGCGCGCGTGCAGCCTCTTCAGCTTCCTTGGCGAGACGAAGCGCACGCAGGCGCTCCATGTTCTGGCGCACCGCGATAGCGCGCAGCTCGTACTCGGCGAGCGCTTTTGCCGCCTCAGCGGACGCCGCCTGCTGCTTGTCGGTACGAGAGGATTGTTCGGGAGTCGAAGGCTTGTCGGTCATGCCCTCGATATAACGCTTCGCGCGCGAATTGCCAGCGCTTCGCGCGCGCTACTTCAACGCAGCGCGCACGAAGATGTCGTGGAACCATCAGCAACTTGCTGGAAATTGCCGACGGTGCGACGGCCTCATGCGATGCCGCTGCGCGGATTGTAGGGATGCTGGGTGTGCCACTTCTGCATCAGGGCTTCCAGCTCCGCATCGGCGCCGTCCGGCAGCACGATCCGCACGGCAACGAACAGGTCGCCGCTGCCGCTGCCCCCCTTCGGCAGCCCCTTGCCCTTGAGGCGGAAGGTGCGACCGCTCGATGTGTTTTTCGGCACCGACAGTTCCACCACGCCATCCAGCGTCGGCACGCGCACCTTGCCGCCGAGCACCGCTTCATAAAGTGTGATCGGCAGATCGAGACGCAGGTCCTCGCCGTCGACCTTGAACAGCGGATGCGGGGCGATGGTCAATGTGATCAGCACATCGCCCGGCGGATGGCCCGGCGCACTCTCGCCCTGCCCCTTCAGGCGGATCTGCTGGCCCGAGGTGACCCCTTTCGGGATGCGGACGTTGAGCTCCTTGCCGGTCGGCAGGCGCACGCGCTTCTCGCCGCCATTGACGCTTTCCTCGAGCGAGATGCTCATGGTGACGCTGAGGTCGAGATCGGGGCCGCCGAACGGGCCGTCGAACTCGAAGGTGCGCGCACCGGCGCCGCCGCGGCCACCGCCGCCGCGCATCCCGGCCGCCGCGCCGCCGAACATGCTGCTGAGGATGTCCTCGAACGAACCGCCGCCGCCGCCCTCACCGGGGCGGAAGCTGTACTCGAAGCCGCCGGCGCGGCCGGCACCGGCCCGCCCGCCACCAGGGAAGCCCTGAAAGCGCGGCTTGCCCTCGGCGTCGATCTCACCGCGGTCGAACTGCTTGCGCTTCTCCTCGTCGCCCAGGATCTCGTTGGCCGTGTTCACCTCGGCGAAGCGGGCGGCGGCCTTCGGATCATTCTTGTTGGCGTCGGGGTGATGCTTCTTGGCGAGTTTGCGAAACGCGCTCTTGATATCGGCAGCGCTGGCGCTTCGCTGCACCCCCAAGACCTCATAGGGGTCGCGCATTCGTCTCGTCTCCTTCGGGAAATGACTTCAGGGCAGTCGGGCCCAATGGCCCGGTTGGCCTTCATGTGGGACGTCCGTGGCATTTTTGCAACGGCCGCGGCCGTAACTCAACTCCGTTTCCACCGCTGCATCGAGCGGATCTCCCAGCGCCCCTCGCCGGCCCGGCAGGCCTCCCCCTGCAGCCAGGCCTCCGACTTGCCGTTGACGTAGCTCGCCAAAAAGTCGCGGCAGGTCCGGCCGTCGCTGGTGTAGGAACTCGCCAACGGGGTCACCGAGCCGCGCGCACCGGTCTTGGGATTCTCCCACGGCTGGCTCGAATTCTTGTCGCCCCGGGTCAGCACGTCGGAGGCGGCGTTGCGGGCAAACGCCAGATCGCTCTCGGTCGGCCCCTCCACGACCTCGACGGCCGGCGTGATCGACCCGGTCACGTCGGAGATATCCACCCCGTCCGCCTTCACCTCCGGAGCCTGGCTCATCCGGAACGAACAGCCGCCGGCGCAGGCAGCGATGAGCGCCGCGACGATCAGCGCCGTCGCGCGGTGCGTCGCCGATAGGCGATCGCCCTTGCATCCCCTATATAGGGGGCGACATGCGTTCCCAAACGCTGACACAGGCAACCCCGGATACTCCACACCATGACCGACGCGCCTCCCATCGAACACCAGGATCGGTTAACGCGAGGTGATTTTACGGCTGCGCAGGAACCATTTGCGCTGTTTTCGGAATGGCTTAAGGAGGCCAGCGCATCCGAGCCGAACGATCCCAACGCCATGGCGCTGGCCACCGTCGACACAGACGGCCTGCCGGACGTGCGCATGGTGCTGCTGAAGGGCTTCGATGCCGACGGTTTCGTGTTCTACACCCACCTCACCAGCCAGAAGGGCCAGGAGCTCGCCGCCACGCCGAAGGCCGCGCTGGTGTTTCACTGGAAGTCGCTGCGCCGCCAGGTCCGCATCCGCGGCATCGTCAGCGCGGTGACCGACGCCGAGGCGGACGCCTATTTCGCCACCCGTCCGCGCCAGGCGCAGATCGGCGCCTGGGCGAGCAAGCAGTCGCAGCCGCTGGAGAGCCGCTTCGCCTTCGAGCAGGCGATCGCCCGTGAAACCGCCAAGCACCTGGTCGGCGCGGTGCCGCGGCCGCCGGGCTGGAGCGGCTTCCGCATCGCCCCGCTGGCGATCGAGTTCTGGCACGATCGCCCGTTCCGCCTGCACGACCGGATCGAATTCCGCCGCGAGACGACGGACGGCGCCTGGACCAAGACCCGGCTCTATCCCTGACGCCATGCCCGCGTCCAGGCCGCCGCCGGACATGGACATGCACATGGACTTTCCACATGGACCTTCGCGTCGCACGCTGATCGCGCTCCAGACGAGACCCTGATGCCCAGCTCCGCTTCCAACGCCCCCCGCCGCACCCTGCTCCTGACCGGCGCCAGCCGCGGCATCGGTCATGCCACCGTGATCCGCTTCTCCAGCGCCGGCTGGCGGGTGATCACCTGCTCGCGCCATCCCTTCCCCGAGCAGTGCCCCTGGGACGCAGGCCCCGAGGATCACATCCAGGTCGACCTGTCCGATCCGGACAACACCCTCAAAGCGATCCAGGAAATCCGCTCCCGGCTCGAGACCGGCGAGCTGCATGCGCTGGTCAACAACGCCGCGATCTCGCCGAAGGCGCCGGGCGGCGCGCGGCTCGGCACCTTCGACACCGACATGGAGACCTGGGAGAAGGTGTTCCGCGTCAACTTCATGGCGCCGATCATGCTGGCGCGCGGCCTGATCAACGAGCTGAAGGCGGCGAAGGGCTCGGTGGTGAACGTCACCTCGATCGCCGGCTCGCGGGTGCATCCGTTCGCGGGCGCGGCCTATGCCACCTCGAAGGCGGCGCTCGCGGCGCTGACCCGCGAGATGGCCTCCGACTTCGGCCGCGTCGGCATCCGCGTCAACGCCATCGCACCGGGCGAGATCGACACCTCGATCCTCTCCCCGGGCACCGAGAAGATCGTCGAGAGCCAGATCCCGATGCACCGCCTCGGCACGCCCGATGAAGTCGCGAAAATCATCTACGTGCTGTGCACGGAGACCAGCTCTTACGTCAACGGCGCCGAGATCCATATCAACGGCGGCCAGCACGTGTGAGGCGATGGCCGGCGCTCGTGCGTCAAAGGCACCGTCTCCCCTCATCCCGAGGAGCAGGCGAAGCCTGCGTCTCGAAGGATGAGGCCCCGTGACGCAACGCCTCGGCCTCTTGGTTCGAGACGGCGCTGACGCGCCTCCTCACCATGAGGACAGTTGAACGTGCGAGGCCGTGACGTCGCGTTGACTGGCCGGCGTCAACTGACAACCGCCGTCAGCGCCAGCCCATCAGGCGATCGAGCACGTCCGCGGGGGTGTCGCAGAGGCTGGCTGCGCCTGCTTCCGTCAGTTCGGCGCGGCTGCCGTAGCCATAGGTGACGCCAATGGCGCGGATCGCATTCTTCGCCGCGCCGACGATGTCATGGCTGCGGTCGCCGATCATCACCGTGCGGGCTGGATCGGTGCCGGTCTCCGCGAGCGCGTAGGTCAAGAGATGGCCCTTGTCGACGCGCGTGCCGTCGAGCTCCGAGCCGAACACGCGCGTGAAGTAGCCGCGCAGGCCGAAGTGATCGACGATGCGCTCGGCGAACACGGCCGGCTTGCTGGTGGCGACGAACAGCATGAGGCCGGCGGCCTGCAGCGCCGACAGCGTCGCCTCGATGCCGGGATAAACGGCGTTCTCGTAGAGGCCGATGTCGGCGAAGCGTTCGCGATAGAGCTCGACGCCACGGTCCGCGAACTCCTCGCCGCCGAGCAGCGTGACGAAGCTCGCCCGCAGCGGCGGCCCGATGCACCAGGTCAGGTCGTCCTCGGACGGCACCGCGCGATCGAGCTTGCGCAGCGCATACTGGATCGAACGGGTAATGCCGGGCTTGGGATCGGTCAGCGTGCCGTCGAGATCGAAGAAGATGGTATCCATGCGCCCTATAGCCACTTTTTCCATTTGAAGAACAGGTAGGGCAGCGCCGCGGCCAGCAGCATGCCGACCAGCGCCATCGGATAGCCGATCGACCAGTCGAGCTCCGGCATCGCCTTGAAGTTCATGCCGTAGATCGAAGCGATCAGGGTCGGCGGCATCAAGACCACCGCCATCACCGAGAACAGCTTGATGATGTTGTTCTGCTCGAGGTTAACCACGCCGAGCATGGCGTCGAGCACGAACTGGATCTTGTTGGAGAGATAGGAGGCGTGGTCGGTCAGCGACTGCACGTCGCGCTGCATGGTCTTGAACATCGCCTTCTGTTCCTTGCTCCAGCGGCCGTTGTCGGTTTCGACGGCCACGAAGGACAGCAGGCGGCCGATCGACACCAGGCTCTCGCGCACCTTGGAGACGAGGTCACCCTTCTTGCCGATGAACAGCAGGATCTGGGAATAGGTCCGCGCATGGCCGCGGTCGGCCGAGGGCTCGAAGATCTGGGTGCTGACGCTGTCGACGTCGGCGCCGGCACGCTCGAGGATGTCGGCGGTGCGATCGATCACCGCGTCGAGCAGGTCGATCAGCACGGTATCGCCGGTGGTGTGGACGGGGCAGCCGCGGGCGAGCTTGGCCGCGACCAGCAGGAACGGCTTCGGCTCGTCGTAGCGCACCGTGACGAGGCGATGATCGGTCAGGATGAACGACACCGGCGTGGTGCGCGGGGAGCCGGAATCGGCCGCGCACATCAGTGTCGCGGTCATGTAGCGCGCCGCGTTCTCGATGTAGAGGCGGCTGGAGATCTCGATCTCCTGCATGTCCTCACGGGTCGGAATCTCGATCCCGACCAGCTTCTCGACCGCCTTGTCCTCGCCGGGCGACGGCGTCTTCAGGTCGATCCACACTGCCTCCGGCGGCAGCGCATCGAGGCTGAGGTCGTCGAATTTCCTGAGCGTGCCCGCGGCCGGGACGAAAGCTGTCAGCATCGCAAATCCTCAATCCCCGCGCCCCGATCCGGCCCAGCCATGTTACGGCACCATGGCACCGCTGTTGCGGGCGGCCCCTCCCTTGCCAAAGCGCAAATCGACGCGATTCGTGCAACAGCAACGCCGCCATCCGCCGCGAACCGCCCCGCCAAGGCGCCGGTTCAACAGCATTGTTTTGCGACGTACAGGTGACAGTGGTCTGCCCGCGCAGGCGAGTTGCCCAATTGCCCGGCAGCCCCTGAAAAACCCGCGGCAAAAATGCCACAGGTGCTTCACCGCATGGCGCAAGGGCGAGGGAATGAGTGGAATTGCCGCAGGTACATGCGATAATCACAACACATCCGGAATCGGCGGCTGGGGGCTGCCCATCCCGCGAAATTGCGTTGGGAATTCAACGGGAATTGCGATGCCGTCGCTCGGATCCAAACTGGGAGTAGTGGCCGCCAGCCTGATGCTGGCCGGCTGCATGCAGGCCACCACCTACGAGAAGTCCTCCGAGGCGAACTTCAAGCCGCGGGACAAGGAATATCTCGCCAAGGTGAGCTACCAGAAGGTCCAGGTGCCTGAGCCGTTCCGGCGCGCCATTGTGGATTATCACCGCAAGGAAGCGCCCGGCTCGATCATGGTCGATTCCGACAATCACTACCTCTACTACGTGCTCGATAACGGCAAGGCGATCCGCTACGGCATCACCGTCGGCGAAGAGGCCATGGCGTGGTCCGGCGTCGCCAAGGTCGGCAGCATGGCCGAATGGCCGGCCTGGCATCCGACCAAGAGCGAGATCGAGCGTCTCGGCGTGCCGACCTTCGTGGCGCCTGGCCCGGACAATCCGATGGGCTCGCGGGCGATGTACCTGTACTCCGGCGGCAAGGACACGCTGTTCCGGATCCACGGCACCAACCAGCCGGAATACATCGGCGCCTCGATCTCCTCGGGCTGCATCCGCATGACCAATGAGGACGTCATCGACCTCTACAACCGCGTCAAACTCGGCACGGTGGTGGTGGTGCTTCAGCCGAAGCAGGGCGACTCGCCCTACAATTCGAAGATGGCGCTGCAGGGCAGCGGCGGAACCTACTGAGCCGGTGGGCTCGGAGGTGGCGCAGGCGGTCTCGCCTGCGCCGACCAGCGGCTTGCGCAATCCAGGCGACAGGGCTGCAGGTTAAGACGACGGTGACGCGGCGCGGCCGTGACACCGGTCACGATGGTTTGGTGCGGCGCCGACTGCGCGCAGCGGTCGCACCGAAAGAGACGGCACGCGCAGGCACAGACATCTATAATGACTTAAGAAAAGTCGATTTGCTGGGAATGAACTGATGGCGTCTTTCGGAGTGAAGCTGGGTCTGTTGTGCGCGAGCTTGATGCTCGCGGGCTGCATGCAGGCCACCGTGTATGAGAAGGCCCCTGAGGCCAGCCTGACCTCGCGCGACAAGGACCAGCTGGCGAAAGCCCGCTACGCGAAGGTGTCCGTCCCCGAGCCGTACCGCCGGGCCATCGTCGACTACCACCGCAAGGAAGCGCCGGGCTCGATCATGGTCGATTCCGACAACCATTACCTCTACTACGTGCTCGAAGGCGGCAAGGCGATCCGCTACGGCGTCACCGTCGGCGAGGAAGCGCTGGCGTTCTCCGGCGTCGCCCGCGTCGGCAACATGCAGGAATGGCCGAAGTGGACGCCGACCGCTGACATCCACAAGCGCATCGAGGGCCTGCCGCAGCAGGTCGCCGGCGGCATCGACAACCCGCTCGGCGCGCGCGCGCTCTACCTTTACCAGGGCAACAAGGACACCCTGTTCCGCATCCACGGCACCAACCAGCCAGAGTACATCGGCGCCTCGATCTCCTCGGGCTGCATCCGCATGACCAACGAGGACGTGATCGACCTCTACAGCCGCGTGAAGATGAACAGCGTGGTGGTGGTGCTCGAGCCCAAGCACGGCGACTCGCCGAGCAACCCCAAGCTCGCGCTGCAGGGCACCGGCAGCTCGTCGAACTGAGCTGCACGCAGACGAGGACACAAGAAGCGCCGGGCGACCGGCGCTTTTTTATTGCCCCCGTGACGGCCGCGGCGGCGTGCGCCTGCGAGACTGTTTCGCGGGCTTTTTGACCGGCTCCGCCGCGGGCACCGCCGCGGCCGGCTCATCCGCCTCGGGCTCCTGCGCATCGGCGCCGCCCTGCATCTCGGGCTGCGGGACCTCGGCGGCGCCTGGCGCGGCGTGGCCGGGCGCGCCGGCGGCCGCCGGCTTGCCCGCATCTTCAGTGTCGGCCACTTCGCGCGGCGGCGCTTCCGGCGGCCGCGCCGCGGGCAACAGCGGCGCAACGGCCGGCAGCGGGTCGTCAACGTCCCACTGGCACGTCCGATAGCCGCCACGGCGCTCGGCGAGGTCGAGGTGGATGTGGTCCTCGTGATACCAGTCCGAGCCCGGCCCGAGCACAGTGGTGAAACGCGCGCACACCGAACGCTGCACCTCCTCGCGCAACGGCCGCGGCTCGGTACGGTCGGTCAGCGAGATGAAGCGGCCGCTGGCCAGCCGCACCCCCCGCACGTCGAGTGCGTTGGCGCGGCCATGCTCGGAGAGTTTTGCGCCGGCGACACGGTTGCGGCCGCGGCACTCGAAGGAATCGAAATTGTCGACCTCGCTCGCCGTGGTGCCAAGCCGCTCCGCGAGCGGCGCCATGTCGGTGCGCACCCAGTCGGCGATCGCACGGGCCATCGTACAGCGCAGGATCGCCGCAGGCTTCACCGCGACGCGCCGGCCGCCGCCGAGCACCACCGCCTCGAGCCGCACCAGGTCGTCGCCGCCGCAGGCGCCCGGACCGCGGATCGGCGCGATGCTCGGCGCGACCGCGATCTCCTCCGTCAGCGCAACACGGCAGGGCGACGGTGGCGGCGCGGCCGGCCCGGTCGCGCGCCCGGTCCTGGCGCTCGGCTTGTCGACCGGCCTGGTCTCGGCGGGAGCGGCAGCCTCACCCTCGCCTGCCTTCACCTCGTCCGCAGGCGTCTCGGCCGTCGCCGGCGTGCCCGCAGCGGTATCCAGCACCGGCCGGGCGGGCGCGGTCGCCGGGCGCGGCCGGGGCAGCGGCACGTCGCTGCGCGCGGCCACGGGCAGACTGCCGAACAGCACCAGAACCGCTGCCACAACAGGGCGTAATGCCCTTTCGCCGCAGGACTTTCGGCCAGATGGCCATTTGCGACCGACCCGGTCCGCGCTAAACTTCATGGCAATCCCCTAGAGCATTTTCCGGAAAAGCGGAATAAGCCGCGGGGCGGTAAAAACCGATCTATGAGGAGGAGACGTCGGATGCTTGGCTTGATGCAGGACTGGCCGTTGCTGTGCCATCGGATCATCGATCACGCGGCCAGAATCCATGGCAGCCAGGAGGTCGTGACCCGCTCGGTGGAGGGGCCGATCCACCGCACCACCTATGCGCAGATCCGCAGTCGCGCGCTCAAGGTCGCCCAGCGCCTCGACCGCGACGGCATCAAGTTCGGCGACCGTGTCGCCACCATCGCCTGGAACACGTGGCGCCATCTCGAATGCTGGTACGGCATCATGGGCATCGGCGCCATCTGCCACACCGTGAACCCGCGCCTGTTTCCGGACCAGATCAGCTGGATCATCAACCACGCTGAGGATCGCATCGTCATCACCGACCTGACCTTCGTGCCGATCCTGGAGAAGATCGCAGGCAGCCTGCCGAGCGTCGAGCGCTATGTCGTGCTCACCGACAAGGCGCACATGCCGCAGACCACGCTGAAGAACGCGGTCGCCTACGAGGACTGGATCGCCGAGGTCGACGGCAACTTCACCTGGAAGGAGTTCGACGAGAACACCGCGGCGGCGATGTGCTACACCTCCGGCACCACCGGCGATCCCAAGGGCGTGCTGTATTCCCATCGCTCCAACGTGCTCCACGCGCTGATGGCCAACAACAAGGACGCGCTGGGCACCAGCGCCAACGACACAATGCTGCCGGTGGTGCCTCTGTTCCATGCCAACAGCTGGGGCATCGCGTTCTCTGCGCCCTCCATGGGAACCAAGCTGGTGATGCCCGGCGCCAAGCTCGACGGCGCATCGGTGTATGAACTGATGGACACCGAGAAGGTGACGGTGACCGCCGGCGTGCCCACGGTGTGGCTGATGCTGCTCAACCACATGGCCAACAACAAGCTGTCGCTGCCGAGCCTCAAGCTCGTGGTGTGCGGCGGCTCGGCGATGCCGCGCTCGATGATCAAGGCGTTCGCCGACATGGGCATCGCCTCGCGCCATGCCTGGGGCATGACCGAGATGAGCCCGATCGGCACCCTCGCCGCGCTCAAGCCGCCGTTCGACAAGCTCGACGGCGACAAGATGTTCGACGTGCTGCAGACCCAGGGCTACCCCCCGTTCGGCGTCGAGATGAAGATCACCGACGACGAGGGCAAGGAGCTGCCGTGGGACGGCAAGACCTTCGGCCGTCTCAAGGTCAGCGGCCCGTCGGTGGCGAAGGCCTACTACCGGGTCGACACCGACATCCTCGACGACGAGGGCTATTTCGACACCGGCGACGTCGCGACCATCGATGAAGCCGGCTACATGCGGATCACCGATCGCTCCAAGGACGTCATCAAGTCCGGCGGTGAATGGATTTCGTCCATTGACCTCGAGAACCTCGCAGTCGGCCACCCCAAGGTGGCCGAGGCCGCAGTGATCGGCGTGGCGCATCCCAAGTGGGACGAGCGGCCGCTCCTGATCATCCAGCTCAAGGACGGCCAGACCGCGACGCGCGAGGAGATTCTGAGCTACATGGACGGCAAGATCGCCAAGTGGTGGATGCCTGACGACGTCGCCTTCGTCACCGCGATCCCCCACACCGCGACCGGCAAGATCCTCAAGACCGCGCTGCGCGACCAGTTCAAGGACTACACGCTGCCGACCCCGGCGGCGTAAACCTCAGGCCGCCCATTTGAGGCGTCCAGCGTCGTGCCCGGCCCTGCGCCGGGCACGATGCGTTTGGGCATCTCTGACCGTCGTTCCGGACGTCCCGGAATGACGGCTGAGGCAGGCGCCTCGTCTGCGACGGGCCGCCAGCCATGCGCCCCACCCCCGTTCCGACCAATCGCCGCTTGAATTTACCGCCCGGGCGTGGTCTCAACCGACCTGTTCGTCACCTGCCTTCCTCCTCATCCCAAGACGCCTGCGCACGCGGGCGCCTCGACGGATGAGGCAAGCACAGGCCGGGCCTCATGGTTCGAGACGCGGCCGGGCGGCCGCTCCGCGCCATGAGGCGTGATCACACGGCGGACCCAACAGGGACGACGAGATGGCCCGCAGGTTCTCCGCGCCTTATCAACTGGAGCCCGTGTCGGCGCTCGCCACCTGGGCGCGCATGCTGGCCGTGTTCTCGCTGGTGGCGACCGCGGTGTCGATCATCGTCATTCGCTTCGGCTTCCTAGAGTTCAAGCCGGCGCTGATGGCCTTCTTCGGCGCGCTGGGGCTGGCAGTGCTGTCGATCCTGGTGGCGTTCGCCGCCTTCGCCGCGATCTGGCACAACGGCTCGCGCGGCATGGGGCGCATTCTCATCGCGCTGCTGCTCGACGTCGCGATCCTCGCCTATCCGGCCTATCTCGGCCTGCAGTACCGCAAGCTGCCGGCGATCCACGACATCACCACCGACCCGATCGATCCACCGCGGTTCGATGCGCTGGCGCGGCTGCGCACCGGCGACGGCACCAACCCGGCCGCCTATGCCGGCCTCTATTCCGCCGAGCAACAGCAGCAGGCCTATCCCGACATCGAGCCGGTGACGCTGGAGGTGCCGCCGCAGCGCGCCTTCGAAGAGACGCTCAAGCTCGTCACCCGGCGCAAATGGCTGATCATCGACGAGCGCGCGCCGCAGCCGCCGCGCATGATTGGCCGCATCGAGGCGGTGGCGCGCACGCCGATCATGGGCTTTCGCGAAGACATCTCGATCCGGGTGCAGCCCGATGCCGACGGCTCGCGCGTCGACATCCGCTCCGCCTCGCGCTACTTCGAGCACGACCTCGGCACCAACGCCGCCCGCGTCAGCAAGCTGATCGACGACCTCAACGACGCCGTCGACAACGCCAAGCCGGTGAAGAAGGCCGCCGCGCCGAAACCGGCGGCGCCAAAGGCGCCGGCGAAGCGATAGGCTGCCGGCACGATCGATGCGAGCCATCATCGCGGCGTCCGCGACGGCCACGGTCGTGAAAAGTAAGGGGCGGACGCGCTTCCCTCATCCAACAGCGTCGTTGCCGGGCTTGACCCGGCAATCCAGCTTGCTTGCGGCTTAACGTGCGTCCCTAGAAGCTGGATCACCGGGTCTCGCCGCTTCGCGGCGGCCCGGTGACGACGTGGTTTTCGTGGGGACCCTTAGCCTTCACACCAGCCGGTAGCTGCCCGCGATGGTGGGATCGCCGTCGGTCGCCACCACGCCGCGGCCGACGAGGTCCTCGAGATGAGCGAGCACCGAATAGCCCGCCGCGCCGGTGAGACGCGGATCGATGCCGATGTAGATGGCGCGCACCAGCGTCGGGATGTCCGCCTCGCCCTTGCCGAGGCGATGCAGGATCGAGGCCTCGCGCGCTTTGCGGTGGCGGATCAGGAAGCGCACGAAACGCTGCGCCTCGGGGATCTCCGGGCCGTGACCTGAGAAGTACAGCGTCTCGTCGCGCCGGCTAAGCTTCTCCAGCGAGGCCATGTAGTCGACCATCGAGCCGTCCGGCGGCGCGACGATCGACGTCGACCAGCCCATCACGTGATCGCCGACGAAAGTCAGCTTGCGCTCCGGCCAGGCGAACGCCACGTGGTTGGCGGTATGGCCCGGCGTGAACACCGCTTCGAGCGCAAAGCCATCACCGGTGATGACCTCGCCGTCGCGCACCACTTCGTCCGGCACGAAGTCGCGATCGGCGCCGGATTCGGTGGTCGCCTTCTCGCTCTCGTAGCGCGGGCGCGAGGCGCGGTGCGGCCCCTCGGCATAGACCGTCGCGCCGGTCGCCGCCTTGATCCGCGGCGTGTTCGGCGAGTGGTCCTTGTGGGTGTGGGTGACGAGGATGTGGGTCACCGTCTCGCCGCGCACCGCATCGAGCAGCGCCTTGGCATGCGCCTCGTTGTCGGGACCGGGATCGATGATCGCGACCTTGCCGCGGCCGACGATGTAGCTGACCGTGCCGGAGAAGGTGAACGGCGAGGGATTGTTGCAGACGATGCGCCGCACGCCGGGCACCACCTCCTCGACCACGCCATGCTGCAGCGGGAAGTCGCGGTTGAAGGGAATGTCGTCGTTGTCGTCAGCCATGGCAGTCCCCATCATGCTTGCGCGATCACGCAGGACGACCGTCCCGCGTCCGTCATGGCCGGGCCTGTCCTGGCCATCCACGTCTTGCCAATCGGCACGGCTGTTAAGACGTGGATGCCCGGCAAGCGGCCGGGCATGACGCAGAGTACGGTGGATGCGCCTCGTCACTCACCACCGTCACCCGCGGGCTTGACCCGCGGGTCCAGCTTGACAGCTCATGCCACAAGGCGAGGAGCTGGATTGCCGGGTCAAGCCCGGCAATGACGCCGAAGGAGATGATACGCCTCGGCTTCCAACGCGTCGCTTACGAGAACGCCTGGATGCCGGTGATGGCGCGGCCCAAGATGAGGGCGTGGACGTCGTGGGTGCCCTCGTAGGTGTTCACGGTCTCGAGGTTCTGGGCGTGGCGCATCACCTGGAATTCGCTGGAGATGCCGTTGCCGCCATGCATGTCGCGCGCGACGCGGGCGATGTCGAGGGCCTTGCCGCAGTTGTTGCGCTTGACGATGGAGATCATCTCCGGCGCCATCTTGCCGGCGTCCATCAGCCGGCCGACCTGCAGCGAGCCCTGCAAGCCCAGCGAGATCTCGGTCATCATGTCAGCGAGCTTCTTCTGCACCAACTGGGTGGCGGCGAGCGGCCGGCCGAACTGCTTGCGGTCGAGCACATACTGCCGCGCGCGGTGGAAGCAGTCTTCGGCCGCGCCCATCGCGCCCCACGAGATGCCGTAGCGGGCGCGGTTGAGACAGCCGAACGGGCCCTTGAGGCCGGAGACGTTGGGCAGCAGGTTTTCTTCCGGCACCACCACGCCGTCCATCACGATCTCGCCGGTGATCGAGGCGCGCAAGCTGAGCTTGCCCTTGATCTTCGGGGCCGACAGACCCTTCATGCCCTTCTCCAGCACGAAACCGCGGATCTGGTTGTCGTGCGCCGCCGACTTCGCCCACACCACGAACACGTCGGCGATCGGGGCGTTGGAGATCCACATCTTGCTGCCGGTCAGGCGGTAGCCGTCGGCGACCTTCTCGGCGCGGGTCTTCATGCCGCCGGGATCGGAGCCGGCATCCGGCTCGGTGAGGCCGAAGCAGCCGACCCACTCGCCGCTGGCGAGCTTGGGCAGGTACTTCTTGCGCTGGGTCTCATCGCCATAGGCGTAGATCGGGTACATCACCAGCGAGGATTGCACGCTGTTCATCGAACGGTAGCCGGAGTCGACCCGCTCCACCTCGCGCGCCACGAGACCATAGGCGACGTAGCCGGCATTGGCGCAGCCATACTCCTCAGGGAAGGTCACGCCGATCAGGCCGAGCTCGCCCATCTCGCGGAAAATCTCGCGGTCGGTCTTCTCCTCGAGATACGCCTCGGTCACCCGCGGCAGCAGCTTTTCCTGGGCATATTGGCGCGCGGTGTCGCGGATCATGCGCTCGTCTTCGGTGAGCTGGTCCTCGAGCAGGAACGGATCGTCCCACTGGAACGTGGCTGCAGCCGGCTTGTCCTTGGTATGCGCACGCACGCTCATGGGTGATCCTCTTTCCTTCTGAATTGTTTGACATTTTGCCGCGGGACGACGGCCCGGCGGCGTTGGCCGGCAGGTTACGGCGTTACCGGCACATTGCAAGGCCTCGTCATGCAGAGGCCCATGCAGGAGATATTTTAAGCTTAAAATGTTTCCCGAGGCAATGGCCCGCACCGCATTCCGCGGCAGACCTCAGCCTGCCGCCACCGTCTCGACCCCGAGCCCCGCCGCCTTCCAGTCCGGAAAGCCGGCCGCGAGGCGGCGCACGCGGAAACCGGCGCCACGTAACAGCACAGCGGCCGTGGCCGACAGCACACAATAAGGCCCGCGACAATAGGCGACGATCTCATGTTCGCGCGGCAGCTCGGCGAACCGCCGCGCGAGCTCCTCGACCGGGATACTGAGCGCGCCCGGCAGATGGCCGAGCGCATATTCCTCGGCGGGCCGGACGTCGAGCAGCGTGACGCTGTGCTCGGCAAGGCGCGCCAGCAGCTCGTCGCGGGACATGGCGTCCGTGCCGTCGGCGGCGGGGTCGGCGACCAGCGCGAAAATCTCGGCACGGCCGTGCGCCGCATAGGCGCGCAGGGCCGCAAGCAGCGGCTCGATCGGGCCGCCACCCAGGCGATAGAGCACCCGCTTGCCGTCGCGTCTCGCCTGCACGAAGCCGGCGCGGCGCAGGTGCTGCAGATGCTGCGAGGTGTTGGCGACGCTGAGGCCCGTGAGCTCCGCCAGCCGCTCCACCGCCCGCTCGCCCTGCGCGATGTGCTCGAGCAGTACGAGGCGGTGGGCGTGGCCAAGCGTGCGGGCGATCTCGGCGAGATCTGTGAACAGCTGGCCGGGGGCGTCGTCAGGGGTCATTGACGTGGATCTAGCATTCCTACATCATTCAAGCAAATAATTGAATGAATGCACAACAAGCCGGTCCGCCGGCGGAGACCGGCGAGGGCCGCCCTGACGACCGACTTTTTGGAGACCAACTTGGACAACGACCTGCTGACAGCCTCCGCCGGCACCCTCGTGATCGGTGCCGGCGCCACCGCCGTGATGGACCTCTGGGCGCTGGCGCAGCGCCACCTGCTCGGCATTCCCTCGCTCGACTACCGTTTCGTCGGCCGCTGGCTCGGCCATATGCCCCGTGGCCGACTGGCCCATGCCGCGATCGGCCGGGCCGCACCTGTTCCGGGCGAAGCCACGCTCGGCTGGGCGGCGCATTACGCTATCGGCGTCGCCTTCGCAGGTGTGCTGCTGGTGGTCGCGGGTCCGGCCTGGATGACACAGCCGACGCTCGCGCCGGCCCTGGCTGTCGGCATCGGCAGCATCGCTGCGCCGTTCCTGATCATGCAGCCGGCGTTCGGCCTGGGCATCGCCGCGTCGAAGACGCCGAAACCCTGGGTGGCGCGGCTGCGCAGCCTCGTCACCCACACGGTGTTTGCGCTGGGGCTGTATCTGTCGGGGCTGGTGATCGCGGCGGTGCTGCGGGGGTGAGGCGCAGCACGCCACATAGCGTGATCGCACCACGAAGCAGCGGTCTCCCTCAGCGTCATCACCGGGCCGGCGCCAACGGGTCCGCGCGAAGCGCGGCCCGATGACAGGCTCCGCGCCGAGACCCGGTGATCCAGCTTCAAAACCACGTGTTACGCTGCGGGCAAGCTGGATTGCCGGGTCAAGCCCGGCAATGACGCATTGGGTGTGAAGCGCTTCAAGAACAAGCCGGACAACAGTCCATCAAGCCCGCGCATGACGCAGAATCTGAACAGGCCGCCTCGCCTCAGCACTCCAGCCGTTCGCTGCACACGATCTCGATGCCGAAGCCGGAGAGGCCCTTGTAATCGTGGATGGTCGACGACAGGTTGCGGATCGAGGTGACGCCGAGGTCGCGCAGGATCTGCGCGCCGACACCGACCTCACGCCACTGCCGGTTGCGATCGGCTTCCGCCGACGACGGCTCGGCGAGCGGCTCGACCGGCACGCCGGCGGCGCCGTCGCGCAGGTACACCAGCACGCCCGAGCCGCACTTCTTGAACTGCTCGAGCGCGGCAAGCACATCGCGCGGCCCGGCGAACAGATCCTTGACGATGTTCGGCTTGTGGAAGCGGGTCAGCACATTCTTGCCGTCGCCGATGCCGCCATAGACGAAGGCGGCGTGGTAGATCGGATCGAACGGCGAACGGTACGCATAACCTTCCAGCGGCCCGATGGGGCTGTCGACGGTGAACGTGGACACTCGCTCGATCAATTTCTCGCGCGCCTGGCGGTACGCGATCATGTCCGCAATGGTGACATGCTTGAGCTTGTGCTTCTCGGCGAAGGCTGCGACCTGCGCGCCCTTCATCACCGTGCCGTCGTCGTTCATCAGCTCGCTGATGACGCCGACCAGCGGCAGGCCGGAGAGCCGGCAGAGATCGATCGCCGCTTCGGTGTGACCGGAACGCAGCAGAACGCCTCCGTCACGGGCGATCAGGGGAAAGATATGCCCCGGGCGGGCGAAGTCGCCGGCGCCGACATTGGGATTGGCGAGCGCGCGGCAGCACGCGGTACGCTCCTCGGCGGAGATGCCGGTGGTCATGCCCGGCTTGTAGTCGATCGACACCGTGAAAGCGGTCGAATGGTTGGAATCGTTGTGCGCCACCATCGGGTCGAGCCGCAGGCGGCGGGCATCCTCGGCCGTGATCGGCGCGCAGACGATGCCGGAGGTGTGGCGGACGATGAAGGCCATCTTCTCCGCGGTGCACAGCGAAGCGGCGACGATCAGGTCGCCCTCGCCCTCGCGGTCTTCGTCATCGGTCACCACCACGATCTCGCCGGCGGCGAAAGCCTTCAGGACGTCAGGAATAGGGTGCGGCATCGGCGCTCACTCTGGGGGACGGGTCCGAATAGTCGTATGACGCATCATATAAGGGCGCGCAACCACCGTTCCATGGCATGGCCGCCCGGCCGCAGCGATTCAGCCGTTTCAAACGCCCGATCCGGGGTTGGCTTTCGCCGCCGAAGCCGCTAAACGTCCGCCCCCTTCCCATTCCCGCCACCTCGCGTTCTCGGATCCGTCATGCCGACCTCCTCTCCTGCTGTCTCCATCGGCGTCGATTTCGGCACCAGCAACACCGTGGTCGCGCTGGCCAGCGCCGACGGCCAGGTCGATGCGATCCGCTTCGACCATGGCGGCAAGAGCCACAGCGTCTATGTCTCCGCGCTGTGCTTCTGGGAGGACCGGCCGGGCAGCGGGCTCGATCCGCGCGCCGAGGGCGGCCCGTGGGCGATCGAGCAGTTCCTCGAAGGCCGCGCCGTCCACCGCTTCATCCAGTCGTTCAAGACCTTTGCCGCGAGCACCGCGTTCAACACCACCCAGGTGTTCCGCAACCGCTACAAGTTCGAGGACCTGCTGGCCGCGTTCCTGCGCACCCTGACGCGCCATGCCGGCACGGGCTTCGACCTCGCCGCGCCGACCATCATGGTCGGCCGCCCGGTGAAGTTCGCCGGCGGAAACCCGGACGAAGCGCTGGCGATGCAGCGCTACCAGACCGCGTTCGCGCGGCTCGGCGCCGGACACGCGCGCTATGTCTATGAACCGGTGGGCGCCGCGTTCTCGTTCGCGCGCCATCTCGATCATGACGCCACCGTGCTGGTCGCCGACTTCGGCGGCGGCACCAGCGACTTCTCGGTGATGCGGTTCTCGCGCCAGGGCGGCGTGCTGCGCGCCGAGCCGCTCGGACATGCCGGCATCGGCATTGCCGGCGACAACTTCGACTTCCGCATCGTCGACCATGTGGTGTCGCCGAAGCTCGGCAAGGGCTCGACCTACCGCTCGCTCGGCAAGGTGCTGACGATCCCCAGCCACTACTACTCGAACCTCGCACGCTGGCACCAGCTTGCGATGATGAAAGGCTCCGGCGACCTGCGCGAGTTGCATACGCTCGCCCGCACCGCTGACCAGCCCGAGGCGCTGCGCAACTTCATCACCATCGTCGAGGACGATCTCGGCTTTGCGCTCTATCGCGCGGTGTCGGACGCCAAGGTCGCGCTGTCGCGCGAGGATCACGTCGACTTCCGCTTCCGCAGCGGCGGCATCGACATCGGCGCGACCATCACACGGGACGACTTCGAGAGCTGGATCGCCGACGACGTCGCCCGCCTCGGCACGACCGTCGACACGGTGCTCGCCAAGGCCGGCCTTGAAGCCCACGAGATCGACAAGGTGTTCTTGACCGGCGGCACATCATTCGTGCCGGCGGTGCAGCGCATGTTCCGCGAGCGCTTCGGCGCCGAACGGCTGACATCAGCCGACCAGTTCGAATCGATCGCCTTCGGCCTGGCGCTGATCGGCCAGACGGCGGAGCCGGAGCGGTGGACGGTGGCGGCGTAAGCTTTCGCGACAACGGCAGCGCCATCCTGCATGTCGCGCACCGCCGCGACGTTCAAGAACGCGCGAGCCGGCGTGTCCGATGAGCTATTGCGGGAACCCGGTTCCCCGACTTCGCGTTGCCCCACAGCTTCGCCAATCCCGGGAGCCCGCCATGAAAACCGCCCTGCTCGCCGCCACCGCCGCGGTTACCCTTGCCGCCGCGCTGTCGAGCACTGCGCCGGCCAAGGCCGACGTCTATTATCCCTGGTGCCGCTGGGGCACCCATGACTGCATGTACTCGACCTACCAGCAGTGCAGGGCCGCGCTGTCCGGGACCTATGGCGACTGCCGGCCGAACGTGATGCCGCCGCCCCGAGAGGTCTATGACGCCGACACGCCGCGCCGCCCCTCTCACCGCCGCCACTCTCGGGCATGATGCGGAACGCGCCTTACCGCCTCGCGTTTGCTTGTTGGAGATGATGGCACGGATCATGGCCGCCCCTTTGTGGGGAAACGAGGCGACCTCCCGATAGAGCGTCCGTGTCATCCCCGGCGCCGTCAGCAGCTTGAGGCGCGTCACCCGCAGCCCTTGCCGGCCCGCTGTGTGAGTTCAGCAGCCTCAGACGCGCTGCAAACGTCTTGCGCGCCCGACACGCCAGTCGCGGATCACCCCGGCAATGAATCCGATCAGCATCAGCGGCACGATGGTTCCGGCGAGATAACCGATGTTGTGCGCGGTGCCCATCCCGCCCCACGGCAGCAACACGGGCCCGCGCCACTGCAACAGCACGTCGGACGCAGCCAGCAGCACACCGGGAATGGCGCCGTACAAGGCCCAGCGGAACTTGGCGCGACGTGGCGGCGTTGCGAGGCCGTCAGGCTTCAGCGCCTCGGCGGCCGTTTTCCAGCCATCGAAGCCGTCACGCCAGACCCAAACGCGATCGAGACGGTCATAACCAGCGACGCGCTGCCGTAACTCGGCATCACTGAGCGGGCCAATCTGATCCCGGCCGTCCTGCAAGAACCACTCGACGCCCATGATGCCCCCAGCTTGCGGGGGGGGGGGGCCTGCCCATCAGGCGCACGCAATGACTCCCCCAGTGTCAGGAGCCTGCCACAACCGGAGCGAGAATCAAACGCGGATCAGAAGCTTGAGGCAAGCTGCGCACGGGCGGCGGGATCGATTCGCGCCCCTTGCACAGCTCAGGCGGCAGCCTTCTTCGCCTTGGCCGCCGGCTTCTTCTTGGCCGGCGCCTTCTTGTCTGCCGACGCTTTGGCGGCAGCCTTCTTCGCCGCGGCCTCCTGGGCCGCCTTCTCGGCGGCGGCCTTCAGCGCGGCGGCGGTCTCCTCCTCGACGCGCTTGATGGCGCGGGCGTAGCTTTCGGCGGCGTTCTGGGCCGAGATCTGCAGGCGGCGGACGGCGGCGGCGGCGTGGACCTTGGTCTCCTTGGCGATCTGCCGGAAGCGGTCCTTGGCGCCCTTGTCCGTGGCCTTCGCGGAGAGCGCCATCAGCCGGTCGTGCCGCTTCTTGACGGCATCCTGCAGCACCTTGTTCTGCTTCTTCGCGATGTCCCGGATGACGGCATCCAGATCGGCTTCGGCCATTCCCCAACCCTTCTGATGTGACGGCGGTCGATTGTGGGCCACCGTTGTAGTGGGACGCGGCGCGTTTGGGAAGCGATCGGCCCCTTGGCACGACCGGCGCGCCTCAGCGCACGCCGACCTTGTCCACAGCCCGCGGGCGGCGCTCCGCCCGGACGAGGCTGACGCGGGCGGGGATGCAGCCGCGCCGGTCCTGCGGCCAGGCGGTGGCGACATGGGCCATCGCCACCATCATCGGGGAGACGGCGATGGCGAGCGCCCGCGCCATCACCAGGATCACCCTGAGCATGCTCAGGCTCCACATGGCGCCCTCCTCACGCCACGCTGAGCGCGACGTCGATGTTGCCGCGCGTCGCCCGCGAATAGGGGCAGATCTCATGCGCGGCGGCGACGACCTTTTGGGCGACGTCGGGGGCAAGGCCCGGCAGGCTGACATTGAGCCGTGCCTGCAGCTGGAACGCCTCGCCGGCCGTGCCGAGATCGACCTCGGCATCGACGGCGACGTCGCGCGGCAGCGTCACACCCAGAACCTGCGCGGCGCGGCCCATGGCACCGATGAAGCAGGCCGACCAGCCGGCGGCGAACAGCTGCTCCGGGTTGGTGCCGGCGCCGGCGCTGCCGGGCCGCGACAGCGCGATGTCGAGGCGGCCGTCGGATGAGCGCGCGGCACCGTCGCGGCCGCCGGTGGTGTGGGTCTTCGCAGTGTAGAGCACCTTGTCGATACTGGTCATGGTCAGTCTCCTTGGCTGGGGTGGAAAAGACGTGGTTCAGAAGCGGTCGACGTCGACGACGGCCTGGGCAAAGGCCTGCGGCGCCTCCTGCGGCAGGTTGTGGCCGATGCCGCCGGTGAGCAGGCGATGCTCATAGCGACCGGAAAACTTGCCGGCATAGGCCGCGGGCTCCGGATGCGGCGCGCCGTTGGCGTCGCCCTCCAGGGTGATGGTCGGCACGGTGATGACCGGCGCCGTGGCGAGCTTGCGCTCGTATGCATCGAAGCGCGCCTCGCCCTCGGCGAGGCCGAGCCGCCAGCGGTAGTTGTGAATGACGACGGCAACGTGATCGGGATTGTCGAGCGCCGCCGCCGAGCGCGCGAAGGTGGCGTCGTCGAACGCCCAGCGCGGCGAGGCGATCTGCCAGATCAGCCGAGCGAAGGCGCTGCGGTTCTTGTCGTAGCCGAGACGACCGCGCTCGGTGGCAAAGTAGAACTGGTACCACCATTGCAGCTCGGCCTGCGGCGGCAACGGCATGGCGCCGGCGGCCTGGCTGCCGATCAGGTAGCCGCTGACCGAGACCAGGCCCTTGACCCGCTCGGGCCACAGCGCCGCGACGATGTCGGCGGTGCGCGCGCCCCAGTCGCAGCCGGCGAGGATCGCACGCTCGATCTTGAGCGCGTCGAGCAGCGCCAGAGCATCGGCCGCCACCGCCGCCTGCTGACCATTGCGCGGCGTCGCCTCCGACAGAAAGCGCGTCGCGCCATAGCCGCGCAGGTACGGCACGATGACGCGGTAGCCGCGCGCCGCAAGCAACGGCGCCACCTCGGCATAGCTGTGGATGTCGTAAGGCCAGCCGTGCAGGCACAGCACCACCGGCCCGTCCGCGGGACCGACCTCGACATAGGCGACATCGAGATCGCCGGCCTCGACATGCCTGAGCGGGCCGAACGCACCGGCCCCGGCGGCTATCGGCGCGGCCGTCTTTGCCGCCACCTCGGCGCGGGCCGCCACCGGCGCAGCCAGCGACGCTGCGGCCAGGGCAACGGCCGTGCCCAGAAGACGGCGGCGCTGCGGGTCGATGAGGTCGGTCATTGAAGGTCTCCTTCGAACAGGGTCGAGCGCCGTCCGGCCTCGATTTAAATCGCACACGATCAATTCGTATGCGCTAAATAAAAGACGCCCCGCCCCGAAGTCAACCCCTTCCGATAAGATCGCATGCGATATATATGGATGCGAGACTTCACATCATCGTGTGCCGCTGGCGAGGACCCTTTTCATGAAACGCGCCGACAAACCCGCTCCGACCGGCCCTGACGGGCCGCGGCTGGCCGATTTCCTGTGCTTTGCGATCTATTCGGCCAATCTCGCCTATGGGCGGGCCTACCAGCCCATCCTCAAGGAACTCGGCCTCACCTACCCGCAGTACATCACCATCGTGGCGCTGTGGGAGGAGGACGACCAGACCGTCAGCGGCCTCGGCGACAAGCTGTTCCTGGAATCCAACACCCTGACGCCGATCCTCAAGAAGCTGGAGGCGATGGGATACCTGCACCGCCGGCGCGACCCCGCCGACGAGCGCCAGGTGCGCGTCAGCCTGACGGCGACCGGCCGCAAGCTGCGCGAGAAGGGCCTTGGCATGAACCTCGTGGAAGCCTCCGGCCTGAAGCCAGAGGACTTCGCACGGATGCAGAAGGGCGTCGTGACGCTGCGCGACAACCTGATCCGGCACGCGGAAGGGGAGCGCTAGCCACGCCGCGGGCCGCGCGGCTTCAGCGGCGGCGCCCTGCCCCACCCGCCAGCGCGTGCACCAGCGTCGTCAGTGCAGCCGTGGTGTCGCGACGAAAATGCCGGCTCGGCACCGCGAGCTGCTGCAGCAGCCGGCCGACCAGCGCCGAGACAAACAGCTCCGCGTGAAGGCGCGGCGCCACGGACCCGGCCGCGCGCAGCGCCAGCTCCGCGCTCGCCTGCCAGGTGTTGAACAGCTCCGCCACTGCAGCGCGATGGCGCGCGCTGCGCGCCGCGGCCAGCATCGCCTCGTAGCAGGCGATGTGGGTCTCTCCGTTGCTCCTCAGCTCGGACGCATACCAGCCGACCAGCGCATCGATCCAGGCGCCGATGTCGAACGCCTTGTGCTGCAGCGTGAACGCCAGCGCCTGCAGCCGGCCGACCTCGCGCGACACGGCGCTGCGCAGCGCCGCATCGACGATGGCATCCCGCGTCGGAAAATGATGCGTCACCGCGCCGAGCGAGACGCCCGCTTCCGCCGCCACCGCGCGATGGGTGACGCCGTCGAGGCCGGCGCGGCCGATCACGCGCAGCGCCGCGTCGGTGAGCGCCTGCCCCCGCGGACCGGTCGCGATGGTGTTCGATGCGGCCATGCAGCCGACGCATCCCTGCGTTACGTTGACAATGACGGAACAAATGTTCTGTAATTCATAACAGATGATCTGAGGCTGCGCAAAGCCGCCATTCCGTCGAGGAGCGATCGCCATGACCGCCTACCGGCTGCACTACTTCCCCGAATCCGGCAACAGCTACAAGCTGGCGCTGATGCTGACGCTGTGCGGCCAGCCGTTCGAGAAAGTGTGGACGGATTTCGGCGCCGGCGTCACCCGCACCGCGGAATGGCGCGCCAGCGTCAACGCGATGGGCGAGATCCCGGTGCTCGAAGAGGACGGCCGCCGGTTCAGCCAGACCGCGCCGATCCTGCTGCGGCTCGCCGAGCGCTATGGCGCATTCGGCGGCCGCGACGACGACGAGCGCTTCGAGGTGCTGCGCTGGCTGTTCTGGGACAACCACAAGCTCAGCGGCTATCTCGCACCGCTGCGCTTCATGCGCGCCTTCACGCCCTCGCCCGATCCGAACGACATGGCCTTCCTGCAGAAGCGGCTCAAGGACTATCTGCGGGTGGCGGAGGCGCACTTCGAACGCTCGGCGTTCGCCGCCGGCGACCGGCCGACCATCGCCGACATCTCGATGGTCGGCTACATGCTGTTTCCGCCGGAGGAAGCCGGCTACGACTTCGCCACCAGCCATCCGGCGATCCACGCCTGGCTCGATCGCGTCCGCGCCCTGCCGGGCTGGCAGGCGCCCTACGACCTTTTGCCCGGACAGCGGCTGCCGCGCTACGTGTGAGCGCCCGCCTCAGGCCGCCTGGCCGGCCGCGGCCAGCACTTCCGCAGGGATCACAAGGCCGTCGCGCGCCGCAGCCGCGCGCAGCGCGAAGCGCCGCGCTCCTGGCAGGCGCGCCCCGTCCTGCGCTGTGATCGACGCCGCCAGCGCCGTCATCAGCGCGCCATAGCGATCGTGGCCGAAGGCCCGGGGATCGAACGCCACGATCAGCTGGCCGGTGCCGGAGGGGCCGCCCTCGCCGTCGAGAAACGAGCTGGCGTCGGCCGACAACGCCGCGCCGGCAAGGCACACCGCCAGCACCTCGACGATCGCGGCGAGCGCAGCGCCCTTGGCATCGCCGAGCGGCACCATGGTGCCCTTGAGCCCGGCGGCCGGATCGGTGGTCGGCGCGCCGTCGGCGTCGAGCGCCCAGCCTTCCGGGATCGCCTCGCCGCGCTGCTTCGCCGCCACCAGATTGCCGCGCGCGACCTTCGACACCGAGAGGTCCACCACCAGCGGCGCACCGTCGCGCGGCGCGGCGAATGCGATCGGGTTGGTGCCGAACACCGGCACGCGCCCGCCCCATGGCGCCATCGCCGCCGGCGTGTTGGCTACCATCAGCGCGACGAGGCCGGCATTCGCCAGCCGCTCGACATGCCAGCCGGCGGCGCCGCAATGGCTGGAGCGGTGGATCGCGGCGGTCGCGACGCCCTGGCTTTGGGCGAGCGGCGGCAGCTCGCGCAGCGCGAGATCGATCGCGGGATAGGCGAAGCCATCAGCGGCATCGATCGCCAGCACCGCCGGTGCGGTTCGGGTGGCCGCCGGCGTCGCCTGGCCATCGACCTTGCCGCTCTTGAGCAGCGTGAGGTAAGTCGGAATGCGCGACAGCCCATGGCCCTTCAGGCCGTCGGCCTCAGCCGTCACCAGCGCCTGCGCCACCGCGCGCGCATTGTCCGCGCTGCAGCCGTGGCGCGCGAACACCTCGGTGGTCCAAGCGGTGACATCGGCGAGGCTGAGCTGCATGGATGGCTCCTGATACGATCGGCGCGAGTGTAACGGCAACAACTGGCGAAGGCGAATTGGAATGCCGCCGTCACCCCTGCGCGCACGAAGCGCCGCTCGCTTCACAGCCTCCGCTCATCCTGAGGAGCGGCGACAGCCGTGTCTCGAAGGATGAGGCCCGCGTGCGGCGACGCCCCGGCCTCATGGTTCGAGACGGCGCGGAGCCTGCCGCCGGGCTGCGCAACGCGCAGACCCGGTGGCGCCTCCTCACCATGAGGAGAACCGACGACCGCGGACGCGACCAAAAGCGGCACGCCGCCCACATCGTCATGCGTGGGCTTGTCCCGCGCATCCAGCTTTCTCACCATCACGAATAGCTCGAAGCTGGACGCGCCGGCCCGGTGATGACGCTGAGAAGATACCGACGCCTTGTCTCCTCAGCTCACGCGCTGCGATAGAGCTTGGTCAGCGAGAACTCGCGGTGGCCGAGCGCTTCGGCGGCGGTGAGGCGGCCGTTGGCGGTGCGCACGATCATGTCGATGAGCGCATCACCGGCCTCGGCGATGGTGAGGTCGCGGCGCAGGATGCCGGTGACGTCGCAGTCGATGTGCTCGGGCATGGTGCGCAGCGTCTTCGGGTTGCCGGAGATCTTGATCACCGGCACGATCGGATTGCCGATGACATTGCCCTGGCCGGTGGGAAAAGTGTGCACGACATAGCCGCCGGCCGCCATCAGCGTGACGCATTCCGCCGCTGCCGACGACGAATCCATGAAGTACAGCCCCGGCCCCTTCGCCGGGGTTTCCGCCGGCTCGAGGATGTCGATATAGCGCGAGGTGCGGCCGATCTTCTCGAGATTGCCGAGCGCCTTCTCCTCGATGGTGGTGAGGCCGCCGGCGATGTTGCCCTTGGTCGGCTGGCTGTCGGAGAGGTCGGAGGTCTTGTACGCCTCGATCACCTCGTCCTGGTAGGCCTTCCACATCTTGTACCAGCGCTCGCCGACCTCCGGGCTCGCCGCGCGCGCCTTGCACAGGTGCTCGGCGCCGGTGATCTCGGACGTTTCACCGAACACGCCATAGATGCCCTTCGGCAGCAGCTTGTCATACATGTTGCCGACGGTCGGGCACGACGACAGTCCCGTCGTGGTGTCGGACTCGCCGCACTTGGTCGAGATCCACAATTCCGAAAGGTCGCACGGTTCGCGCTGCAGCTCGGACGCCCATTGCACATAGTCCTTCGCCACATAGGATGCTTTCGCGATGGTGGCGATGTCGCCGTGCTCCTCGATGCCGAAGCCAGCGACCGGCTTGCCGGTCCTGGCGATGCCATCGACGACGACCTTGGTCCACGCCGGCTCGATACCGATCACCACGACGGCGGCGACGTTGGGATTGCTGCCGGTGCCGATCAGGGTGCGGAAGTACAGATCGAGATCCCGGCCGAACTGCAGCCGGCCGTAGGCATGCGGGATCGCCAGCGTGCCCTTGACGTTGTTGGCCACCGCCTCGCAAGCGGCGTTCGACAGGTCGTCGAGCGGCAGGATAACGACATGGTTGCGGACACCGACGCGGCCGTTGTCGCGCCGCCAGCCGGTGAGCGCGGACGATGCGCCGCGCTTGACCGCCGGCGCCTTGTAGGCCGGCATCTCGACGGAGCGGCCGCGCACGTCGGCGAGTGGGGTTTGGGCCTGGGTGTAATCTGCGACAATCGATATGGGACTGGACATGGGGCCCTCACCAGCGCTTGGTCTTGGCATTGTGAACGTGAAGGTGTTCACCCTTCCCGATCGACACCTTGGTGATGCCGACATCCTCGCCGTACTTCCACACCGTGGCCTGCGCCGGAATATCGGTCAGCGCCACCTTGTGGCCGATCGGAATATCCATCTTCGCGGTGAGGTGGAACGTGGTGTCGTTTTCGGTGATCAGGCACAGCATATCAGTGCCGGCCTTGAGGCCTTCAACCACCACGACGCCGCAATTGTCTTTCGGCGAGTGGACCAGGCAGTGGGGATGACTCATGGGCGTTCGTCCTCGCAAGCAACGATCAAGGTCGTTTCCGCGTCATGCTGCCACTCCTCATCCTGAGGAGGCGCGCAGCGCCGTCTCGAAGGATGAGGCCCATTGTCCGGCAGCACGCGTGGTAGTCCTGGGCCTCATGGTTCGAGACGCGGCCAGATGGCCGCTCCTCACCATGAGGAGACGAGCAGAAGTCTTGTATAAGATATAAGACCTGCTAGGCTGTCAACGATGAAGCGCGCCCCCCTCCGCACCGTCACCGGGACCGCCGCGGCAGGCACGGCACGCCGTGCGGCGGCGCCGGATTTCCGGCCATTGTACCGCCAGGTGAAGGAGACGCTGATCCGCCGCATCGCAGAAGGGCGCTGGACGCCGGACAAGGCGATCCCGAACGAGTTCGAACTCGCCGCCGATCTCGGCGTCAGCCAGGGCACCGTGCGCAAGGCGCTCGACGAGATGGCCGGTGAGAACTTGCTGGTGCGTTACCAGGGCCGCGGCACCTTCGTCGCCGGCCATGACGAGCCGCGCATCCTGTTCCAGTTCTTCAAGCTGACGCCGGACAACGGCGCCCGCATCTATCCCGAAAGCCGCGTGCTCGCCGTGAGCGAAATCAAAGCGCCGCGCGCCACCGCCACGGCGCTGGCGCTACCGCCGGCGGCGCGGGTGATCCGCATCCGCCGGCTGCGCTCGCTCGCGGGGCGGCCGGCCATCGTCGAGACCATCCTGCTGCCGGCCACGCGCTTTGCCGGCCTCACCGATGGTCCGATCCCGAACAACCTCTATCAGCTCTACGCCACCCGCTTCGCCGCCCGCATCGCCCGCGCCGAGGAGCGGCTGAAGGCAGTGGCGCTCTCAGTGGCGGACGCCGGCGCGCTCGGCGTCGCGCCCCAAACGCCTGCCCTTGTCATCGACCGCATTGCCTTCGACCTCGAGGGCAGCGCGGTGGAGCACCGTCTCAGCATTTGCCTGACCGACGCCGCTCACTATCTGTCAGACCTGAGATAGCCCGCGAAGCGGCGCCGGACGCTGTGGTCCCGCGCCGCCATCGACTGCCGACTGACACTGCCGATCGACGATCGCTGCCAACAACAGGCTCCGCTTCCTTCGAACCGCTCCGCTGCATTCTGAAGTCACGCTTCTTTCGGGGAGGACGACAAGAATGAGTTTCGCGACCCGCTGCCGATACCTCGCGCTCGCTCTGCTGTTTTTCACCGGCCTCGCACTCCCCGCCCCTGCCGCGGCCGACAACTACCCGACCCGCATCGTCACCCTGGTGGTGCCGTTCGCCGCCGGCGGCCCATCCGACGTGATCGCGCGGCTGCTCGCCCATTCCATGAGCCAGACGCTCGGCCAGCAGGTCATCGTCGAGAACGTGGTCGGCGCCGGCGGCACGGTCGGCGCCGCGCGGGTGGCGCGCGCCGCGCCCGACGGCTACACGCTGCTGATCCATCATCTGGCGCTGACCGCAGCGCCGAGCCTCTACAGCAACCTCAGCTACGACACGGCGACGGCGTTCACGCCGCTCGGACTCGTCAACACCGGCCCGATGGTGCTGGTCGGCCGCAAGACGCTGGCAGCGCAGACCGCGCAGGAGCTGATCAGCTATTTCAAGCACGAAGGCGACAAGATCACCATGGCCCATGCCGGCGTCGGCTCCAACGCGCATCTCTGCGCCATCCTGCTGACCCAGGCGATCGGCGTGAAGCAGGTGTATGTGCCCTACAACGGCACCGGACCGGCAATGAACGACCTCGTCACCGGCCAGGTCGACGCGCTGTGCGACCAGTCCACCACTGCGGTACCGCAGATCGTCAGCGGCACGGTGCGCGGCTACATCGTCACCTCCACCGCACCGCTCGACGTCATCAAGGAGGTCGAGACCGCGCCGGCCGCGGGCGTGCCCGCCTTCGACATGGCGATCTGGCACGGGCTCTACGCGCCGAAGGACACGCCACCGGCGATCGTTGCGAAACTGAACAAGGCGCTGGCGGTCGCGCTGGCCGAGCCGCTGGTGGTGGAGCGCTTCAAAGCGGTCGGCACCGCGCCGTTCCCATCCGCCGAATGGTCGCCGGAAGCGCACAAGACGCGCTTTCTCGCCGAGATCGAGCGCTGGGGCCGCCTGCTGAAGACCTCCGGCGTGACGCCGGCGACCGCACGCTAGTTGCCAGTGGTCCTTGGAAGCGGACCACTGGCCCGCCGGCACAGTTATCACGTTGCCGCGGTAGCCTCGCGCAGGTGCCGATCGATCGCGGCATCCAGTTCGTCCGGACGGTCGACCTGCGGCAGGTGCCCGGCATCCGGAATGATCAGGAGACCGCAGCCGAGCAGCGCGGCGAGATCCGTCATCGGCTGCAGCAGCAGCTGATCGTGGCCGCCGACGATCATCGTCTGTGGCAGCCGCAGCCCCTTCACGCCGTCGAGATAGGCGAGCCCCTGGATCGCACGGGCGCAGCCGACGAAACCTTCGGGATCTGTCTCGCAGATGCAGGCGAGCAGCGCGGCAGCAATCTCCGGATGGCCGTCGAGGAACGGCCGACCGCACCAGCGCTCGGCCGTCGGGGCGGCCAGCGGCGCGATGCCCTGCGCGCGCACCAGCGCGATCCGATCGTCCCAGGCCGCGGCAAACGGCGGCGGGGCATCGGCGCGTGCAGCGATGACGCACAGGCTGAGCAGGCGGCCCGGATGGCGCACGCCGAGCCCGAGCGCCGTCATGCCGCCTTGCGACACCCCGACCACGTGCGCCCGTGCCACGCCGAGCTGATCGAGCACGGCAACGGCGTCGGCCACCAGATTGTCCATCGCATAGGGCCCGCGCGGCGCCTCCGACTGCCCGTGCCCGCGCGCATCCAGCGCCATCACGCGATAGCCGCGCGCGGCGAGCAGCAGCGCCTGCCGATGCCAGATCGCGCTGCTGGTGAGGATCGCGTGGCACAGCAGCACCGGCGCGCCGCGCTCGGGGCCGCCGACGCGGACGCTGAGCCGCCCAGCCTGCCCCTGCACCACCTGCCGCCGGAAGCCCGGCCACTCGCCTGTGTCGATCGGGCTTTTCTCAGTCGACAAGGCCCATCTCCGTAAACACGTCCTTGGCGATGCGGAAGCTGTCGAGCCCCGCCGGCATGCCGCAATAGACCGCGATCTGCAAGAACACCTCGCGCAGCTCGGCCTTGGTCAGGCCGTTGTTGAGCGCGCCGCGAATGTGAGCCTTCAATTCGTGCGGGCGATTGAGCGCCGCGATCATGCCGAGATTGAGCAGGCTGCGGCTGCGCTTGTCGAGATCGGGCCGGTTCCAGATCTCGTCCCAGCAGTATTCGGTCGCGAGTTTCTGGATCGGCCAGTTGAAGTCGTCGGCCGCCTTCAGCGAACGCTCCACATACGCATCGCCGAGCACGGTGCGGCGGGTCTGCAGCCCGCGCTCGAACTTCTCGCCGCGGGGGTTTGCATCTGTCATCGTCATTCTCCTGTTGAAATGTGTTCAGGCCATCGCCGGCTCGACGAGCGGCTCGTTCCAGGCGTCGTAGCCATAGACCCAGTCCGGATCCATCTTGTCCTTGAGCCAGGTGTTGGTGCGCGAGCTCAGCTGCACGCGCGAGGTGCGCGGCTTGCGCGTCGCCTCGAAGCGGCGGAAGGCATCGGAGACGCCGTCGCGATCGATGCCCTTGAGGCAGCGCGACAGCACGGCGGCGTCCTCGATCGCCATCGCCGCGCCCTGCGCCATGTACGGCGTCATCGGATGGCAGGCGTCGCCGAGCAGCGTGATGTTGCCGTCGCTCCAGCGCGGCAGCGGATCGCGGTCGACCAGTGCCCATTTGTGCACCGACGGGCAGGCCTCGAGCACGGCGCGCACCTGCGGATGGAAACCCTCGAACGCCTTGCGCAGCTCGCGCACGTCGCCGGTCGCCGACCAGGATTCCACGGTGAAACCGGGCTCCGGCTGGCTGGTGACGAAGTAGACTTCGCTGCGATCCGGCTTGACGTAGTAGATGACGATGTGACGATCCGGCCCCCACCATTTGGTGCAATCGTCGATCTGATAGCCGTTGAGCAGCGCCGCCGGGAACACGGTGCGGTAGGCGATGCGGCCGGTGAAGTTCGGCTCGTCACGGCCGAACAGCCGCTCCTTGACGAAGGAATGCACGCCATCCGCCGCGACCACCGCGTCGACGATCTCGCTACGGCCATTGGCAAACGTCAGCGACACGCTGCGGTCGGCACGCTGCGCGATGCCGGTCAGCTTGTGATCGAGATGGATGATGTCCGCCGGCACCGCACTGGCGAGCGCCGCATGCAGGTCGCCGCGATGCCCGAGGAGATAAGGCGCGCCATAGCGCTCCTCGGCGGACGGGCCGAACACCATATCGAAACGCACCTCGCCGGTGTCGTACTCCTTGTTGTTCCACGACCGCGGATAGAACGCCTCGCGGCGCAGCACCGGCTCCAGGTCCCACGCCCGCATCACCTTCATGGCGTTGCAGCCGATCTGGATGCCGGCCCCGAGCCGGGTGAAGCGCGGGGCCTGCTCGAACACCTTCACGTCCAGCCCCGCCCGGGTCAGCGCCGCGGCGGTGGCAAGCCCACCCATCCCTGCTCCGATCACCGCCACCGAAAGTCTGCTCATTGTCGCTCCTCGTCTCTGCATGCCGGCGTGACGCCGGCTTCCTCGCCGTTCTCCGCCAAAGCCGACCGCTCGCGCAAACGAGTAATGCTGAGGGCTCGTGAGATATTCTCACGAGGGATCGATCATCATCCGCGGGAGCTCCACAGGTCTGGCGCAGCGATAGCCGCCCCTGTGAACGCCTTCGACGCCGGCGTTGCAGCGGCGCCGATGCCCGGCGTGAGCTGAGGTCACGCTGCCTGAGCTTAACTCGTTTGCGCTTCCGTCCATCGCCCGCCAACGTCCGAGCGCCGCCACCGGCCCGCAGCCGGCGATGACATCCACGCGGCCAACATCAATGCCTCCGAGGATCAGCGCCCGATGTCCACGATCACCAACGACAGCGCAACCCGTCTCGACGCGCCGGCGACGCCCTGGCACGCCCGTCTCTATGTCCAGGTGCTCATCGGCATCGCGCTGGGCGCGCTCGTCGGCTATCTCTGGCCGGACGTCGGCGCGGCGTTGAAACCGCTCGGCGACGCGCTGATCAAGATGATCAAGATGGCGATCGCGCCGATCGTCTTCCTCACCGTGGTGCATGGCATCGCCAGCCTCGGCGACATGCGCAAGGCCGGGCGCATCGGCCTGAAGGCGCTGATCTATTTCGAGGTCGCAACCACCGCGGCCCTGATCCTCGGCCTCATCGTCATCAACCTGGCGCGGCCCGGCGACGGCCTGCATGTCTCGGCGGCCTCGCTCGACTCCCGCCTCGTCTCCTCCTACGTCACCCAATCGCACGACCAGTCGGTGGTCGGCTTCCTGATGAACGTGATCCCGTCGACCGTGGGCGGCGCCTTCACCAGCGGCGATACGCTGCAGGTGCTGTTCTTTGCGGTGCTGTTCGGCATCGCCCTGCAGCGCTTCGGCGACAGCGGCAAGCCGGTGCTGGTGGCGATCGAGAAGCTGTCGAAGATCTTCTTCATCCTGATCGGCATGATCATGCGCGTCGCGCCGATCGGCGCATTCGGCGCGATGGCCTTCACCATCGGCAAGTACGGCGCCGGATCGATCATCGCGCTGTCCCACTTCATGCTGGTGTTCTACGTCACCTGCTTGCTGTTCGTGTTCGTCGGGCTCGGCATCGTGGCACGCCTCACCGGCTTCAGCATCCTCAAGCTGATCCGCTACCTGCGCGAGGAGCTGCTACTGGTGTTCGGCCTGTCGGGTTCGGAATCGGTAATGCCGCGCTTCATCGACAAGATGAAGGCGGCCGGCTGTGCGGAATCGACCGTTGGCCTCGTCATCCCAACCGGCTACACCTTCAACCTCGACGGCACCTGCATCTATCTCACCATGGCCAGCGTGTTCCTTGCCCAGGCCACTGACACACCATTGTCGCTCGCCCAGCAGATCGGTCTCGTCGTGGTCTGCCTGTTGACGTCGAAAGGCGCCGCTGCGGTGCCCGGCAGCGGCTTCATCGTGCTGGCCGCGACGCTGGGCTCGGTCGGCCACGTGCCGGTGGCGAGCATCGCGCTGCTGCTCGGCATCGACCGCTTCATGTCGGAGGCCCGCGCGCTGACCAACTTCATCGGCACGGCGGTCGCGACCGTGGTGGTGTCGCGCTGGGAGGGCGAGCTCGACAGCGCGCAATTCGCCCGCGCTCTCGACAATCCGGAGACCTCCACGGTATCCTCCTGACCCTGCCGGAGACGCGTTAGAACCATGAGAAAGCTGCCACCGCTCAATGCGGTGAGAACATTCGAGGCGGCCGCGCGCCATGTGAGCTTCACCAAGGCCGCGGAGGAGCTGCTCGTCACCCACGGCGCCGTCAGCCGCCAGGTCGCGCTGCTCGAGGACTGGTTCGGCGTCAAGCTGTTCCGCCGCGCGCCCTCGCAACTCACGCTCACAGCCGCCGGCCAGGTCTACTATCGCGAGGTCACCGCGATCCTCGACCGCCTGGCGCTGGCCTCGATGGACATGAAGCAGTACGGCTCGCCGTCGGTGCTGCGCATCAGCGCGCCACCGACCTTCACCATGCGCTGGCTGATCCGCCGCATCTCCTCGTTCCAGCGCATGCGCCCCGATGTCGAGCTGCGCCTGACCACCTCGATCGGCCCGCTGAACGTCAACGACAGCTCGTTCGACGTCGCCATCCGCGGCAATGTCGGCACCCCCGTCGGCTGGAGATCGCAGCCGTTCATGACGGAGCTGATCGCGCCGGTCTGCCATGTCGACCTCTTGGCGCGCGGCGGCCTGACCAGCCCCGACGACCTGCGCAATCACACCCTGATCACCTATCTCACCGAGCCCTATGACTGGCCGCGCTGGCTCGCCCAGGCCGGCGGCGAGATGGCAGCGGATCAGGAAACGCTGCGGTTCGAGCAGATGTTCTTCGCGCTCCAGGCGACGCTGGAGCGCATGGGCATCGGGCTGTTTCCGCTGTTCCTGGTGATCGACGAACTGATGGCCGGCCAGCTCTGCCTGCCGTTCGGCGATCTCGGCCTGCGCAAGCGCGAATACCGCTCGTTCCATCTGACTGATAACGAGAGCGCGGCGACCATCGCCGACTTCACGGCCTGGCTCGCTGATGCCGGCCGCGAGACCGAGCAATTCATGCTGGACTGGGCGACGTCGAAGGGCTGGAGCTTCTAGGTGCGATCGCGCGGCCCTCTCGGCGGCCCCACCTCGCAGGGCCGCCGAGGGATCATTCGCCGAACGCTCAAGCCGCCGGACTTGCCTGCGACACGAACTTGGTCGCGAGATACGCCTCGACCGCCTCGAGACCGCCCTCGGACCCGTAGCCGGAATCCTTGACGCCGCCGAACGGCAATTCGGGCAGCGCGAGACCGAAGTGGTTGAGGGACACCATGCCACTCTGGATGCCCGCCGCGACTTTCGTCGCAGTCGCGGTCGACCGGGTATAAGCATAGGCGGCGAGGCCGTACGGCAGGCGGTTGGCCTCGGCCAGCGCTTCCTCGGTGTCATGGAAGCGCGCGATCATCGACACCGGCCCGAACGGCTCCTCGTTCATCATCCGCGCCGACTGCGGCACGTTGAGCAGGATGGTCGGGGTGAAGAAATAGCCGGTGTTGCGCGGACAGCGTCCGCCCTCGATCAGCTCGGCGCCGCGATCGGCGGCGTCCGCCAGCATCGTGGTGAGCGCCGTCACCCGGCGGTCGTTCGCCAGCGGCCCCATGGTGACGCCGTCGTCGAGCCCGTCACCGAGCTTCAACGCCTGGGTGCGCGCGACGAAGGTATCGACGAACGCGTCGAACACCGTGTCGTGCACCAGGAAGCGGGTCGGCGCGATGCACACCTGTCCGGCATTGCGGTACTTGCTCTGCGCGAGGATGGTGGCTGCGGCGTCGACATCGGCGTCGCCGAACACGATCGCCGGCGCATGCCCACCGAGCTCCATGGTGATGCGCTTCATGTGCTGGCCGGCGAGCGCGGCGAGCTGCTTACCGACCGGGGTCGAGCCGGTGAAGGAGATCTTGCGGATCTCGGGATGCGCGATCAGGTAGGACGACACGGCCGACGGAACGCCAAACACCATGTTGACCACGCCGTCCGGCAGCCCGGCATCGGCGAGCGCGCGCACCAGCGCTGCCGGCGACGCCGGGGTTTCCTCCGGCGGCTTGATCACCACCGAACAGCCCGCGGCGAGCGCCGCCGCGAGCTTGCGGGCGGCCTGGCTGACCGGGAAATTCCACGGTGTGAACGCCGCGACCGGACCGACCGGCTCCTTCAGCACCAGATTGTACACGCCGTCCGCCCGCGCCGGAATGACGCGGCCATAGGTGCGGCGCGCCTCCTCGGCGCACCAGTCGAGAATATCGGCGGAGGCGAGCAGCTCGGTCTTCGCCTCCCCGAGCGGCTTGCCCTGCTCGAGGGTCATCAGCCGCGCGATGGCGTCGCTGCGCTGGCGCAGCAGGTCAGCCGCGGTGCGCAGAATCTGCGAGCGTCGCAGCGGCGAGGTCTTGCGCCAGACCTCGAAGCCGCGAACAGAAGCCGCGACGGCCTGTGCGAGGTCCTCCTCGCCGGCGCAGGCGACCGCGCCGATGCGCTCCTCGGTCGCCGGATTGATCACCGGCAGGGTTTTGCCGGAGCGGCTGGCGCACCAGCGCCCATCAATGAACAGTTCGATATCAGGATACACGCGCGATACTCCCCAACTGGACGTCAATGCATCACCGAGCCGCCGTCGACGACGAGGGTCTGGCCGGTGACGAAATCGCTGTCGGACGAGGCGAAGAACAGCAGCGCCCCGAGCAGGTCGTCAGGCGTGGAGTCGCGCCGGATCGCCCGCGATGTCACGATCGCCTGCGCCATCTCCGCCCAGTCGGGATGAGCCTTCACGTTCTCGCTCATCACCAGTCCGGGAGCGATGGCGTTGACGCAAATGCCGGAGCCGGCGAGCTCGCGGGCGATCGAGCGCGTCAGCGCGATCACTGCGCCCTTCGAGGTCACGTAATGCAGCAGCAAAGGTGTGCCCTTGAACACCGTGCCGGAAGACACGTTGATGATCTTGCCGCCGGCCGGTTTCATCGCCGGCACCACCGCGGTGATGGTCTGCCAGACGCCGCGGACGTTGACGGCCATGACGCGGTCCCACTCCGCGACGCCGATCTCCGAGAACGGCTTCATCGTCAGTGTGCCGAACAGCGCCGCATTGTTGACGAGGATGTCGATACGGCCGAAGCGCGCCATGGTCTGCGCCACCATCGCCTCGACCGAGGCCTGATCGGTGATGTCGGCGGCAAAGCCCGTGCAGTCATGGCCCGCGGCAGTGAGCTGCGCCACGGTCTCCGCCGGCTCTGCGATGTCCGACACCACCACACGGGCGCCGGCCTCCGCGAGTGCGCGGGCATAGGTCCGGCCGATCCCCTGGGCAGCGCCGGTGACCAGCGCGACACGGCCGGCAAGGCGGCCCGATGACGTCGTCATATCCATCTCCTGTTGTGCGATGACGCGATGCCGTGGCGACAGCCGCCGCGGTGAAGAAGTCCATTCACACGAGGCTGCCGAGCCTCGCCGCAGCAGCCGCCTCGAAACCGGGCGCGAGCGTAAAACCGGCGTCCAGAACGTCCCGCAACGACGGTTGCGGCCGCGCCTTGAACAGGCGGCGGGCCACCGCATGGTCGACCGCGCGATCGATCGACTCGATGCCGCGCAGCGTCGATCCCTCGAAGCAAAACACCGACACGCCGCCGCCCGGTTCGGGCCGGGACCGCAGCGCGAGGTCGTGACCGGCGGTGAGCCCGACGATCTGCAGCCGCAACTCGCCCTGATCGCTCCAGAACCACGGCACGTTGACGAACGGCGCCGGCCGGCCCACCAGGCGGCGCGCGACGGCTCGCGCCTGTTCGGTGGCGTTCTGCACCGACTCGATGCGCACCAACTGTCCGGTGGCAACATCAGGATATGCGACGCAATCACCGGCTGCGGAAATCACGGGATCGCTGGTGAGAAGCTCGCGATCGACCACGATGCCGTCGTCGACAGCAAGACCGGCCGCCGCGGCAAGCTCGTCGTTGCGCCGCGCACCGACGCCGATCAGCACCAGGTCGGCGGGCAACACGTCACCGCCATCAAGCGCGACGCCGACCGCCCGGCCGGCATCGCCGACGATGGCCTGCACTTTGACGTCGCAACGCAACGTGATGCCACGGGACGCATGATGAGCCTGGATCTGGTCCGCCGTGATCCGGCTCACCGCCCGCGCCAGGGGCCGCGATGCCGCTTCCAGCACCGTCACGGGCAGTCCCATCGCCTGCACAGTGGCTGCGACCTCGAGGCCGATGAAGCCGGCCCCGATCACCACCACTGCCCGCGCATGCGGCAGCCGGGCGCGGATGTCATCCGCATCGGCCTGCGTGCGCAGCGACACCACGCCGTCGAGCGTGCTGCCGGGGATCGGCAGCGCGCGGCTGCGCGCGCCGGTGGCAAGCACCAGATGGTCGTAGGCAACACATGTGCCATCGACGAGCACGACCTCACGGCGCGGCCGGTCAATCCGCTGCACCGCCCGGCCCGTGACGGCGTCGATCGCCTTGTCGGCGAAGAAGCGCGCCGGCCGCAGCAGCAGTGCGTCGGTGGTGACAGCGCCGCGCAAAAATTCCTTGGACAGCGGCGGGCGCCGGTAGGGCAGCACGGGTTCGTCGCCGATCAGCGTGATGCTGCCGGCAAAGGCTTCCTCGCGCAGCGAGGCTGCGACCTGCAGCCCCGCCTGGCCGGCGCCGACGATGACAACCCGCGCCGGCGGCGTCATACCTGCGCCTCGGGCAGGCGCACGACCAGACCGTCGAGCGCATCGGTGAGGGTGATCTGGCAGCCGAGCCGGCTTGTCGCCGCACGCGGCGACACCACCGAGCCGAGCATGGCCTCCTCGACCGCGTTGATCGCCGGCAGGGCGTCGCGCGGGCCGCCCTCTACATAGACGTGGCAGGTCGCACACATCGCCGACCCGCCGCACTCGCCGACGATACCGTCGACCTCATTCAGCACGGCCGCCTGCATCACGGTCGTGCCCTCCGTGACATCGAGCGTTACGCTGGCGCCGTCAGGCTTGATGAAAACCACTGTGGGCACTAGCCCCTCCCCGTGACACGAACCGGAATCGATCGCAGACCACGCTGGCCGATGCCGCCATAGCGGGTCGGCTCGCCGTCGAGCTCCAGCGTCTGCGCATGGCGCGCGAACGCACCGAGGACCGCCTCGCCCTCCAGCCGCGCCACTGCCTGGCCGACGCAGCCATGGATGCCGAAGCCGAGGCCGACATGGCCGACGGTCTTGCGGGTGATGCGGTAGAGCTCGGGCTCCTCCCAGCGCGCCGGGTCGCGGTTGGCCGAGCCGAGAAACACCGCAACCTTCTCGTGCTTGCCGATCTCGATGCCTTCAATGGTGACCGGCCGCGTGGTGGTGCGCCAGACGTTCTGCGCCGGCGAATTGTGCCGGATCATCTCTTCATAGGCGGCGCGCGCGAGCGCCGGCTTGTCGCGCAGCAGCGCCCACTGGTCCTGGTTGCTGGCGAGCGCGAAGATCGCGCGGCTGATGCCGCGGATCGAGGTGTCGAGGCCCGCCGAGAGGAACGAGCGCACCAGCAGCGGCGCCTCCTCCGCGGACAGCTCTCCGGTGTCCACCGCATCATAGACCTGGGCGCCGAAGCTGCCCGGCCGCAGCGCCTCGCGGCGGCAGCTCGCCTCGATCCAGGGCAGGCAGTCCATGGCATAGCGCTCGGCCTGCTCCGCGAACGCGTTGCGCGGGCCAAAGCCGGCGATCACCAGCAGGCTGTACTTGAGGAGATTCTCACGTCCCTCCTCACGCAACCCCAGCGCATCGGGAAACACCTTGACGGGAAACACCTCGCCGAGATCGGCCACGGCGTCGAACCGTCCGCGCGCGACCAGCTGCTGCACCAGCGCCTCGGCATCGGCCTCGATGGAGGCCCGCAGCGAGGTGATCGCGGCCGGCGACATGATCCGCGACAGCACCGCGCGGGTGCGGGTGTGCAGCGGCGGATCGGCCTCCAGCAGCAGGCTCGGCGTGCGCCAGGGTTTTTCCTTGAAGTAGTTGCGGAAGCTGGCGCCGCCGGAGCTGCAGAAGGTCTCATGGTCCTTGAGAACCTCCTGCACCTCCTTGAAGCGGCTGACGGCAAAGACACCGTACTTCTTCAGCCAGACCACCGGCCCGGCCTCACGCATGATCGCGTAGGACGCAAACGGATCGGCCAGAAACGCCGGGTCATAGGGATCGAGATCGAGCTCGACGGGCTGCATGGGACTAACTCCACTCTCCTTAATGCTTCAACGCTCGCCGGCCTTGGCGCGCTCGAGATAGCTGAGGTCGACGACCTCCCCGAGCGGCACCACCGACTTCTGGATGCCGACATTGACGAAGTGCTGCTGCTGATCCTGCAGGTCATGGTCCGCGATCTGCTCGGTGAACTTGAGCTCCTGGACGAGCTCGAGCGCGACGTCGGGCGGCGTCTGGCCATTCCTGGCCGCCAGCGCCTTGAACTCGTCGGTATGCTGGCCGGCCTGCACCTCGCGCACATAGGCCTGCGCACGCAGCCGCACTTTCAGAAATCTGGCGATCGCATCGGCGTTGGACTTCAGAAAATCCTCGCGGGCGACCACCAGACGAACCTGGATCTCGGGAACGAAATCCGTCTCCTTGGCGACGGTGACCGCAAGCCCCTTGTCGATGGCGATCTTGGCCCAGCGCGTGGTCAGACGCGCGCCATCGACATGCCGCGCCTCGAGCGCGGTCACGATGCTGGACTCGTTGGGCAGGTAGACCCAGTCGACGTCGCGATAGGCCTCGCCGAAGATCTTGTCGCCGACCGGGAACGGGCTGAGCTTGCCCTTCGCCGGCACCGGCACGAAGTCGGCGATCTTGTGGCCGACGAAATCGCCGACCTGGCGCATGGCCCCGGCGTCGTAGAGATCCTTGCGGACGACGTAGGCGCGCGGATTGCGTGCCGGCTCGCCATTCTTCTCGGCCACCGCCAGCGCCGATCCGGACACGATCCGAAACTTGGCACCGGCGAGAACCATGTTCCAGAACGTCGCCGGCAGATAGCCGTCCATCACGTCGATGGTGTTGGACGCCAGCATGTTGGAATACTGCAGGATGTTAGGCAGCTCGGTGACCTCGACATTGAGGCCGGCGTCCTTGAACCAGCCCTTGCCGACGGCGACCATGATCGGCTCGGTCATGCCGCCGACGCGGATGGTGGTGTCGGCCGCACTCGCCGCGGACAGTCCCGCGAGCAAGGTCAGACACGACATGGCTATCCCTGCGATGGCTCGCATGGTCGTTCCTCCCGACGTGGTTGTTATGGTTGGTTGTTGTGCTTGGTTGCGTGGGTTACTGCGGCGCCCACGGCACCAGGAATGCCTCGATCAGGTCGATGCACTTGAACAGGATAATTCCGAACAGGCCGATCGCGACGATGTAGGTGTAGAGCAGCTTGATGTCGAAGAACTGCGTCGCCCACGCCAGCTGGTGGCCGACACCGTTCTGGCCGATATACATCTCGACCCCGACCACCACGATCAGCGCCACCGCTGCGCTCTGGCGCAGGCCGGTCAGGATCATCGGCAACGATCCCGGCAGCACCACCTTGATGGCAATCTGGTAGCGGTTGGCGCCGAGGTCGCGTGCCGCCTTGATTAGAACGGGATCAATCGAGCGCAGCCCCGCGAGGGTGTTGAGCAGCACCGGGAAGAAGGTGCTCACCGCAACGCTGGCGATGATTGGCGGATCGCCGACGCCGAACGCGACCAGGAACAGCGACAGCAGTGCGATCTTCGGCAGCGGATAGATCGCCGCGATCAACGGATTGAAGAACGCCAGCAGCGGCCGCGACAGCCCGATCACCAGCCCGAACAGGATGGCGGCGGCGCAGCCGATCGCGTAGCCCACCGTCATGCGCCACAGCGTCACGGTGAAGCTGGCCGCAAGGTCGCCTCCCTTGAGGCTCGCCCAGAACTGGGTGGCGACGTCGGACACCGCCGGCAGGAAGAACGCCTTGATCAGCCCGGTGCGGATCGATACCTCCCACAACGCGAGCACGACGATGATCGGGCCGGCATTGGACAGCAGCGCCAGGCTGGCGTTACGAATGGCGAGTTTCGACATGATCACGCCGCCTCCTCTGCCGTCGCGCTTGACCGGATGCTATTCCAGGCGCGATCGGAAATCTCGTGGAAGGCGCGCGAGGTCACCATGTCGAGGGTGCGCGGCCGTGGCAGGTCGACCGGGATGATCTCCTTGATGCGTCCGGGGCGCGCCGCCATCACCGCGATGCGGTCGCCGAGCAGCACTGCCTCGTCGATCGAATGGGTGACGTAGACCACCGTCTTCTTGTAGAGCTCCCAGATCCGCAGCAGCTCGATCTGCATCAGCGTGCGGGTCTGCGCATCGAGCGCCGCCAGCGGCTCGTCCATCAGCAGCACTTCCGGATCGTTGCACAGCGCCCGCGCCAGCGCCACGCGCTGCTGCATGCCGCCCGACAGCTCGTGCGGATAGGCGTTCTCGAACCCTTTCAGCCCGACCACGTCGATGAAATGCCGCAGCCGCTCGGTGACGTCGCGGCGCGGCGCGCCGCGCACCTCGCAGCCGAACGCGAGGTTACGGCTCACCGTCCGCCACGGGAACAGGGCGTATTTCTGCCAGACCATGGTGGTGACCGGTCCGGTCGAGCGGCGCTCGCCGGAAAACGACACCTCGCCGGCGGTGGCACGATCGGAGCCGGCAATGATCTGCAGCAGCGTGGACTTGCCGCAACCGGACGGGCCCAGCAGCGTCAGGAACTCGTTATCGCCGACCTCCAGATTGGTCGGCGCCAGCGCCCGCACACTGCGTCCGCGCGCCTGGTAAACCTTTTCGACATTGGTGACATGAATACGCACGTGACGCCCTGCGACTGGAAGTTTACGAATCTTTGCGGTTGAAGTTGACTTCGATGTTGGCGACATGGCTGCACATCAGCTTGCGCGCGCTCACCTTGTCGCAGTCACAGATCGCCTCGAGGATCAGACCGTGGTCACAGCTGATCGTGGAGGTGACGCTGTCCCGCAGCCGCGCCCGCTCCAGATCGACCACGAAGTTGTCCATGATCGAGTTGACCGCGGCGATCAGCACCGAGTTGCCGGTGATGTCGGCGAGATAGCGATGAAACTGGACGTTGTCGAAGCTGCGCGCCACCACGCTGCGCGCGGGATCGATCGAGGCGGCGACATTCTTGCGCAGCGCCGCGATGTGCTCGTCGGTGCGGCGCTCAGCGGCAAGCTCCGCCACCCCCGGCTCGATGATCAGCCGCGCCTCACTGAGTTGCTCGATGGTTGTGCCGCGCAGCCGCAGGAAGGTCGACAGGGTGTCGGAGACCACGCTGTGGTCCGGGGCGGCGACGAAGGCGCCGCCTGTGGCGCCGCGCTTGATGACGATCAAGCCCTCCGCCTTCAGCACATGCAGCGCCTGCCGCAGCACGATCGGGCTGACATTGAAGGTCCGGGCAAGCTCACGCTCTGGCGGCAGCCGCACACCGACCGCGAGCGCGCCGCTCAGGATGCGCGCCTTGATCTGCTGGGCAATGCCATCGGCGACGCCGACATGGGCTTTGGGCTCGGGGCTGGGTTCGAACATGATTCACCTAATGAGTAACGCATTATGCGTTACTCATTAGAAATGTCAACGGACTTCAAGAGCTTCCCCTGCCGCCTGTGGACGTCAGCTCCCGAACGACCAGGCCGGAGGCCGGGGAGACCACGTGATGCCCGTAAGCGCGCGGCAACACGATCCAGCCTGACAGGCGATCTCCACGCATTTCGCGGCCCGATGATGAGCGGTGCAATGAAGAGACGCGGCGCTGTCACCTCATGCAGACGAAAACGCCGCAACAGCGGAAGCCTCGGTGATGGCCCTCAACAAGGCAGATGCCGTCACCCGCCCGCAGGGCCTCCCGACGAGCAGTGACAGCGGCGCCACGCAGACGGCGTGCGGCTGGCGATGCCGGTCGGCGTCGCCGTGATGCCCGGCAGCACGATGATCAGAGCAGACACCTACCCATTTGTAAGTACCTCCCTGTCGCCGGGCTGCTCACCTCTCCAACGGTGGTACCCCGGCGTAGTCGTCGGCGTGCGCGGCGACCACGTTATAGTCGACCTTCGATCGATCGCGTTGTCGCGCCCGCGATGATCGCCATCGAATGCACGACGGAGAGCAACCACACGCCAGACGACACAACCGACGGCGATCCGGAGCGGTCGAAGCGGCCAACAGGCTTCTTGCAGATCCGCGATCGAGGCATGCCGGAGTTGAGGAGTAACGGGTATGATTTTGGAACAGCGTGCGATTTCGGTTGACCATGCTTTCACCCTGCGCCTGACCAGAGGCGCTGTTCTCCGCATCATCGCCGACTTCGGTTTCTTCTGGACCGCATTCCTGTTTGGCTGGTTCTTCATCGACAACCGCAGCGTCGCCACCCTGGCCATTCCCGAGACGCGGCCGATCCTGCTGCTCATCGGCTTTCTCTCGCTGCTCACGATCACCGCCTATGCCGAGTTCAGGTTCTACACCTGCCCGCACGGTGCCTCGCTCGGAACCAAGCTGACCTTGATCCTCTCCATCAATTTCGTCCTGCTGCTCGCCACGGCTCTGGGATTGGCCCTTGCGCCGATCCCATGGACGCTGTCGCCTCACCTGCTGCTGGCCACCTTCACTGGGGCAACACTGCTCGCCTCCGGTGCGCGGCTGGGCTCCGTGGTGCTGCGCGCGGAGGACCGCGAGGAGACCGGCGCGCCCGCCGAAGCGCCCGATGAAGCCAAGGTCCTGGTGATCGGCGGCGCCGGCTATATCGGTTCTGCCCTGGTCGAAAAGCTGCTGGGGCTCGGCAAGCAGGTGTTCGTGCTCGACGCCATGCACTATGGCGACGCGCCGCTGTCCCGCGTCGCCGGGCACCCGCACCTCACCCTGATCCGCGATGATTTCCGCCACATCGAGGTCCTGACCCGGGTGATGAGCGGCATGGGCGCGGTGATCCACCTCGGCGGCCTGGTGGGTGATCCGGCCTGCGCCGTCGATCCAAACCTGACCGTGGACGTCAATATCACCGCGACCAAGCTGGTCGGCGAGATCGCCAAGGCCCGCGGCGTCAAGCGCTTCATCTTCGCGAGCTCCTGCTCGGTCTATGGCGCGTGCGACGAAACCGTCGACGAAACGTCGACCTTCAATCCGCAATCGCTCTACGCTCGCAGCAAGGTCGCGTCCGAGGCGCTGCTCCGCGCCCTCGACTCCGACGATTTCGCCGTGACCTTCCTGCGCTTCGCCACCGTCTACGGCATCTCGGGGCGGACGAGATTCGATCTCGTCGCCAACCTGCTCTGCGCCAAGGCCGTCCGCGACGGCGTCATCACCGTGTTCGGCGCCGACCAGTGGCGGCCGTTCGTGCATGTCGACGACGTCGCGCGGGCCATCGTCCTGGCGCTGACCGCACCGGTCGAGCGGGTGGCCGGCGAAGTGTTCAATGTCGGCAGCGACGCCCAGAACTACACGCTCGGCGAGCTCGCGAACCTGATCAAGGCCCAGGTCCCCGAGGCCGAGATCGTGTCCGACAGCGCCTGCGTGGACCGGCGCAACTACCACGTCTCGTTCGCCAAGATCCACGCCCAGCTCGGCTTCGAACCGGCCTGGACGCTCGAGCGCGGCATCGCCCAGGTGCTGGCGGTGGTGCGCTCCAACGAGATCGGCCACTACTCGCTGCCGTCCTACAGCAACGTGCTCTACCTGCAGGAATGCGGCACCACGAGCTTCGGCCAGTTCAAGATCACCGGCTGGGAAACCGAGTACATGAACATCAACCGCGTCGCCTCCAGCCACGGAGTGCGGCAGACGGCCGTGGCCTAGGGCCTGAAGGGGGGAGATCATGCGAACCCACAGCCAGGGCACGCGCCCATCACGAGCGGCCCACGCATCACACATGTTCACGGCCATCGAGCCAGCCACCCGCGAGCGTCCGAAGCGGCGTGCCAAGGGAATTGGCAAGGGGATTGGCGAGGCGCTCGCCACGGCCGACAGCAGGACGGTGACGGCCACGATCGGCCAGACGGCCGGCGCGGCGATGGCGAACCGGAATATCCCGTGCTTCCACCCCGTGGTGGGCGAGGAAGAGATCGCGGCCGTCACCGCCGTGCTGCGATCGGGCTGGCTCACGACCGGCGCCAAGGCGCGCGAGTTCGAGCAGGCATTCACGGCTTTCCTCGGCGGCGGTGTCGAGGCCGTGGCGGTCAATTCGGCCACCGCCGGGCTGCATCTGGCTGCGGAAGCCTGCGGCATCGGCCCGGGAGACGAGGTGCTGGTGCCTACCCTCACCTTCACCGCGACGGCCTCGGTGATCCGCTATCTCGGCGCCGAGGTGGTGCTGGTGGATGTCGACCCGCAGACCCGCACCATCGACCTCGCCGATGCCGCGCGACGCCTGACGCCGCGTTGCAAGGCGATCATTCCCGTCCATTTCGGCGGCTACCCCTGCGACATGGCGGCGGTGCTGGCCTTTGCCCGCGTGCACGGCCTCAAGGTCATCGAGGATGCCGCGCACGCGCTGCCGACGCATCGCGCCGGCCGGATGATCGGCACCTGGGAGTCGGACGCCTGCGTCTTCAGTTTCTACGCCACCAAGCCGATCACCACCGGCGAAGGCGGCATGATCGTCACCCGCGACGCCGGGCTCGCCGCCCGCACCCGGGTGATGCGCACCCACGGCCTCAATCGCGACGCGTTCGATCGCTTCAGCAAGGTCGGCGCCTCCTGGGCCTATGACGTCGTCGCCCCCGGCTTCAAATACAACCTGACCGACGTCGCCGCCGCCATCGGCGTGGTTCAGCTCGGCCGCGCCCGCAACCTGCAGGCCGGCCGCCAGCATGCCGCCGAGCGCTACCTCAGCCAGCTCGCCGGGCTGCCGCTCGACTGTCCCGCCGCGGCGCCGGCGGACAGCCTGCACAGCTGGCACCTGTTTCCGATCCGCCTCCACGACACCGCGCCGATCACACGCGACGAGTTGATTTCGGCCCTGACCGCGCGCGGGATCGGAACCTCGGTACACTACCGCCCGCTGCACCAGATGACGTACTGGAGCCAGCGCTACGGCTGTGCGCCGGGAGACTTTGCGCAAGCCGACCGCTACTTCGCCGGCGCCGTTTCGCTGCCGCTGTTTCCCGACATGACCGACAGCGAGGTCGATCGCGTCACCGGCGTGCTGCACGAACTGCTCGAGTGATCCGCCATGCCCCCCCGCGACCAGCACGGACCGGCAACGCCCCCCTCGACCACCACACTGGCGTTCAAGCGCGCGCTTGATCTCGCCGGAGCGACCATCGGGCTCGTGCTGCTGGCACCGCTGTTCGTGATCATCGCGATCGCCATTCGGCTGGAGACCCCGGGGCCGGCGCTATTCCGCCAGATCCGGGTCGGCCGCGGCGGCCGCCCGTTCCGCATCTACAAGTTCCGTTCGATGCAGGCGCGGCAGGCCCCGGGCGGCACGGCGCTGACCGTACACGCGGACCGGCGCATCACCAGGGTCGGCGCAGCGCTGCGGCGGACCAAGCTCGACGAGCTGCCGCAACTGATCAACGTGCTCGCCGGCGACATGTCGCTGGTCGGGCCGCGGCCGGAGGTGCCGGAGTTCATGGCCTTCTACACGCCCGAACAGCGGGCCGTGCTGCTGACGATGCGCCCGGGCATGACCGACTACGCCGCGATCCTGTTCCGCGACGAGAGCGCGATGCTGCTCGGGGAGCAGGATCCCATCGCCGTCTACCGGTATCGGATCATGCCGATCAAGTTCGGCTACTACGAACGCTACAGCCATGAGATCGGCGCCATCAACGATCTGCGCATCATCATCGCCACAGTGCTGCTGCTGCTGACCGGGCACCTGCCCCACGCGCTCGGCATCGAAGCGGAACTGCAGACTTTCACCCGGGAGAGGATCGCAGGCTGACGGTATGGCCAGATGAGCTTTGACCGACGGGAGGCGCGGCACCGCCCCTGACGAAGCCGCGCGTAAATGCGTGCACGGAGACGGGAGCGTTCGATGAGCTCGACCTCACAGATCAAGACGCAGTTTTCCGGAATCTCAAACACATCGAGCTACCCGCCCCACAACGGGCTGGCGGTCGGCCCCAGCGCCATCGTGATGGCGGAGGGCTCACGCATCGAGTGGACCGACCTGAACGGCGGCACAGCCACCCTCGATTCGGTCTACAGCTTCTTCAGCCCGCTCGGCGCGAGCGCGACCAACTCGCTGTTCGATCCGCGCTGCATCTACGACAGCGCGAGCGGCCGCTTCATTGTCATCATGGAGAACATCGGCTCCAACGGCACCGTCAGCAACATCGACATCGCCGTCTCCAAGGACTCCAACCCGGCAGACGGCTGGTATTTCGCCTCGCTCAATACCTCGCTCACCCTCAACGGACAGCTGAGCTCGTCCGACCGGCCGACCATTTCGGTCGATGCCAACAACATCTACATCTCGGCGCCGCAATATGACGTCAACATCTCCGGCTACGCCGGAACCGAGACCTGGGTGATCGGCAAGACCGCGGGTCCGGGCGGCGGACTCTATGGCGGCGGCACCATGACCGTGGTCGCCAACGAAGTCACACCATCGAGCCAGGGCGTCTTCGCGGTCACCGCCGGCAACAACGGCGAGACCTACTACGCCTGCGACTATTCCACCGGCAGCCAGATCGTGGCCGTGGTCCAGGCCTACAACACCGCCACCGGCACATTCGGTCCATCCACCACCATCGCGCTCGGCAATATCGACCAGGGCGGATCCTACACCGCCCAGCAGCAGGGCACCACGCTGCTGCTCGATGCCGGCGACAAGCGCATCAGCGGCCTCACCTACGCCAACGGCTTCCTGTGGGGTGTGTGCGAGCTGCAACCACCTGGCTCCAGCGTGCCGCTGGTGCACTGGTTCAAGATCGACGTCAGCAATCCCAACAGCCCCGCCCTGGTCGCGCAAGGCGACATCTCCGGCGCCTCGCTCGGCAGCAACGTGGCCACCTTCAACGGCTCGATCGCGGTGGACGGCAACGGCGACGTGCTGATCAACTTCACCGCCAGCGGTCCGAACATGTATCCGTCGGACTACTACGTGTACCAGGCCGCAGGTGCCGCCGCGGGTTCGTTCAGTGCGCCGGTCCTGTATCAGGCGAGCAGCAGCTTCTTCGATTCGGGCGACGGATCGAGCGTGCAGCGCTGGGGCGCCTACTCGACCGCCATCGCCGATCCCAACAACCCGAACGGCTTCTGGATCTCCAACGAATACGTCGCCAACGGCTGGTGGCAGACGGCCGTCTCGCAGATCGGGATCACCAACACCAACTCTCCGACGGTCGCGTCGATCGTGACCTCCGGCGCCGGCATCAGCAACGGCACTGGCGATCTCAATGCCGGCAAAACCGTGACACTGACGGTGAATTTCAGCAGCGCGGTGACGGTCAACACCACGGCCGGTTCACCGACGCTGCTGCTCAACGACGGCGGCACCGCGAGCTACACCGGAGGATCCGGCAGCAGCGCACTGGTGTTCAGCTACGTGGTCGCGCCCGGCCAGAACACCCCTGACCTCGTGGTCTCATCACTCGCGCTGAACGGCGCCACCATCCAGGATTCGCTGGGCGACAACGCCGACCTGTCGGGCGCGATCAACAACAACCCGGCCGGAACGCTGCAGATCGACACCACCCCGCCGGCCGCGCCGACCGGCCTAACCCTCGATCCATCGACCGACAGCGGCGCCAAGGGCGACAACATCACGAACTTCACCCAGGTGACGATCGACGGTTCCGCCGAAGCCGGCAGCACCGTCACCCTCTACGACAGCAACGGCACCACCGTGCTCGGCACCGGCATCGCGAACGCCGCCGGCATGTTCAGCATCACCACCTCGCCACTCGCCAACGGCACGCACACCATCACCGCGACCGCGACCGACGCGGCGGGCAATATCGGCCCGGCCTCGAGCCCCGATACCATCACCATCGACACCGTACCGCCGGCCGCCCCGACCGGGCTCAGCCTCGATCCGTCCACCGACAGCGGCATCAAGGGGGACGGCATCACCAGCTTCAGCCAGGTGAAGATCGATGGCACGGCCGAGCCTGGCAGCACCGTCACGCTCTACGACAGCAACGGCACGATGCTCGGCACCGGGCCTGCCGATCCCACCACCGGGGCGTTCAGCATCATGACGTCACCGCTCGCGCTCGGCGTGCACAGCATTACGGCGACCGCCACCGATGCCGCCGGCAACACTGGCCCCGCCTCCACAGCGTACCTGCTGACGGAGATCAGCCCGCCGCCCGCCGCCACCTCGGAGGTCGAGACGCAGTTCTCGGGGATTTCCGACAAATCGAGCTATCCGCCCCACAATGCGCTGGCGGTCGGCCCGAACTATGTGGTGACGCTGGAGGGCGCCCGGATCGAATGGAGCAACCTGAGCGGCGGCGCCACGAAACTGCAATCGGTCTATCAGTTCTTCAAGCCGCTGGGATCGACCGCCACCAACGCGCTGTTCGATCCGCGGGTGGTCTATGACAGCGCCAACGGCCGCTACGTCGTCACCATGGATAATATCGGCTCCGGCGGCACCATCAGCAACATCGCCATCGCGGTCTCCAAGGATTCCAACCCGAACGATGGCTGGACATTCGCGTCGCTGAACACCTCGCTGACCATCAATGGGCAGCTCACCAGTTCGGACACCCCTGTGGTGTCGGTGGACGGCAGCAACGTCTACATCACCGCGCCGCAATACAACGTCAAATCGTCGGGCTGGCAGGGCACCGAGGTCTGGGTGATCGGCGATACCGTCGGCGCAGGCGGCGGCCTCTATGGCGGCGGCACCATGACCATCACCGCCAACGAGGTGACCTCCCCGAACCAGGGCATCTACCGCGTGGTCGCCGGCAACAACGGCAAGACCTACTACGCCTCGAGCTACTCCGCGGGCAGCCAGATCATGGTGACCGTCCAGACCTATGATGCGGCGACCAAGACATTTGGCGCCGTCACCAGCATCGCGCTCGGCAACATCAACCAGGGTGGATCCTACACCGCCCAGCAGCAGGGCACCTCGCTGCTGCTCGACGCCGGCGACAAGCGCATCCAGAACCTCGCCTACAGCAACGGCTTCCTCTACGGCGTCACCGAGGAGAGGCCGCCGGGATCGAGTGTGCCGCTGGTGCACTGGTTCAAGATCGACGTCAGCAATCCGAACAGCCCGACCCTCGCCGCGCAAGGCAACATCTCCGGCGCATCGCTCGGCAGCAATGTCGCGACCTTCAACGGCTCGATCGCCGCGGACGCTGCGGGCGATATCCTGATCAACTTCACCGCCAGCGGTCCGAACATGTATCCGTCGGACTACTACGTGTTCCAGGCGGCGAACAGCACGTCGTTCAGCGCCCCGATCGCCTACCAGGCCAGCACAGGCTTCTTCAATTCCGGCAACGGATCGAGCGTGCAGCGCTGGGGCATCAATTCGAGCGCGATCGCCGATCCCAACGCGCCGAACGGCTTCTGGATCTCGAACGAATATGTCGCCAATGGCTGGTGGCAGACGGCGATCGCCGAGGTTCAGGTCAACACCACTCCGGAGGCGCCCACCCTGACGCTCGGCAGCAGCGCGCTGACGCTGCCGGCCGGCGGCTCGGTCGCGCTGCCCATTAGCGTCGCTGCGGCAGATGCCGACGATACGGTGTCAGTGACCATTACCGGCCTGACCAGCTATGAGACCGTGACCGACGGCCACGATGCCACGGTGTTCAGCGGCTCCTCGGTCACGCTGACGGCGGCGGAGGTCAGCAGCGGACTGACGCTGCATTCGTCCTATGGCGGATCGGACCATCCGGTCAACACGCTGGTCGTCACCGCCAGCAACACCACGCCCAACGAGGGCACCATCTCCGTGGCACAAACCATCACGGTGACCGATCCCCCGGTCATCTCCGCATCGGTTACGACCACGCCGACCGGGCCGGGGCAGTCCCCCCAAACGCAATCAACTCCTGCGGCAATCGGCACCCTATCGCCCGACCAGCTCATCGCGCTGACGACACAGTTCGCGGCAGCCGGCTTCGCCGGAGCCGCGACATCGAGCCCCGGCACCGGCCTGCCGTCAGCGAACGTCGGTCTCGATACAGCGCCGTTGGTCCTCACCCCGCATACCCTGGGGACATGACCACCGCGCTGCCGGCGGCCAGAACTACAGGTGATGGGAAACGGGTACCGCGAATTCCGATCCTTGCAACGGAGGATGGCGGCGAATGACACGAGACAGTGAAGCTGGCCTCATCGTCCTGGTGCAGATGCTGCGATTTCATGGCATCCCGGCCGACGCCGACCAGCTTCGCCACCACATCGGGACGGATGCGATCGGCCTGACCGAGATCCTGCGCTGCGCCAAGGCCCACGGCCTCAGGGCGCGCAGCATCACCAGCAACTGGTCGCGGCTGGCGCGGACGCCGCTGCCCGCCCTCGCCGGGCTCGCGGATGGCGGCTTCCTGATCCTCGCGAGCGTCGCCGACGACAAGGTGCTGGTGCAGCGTGCGCCCAGCCTGCGGCCGGAAGCGATGAGCCGGGCGGATTTCGAGACCCTCTGGGATCGACGCCTGGTGCTGATGACGCGCCGCGTCGCCCTGTCCGACCTGTCGCGGCGCTTCGACATCACCTGGTTTCTCGGCGCCATTCGCAAATACCGGCAGTTGCTTGGCGAGGTGCTGGTCGCCTCATTCTTCCTGCAGATCTTCGCGCTGCTGACCCCGCTGTTCTTCCAGGTGGTGATCGACAAGGTGCTGGTGCACCGCGGGCTCGGCACGCTCGAGGTGCTGGTCATCGGCCTCGTGGCGATCGCGGTCTTCGAAACGATCCTCGGCGCGCTGCGGACCTATCTGTTCGCCCACACCACCAACCGCATCGACGTCGAGCTCGGCGCCCGCCTGTTCCGGCACCTGATCTCGCTGCCGCTGATCTATTTCCAGACCCGGCGGGCCGGCGACTCGGTGGCGCGGGTGCGCGAGCTCGAGAACATCCGCACCTTCCTCACCAGTTCCGCGCTGTCGCTGGTCATCGACCTCGTCTTCACCGTTGTCTTCCTCGCGGTGATGTTCGTCTACTCTCCATTGCTGACATGGATCGTACTCGGCGCTTTCCCGCTCTATATCGCGATTTCCGCAGCCGCGACGCCACTGTTCCGCCGCGGCCTCGACGAGAAATTCCGCCGCGGCGCGGAAAACCAGGCGTTCCTGGTCGAGAGCATCGTCGGCATGGAAACCCTGAAAGCGATGGCGGTCGAACCCCAGATGCAGCGCCGCTGGGAAGAGCAGCTCGCCGGCTATGTCGCCGCCAGTTTCCGTGTGCTCAATCTCGGCAATGTGTCGAGCCAGGGCGTTCAGCTCGTCAGCAAGCTGGTGACCGCCGCAATCCTGTTCTGGGGCGCCAAGCTCGTCATCGACGGCAGCCTCACCGTCGGCGAGCTCGTCGCCTTCAACATGCTGGCGAGCCGGGTCAACGTTCCGGTGCTGCGGCTGGCGCAGATCTGGCAGGACTTCCATCAGGCCCGCCTCTCCGTCGAGCGGCTCGGCGACATCCTCAACACCCGTCCGGAAACGGCCGGAACCACACCGCGGGCCAGCCTGCCACCGATCCAGGGCGAGATCGCCTTCGAACATGTCGGCTTCCGCTACCGGATCGACGGGCCGCAGATCCTGCATGATATCCAGCTGCAGATTCCCGCCGGGCAGTTCGTCGGCATCGTCGGACGGTCCGGCTCGGGCAAGAGCACCCTCGCCAAGCTGATCCAGCGCCTCCACGTGCCGGAGACAGGCCGGATACTGGTCGACGGCGTCGATCTCGCCATGGTCGATACCGCCTGGCTACGCCGCCAGATCGGCGTCGTGCTGCAGGACGACATGCTGTTCAACCGCTCGATCCGGGACAACATCGCACTTGCCGATCCGGCGATGACAATGGAACAGATCATCGCCGCGGCGACGCTGGCGGGCGCCCATGATTTCATTCTCCAGCTTCCCGAGGGCTACGATACGTCCGTCGGCGAGCGCGGTTGCAACCTGTCCGGCGGGCAGCGCCAGCGGATCGCGATCGCCCGCGCCCTCGTCACCAATCCGCGCATCCTGATCTTCGACGAAGCCACCAGCGCGCTCGACTACGAAAGCGAACGGATCATCCAGCTCAACATGCGGCGGATCTGTGAAGGACGCACCGTGCTGGTGATTGCGCACCGGCTGTCGGCGGTCAGCAGCGCCGACCGCATCCTGACCATCGATCGGGGCCGGCTGATCGAAGACGGCACCCATGACGAATTGGTGCGCTCCAACGGACACTACGCCACCCTCTACGCGTTGCAGGCAGGCAGCCATGACCCCCGCCAAAAACATCGTCCGGTTTCCCCTTCGCCCGAAGCCCTTTCGTCCTGAGGAAACCGCATTCCTCCCCGCGGCGCTGGAGATCGTCGAAACCCCGGCCTCTCCGGTGGCGCGTGCCATCAGCGCCAGCATCATCGCGGTGTTCTGCGCGGCGCTGGTGTGGGCCTCTCTCGGCCATGTCGACATCGTCGCCGTGGCCCCCGGCAAGATCGTTCCCAATGGCCGGACCAAGATCATCCAGCCGCTCGAGGCGGGCGTGGTGCGCGCCATCCATGTCCATGACGGGTCGATCGTCAAGGCCGGGGATGTCCTGATCGAGCTCGATCCGACCATCAATGCCGCTGAAGCCCAGCACATGAAGATCGACCTGATGGCCACGCGGCTCGACATCGCCCGGCTGCGTGCTGCGCTCACGGGCCACGACGATCCGCTCGCAGCCTTCGCCCCGCCGCAAGACGCTGCGGACGACCTCGTCGCTGCGCAACGCCAGGTGCTGCTGACCCAGACCCGTGAGCAGCGCGCCAAGATCGCCGAGATCGACCGCCAGATCGCCCAGAAAGGCGCCGAGCGCGCCACCATCGCCGCCACCGTCGCCAAGCTCGAAGCCACCACGCCGGTGCTGGAGGAGCGCGCCAACCTGCGCAAATATCTCTACGATACCCAGCTCGGCTCCAAGCTCACCTATCTGTCGGAGCTGCAGGACCTCGTCGGCCAGCGCCACGAGATACTGGTGCAGCAGAGCCGCAAAGGCGAGGCGGATGCGGCGGTCGCGACGCTGACCGAGTCCCGCGCACGCGCCGAGGCTGAATATCAGCATGTGCTCTCCGATGACCTCGCGAAGGCCGAGCAGAAAGCCGCCGGCCTCGGCCAGGAGGTGATCAAGGCCGAGCAGAAGGCCAGGCAGCAGGCGCTGAGCGCACCGATCGACGGGGTTGTCCAGCAACTCGCGGTGCATACCATCGGAGGCGTGGTGACGCCGGCGCAGAACCTCGCCGTCATCGTCGCGAGCCACGATGGTGTCGAGATCGACGCGATGGTCTCGAACCGTGATATCGGATACGTCACGCCGGGACAAAGCGCCGAGATCAAGGTCGACACGTTCGATTTCACCCGCTACGGCCTGCTTCACGGCCGGATCACCAACGTATCGCGTGACGCGATGACGACCGACCGGCCGCGCGATCCGTCGTCCACGGCGGACACGGCAAAAGCCGAACCGAAGGCCCAGGATCTGACCTATGCCGCGCGGATCGCGCTCGATCGCACCGACATGCTGATCGACGGCGGGCTCGTACCGCTCGCGCCGGGCATGGCTGTCACCGCGGAGATCAAAACCGGATCGCGACGCATCATCAGCTATCTGCTGTCGCCGCTCGTGCGCTATCAGCACGACGTCCTGCGCGAGCGCTGACGTCCCGCCAGGAGGCACTCGGACCGGAAACCATCACGTCGGACGAGATCCGCGGCCGGAGAGCCGGTCCACGAGATACGGCAGATGCAGACCGAGCCAGCCTCCCGCGACCCCCGCGGCGAAATCCGCAATGCTCGCGGTCCGGCCCGCGATGAAGACCTGCGACAACTCGAGCGCCCCGGCGCCCACAGCCAGCGCCGCCGCGAACAACAGACGCAGCCGCGGCCCCGGATAGCCCGCGCCGAGGATGCAGCCGGTGATCAGATAAGCGGCGAAATGCTCCTCGTAATTGTTGGGCAGCACATGCGGGCGCAGGCTGCCGGGCAGGAGCGAGACCACGACGACCGCCAGCACCGCCAGCCAGCCGCCAGTCCGGAGCATGACGGCGATGAGAGCCGCGGGACGCTCGGACATCGGGGCCTACTGGCTGCGCGATTCGGCCGGAAGCCCGGGCCGCAGCGTGACCTCCACCACGTCGCCGGGCTGCAACTCGGTCTCCTCGCTCGCGAGCACCCGCTGCACGCCCTTGTCGCCATTGCGGATCACCGCGATCTGCGGCTGCTCACCGCTTGCGCGCACGAACTGCGACCGGACCATCGTGACGTATTGCAGCTTCTCCGCGACGCTCTGCAGCTTGGCCCGAAGCCCGTTGAGCTTGGCATTGGTGTCCTGCAACTCCTGCAACAGCTCGATCCGGCGCTGGTCGTCGAGCCGTTCGATCTGCCGCGCGAAATCATCCTGCTGGCGTCTAGCCTGCATCAGCTCGGCGGTGGTCTGCAGCTTGCGTGTCGAGGACAGCAGCACCGCGCGGCGGGATTCCACCACACGCGGGCTCGGCAGCGTGCCCTTGCCGAACAGATCGACGACCCGTTGCAGTTCCTCGACGTCGGCCTGCGCGCCCTGTTCCTCCTCCTTCTGCTGAACCGACAGGATGCCGATCTGCTCCTCGCTCTTGGCGATGGCGCGCTCCAGGAACGCTTTCTGGCGATCGCGATCGGTTCGTCGGGCCTGCAGCTGCGCCGCCTCCACGCTCACGATGTCGGCGACCATGGATTTCGCCAAGGGGAGGTCCGTCAGGCTGCCCTGGTCCAAGCTCTTCATCACCCCTTTGCCTTGGCCGAGCTCCGCCTTCAGGCGCCAGGCATGGGCCTGCTCCTTGGCGAACTCGATCCACAGCGCTTCATAGTCGGCGCGCAGGTCGGCCGACTCCAGCACCGGATTGAGGATCCTGTAGCGCATCAGCTCGTAGCCACCGGAGACCGCCACCGCCTGCCGCACCGTCATCAGCGGGCGATAGGCGTATTCCCCCGGGCGCGAGACGTCACCGTTGACATAGATCGGCCGGTATTCCGCGATCGTCGCGATGACCTCGTCGTGATCGATCCAGATTTCATTCTCGCGGCCGTCCGACAGCTTCTGCCTGAACACTTTGGTGGCGAGGATCGCCTGAACGCGGGCCTGCATATCCGCAGGCGTCAAGCCGACGACCGCCAGATGGCCCAGCATCGGAAACGAGATCGAGCCGTCGAGCTGGACCGGGACGCGCTGCTTCAGCTCCGGCGCCCTTGCGACCGAAATCTCGATGACATCTCCGACATGCAGACGGTAATCCGCCTGAGCCGGGGCGACGGCACACAACAGCACGGCCAGCCACCACCCGGACCGGATCGTGCGCTGCGGCGCGCGCCACAAGGCGCTGGCAAGCCGAGACAGGCTGTTCAATCGCGTTGATCGGGCCGACATCACAACGCCTCCTGCATCACCAGATCACTTTCGCATCGCGCTTTGGCCCGGCGAGGCCTGCGGCCAGGCCAGCCGGGTGACATAATCCGCCACCGGACCTCCGGCCCGCTCCCAATTGCTGGACCAGATCACCTGCGAGCCGTCAGGCGACGGCGAAGCATGAGTCTCGCTCCAGTAGTCGTGCTCGACATTGCGGGTCTGCGCGATCCGCCGCAGCTCGCCGCTGCCATCGATGCGAAGCGCGACGATCTCCTGATAGAACGGCGCCCAGCCACGCCGCCCCGAGACCCCGGCAAAGTCGCCGGCATAGCTCAGGAACACCCAGCCCGGCCAGGCGATGTTGCGCAGCGACGCATGCTGGCCTTCGCCATAGGGCGCAAGATCGGTGACGGCGCCGTCGATCAGCCGGCGCTTGATGATGTGGTATTTGTCGGGATCGTCCTTGCTGATCCCGACATAAACATCGGTGCCGTCGGCATCGATGGTCATGTCGCCGTGTCCGGGCCGATGATGATCGGTCCAGTGCTGGACCTGAAGTCCCTCCACCGTGAACACGAAGGCCTCTTCCGTACCGCTGGCGAGTTGCTGGGTGCAGAGGACATAGCGGCCGGAGGGCGAGATGCCGCAATAACCGTTGTGGCCGGGAAGATCGGCCAGCCCGATGTCCGGATACTTGGTCTTCGTCGCCAGATCGTAGGCGAACGCGACCTGCTGACCGGTCGGCGCGATGGCGCGAACGACCAGGCGGTTGCCGTCTTGCGAGGGATTACCCTTGTACGGGCCGAACTGCAGATCGCGGTAGCCGCCACCCGCAAAGACCGCGGTCTTGACGTCGCTTCGCGGCCGCCACTGGTAGATGGCGCGTGCGTTGACGCAGATCATCATGCTGGCGTCGACGGGATGCCATTCGCACTCGTCGGGCATCGCGCGGTGAAACAGCGGGACGTAGGTCTGTCCATCCAGGAAGCAGAACCCCGAGCAGCCGTTGGTGACGAGAAGAAGGCTCTGGTCTGCGTTCCAGGCCTGCGAGCTGGAATAGCGGTGCGTGCAAAAGGCCGGCGTGCAGGACATGCCTCCGCGCATGGGCCCGCCGGGGTCGGTGACCCGGACCGCATGCGACCCGAACGCCGGATCAGTCACCTCCTGCAGATACGCCGGAGCGGGCATCGCCGGCGTCGGGATCACCCGAGCATGCGCGAGGTCGTCGGGATGCGCAGCCTGCGGCGCCGCGACGGCTGCGACCGCACACAACAAGCCACTCGCGATCAAACCTCGAACCCCGTTCATGCTCGATCCCGCCGACAGCGCGACGACTAGAACCTCGACAGCTAGAACCTCGACATTGCCGTTTCGCCGCCGACCGCCTGTGGCAAGGCCGGCATGGCGTGCTGTGGCGCCGACGCCTGAGCGGTGATCTGGTTGAGAGCCGCCACGTCATCGATCTCCCACTGGGAAGCGCTGCAGCTCATTCCCCAGATCGCGGCCTGGGTGCGGCTGTGGACCCGAAACTTGCGCAGAATGGACTTGACGTGAACCTTCACGGTCGCTTCGGAGATCGCGACCTTGCGGGCGATCGCCTTGTTCGAACACCCCTCGATGATGCAACGCAGAATCGTCTTTTCACGCGCCGACAACTGTTGCATCGGAGACTTGTCAGACGCCCCCGCCGGCTCGTCCTTGCCGTTCACCTTGCCGCCCTCGATCTCGCCATCGTTGCGCCCGGTGCCGGGGTCGTCGCGCACCGCCCGCTCGAGCACGACGCGCAGGAAGGCGGCCGGGATGATGGTTTCCCCCAGCATCACCAGCTCCAGATACTTGATGAAGGTCGCGGAGGTGGCAACGTTGGCAAAATACGCGCTGGCGCCGGCCCGATAGGCCGAGGCGGCGTTGGCGATCTGATGGTTGCTGTCCAGCACCACGACACGCCAGGACGACTTCACGGCCTTGATCAGCCCGACCTGCTGCAGCACGTCGTTCGCGCTGTCGCCTGCATCGAGGATGAACAGGATGTCGTCGTGAATGGTCAGCGTTTCGAGGAAAGGGCCATCAATACAGGCGATCGCATCCAGGATCTGGAAATCCGCCGCCCCGAGAATTCGGATCAGGCCTTCGCGGAAAAGGTTGTTCGGACCAACAATGATGGTTACGCACATGCGACTACGAACTCCCTGGTGCTAGAATGGCTCCATCCTCCCGGCTTCTCCCCAGCAGCTCATCAGGTCATGTCCCTTGACCACGCACTGCCGACCATCTGCGGCAGATCAGTCTTCAGTCCGACCCAGGCCCTGCAACCGCGAAATCCTGACTCACCAACAAACAAAGAGACCTTGAATTCCAGTGCCTGGATCGAACGCAATGCTTTTGATGCAACCTAGATGAAAATTCGCGCTACCCATATATATCGCCGTGCCCGCAGACGTGCGCGTGCCTTCCCACACCAACATGGTTAATGCGCGCATCGCTCTACTGCGTGCAATCCGCGTTGCGTATTGAATTGTCGTGGATTCGATCGCGCGCAGCCGATCGGCGAGCGACACGACGACGGCGAGTTCATGACGTTCGACAACGCTCTGGTGCAGCGTGCAGTACCCCTAAAGAGGTACACGCATTAGGTCACAAACTGTTGATTCCATCGCAACGATGTGGAGACTGTCATAAAATATTCACCTCGCTCGAGCGGAGGCACGAGCGGGTTGCGACACTCCTGGTCTGGGGGGCAAAAATGAGCTTCGTCAGGATTGTCATTGCCGACCGCAATCCGTTCGTTCTGCGAGGCCTCACCAGGCTGATCGATGCCGAAGAGAACTTCAAGGTCGTAGCCGGCTGCCGCAACAGCACCCAGTGCATTCAGGCCATCCGCAACGACTATCCTGACATCGTCCTCATCGACATCCTGGCATCGGGCATCTCGGGCCTCGATATTCTCGCGATCACGACCGGCGCGGGTCTGCCTGCCCGCCTCGTCTTTCACGCGCTGTCAGCCGAACTGCGCGAACAGATCATCGCCTCGGCCAACCACCCCTACGACATCCTTCTGAACGAAACGCTGCTGATGCACTGCCTGCGGTCCTTCGCCGCCGAGAAGGACGCTCAGCCGCCGGCACCGACCGCCGATCCGGCGCCGCCCCCTGCCAGGTCCGACACGCCCCTGCCGTCGCTGGCACGCCTGACCGAGCGCGAGCGCGAGATCGCCCATATGGTGTCGGAGGAGCTGTCGAACAGGGAAATCGGCCAGCGGTTGAACATCTCCGAAGGCACGATCAAGGTTCACCTGCACCACATCTACGACAAGCTCGCGATCGGCAACCGCGCGGCGCTTGCAGCGCTCGCAGCGCCTGCCGCCCAACGCACCTCCCCGACGGCCTGATCGCATCGCCGCTGCCGATCGCCTCGCGCCGGAAATGGCGCGACGCACAGCGTCGGAGCAACCTCTGGCGCGGCGCTACCTCCTGCGGGTGGCGGATCCGGTACTCCCTATTGGGTACCCCTTAATCCACAGACCCCACCGAACGGACTGCTGCTAACGTGGCTTGCTCGGATTGCTCGCAGTGCGGGCAGGTGCTCCGCCGGCCGGCAGGCCGCTTTTGCGCAGGCGCGAACGGGGAAGCAGCGAAAGCGTGCAGGGCGCCGCGGATATTCGCTCGGAGGATGCGCATTGATGAATGACATTTGCTCCACCGTCGAAGGTCCGGCTGGCAGCGCCGCAACCGAAACCTCCCGCCGGATCATCGCTCTCCACCATTGTCCCTCCCATCTGCTCTGCATTGGCGGCGCGGATCATGAGCTGCGCATCCCGTTTCTGCTGGCGTTGCGCGACCGCGGTCTGCGCATCACCGCCGCAGGGACCGGCCCGTCGGCGCCCTTCGCGCGACACGGCCTCGACTACCGCTCATTCCGCTTCGATCGCTTCATCAATCCACGCGCTGACGCCATCGCCATCCGTGCGCTCCGCGCCCTCATGACCGACGTCCGGCCGGATCTCGTCCAGAGCTTCGACACCAAGCCCAACCTGCTCGTCCCGATCGCCGCGCGTACGCTGCCCGGCGTGAAGACGGTTCGCACCATCAATGGACTGGGACAGGTCTATTCGTCACGGTCAGCGACCGCATGGGCGCTGCGATGGGTGTTTCCGACGCTGCACCGCCTGGCTGCACGCTCCACTGCCCTGACGATCTTCCAGAACCGCGACGACCAGACCTTCTTCGAGCGGCATCGCATGACCGGCAAGGGCCCGAGCCGGCTGATACCAGGTTCGGGGATCGACATCGCGGCCTTCGATCACGCCCTGGCCGCGGGGTCTTCGCCGCATACGCTCCGCGAGGAGCTCGGACTCGGGGACGCCGAGGTCGTCATCACCGTGACGCGGATGACGCGGCAGAAAGGCATCCCGACCCTGCTCGACGCCGCCGCGCTGGTGCACCAGGCACGCCCCAGTGTGCGCTTCCTCCTCGTCGGGCCCAGCGAAGGCGAGGGACCATCGGCCGTCACGGCCACGGAGATCGCGCGCCATGCACCCTATGTGCAATGGATCGGCCCGCGGTCCGACATTCCCGCACTGCTTCGCCTCGCCGACGCGTTCGCCTTCCCGACGGAGTACCGTGAGGGCGTGCCCCGCGTCCTGCTGGAGGCCGCGCTCGCCGAACTGCCGATCGTGACCACCAGGATGCCGGGATGCAGCGACGTGGTGCGCGACGGCTGGAGCGGCGTCCTCGTTCCGCCGCGTCAGCCGCCCCTCCTTGCTGCCCGCATTCTGGAGATGCTGCGCGACCGCGACGCGGCGCGCGCGATGGGCGTTCGCGCCGGCCAGTGGGTGAGGCAGGAGTTCGGCCTCACGCTCACGGTCGACCGCTATGTGCAAGCCTACACCGCGCTGATGGCGCCATCGACGCCGGGCCTCCCCGGCGATGGCCGCGGCCGCGCGCATCGTGCCCTGTCCCTGCAGGATGCGCCGCCATGACCCGCGACACCCTCCTCGCCCTCGGCCTCGTGCTGGTGACAGCCTCGCAACTGCGGCCAGGCGACCTGCCGATCGGGCCCGGCGAGCTGTGCCTCGTGGTGTGGGTCATGCTGATGCTCAGCGACATGCGCCGCCTGCAGCAATCCCGGCTGACGCCCGCCTTCACCCGGATGCTGATCTTCTGGGGACTGTTCACGATCGCCCTGTGCCTCGGCGCGATGACCGCATACGCGCTCGACGACTTCCATGATTCCACGCTGTTCATCCATGATGCCCTGGCCTACCCGCTTCTCGCGGCCGTGAGCCTGCTGAGCGCAGTCACCCCCGACGCCGGCTGCCGCATCGGACGCGTCGCCTGGGCGCTGGTCGTGCTCAGCATCGGCTTCTTCGTCCTGCAGATCGCCTGCGGCTTCGACCTGATCAGCATCCCGCCATTCGACCCCTGGTACTGGGATCGGCTCCGCGGCTTCTCGCAAAATCCCAACCAGCTGGCGATCTTCTGCGCGGTGATGACCTTCCTGTCGCTGCACGTCGCCGAACAGGCCGAGGGGCCGAAGCATAAGCTCGTCGCCGGCGCATGCTCATTGCTGGCCATGGTTGTCGGCCGCCTGACCCGCAGCGACACCTTCGGGCTGATCCTTGTCACCGGGCTGATCCTGTACGCGCTGCTCAAGCTGAGAGCCTGGTGGCCGTCGCCTGGACGTCGCCCCACGCTCAGAACCGCCGCCGCGGTGATCACCGTCGCCGCGGTGCCCCTCGTCGTCGTCGCCAGCCTGCTGTTCGTCGACCAGATCAGGGCCGAGGCGGAAGGGATCGTCCAGAAAATGGCCAAGGGCACCAGCGCGGAAACCTCCGAGACAGCCAACATCCGCCTGGAATCCTGGCGCCTCGCGCTCGACCGCGGCCTCGAATCCAGGCTGCTGGGCTTCGGCCCCGGCCCGCACCTCGAGATCCCGCCCGTTCTGGTGGCCGCCCGACGCGAGAGTCTCGACCCGCCCTACATCGAGCATCCGCAGTTCAACGGCACGCCGAACTTCGAAGCCCACGACACCTTCCTCGACCTCTTCACCCAGGGAGGGCTGCTCGCGGTCCTGGCCTATGGCTGGCTGCTCGGGACGACCTGCTGGCAGGCCTACCGCAGCCGGCAGGATGCCCTGACGGTGATGATGTGGAGCATTACGGTCCTCAGCATCTTCCACCTCATCGTTCGCCATCCACTGTTCTGGTTCGCGATGGTCTTCGGCCTGGTCGCGGCCGCGGATGCATACGTCCCGTCCCCCGGCATGACCCGGAGCAAATGACATGTGCGGCATCGCCGGCATTTTCCTGGCCACCGAAGCGGCGGATCCTCGCCAGCTCGGCGCGATCACTGCGATGACCGACACGCTGCATCACCGCGGTCCTGACGACAGCGGCAGCTGGATCGATGCCGAAGCCGGCATCGCGCTCGGCCATCGCCGCCTCGCCATCGTCGACCTCTCGGAAGCCGGCAACCAGCCGATGCTGTCGCACAGCGAACGCCTGGTGATGACCTTCAACGGCGAGGTCTACAATTTTCCCGAACTGCGCTCGCCGCTCGAGGCGCGCGGCCTCCAGTTCCGCGGCCACAGCGACACCGAGATCATGCTCGCGGCCTTCGAGGCCTACGGCATCGAACCGGCGCTCGAGCAGTTCGCCGGCATGTTCGCGCTCGCAGTCTGGGATCGCCGGCAACGCACCCTGCACCTGGTGCGCGACCGCCTCGGCAAGAAGCCATTGTACATCGCGCTGGTGCGCGGCGGACTGATCTTCGCGTCCGAGCTCAAGGCCATCCTGGCGTATCCCGGCTTTCAGCCCAAGCTCGATCTCACCGCCATCGCCGCGGTGCTGCAGCACGGCTTCGTGCCCGATCATTGCTGCATCTGGGAAGACGTGTTCAAGCTGCCGCCGGGCAGCCTCCTCTCCGTCAGCGCCGCCGACCTGAAGAAAGCCAGCGCGGATCAGTTGCGTCGGCAGGCCCGGCGCTGGTGGTCCCTCGCCCGGGTCGCCGAGGAAGGGCAGCGCAATCCGATCAGCGCCGATGCGCCGGAGCTGGAGACCGAGCTCGACAAGCTGCTGCGCAACGCCGTCGCGCAACGGATGCGCGTGGATGTCCCGTTCGGCGTGTTTCTGTCCGGCGGCATCGACAGCTCGACCGTCGTCGCGCTGATGCAGTCCCAATCGCCGCAGCCGATCCGCTCGTTCACCATCGGCTTTCGCGAGTCGGACTATGACGAGGCCCACCATGCCTCGCTGGTGGCGCGGCACTTCGGCACCGAGCATACCGAGTTTCGCGTCACGCCGGACGAGGCGCTGGCGGTGGTGCCGGATATCCCGTTGGTGTGGGACGAACCGTTCGCCGACGAGTCACAAATTCCCACCCTGCTGCTGTCGCGCCTCGCCGGACGCCACGTCACGGTCGCGCTGTCGGGGGACGGCGGCGACGAGTGCTTCGGCGGGTACGCCCGCCACATCATGACGACGCGCCTCGCGCCCATCTTCCAGATTCCCGCCAGGCTGCGTCACGTCTCGATGTCGGCCTTCCGTCTGCTGAGCCCGGAAAGCTGGGAAAGCCTGCTGCGCCGCCTGCCACTCTCGGATGGCCTGCGCTCCGCTCTGAACGCCGACAATCTGGAAAAGCTCGCCGGCGTCGTCGCCGTCAGGGGTGGCCACGAACGCTACGACCAGTTGATGACGTTCGGTAACGGAGCGCAGCCCAACGCGCCCGGCCTGATCGGCAGCGCGGAGCTGCCCACCCTGCCCGACGTCACCGCCGACCTGATCTATTGCGACATGTCGAGCTATCTCGTCGACGACATCCTGGTCAAACTCGACCGCGCCACCATGGCTGCCAGCCTCGAGGCCCGCAGCCCGTTCCTCGACCACCGCGTGGTGGAGTTCTCGTGGCGGCTGCCGACGTCGGTGAAGATTCGCGGCGACCAGGGCAAATGGCTGCTGCGGCAGGTGCTGCGCCGCTACCTCCCCGAGCATCTGTTCGAGCGGCCGAAGCAGGGCTTCAACATGCCGATCGGCCCCTGGCTGCGCGGACCGCTGCGCGAGTGGGCGCAAGGGTTGCTCGACATGCGCCACATCCGCAACGACGGCATTCTCGATTCGCGACGGATCCAGGCCTGCTGGCAGGAGCATCTGAGCGGCCGGCGCGATCGCTCGCGCTATCTCTGGTCAGTCCTGATGATTCAATCCTGGCTCGACGCCCACCGTCGTCCGCGGTCGCGCCGGGATCGGAAGTCGAGTGGGAGAGTGAACAATGAAGCCGACACGCATCGATATGGGTCAGAGCTACCGAACGCCTCCGGCGTTCCAGCCGATATCGAGCATGAGCAGCACTAATCCCGCAACGCCGGACGATACGTCCGCGATCGGCGGCCTCTATCTGGCGCAGCTGCTCGACATCCTGCGCAGGCGACGCCGGTTTGTTGTCATCGTCACCGTCTGCGGAACACTGCTGGCCGCCATGGCTGGCCTGCTGGTGCCTCCCAAATACACCGCGACCGCCCAAATTATCGTCGAAAGCCCGCAGAACGCCGATCGCTCCACCTCGATCGCCTCGAACGAACTGGCGATCGACACGCTGATCAAGATCCTGACCTCGCACGATCACCTGCAGCAGGTTCGGGACAGCCTGTTGGCCGACCCCGACTTCGTCGCACTGAAGAAGCCTGCCGACATCAAGGCAACCTCGCCTGCCGCGCCCCTCGCTGCCCCCAAGCCAGCCCGCCCGTCGTCGACATCGGCGGCGCACCGCACCGATACGTCCTGGCTCGGCGAGCTGAAACGCCGCGTCGGCATCTGGACCAGCGCACTGATCAGCCGCGGCCACGACACGCTGATCGACATCGACGATCTCGAACACGATCTCCGTGTCATTCAGGAAGGCCGCTCCCGCATCGTCTCCGCGCGCTACACCGCGCGCAGCCCGGACGAAGCTGCAATAGTCGCCAATCGGGTGGTCCAGATCTACATCGACGGCCAGAGCGAGCAGCAAGGCAGATACGCCGCGCGCGAGCTCGCCCGGCTGCAGGAGCGGATCACGGAAGCCCGCAACGACGTGCTGCAGGCCACCGCCGCGGTCCAGGCGGCGATCCAGGAGCAGGGACGCGCCGCCCAGGACAAGACCGGCGACGCCACACGCGAGGCGAGTGCCCGGCTTCGGACATTGGAACGCGGCGCCGCCGCCAGCGCGCAGGTCTATTCCAACCTGCAGAAGCGGGAAAAGGAGCTGTTGAGCCAGCAGGATGGCATCACCTCCGATATCCGCCTGCTGTCGCTCGCAACCCCGCCCGACCGGCCGAGCTCCCACAATCCCATCCTGTTCGTTGTGCCGGCGCTGATCATCCTCCTGATCGGCAGCTGCTTCATCGCCGTGATCATGGAACAGGGGGATCAGCAGCTGCGCAGCGAGCGCGATGTCAGCGACCTGCTCGGCATCCCGTGCGTCGGCCTGATGCCGCAACTGCCCCGCATGCGGGCGATGCGGCCGCATCAATACATGCTGACCGAGCCGTTCTCCGCCTACACCGAATCGATCCGCTCGGTCGTCGGCGAGCTGTGGCTGACCACGCCCCAGCGGGGTCCGACCACCGTGCTGATCTGCTCGAGCGTGCCGGGCGAGGGCAAAACCACCGCCGCCGTCAGCATCGGCGTCTGCGCCGCCATGCTGGGGCGACGGGTGCTGCTGATCGACCTCGACTTCAAGCGGCCATCGATCGGGCGCGAACTCGGCACCAGCTCCGAGAAGGGGATCTTCGACATTCTGCTGCGCAACCGGCCGCCGGCTGAGGCCATCACCCACATCGCCGATCTCGGGATCGACTATCTGCCGATGTCGTCCTGCCCGGTCGACGCGTTGCCGATCCTCGCCGGCGAGCGGATGCCCAATCTGCTGCGCCAGCTCCGCGAGAACTACGACAGCGTGATCATCGACGGTCCGCCGCTGCTGGTCATCACCGAAACCCGCTTCCTTGCCACCATGGTCGACAAGGTGGTGTTCGTGGTGAAATGGGCCAGCACACGGCGCGACGTCGTGCGCAACGCCATCAACCTGCTGCGCAATCTCGACGGCATCGGTGAGAGGAACGTCGCGCCCCCGATCGTGCTGCTGAGCCAGGTCGATTTGAAGGCGCATGCGGACTACCGCTACGGCGATGTCGGCGAAGCCCTCGTCACCTACCAGAACTATTACTCGCACGCGGTCCGCTTCTCGGACCGGCGTCCCCCTGCCTCGACGGGCACTGACGACTCCAGGACCCTCCAGTGATGAGACCGATCGACCTCCAGCGCGACCTCAAGCTGCCTCAACCGCAAGCGGACACACGGCTCGCCGTCTGTCCGATCCTGCTGGCCGTCCTCCATGACTTCCATCGCATGCGGATTTCCTACTGCTACTGGAAAAGCAGCAGGACCGTCGACGCGGTGCTGGCGGGCGAAGGCGACCTCGACCTCTTGATCGCGCGCGAGGATCAGCACCGCTGCCAGGCCATCCTGCTGGCACGCGGCCTGAAACTGTTTCCCATGGTGGCCAGCCGCGACCATCCGGCCATGCTGAGCTTCCTCGGCCTTGATGACCTGACCGGCCGGCTGGTGCACATCCATCTGCATTTCCGCCTGGTCGCCGGCGAGAGGCTGCTCAAGAACTACAGTCTGCCCTGGCAGGAGGTGATCCTGGCGCGCGCGATCCGGCATCCGGACTATCCGATCCGGATCCTCGATCCGGCCAGCGAAGCCTTGCTGCTGATGATCCGCAGCGCGCTGGAACTGCGGCGACGCGACCCGGTCACGCTGCGGCACTGGGCGGCCACCACCGCAAAATTCGCCAGCGATCGCGCGGAGCTCGAAGGCAGGGTCGAGCGCAGCGCGCTGCACGACCTCGCCGCACAGCTGCTCGGGGAGGATCTCGCCCTCCGGCTGGTCGCGGCGTTCTTTGGCGACGAACCGCTGCACCGGCAGCGGGCGCTGCGGCGCGACCTCGCGCACAGCCTCGCTCCCTACCGCACCTACAACGCCATCGAAGCGCGGCTGCGCGCCACCATCCGTGCCGGCCTGTGGGCGGCCGGTGGCCTCAACCGACAGCATGTCCACTGGCCGCGGCCGTCGGCCCGGCGCGCGCCGGGCGGCGGATCGGTGATCGCGATCATCGGCGTCGACGGCAGCGGAAAATCCACGGTGGTCGCAGCCGTCCGGGACTGGCTCGGCAGCGAAATCGACACCCTGCCGATGTATTTCGGCACCGGCGACGGCCGGCCGTTGCTGCTGATGCGTCCTTTCAAAGCCCTGCTTCCGCTGTTCTCGCGGCTGTTGCGGACGCGCCCCAAGGGATCGTCGCACGGCAAGATCTCGGAGCAGCGCCCGGGGCTCGGCTATCAGATCCTGCTCGCGGGATGGGCCGTGGTGGTGGCGCGGGAGAAGCGCAGCAAGCTGCTGGCGGCCCATCGCGGCGCACGCCGCGGACTGGTGGTGCTGACGGACCGCTACCCGCAGAACGAAATCATCGGCTTCAACGACGGCCCACTGCTCCATCGCCTGCCCTGGGCGCCGCGATGGCTCCGCGGCATCGAAACATCCGCCTACGCGCTCGCCCGCCGCCTTGCGCCGGACCTCGTCGTCAAGCTGCAGGTCAGCCCCGAAACCGCACAGGCCCGCGAACCGACGATGGACCCGTCCGTGATCCGCGACCGCATCGAGGCGATCCAGCACCTGAATTTCGCCGCACACCGCATCGTGACGATCGACGCCGAGCTGCCGCTCGCGGAGGTCATCCGCAAGATCAAGCTCGAGGTGTGGCGTCTTCTGTAGCGCGAGGTGACGGAGCTTTGGGCATGATCGTCGAGCTCTTCGGTCCGCAAGGTGTCGGCAAGACGACATTCGCACGGGCGCTCGCCGCCCGGCTGCAGATGCAGCACCACGCCGTCGATCTCATCCTGAGCTACCGGCCGGCCGAGCGGCCCCGTCCTGAGCTGCGCCGGACTCACCCGGCGCTGCATCGCGCTACAGCCGTGGCCAGCCGCCTCACCCGGCCCGCGGTCGAGCTGCTGACCATGACGCGCCATCCGCTGGCCTGCTCCCATGACGTCAGCATCGCCTCGAAGCTGCTGCACGCCCTGCCGCAGAGGGGCCTGCTGTCGTCGATCCGGCTGACGCAGTACATCCTGCGCCTGTCGCGCTCCTGGCACCTGGCGATCGAGTCCGACCGCATCGCGCTGTTCGACCAGGCCTTCGTTCAGGCCATCCATTCACTGGTGCTGTTCAGCCGGATCACCGATGACGCATTGATCGCCCGCGCGCTCGAGGTCATCCCCAAGCCCGACATGCTGATCCAGCTCGACGCGCCGCACGCGGTGCTCGACGCCCGCCTGCGCGACCGCCAGCGCTCGCAGAGCCTGCTGGAACGCCTGCTCGAGATCGACCCGAAGGTGAATGTCGAAGCCACGCAGATCTTCCGGCAATTGCATGATCTGCTGCGGCGGCAGGGACAGGTCGTCACCATCATCGATTCGTCCGACCCGGAGATTCTGGTCGACACGGTGAACAGGATCGCCGAGCAGATCGCGGCCGAGCTCCGCGCCCGTCCGGCCAAGCACCTGGAGCTTGCCGACGGGATTTCCAGCGAAAGGTATGGGCATGTTTGAGCGGATGCTCGGCAGCGGATCGGTCCGGCAAATCACCCTCGGCGGGATGACCGCGCTCGCCATCTATGTCGCGGGCGCCGGGCTGACCGCCTGCGCCCAGTTGCTGGTCGCGCGCGTCGTCGGCGCCGAAACGTTCGGCATCTACTCCTATGTGCTCGCCTGGGTCACGGTGCTCGCCTATCTCTCTGCGCTCGGCTTCGACATCGCGTTGCTGCGCTTCATCCCGGCCTACCGCGCCCAGCAGGCTTGGGCGCTGCTCCGCGGCGTCGCCCGCTATGCGCAGCGCCGCATGGCGGCAGCCAGCGCCCTCGTGGTCGCGACCGGCGCAACCGCGGTCATGCTGTCGTCGGCGGAGATGTCGCCCGAACTCAGGACCACCTTCCTGATCGGTTTCGTCCTGGTTCCGATCTGGGCGCTGCTGTGGATCCGCAGTTCGATCGGACGGGCCTTCGGCGGCGTGCTGTCGGCGATCGGCCCCGACCGTGTGGCGCGGGACGGCTGCCTGATCTGCCTCGTCGTGCTGATGAGCGCGGTGCTGAAATGGCATCTCGACGCGCCGCTCGTCATGGCGGCGACGGTCGTCAGCACCACGGTCGCGCTGGCGCTGGCGTCCCTCGCGGTGCGCCGGCTGCGCCCGCAGCACCTCGACGCCGTCGCGCCCTGTTATGATGCACCGGCCTGGCGCAAGATCATCCTGCCACTGATGACCATCACCGCGGCGGAGGCGATGCTGAACCGCGGCGGCGTGCTCGCGCTCGGCTGGACCGGGGCGGCACGGGAGGCCGGCATCTATGCGGTGGTGTTCAACATCTCGTTCCTGGTCGCCCTGCCCCGAACTGCCGCCAACACCCTGCTCGCGCCGTCGATCTCGGACCTCTTCGTCCGCAACCAGCACCATCAGTTGCAGAGCCTGCTCGCCAGGATGGCCCTGTGGACGTTTTGTGGCGCCGCGGGCTGCGCCATCGCCGTCGCCGTGATCGCCGAACCGCTGCTGGCCTGGTTCGGCCGGGGCTATGAGGCGGGCGTGCCGGCCCTGCGCATTCTCCTGATCGGCCAGGTGATCGCCGCGAGCTGCGGATCGCAACTCTCGATCATGACGATGACCGGATGCGAACGCGCCGCCGCCGTGCTTCTCGTGGTCGGCGCGGTGGTCAACGTGCTTCTCAGCACGGTGCTGGTGCGCTTCGCCGGGCTGACCGGCGCCGGCATCGCGACCATGCTCACGCTGATCGCCTGGAACGTGGCGATGGCCATCTTCATCTGGCATCGCTTGCGGCTGCTGCCCGGGCCCGTGTTCCTGCTGCAGGCCCTCCTCAAGGGGCATGTCGTGGCCGGCAGTCCGACCATGTAGCCGTCCCCCCGCGGCGGGGGATCGCGCGGTTTCCGCCCCGGGCCGCCTCGTCACCGGGCGAATGCTCATTGTCGACGGCCGGCGCCAATTCCTGTAGACACGGGCCCGTACCTTACCGACCGTTGCCCTGATCCCCCATGGCGACCGCCGCGCGATGTCCGCCAGCGGCCGCCGTTACGGAGGTCGCGGGCCCTCATCGGCGAATGCGGAGGCTCCTGCATGGACGTAAGTTCTCATGACGATGTGATGCCCGGACAGGGCGGCTTTACCCGCCAGGAGGCCCGCCGATGAGCGGCGCCGGCATCGTGATCATCGGCGCCGGCCACGGCGGCAGCCAGCTCGCCGCCAGCCTGCGGCAGGAAGGCTTCGACGGACCGGTGACGCTGGTCTCGGACGAGACCGACATCCCCTATCACAAGCCGCCGCTGTCGAAGGCCTTCCTCAAGACGCCGGACATGGCGCCGCAATTGCTGCGCGCCGAGAGCACCTATACCGACAACGCCATCACGCTGCGCTTCGGCGCGCGTGTCAGCGCGATCGACCTGCATGCGCGGCGGCTCGAGCTCGACGACGGCGCCCCGCTGCCGTTCGACCGCCTGGTGCTGGCGACCGGCGCGCAGGCGCGGCGCCTGACCATTCCCGGCCATGACCTCGCCGGCGTGTTCACCTTGCGCACCGCGGACGATGCGCGTGCGCTGCGCGCCGCAATACCCGCCGCACAATCGGTGGTCGTCATCGGCGGCGGCTTCGTCGGCCTCGAGGCCGCGGCCTCCCTCGCCGGCCTCGGCAAGGAGGTCACGGTGATCGAGGCTGCCGACCGCATCCTCGGCCGCGTGCTGGCGCCGGCGATGTCGGCCTACATGGCCGACCTGCACAACAGCCTCGGCATCAAGCTGCTGACCGGTACCGGCGTCGCGGGCCTCGACGGCGCGAACGGCCGCGTCACCGCGGTGACCACGAGCGCCGGCGCGCGCATCGCCGCCGACATGGTGATCGTCGGCATCGGCGCCAATCCCGATATCGGCCTCGCCACGCAAGCGGGGCTTGCCTGCGACAACGGCATCGTGGTCGACGGCGCACTGCGCAGCTCGGTGCCGGAGATTTTTGCGATCGGCGACTGCGTCGCCTACGAGCACTGGCAGACCGGCAGCCATCTGCGCCTCGAATCCGTGCAGAACGCCACCGACCAGGCGCGGCACGCCGCGCGCGTGCTCGCGGGCAAGCCCGAGACCGCCGGCTACCGCGAGGTGCCGTGGTTCTGGTCCGATCAGGGCCCGGCGAAGCTGCAGATGGTGGGCCTTGCGATCGGCGCGACTCGCCAGGTGATCAGCGGCGCGCCGGCGGACGGCGCGTTCTCGATCTACCACTTCCGCGACGACCGCCTGCAGGCGATCGATTCCATCAACCGACCCGCCGACCACATGCTCGGCCGCCGCATGCTGGCCACGGGCTTCCATCCGGATGATGCCCTGATCGCCGCCGGCCCGGCGGCGCTGAAGGCGGCGTTCGCGGAGTTCGGCAAGGACCGGCCGGCGGCGGGGTGAGCGACAAGCCGCGCTCGCCGGTTGCTCTGTCCTACCGGCAGCGCCCCGTCAGCAGGCAGTGTTCGCGGCCCTCGCGGTCGGTGCGGAAGCTTTCGATGTAGCCGCCCTTGCGCTGGGTGACGAACACGGTGCGGCCGTCGGCGCCGCCGAAAGCGAGGTTGGTCGGCTCCTTGCCCTGCAGCGCCACCTCGCCGACCTGCTTGCCGTCGGGCGCGACGATCGCGATCGCACCTCTGAGGATGCGCGCCACCAGCAGCCGGCCGCTCGCGTCGGTGCGCAGGCCGTCGATGGTGTCGGGCGCGAACGTCGTCACCAGACGGGCATTGGTCAGTGCGTTGCCGTTGACGCCATAGGCCCAGATCTGGCCGGTGCCGGATTCGCCGACATAGAGCGTCCGGCCGTCCGGGCTAAGGTCGATGCCGTTGGTGGTGCCCATGGCCCGCGGCGCCGTCATCACCTCGCCGCGCGCGGTGCCGTCGGGCTCGCGCGTGATCCGCCACACCTGGCCGCTGCGGCCCTTCCAGTTCGGATCGCTCGCATAGAGCGTGCCGTCGGCGGCGACGGTGAGGTCATTGGGCTGGTTGAAGCGATCCGACGCGAAGAGCGGCACCGGCACGGTCGCACCCGGCGCGATCGCGAAGATCGTGTGCTTCTTGTAGTCGGCGATCAGCATAGTGCCGGCGCGATCGAAGCGGATGGCGTTGCCGACGCTGCCGTCCGGCAGCGCAGTGAACAGCTCCGACTGCGGCGCGCCCGGCGCGAGGCGGCCGATCGACCCCGGCTTGTTGAAATTGACCACGAACAGCGCCCCGTTGGCATCGACGGCGGGGCCCTCGATGCCGAAGGTGTATTCGCCTGATGGCGTGATCTGCCGGCTGTCGAACAGCTTGTCGTCCGCCTGCGCGCCGCCGCACCATGCCAGCAGCAAAGCGCCTTCACAGAGGCGCAAGAGAGCCTTGCGAAATGTAGTAGCCTTGATCATCGCTGCAGTCGCCGTTGAGATAGAGGTCGGCCGGCCGGTAGATCCGGCTGAAGCCCGCCTTTCCACTGGCGGGAGATTCCGTCACCACGACGACTTTCCCTGCCGGAATTTTGCCGCATTCGCGGCCATCGCGCCCGACGAAGCGACGTTGCACCACACCGCCACGGATCCGCATCCGCGTGCCCGGCACCATGGCGCCGACGAGTTGATCGACGCCGTCGAGCAGCTGTGCGTAGCCCGCCTCATGCGCCGCCAGCCCCTCACCGCCCGGCGGCATCAGCCGCTCGGCGCCGAGGCCGCGCAGCCGCGAGCGCAGCTTGCCAGCGTCCGGATCGCCGGGAAACATCCAGCCGTCCTGCCCCAGCATGAAACGCAGCACCGTGTCGTCCTTCTGCGCGTCAGACAATCCGGCCTTGAGGCCGAAATCGGCATGGCAGCCGACGCAGTGCTTCTCCACCACGCCGGCGCGGAACGCCGAGAGTCGCGCGCGGTTCGGCTCGCTCGCCGCAACAAAACGGACGAGCGCATCGATCTGCGCATCGCTGCGCCGGTCGCACGGCTCCGGCACAGCGGGCGGCGTGGACGTCGCGTCGATCCGGATCACCGTGCGGTTCTTGTCCTCGACCAGCCAGATCGCGCCGTCGGAGGCGACCGTGAGCCCGACCGGCGCGCCCTGCGGCCGCACGCCGTTGACCTTGTGCCATTCAGCCACCAGCTCGGTGTAGGGCGCGGCCGGCACATCGGCGCCATCGGCCTGGAACGCATGGCTCGGCTCGGCGCCGCAGCTGACGCGATAGCGCACCGGCGGCGGGCTCTTCACCGGAAAGCCCCTGGCGTCGACGTCGTACACCAGCACGCGACTGCCGGTCGGGCGGTAGCCGTGCAGCCCGACGATCAGCTTGCCCTCGAGCTGCGGGAATTTTCCGCCATGATAGTAGAGCATGCCGAGCGGCGCGCCGTGCGGCGGCAACAGCGTCGCAGGCTGGCGATACAGCGCGGCGTTGGCGCACAGCTGCCGGTACGGCCCGGCCGCGTTCAGCACCGCCTTGAACTCCGGGCTCTCGGTCGCGTTGTCGTAGCAGTAGGGCCAGCCATAGTGATGGCCCGGCTCTATCGCGTTGATCTCCTCGTTGGGCTTGAAGATATCAGGCAGGTCGCGGCCGTTCTCGCCCTGCAGGAACGCAAAACCCGCATCGGGAAAGCGCGGATGCAGCGCCAGCGCCATCGAGTTGCGCAGTCCCTGCGCGTAGACCTCGCGGTGCGGGTTGGGATCGTTCGGCGCCAGCGCCGGAAAGATGCCGCCTTCCGGCGGCGCGAACATCCAGATCGCGGCCAGAGGCGATGCCCCCTCGCCCGCCGGACATGGCTTGCGGATCGGCGGCGCCGTGATGCAGTCGTCGCTGTGCGAGCCGACATTGACGAACAGGCGGCCGGTCCGGTCGAACACGAACGCCTTCAGGGGATGGCTGCTGTCCTCGATCAGCGTGCCGTCGGACAGTTGCACGCGGCGGCCGGGCAGGCCGCGGACGATGGTCTCGACGGTGGCGGCGGGATTGTCCGCGCGCGGGTCGAAGCGAAAGATCGTCTCGGCGGTCGAGGCGTAGACCTTGCGGTCCGGCCCGATCGCGAGGCCGAACGGCGAGTCGAGACCGGTCAGCAGCGCCTTGATGCGCGCGCCCGCCGGCGCATGAGGATCGAGCCGCAGCAGCCGCCCCTGCATGCTGCCCCACCCGCCCATGTCGGCGACCACGAACAGCTCGCTGTCCGGAATCTGGACGATGGTGCGGGGAAATTTCAGGCCGTCATCCGCACTCGCCACGAGGCCGGCGCAAAAGCCCTCGGCAAGGCCGATGTGCAGCTTCGGAAACCCCCGCGCGCCGCTGCCGCAGGTCTCCGGGCCAAGCACATAGCCGCTCTTGCGCAGCCCCTCCTGCGCGCGCGGCGCAGCAGTGACAAGCATTGTCGCAGCAACGGCAGCGGCCACGGCCAGCGGCCGGCCGCGCAGCAGGTGTCGAATCATGCCCCATGCTCCCAACGAACGACGGTCGCGACGCTAGCGTGCAGGCCGCCGGACGCCAAGCGGCTCATGACAACGGCATAAGACCGGGCATGACCGCGATGAGCGCGCAAGCGCTCATTCCGCATCGGCGGAATAGCCCCTCATGGACTTCACGGCGCCTTCTTCGGGTTGATCGAGAAGCGCAGGTTCAGGGGCTGCAGCATTTCCGGCGGCGGCGCCTCGCCGACATTGCCGCGGGTCAGGATAGTGCGCAGGTCGGCATCGGCCGCGGCATTCTTCAGCGCCGGAAACGTCACCCGCTCCACCGTGCCGTCGGGATTGAGCCAGGCGCGCACCACCAGCGCGGGCGGCAGCCCGTCCTCCTTGCCCGTGTGCTCCTTGACATAGGCGCGAAAGCGCCGCGCCACCTCATCGTCGCCTTCGATCCAGCTCTCGAAGCGATACTGCACCAGCTTGGCGAACTGCCCCCAGGACGGCGGCGCCTTGCCGGGCTCGCGGAAGTCGAGCCCCTGGGCCGCGGCCGGAGCGAGCCGGAAGCTGGCCAGCACCAGCAGGGCACCGCACAGCACGACGGCCGTCCGGCGCACGGGGCGAAGAAAAGATGACAGATGCATGACGCAGGGAGATACCGCCGGAGTGAAGATGGCGCGACTGTGCCCGGCTAGTTTTGCAGGCACGTGACACGGGCCGAAATCGACGCCGCCCGGTTGGCCCGGGAGGCGCCGCCGGCGAGTTGCGGCCGGTCGTCCTGCGCGAACCGCACGCCATGGTCAGCCATGAACGCCTTGGCTTCCGCCGCGCCCACCGCGATGACCCGCGTCGCGGAGGTGCGGCGGCTGATGACGCCCTCGACCAGGCCCCGCCCATCGAGCACGGGCGCGCCGCTGGCGCCGAAGGTGGCGTCCGAATCCAGCGCCAGCAGGCCGGCGGAATCGGCCGCCGACGCCACAGTGGCGTTGGCGAGCGTGCCGCCGCGGGCGATCAGCCCCGGCAGCCGGTCATAAGCCCCGACGAACACCATGTCGTTGATCGCCGGCGTGGCGCTGCGCGGGAACACCGCCGCGAGTCCCCAGGTGCGCGGCACCTTGATGAGGGCGAGATCGGCGCGATCGGAGATCGCCAGCACCCGCGCCGCCACCGCGCGGCCTTCCTTCGCCACCACCACCCGCACACAGGCATCCACCGCGTGGCGCACGGTCAGAATCGTGCCGCCATCGTCGACGAAGAAGCCGGTGCCGGTCTTCTCGTGGCTGATGGTCGCCTCCACCGGGCGCGACAGCGTGCGCACCGGCTCGCGCGCGCGGTCACGGTCCTGCCATGGCAGTCCCTGCGCCTTGGCTGGCACGGCAGCAAGGACGGCAAGGCCGCCGATCAGGAGCAGGCGTCGCAACATGCGGCCCGTCTCGCACAGGTCCGCAGGAGGGTCAATCCGCCTTGCCGCCGCGGATGGATCCGCCAGCGCCTGTGCCTCCAGCCCACCGCGGCTGAGCGCGCCTCAGCTCCGCAGCCACACCCCGGCGAAATTGCCCTGCACGCCGGTGGCATCGACGGTGTGATCGACCACCTTGCGATTGGCGACGGTGACGGAGCGGCTCAGCATCAGCGGGATCACCGGCAGTTCGTCGGCGAGGATGTCCTGGAAGCGGTCGATCGCCGCCTTGCGCTTCGTCGCATCGGCTTCGACCGCGATCTCCGCGAACAGCCGATCGACCTCCGGGTTGGCATAGTGGCTGGCGTTGGTGAAAGCGACACCTTTGCGAAAATTGTCGCTGGTGAAGAAGCGCTGCAGCCCGACCGTCGGGTCGAACATGTTGGTAAACGGATGGTTGGTGAAATCGTAGTCGCGATCGGCGTAGACGCGCTTGAGGTAGCTCGGAAAGTCCTGCCCGCGCACCGTGACGTCGATGCCGACCGCCGCCAGCGCGCTCTTCAGGTACTCCCCGGTGCGCTTGAAGTTTTCGCCGAACGGCTGGTAGTCGTGGGTCAGCGCGAAGCGGAAGCGGCCGTTGAGCGGAAAGCCGGCCTGGTCGAGCAGCTGCGCCGCCTTCTTCGGATCGAAGGCATAGGTTTTCACATTCGGATTGTAGAAGCGCTTCAGCGTCGGGCTGACGATGCTGACCGTGGGATCGCCAAGGCCGTACCAGGCGACGTTGAGCACCGCCGACGGATCGATCGCGTGCGCGATCGCCTGCCGCACCAGCTTGTGCCTGAGATAGGGATTATCGAGGTTGAACTCGATGCCATAGAGCGTCGGGGCATACTCGCTGCCGCGGTTTTCCAGAGCAAGATGCGGCAGCTTCTGCAAGCGTTCGAGATCGAGCGGCGACACCGGCGTCGAGCCGCCGATGTCGATCTCGCCGGTCTCGAACGCCACGGCGCGGGCGGCGCCGTCGGGAATGATCCGCACCAGCAGCGCATCCAGATACGGCTTCGGCGCGTCCCAGTAATTCGGGTTGCGGACATAGCTGATGTAGCTGCCGTTCACCCATTCCTTGAACACGAACGGCCCGGTGCCGATCGGCGCCCGGTTGTTCGGGTTGAGCAGCGGATCGCCCTTGCCGTCATAGAGGTGCCTGGGAACGATCGGCGACTCCCCGGCCGCCAGCGCAGTGAGAAGATACGGCGCGGGCTTCGTCAGCACGACCTGTACCGTATGGTCGTCGAGCGCGCGCACCTCATGCAGATTGGCGAAGGTGGTGCGGCCGCGCGGATGCGCCGACTTCAGAAGGCCGAACGAGTAGACCACGTCGGCGGCGGTGAACGGCTGGCCGTCATGCCAGCTGACGTTGCGGCGCAGCTCGAAGCGGTACTGCAGGCCGTCCTCGCTGACGCTCCAGGCGGTGGCAAGCTGCGGCCTCGGATTGAGGTCGAAGTCGTAGGTGAGAAGCCCCTCGACCACCTTGCTGCTCGCCTGGATCGCCGGCCCTTCGGTGGTGTTGAAGCATACCAGCGTGGTCGGCTCGGGATGGATGACGAAATTCAGCCGCCCGCCGCGGCGCGGCCCGTCCTCGGCGGAACGGGCACGGGTGATGGACGCCGGCAGCAGCAGGCCCGCTACGGGCGCGGCGACGAAAGCGCGTCTCGACAGTGTCATTGCAAAAATTCCGATAGAGTGCGGCGCGGCCGCGTCAATCGAGCAGATCGGGCTCGGCGGCCACGATCCAGTCCCACAGCGGCTGGAAGCTGAAATAGCCGCCCTTGTGGGTGCCGACCTGGGATGCGGTCAGCCGCGCGATGTCGGGCGCGATCGGCCTGGTCGCGCCCGCGGCCTCGGCCAAAAGTTGCGTGCGCGCGGCATTGTCCATCGCGATGTACCACCAGGCCGCGGCCTCGATGGTCGGGCCGACGGTCAACAGGCCGTGGTTCTGCAGGATGGCTGCCTTCTTCGTTCCAAGCGCCGCGGCAAGGCGCCGCCCCTCTTCCGCTTCCAGCACGACGCCGGAGAATGGATCGAACAGCACGTGATCCTCGTAGAAGGCGCACGAATCCTGGGTCAGCGGATCGAGCAGCCGGCCGAGCGCCGACCAGGCCTTGCCATAGGTGGAGTGGGTGTGCGCGGCCGCGATCACCTGCGGATGCGCGGCGTGGATCGCCGAATGAATGACGAAGCCCGCCTGATTGATCGGCTTGTCGCCGATCAGGATGTTGCCGTCGTGATCGACCAGTTGCAGGTCGGACACCCTGACCTGCCCGAAAAATTTCGACAGTGGATTGATCCAGAACCGGTCGGGAAATTCCGGATCGCGCACCGTGACATGGCCCGCGAGCCCCTGGTCGAAGCCGTAGCGCGAAAACAGGCGGAACGTCGCCGCCAGCCGCTGCTTGCGGTGCAGCCGCTCCTCCTCGAACGACGCCGCGGGGGCGCGTTCGACGAGCGAATACTTTTTCGGCTTCTCCACCAGTTGGTTCACCTGCGTTCTCCTTGTCCCTGCGGCGCAGGCGTGAACGCTACGATGGTTTTGCGAGATGGTGCTTTTAAAAAGCCGGCAGGCTGGACAACGTTTGCAAGCCGATCATCCGGCAGTCGATGGAATTCATCTCTTGAGTACGACCGCCAGGCGCAGCGCGCGTGATGCCCTGGCTCGCACCGACAGAACAAAAAAAGGTCACGCGGGCAGAGCCGCGTGACCTCATCGTCATGCTGGAGAGTTTTAGGCGCGGACAACCGCCGCACGCGCCGGGATCGGGAAGACGCGGTCGTAGGCGATGTTGAAGCCGAACGCGTAGGCGAGATAGAAGCCGATCATCGACAGATCCATCAGCAGCGTCGCCCACAGCGTCATGCCGAGGTACCACGCGATCGGCGGCAGCAGCATGATCAGGAGGCCGAGCTCGAACAGGCCGGCATGCAGGATACGCGTCATGATCGACTTGCGGGTATGGCCGACGGCGTGGCGCATCGCATGGTCGAAGCCGAGGTTGAAGACGAAGTTCCAGAGCGTCGCGATGGTCGCGGCGGCGACGCCGACGACGCCGACCTTGTGAGGCTCCAGTCCGAACAGCCAGGCGCCGAGCGGCACCAGCATCACGAGGCCGACTGCTTCGAACAGCACGGCATGACGGATCCGGTCAGGCAGGGAACGCATGGACATGATGAAACTCCTAAATCATTGTTCTTATTGACAATATCATTTCTATCTGTATTTTAGGTTCCATCAAGATAGATGCCATCTGATATTGAGATAGATGACCGTTTCCCTCGACCAGCTCGAGGCCTTCGTCGCCTCCGCCGAGCACGGCTCGTTCTCCGCGGCAGCGCGCGCGCTGCGCAAGGCGCAGTCCGCCGTCAGCACCCATGTCGCCAATCTCGAGGAGGATCTGGGCCTCGCATTGTTCAGCCGCGCGGGACGCCAGCCGGTGCTGACACCGGCAGGCGAGCGGCTGCTGCTCGAGGCCAGGGTCGTGCTCGACCGCCGCGCGCACCTGATCGGCGTCGCACGCAGCTTCGAAGAGAAGGTCGAGCGCAAGATCGTCATCGCCATCGACGAGCTTTATCCCGAGAGTGCGCTGGCGCCGCTGTTCGCCGACTTCGCGCGCCACTTTCCCCATGTCGAGCTGGAGATGCTGTTTCCGCTGATGGAGGACGTCACCAGCCTGGTGCGCGCCGGCAAGGCCGACCTCGGCATCAGCTGGCGGCAGGAGCAATTGCCGGTCGAGCTCGGCTTTCGCACCATCGGCTGGGTGCCGATCCAGATGGTGTGCGCCAAGGACCACCCCCTCGCAGGCACGCGGGTCGACTGGGAGGACCTCAAGCGCTACCGCCAGATCCTGGTCGGCGCGCGCAGCGACGGCCCCGAGAAGCGCCGCCTGCGGGTGGCTGCGGACGTCTGGTGGGTCGAAAGCCACTGGGTGATCCTGCAACTGGTGAAGCAGGGCATCGGCTGGGCGTTCGTATCAGGCCATGTCATCGCCCATGCGCCGGAAGCGCCCGACCTCGTCACGCCGGAGCTGCAGTTCGACGACTACGACCTGCCGATCGCGCTGGAGATGGTCTGGCACAAGCAGCGGCCATGCGGCCCCGCCGCGAAATGGTTGCGCAAGCGCTTCGCCACCACGCGGATCGATGCCGCGACCGGCTGACCCGCGCTCCGCCCCTTTGTCGCTGCCCGCATCCCGGCTAATCTGCGCCGCACAACACCAACAGGCTCTCGTCCCATGAAAAAGATCGGCTTCCTCTCCTTCGGCCACTGGACACCGTCACCGCAGTCGCAGACGCGCTCGGCGGCCGATGCGCTGCTGCAGTCCATCGAGCTGGCCCAGGCCGCCGAACAGCTGGGAGCCGACGGCGCCTATGTCCGCGTCCACCATTTCGCCCGCCAGCTCGCCTCGCCCTTCCCGCTGCTGGCCGCCATGGGCGCCAAGACCAGCCGCATCGAGATCGGCACCGCCGTGATCGACATGCGCTACGAAAACCCGCTGTACATGGCCGAGGACGCCGGCGCCGCGGACCTCATCGCCGGCGGGCGGCTGCAGCTCGGCATCAGCCGCGGCTCGCCCGAACAGGTGATCGACGGCTGGCGCTATTTCGGCTTCCGTCCGGCGGAGGGCCAGAGCGACGCCGACATGGGTCGGCGCCATGCCGAGGTGTTCCTCGACATGCTGCGCGGCGAAGGGTTTGCGCAGCCGAACCCGCGGCCGATGTTTCCCAACCCGCCCGGCCCGCTGCGGCTCGAGCCGCATTCGGCGGGCCTGCGCGAGCGCATCTGGTGGGGCGCCGGCTCCAACGCCACCGCGGTGTGGGCCGCCAAACTCGGCATGAACCTGCAGAGCTCGACGCTCAAGGACGACGAGACCGGCGAGGCGTTCCACGTCCAGCAGGCCGCCCAGATCCGCGCCTACCGCGCCGCCTGGAAGGAGGCCGGCCACACCCGCGAGCCGCGCGTCTCGGTCAGCCGCAGCATCTTCGCGCTGGTCGACGATCGTGACCGCGCCTACTTCGGCCGCTCCGGCACGGACGAGGACCAGGTCGGCTTCATCGACGAGAAGACCCGGGCGATCTTCGGCCGCAGCTATGCCGCCGAACCGGATGTGCTGATTGAGCAGCTCAAACAGGACGAAGCCATCACTGAGGCCGACACGCTGCTGCTGACCGTGCCCAACCAGCTCGGCGTCGCCTACAACGCCCATGTCATCGAGGCGATCCTGACCCACATCGCCCCCGCGCTCGGCTGGCGCTAGCGCGGCCTGAACGGCCGCGCCGATCCTGCTGACGAGGGCCTCCACATAGCCTCACTCAGCGGGACAGACGCGCCTCAAGCTCGGCGGCACGCTTCGCCGTCCGTTCCAGCGCACAATCATTGGCGCTGAGCATGGCAGCCGTGCCACCGTCGGGCTCCGGCGCGCAAGCCTTGTCGCGCTCTGCAATCCAGCGCCGCTGCTCATCACGCAATTGCGTCGCCTTGGCCTGGTCGAGCTTGTCGCGCACCGCCCGATAGACCTTGTTGAGACGGCCGTCCTGATAGCGATATTCGGCGCCGATGCAGTCCTGCATCGCGGAGGTGACGCCGCCGGATTGATCGAGGCAGGTTTGGTAGGAGGACCGCAATCCATCTGCCCCCGCTTGCACCGCAGTCGCTTGTGGCGCAACCGCCTTCCCGGATACCTCATTGATGCGGCGATAGACGCGGGAGAAACTGACATTGACCCCGCCGCACATCCGATTGTCGCCGACGACCAGATAGCGGCCGAGCTGCGCGATCTTGACCTGACAGACGCCCGCCGGCGCCTTGTCCTGATAGGCCAGAAGCTTCTCCTCGTGCCCGTCCTCGCCCGCCTCATAACCGAATTTGGCTTGCGATTGGCGAGCCTCGACGAGCGCCGCGAACTGGCCGTATTCGGTGCCGTGGCCGAACCCCAGTTTCGCCTGGGCGTCGATGCGGATCTTGTCACCCTGGGGCTTGGCGACAATCGCGATCTCGCGATCGCCCCAGCGCCCGCTCCAATCCGGCGCCGGAGACATCCGGGTGAGCCGTGCAAGGGGCAGCCAACCGGCTGTTTCACCGTCGCGCTTGTCAACAGGGCTAAGATAATCGGCACAGGCCCGATCGCCGTCGACCCGGCTCACCACGACCTGATCGCCAGGGACCACAAACGCGCCTTTGCGGCAAAGAACGGACTTCTCGGGGCACTCAAAGGCGACCTTGTCGCCTGGCTGAACCTGGTAGAGTTCGAGGGAGAACGGATCGTCGTCCAGATGATCGAAACCGAAGCAGTCCGGTCTGGGACCAGCGGCGGCGAGTGTGGGTAGCCCCAATCCGAACAGGAGAAGCAGACTTCGAGCCACCGCACCACACACCATTTTCACGTTCGCATCTTTCTTTGAGGCAGGGACCGACATCGGTTCGTTGATCAACCGGACTGATGCAGCACCACGCGTCTTATCAAAAGCCGCTTCGGTTTGCACGACAGCTCCAGCCATTCGGCGCCATGTCGCCGATTCGCTGGAGCTGTTGACGGTCCTGCTCTTCGCCGTCTGTGCTCCACGTCACACTTACGTCAATTTGACACGAATATGGATATACCGCTGCAGGCTGGCGCTCGCTCCCGTTCGAGGTTAAGACGCCAAGGGCAGCATGACATGCCGCGTGGTGAATTTCGCATGAACAAAAAGCTCGAAACAGCAAGCGCTAGAATTCAGTTTCCCACCATCCTCGGTTCAGCCCTTTCCATCATCATCGCGAGCCTTGGTTCGGTTGCTCACGCTGCGCCGGTCCAGCAGGCTTCAGCACAACGTCCGATCCTGCTCTGTCGTGATGTCCGCGACACGCTCGGCAAGGATGCCGCATTGCGCGCAGCAGAAGCGGCAGCGTTGGGGACAAATACCCGCTTTCAGGAGGACAATGCCCAGGCGGACGACGCGTCAGACGGATGCACGTCACTCGCCGCTCTGCTGAAATTCGGCGACGTCCAGGTCCTGATCACGGCGGAAACCGACCCGGGACCGGGAGCGCCCGGCGAGAGCGCGCATCTGTCGGCCTATTTCCTGCGGACTAGCGGGGGCGCGCTGCGACGGGTCGCCGTCAAACGCAAATTCGCTGACGGCATCGGCTCGTTTGGCAATGCAGGGGATATCTCCTCCGCCCGGTTCGGATCGGATGACGGGATCATCGTGAGCGGGAGCACCTCGCAACAAGGCTTCTCCAGCGGCTCGGCCAACCTCTATGCCTTCCGCCATGGCAGCATCGTGTCGCTGGGCACCATTCCGACCGGCTGGAGCAATGGCGGATCCGAGAATGATGACAGCAAGGTCGTATCCATCACCGGCAAGGCCGACACCGGACTGCCGCAGCCCGACTGCGTCCGCGTCACCTATACCCGAAGCGTCGGCAGTCGCAGCAGCACCAAGACCTCGATCTGGCGCTCGGAGGCGGGCAAGTTCGTGCTCGAGGCCGGGAGCGTGCCGCAGGAGATCATCACGGCCTTCGCGCTGCCGCCCGACGTCGTCGCTGGGAATGGCACGCCGATCGCCACCGCCGACCTGGCTCAAACCGCGAGTGCCGGCGGCTCCCACCCCAAAGGGGCTTGGGCAATCAGCGACGCTGGACTTGTGCCTCTCGCACGCGAGGTTGCCGAGGCGGTCAACCGCGATCCTGCCTATCCGCCGGTCTGCAAGCTGGTCGGACAGGAGATGACACCGTCCCTGAGCGAAAGCGCCAGAACCTATTTCGTGACGACCGCCAACCAGTGTGATGCAGCCCAAGGGCTGGGGCCGGTCTGGATCGTGTCCGTCCCTCCGAACGGCCAGGCAGAGATCGTCTTCAACGCCATCCGCCATTCGGTGCGGGCGCAGAGCGCGATCCACGGCGGATTTCATGATCTCATCGTCAGCGATGACGCCAAGACCCCCGCTTCGGGCGAGACCTACGCGTTCGACGGCAAGGCCTATCGCAAGAGCGGATCATGAACCGCTGTCGAGAACGACGCGCCGAACCTGCGGCTGCGCCTTCCCGAACACTCCGCCGTTTCGATGACATCGAAGGGAGCGCTTGCGCTCCCTTGCAAAGGACGTCTGCTCCGTCACGATCACCCTTTCACAGACCCAGAGCCCGTACGAACATGAAATTCGCCAGCAAGGCTTACTCGTCCCGGACAATACTATTCGCCCTTGCATTTTCCATCCTGCCGCTCTGCACCGCGACGCCAGCCGCGTTCGCGCAAACAGCGGGCCAAAGCGCGTCCCGGCTCGATCTCGGCAACTCCGACTCGGTCGAGGATGCGCTCAACGTCTGGGAAAAACGTCTCACTCAGGAAGGCCTAATCCTGCTCGGGTACTACAACGGCTTCGCCGACGGTTCGTTCGGACAGAGCACCCGCAACGCCATCGCAAGCTACCAGCGTGACCAGAAGCGCCCGACCACCGGCAGGCTCTCCGCCTCCGACACCCTGGAGCTGAGCGGCGCCGCGCTCGGGCTGCGCAAGAAGATGAAGTGGAGCCCGCTCCAGAACTCGCGCGCCGGCGTGACGATCTCCTACCCCGCCGATCTTCTCGTCAAGCAGCAGGACAACAAGCTCGGCGGCGAGACGATCGAGGCCCAGGACGGCTCGGTCTCGCTGAAGACGGCGCGGTTCGCAAACTCCGGATCGGCTCAGCTCGATGCGTTGTTCAATTCGCTCTCCTCCGAGCAGGGCAGCACGATCACGTACCAGTTGAAGCGCGCGGACTGGTTCATCGTGTCGGGCACCGCGGGGAACAACAAGTTCTACTCCCGCTTCGTGCTGAACGGTGACGAGATCCGCGGCTACGACTTCACCTGGACCGCGGGCCAGAACAGTAAGATCCTCGACAACATCTCGGTGTTGATCTCGAACGGGTTCTATCCGTTCGGCCGCAATCCGGCCGACGGCGATCCCAGCTATCCGATCATCCTGCAACTGGCGAAGCTCGCCGATGCCGGCGCCAAGAACGGGCAGCCGAGCGATTCGCCGCCGCAGCCAAACAGTGCCCCCGCCAACACCGCCCAGACGGCGCAGTCCAACGACAAGGACGGTGTCACGGAACAAAAAACCAATGCGCTGCCGCCCCCCAAGGACGGATCGCTGGTCACGTCGGATGGCAAGGGCCTGCGCTTTGTCTATCACTACTTCCCGCCGGACGATCCCAAGCTCCGCTATGCCCATCAATGGGCGGTGGACACCCACCTTTTCCTGGACATCCCCGAGATCGATGCGATCGACGGGCTCTTTGTGATGCCGCGCGTCCTGCACTATGTCGGGCGGCAGTGCGGCACGATCAACGCCTTCTATGACCGGAAGCTCGGCGCCGTTTTCCTCTGCTACGAAATGATCGACAGCCTGTTGCAGATGGGCCAGGCGCTGGCGAAGGGAGCGTCCGATCCCAAGGCGCTGACGACCGAATTCGTGCGCGACAATCTGCGCTTCATCCTGCTGCACGAGTCGGGGCACGCACTGATCGACCTGTTGGATCTCCCGGCGGTGGGGCGCGAGGAGGACTCGGTCGACCAGCTCGCCGCCACGATGCTGCTCTGGCACGCCGACCACGATGAAACCAAGAACGACCTCACGCGCGTGCTGCAGCTGGCGTCGGTGTGGTTCAAGATCAACAGCCAGACATCCGGCGATCCTGGAGTCGCCTCTTTCGCCGACGAGCATTCGCTCGACGCCCAGCGCTATTTCAATCTGCTGTGCATCGTCTACGGGCTCGATCCAGACCAGAATCGTGCCATCGTCGACAAGGGGATGCTGCCCAAGGACCGGGCTGCCCGCTGCCCGGCGGAAGCCTCCAAGATCAACCGCTCATGGGCGCGGCTGCTCCTGCCGCATTTCTCACCGCGGTTTCAGCCGAAGGACAACGATGGCGGCAAGAACGGTGGCGGCAATCCGCAGACGCCGGCTCCGGCCCCCGCGGCCGGAGGCAATCCGCTGGAGTGGGACAGGAACTCCAATCCGTTCGGCAAATAACCTGTCAGCGCCTGACGCCGCCCTGCCCCGTGGCCGGCACCACCGGCGCCAAAAGGGTAGAAGCGGCCGACATCCTGCATCGGCGCGACCGGAGCTTTACCTGGCTCCGGTCGCCAACCGATTGCCTAGTGATGCACCGCCGACACCACGTCGGCCGCCACATCGTCGGCTTGTACATCGCCGGCATTCGCCTCCGGCTGCCATCCCATCCGCTTGGCCCACATCGCGGTGAGGATCGGCACGACGATCGCCGTGACCAGGCAGGACGTCGCCACCAGCGCGGTCGCCGCCGGCGCGACCTTCTGGAACGCCGGGATCATGTCACCGATGATCTTGGGGTTGGCGATCGCCGCCCCCGCCGTCGACGATGCGGCAAGGCCGGCGGCGCCATTGCCGCGGCCGATGAAGCGGTCGGCGAGCATCAGCGGAATGCCGGTGACGACGATCACGCCGAAGCCGAGAATGATGCCGGGCACGCCGCTGGTCAGAATGACCTTCATGTCGATGCCGTTGCCGAGCGCGAAGCCGAAGAACGGGATGAGCGGGTGGACGCAGCGGCCGAAGAAGGTGCGCAGCTCGTGGTCGAGGTTGCCGAGCGCGAACCCGATCAGGAACGGCAGCACGGCGCCGACGAACAGGCGCGGCTCGAACACCGCGGCACCAGCCGCGCCGAGGATGATCATGGAGATAAGCGGACCGGATTCGACGGACATCAGCACGAAGGCGCTGGCTTCCTCCTTCTCGCCGTACTGCTGCATCAGCGCCGCGTAGAGGCCTGCATTGGTCATGTCCATGGCCGAGGTGATGGCGAGAACGGACAGTCCGGCGAGCAGGCCGGTTTCGATGCCACCTTCCGGCAGAACGCGCATGGCGACCAGCGTGGCAAGCCATGCGACAGCGGTCTTGGTCGCCAGTAGCGTACCCGACTTGCGCAGCACCGTTCCTGTCGCTCTGAGGTCGATGGTCGCGCCCATGCAGAAGAACCACACCGCGAGGATCGGAACGGTTCCGGTGATGAGACCGTTGGTGAACGAGCCGAAATAGCTGCCGGCCGTCGGCGCCCAGGTCCGGCACATGGCGCCGAGCAGCAGCGGCACCAGCATCAGCCCGCCTGGAATCTTCTCGATCGCAGCCTTGATCCGCATTGTTCTTCCCTTCTTCTTCTCTTGTTGTGGCCCGACGAGAAAAGGCTAGGCCGGCCTGAAACGCAGGTTGCTGCGCGACAGCTGGTCGATCGCGCGGCAGCCCATCAGCCGCATGCCGCGCTCGACCTCGACACGCAGGAGATGGAGGGCGCGCGCGACACCGGCTTCACCGGCCGCGGCGAGCGGATAAAGGTAATAGCGCCCGAGGCCCACGGCCTTGGCGCCGAGCGACAATGCCTTGAGGATGTCGGTGCCGCGCTGGATACCGCCGTCCATCATCACATCGATGCGATCGCCCGCGGCATCGACGATCTCCGCGAGCTGGTCGAACGCTGCGCGGGAGCCGTCGAGCTGGCGGCCACCGTGATTGGAGATGACGATGCCGGCGCAGCCGATCTCGGCGGCGCGGACGGCGTCCCCGGGCGCCATGACACCCTTGAGGCAGAACTTGCCGCCCCAGATCTGCACCATCTCGGCGACGTCGTCCCAGCTGATCGAGGGATCCAGCATCTCGGTGAAGTAGCGGCCGATCGACATCGCGCTGCCGCCGAAATCGACATGGGCATCGAGCTGCGGCAGGCTGAATTTCTCGTGCGTAAGGTAATTGATCCCCCACATCGGCTTGATCGCGAACTGCGCCATGCCCTTGAGGTTGAGGCGGAACGGGATGGTGAATCCGGTGCGCAGGTCGCGCTCGCGGTTGCCGCCGGTGACGCTGTCCACAGTCAGCATCATCACCTCGATGCCGGCCTCCCGTGCACGCTGCATCATGGCGCGGTTGAGGCCGCGGTCCTTGTGGAAGTAGAATTGATAGACCTGTGGTCCGGCATGAGCGCGGCGGATCTCCTCGAGGCTGACAGTGCCGAGCGAGGACACGCCGAACATGGTGCCGTATTTGGCGGCCGCGGCCGCAACCGCGCGCTCGCCGCGGTGATGAAACAGGCGCTGCAGCGCCGTCGGCGAGCAGTAGAACGGCACGGCGAGCTTCTGGCCCATCACCGTGGTCGACAGGTCGATATCGCCGACGCCGCGCAGGATGTTGGGCACAAGGTCGCAGGCCTTGAAGCTGTCGGCGTTGCGGCGGTAGGTGACTTCATCGTCGGCCGCGCCGTCGATGTAGTTGAAGATCGGCCCGGGCAGCCGGCGCTGCGCGAGCCGGCGGAAATCGTGGAAGTTGTGGCATTGTGCCAGACGCACGCTTGCCTCCCGGAGGTGTCGAGCGACGATCGACCACGGCGACGATCGGCGGCTGCTGGGCCTATGCTGAGACCATTGAACAGCGTGGTAAAAAGATTTTACCATTGCGTCAATCCTCTTGATCGGCCCAGCATTTGGGCCGAACAAGCGGTCGTCAGGCGCAGCGTCGGAGATCAGGTCGAGGCCCGTGGCGATGCTCCCGAGGAGGCACAACGAGCGTGATCAACACCGTGCGGACACCGAAGGTCGCGCAAGCGATCGCCGACCACATCGAGAAGCTCATTCTCGAGGGCACGCTGCGGCCGAACGAGCGCCTCGCCCCGGAACGGGAGCTTGCGGACAAGCTGCAGATCTCGCGGCCGTCGCTGCGCGACGCGCTCGGCCTGCTCGTCGACCGCGGGCTCCTCGTCAGCGACCGCTCCGGCACGCGCGTCGCCCAGTTCCTGTCGCCGCTGCTGCGGCCGCTGGCGAGCCTGCTCGAGGACAAACCCCGCGTCACCGCCGACTACTTCGAATTCCGCCGCATCCAGGAAGCCCATGCCGCACGGCTCGCCGCCGCGCGCGCCACCGACATCGACCGCGCGGCGATTCGCGACTGCATCGGCCGCATGAAGCGCGCGCACGGCCTGAAGGACCCGACGGAGGAGGGCGAGGCCGACGTCGAGCTGCACCTCTTGATCTATGAGGCGAGCCACAACGTGGTGCTGCTGCATGTCATGCGCGCCCTCGCCGACCTCCTGCGCAGCAACATCTTCTACAGCCGCAGCCAGCTCTACCTGCGCGACGGCGTACGCGAGCGGCTGCTCGAACAGCATGTCGCGCTCGCCGAGGCCGTCGTCGCCGGCGACGCCGTGGCGGCCGAAGCGCGGGCGACCGAGCACGTCCGCTTCACGTTCGAAACCGTGGAGGAGATCAGGCGGGACAGCCAGCGGCTCGAAACCTCGCTGAGCCGCATCGAGCGGAAGCACCTGCTGGCGAAGTGAGTGTGGCGATTGCCGCGCGGCCCGACATCACGCGAGACATCACGACGGAAAGAAGAATCCTCTCACGCGCCGCCGACGGACAGGCAGGTCACGATCCGGCTGAGCACGAGCAATGTCGCGGCAAGAACGGCGCCGCCCACGGACACCTGCATGACGACATACTTGATGATGGAGGCACGCCCATCAACGAACACGTCGAAAGCGTTGTGCATGATGCGGCCCCGTTCCGTTCGTCTTCCGGACAAAGCTATAGTCCGAGTCGCAACACCGCGGCTTCAAGGAAATTTCACGTGCGGTTATTGACTCATTTGCGACTCGGCGCCACCCCGCGGCCACCTTCATTGCATCAGGCAACTCGAGTCTCTTCATTCATTCGCCATATATCTCGAATCAATGTGCTGCATTCGAATCGAGAGAAGGAGGGGACCGTGCTTCTCACCAGAAAGTTGCTTCCGCTGACACTCGCCGCCATCTGCTCGTTCCCCACGATTTCGCGGGCGAACGATGGCCAGATCGCCGCCGGTGTTGCAGGTGGATTGCTCGGCGGGATGCTGCTGGGAGGCGCATTGGCGTCGCGCCCGGGCTATGCGCCGGCACCAGTCTACGTCGAACCGCCGGAAGAGGAAGTCTATCAGCGACGCTGCTATTGGACTTACGGCCAGCCCTATTGGGACGACGAGGAGGAAGAGTGGCGACGTCCCCGCAGAAAGGTGTGCGACTGAGCGGCGTGACAGCTACGATCGGCGCTTGAGCATGTAGCAGTCCATGATCCAGCCATGCTCGTTCCGCGCTCGCTGTCGCGCGGCCACGATCCGCGTGCCGACCTGAGCCAGCTCGCCGGAGATGATGATCTGGCCGGGCATGCCGAGGTAGCCCCCCCACCAGATATGCAGGCCGGCCGGATCGAGCGTCTGGAAGGCGGTGCCGCCGTCCAGCATCACGACCACCGTATCGACGCCGGACGGCCAGCCGCCTTCGCGCAGGCGCCGCCCGGTCGTCACCAGGAACGGCTCGCCGATGTCGTTGAGCGGCAGCGCATGCGCCGCGCACAGGGCCTGGATCGAGGTGATGCCGGGAACGACCTCGATGGCCGGCAGCGGATCGAGCCGCCGTGCGATCCGCAGGCTCGAATCGTACAGCGAAGGATCGCCCCAGATCAGCAGCGCGACGCGCCCCGCGCTCCCCAGTTGCTTCGCAATCTCCTGCGACCAGGCAGCGGCGATGGCATCGTGCCAGTCGTCGACGCCCGCGCGATAGTCGTCCCGCGCGCTGTCGCGCATCGGCAGATCGAACTCGGCGATGCGCGTGTGCGGATTGGTGAGCACCTCGGCGCAGATCGTTCGCCGCAAATCAGCGAGATCGGACTTTTCCGCGCCCTTGCGGGGGATGAGGACGAGGTCGGCCGCATTGATCGCACGCACCGCCGCGCGCGTCAGCTGTTCCGGGTCGCCACAGCCGATGCCGATCAGAGACAGAGTCAGCATGGCTTGGTTCCTACGGCATAAGGGGCCGCCCCGCCCCACCGCCGATCAGACTGTCCACGGGCGTCCCGCCCGGCCGTTGCGAGGACGAGCGAGCGCATCACGATGGGTATTCCGCTGCGAGCGGCCCGAAGACAATGACGGCCGCCGTCGGCGCGGTGCCGATCTGCGCGAGCAGCGCGGCAAGCTCCGCGATCGTCGTCCGCACCAGGCGTTCCTCGGCGTGCCCCAGCGACTCCGCGAACAATGCCGGCGTATCCGGCGCCATGCCGTGCTCGATCAGCTTGGCCACGAGCGCCGGAAACGTGCGCTTGCCCATATAGACCACGGTCGTGGCATCCGGATCGGCCAGCGCCGCCCAATTGAGCGTGGTGGGCAGCTGGCCGGTGACGTCGGCGCCGGTCACGAACTGGACGCGACGCGCGCTGAGCCGCCGGGTCAACGGCATGCCGGCCCGCGCCGCCGCCGCGCAGGCCGAGGTGACGCCCGGAATGATCTCGTAGCCGATGCCCGCCGCATTCAGTGCCTCGATCTCCTCCTCGAGGCGGCCGAAAATGCCAGCGTCGCCGGATTTCAACCGCACCACCCGCGCGCCAGCGGCCGCGTGGTCGACGAGCAGGCGATTGACATGCTGCTGCTTGGTCGATGGCCGTCCGGCGCGCTTGCCGACCGCGACCAGGTTGGCGCCGGGCCGGGCATGGTCGAGGATGGCGCCCGAGGCGAGGTCGTCATACAGCACGACGTCCGCGTCGCGCAGGCGCGCCGCGGCCTTCAGCGTCAGAAGCTCGGGATCGCCGGGACCGGCCGAGACAAAGGAAACGAAACCGCTCACCTGTCCTCCGCAATCATATGGAAGAATGTGCCGGTGGCACGACCACGCCACGAGCCTGTCTCTGCAACGACCGTGCCGGCCGCATCGCGCACGACCGCCAGCGCCATATCGGGCTGCGCGACGATCGTCGAGTAGTGGAATTCATGGCCACGCAGGCGCGCTCCGGCTCGGTATCCGGGCAGCGGCGCCGACAACTCCGCAACGCGATAGCCAAGATGGAGGCGGCGCTGGGCAAAGCTCGTCTCGAGGCCGAGCAGCCCCGTCATCGCATGGCGCATGCCGTCCGCATCGGTCAACGCAGCGCCCATCACCATGTAGCCCCCGCACTCGCCGTGCACCGGACGCGTTTCGGCGAAGGCCCGCAAATCGCGGTGGAAGCGCTGGTTGGCCGCAAGGCGGCCGGCATGCAGCTCCGGATAACCACCGGGCAGCCAGCATATGTCTGCAGTGGCGTCAGGGCCTTCATCGGCGAGCGGCGAGAACGGCAGGATCTCGGCGCCGGCACTCCGCCAGGCTTCGAGCATGTGCGGATAGACGAACGAGAACGCCGCATCCTGCGCCAGCGCGATGCGCTGGGCGGGCGGCGCCATGGCAGCCGCCGACGCACGCTGTCGCGTCACTCCAGTCCCGGCCGCCGCGCGCAGGACCGCATCGAGGTCGACATGTGAGGAGACGAAACCTGCCGCCTCGGCAATCAGGCCGTCAACTTCCGACAGCTCTCCGGCCTGCACCAGGCCGAGATGCCGCTGCGGCAGCGCGATGCCGGCGCGGCGCGGCAGCGCCCCGAACACGGCCATGCCGATGTCCTCCAGCGCACGGCGCACGAGGTCCGCATGCCGCGCGCTGGCGACACGGTTGAGGACGATCCCGGCGATCCGGACGGTGGCGCGGAAATCGCGCAGCCCCGCGGCGACGGCTGCGGCGGTCTGCGCCTGGCCGGAGGGATCGATCACCAGGAGGACGGGCCAGCCCGTCATCTCGGCAATGTCGGCAGTGGCGCCGGTGCCCCAGACGCCGGGTGTCGCCGCACCGTCGAACAGGCCCATCGCCCCCTCGACCAGCGCCAAGTCTGCATCCGCGCCGCGGCCTGCAAGGCTGTCCACCAGATCCCGCGGCATCGCCCAACTGTCGAGATTGATGGATGGCCGTCCGGTTGCAGCCGCATGAAAGGCAGGATCGATATAGTCGGGGCCGCTCTTGAAGCACTGCACCGTCAGCCCGTGATCGCGCCAAGCGCGTGCCAGCGCCAGCGTCAGCGTCGTCTTGCCGACGCCAGAGCCCGGCGCGGAGATAACGAGTCCAGCCGTCATCCGGAGGTCTCCGGAAAGCGCGGCGCCGGCCCAAGCGGCCGGTAGCGGCGGTCATAGTCGACCGCATAGAGACGGCTCTCGGCGAATTCTTCCGCCCCCAGCGTCCTGCCGACGAGGATGAGCGCCGTGCGCTCGAGCTCGGTGCTCACCGCCGCATCGAGCGTGCCGAGCGTCGCACGGATGATCCGCTGATCCGGCCAGCTCGCGCGCCAGACGATCGCCACCGGACAATCCGCGCCATAGTGCGGCGTCAGCTCGGCGACCACCTTGGCGAGCACATGGATCGACAGATGGATGGCGAGCACGGCGCCAGTCGCGGCGAAGGCGGCGAGTTGCTCGCCCTCGGGCATGGCGCTGGCCCGGCCCGACGTCCGCGTCAGCACGACGGACTGCGCCAAGCCCGGCAGCGTCAGTTCGGCGCCGAGCGCCGCCGCGGCAGCCGAGAACGCTGGCACGCCGGGCGTCACCGAATAGGGGATTCCGAGCTCGCGTAGCCGCCGCAGTTGCTCACCCATCGCCGACCAGATCGCAAGATCGCCCGAATGCAGCCGGGCGACGTCGTGGCCCGCACGATGCGCGGCAACGATCTCCGTCATGATCTCGTCGAGCGACAGCGGCGCGGTGTTGACGATGCGCGCGCCCTGCGGACAGTGCGCCAGCACCCCCTCGGGAACGAGCGAGCCGGCGTAGAGGCACACGGGACAGGCAGCGATGAGATCCCGCCCCCGCAACGTCAGCAGATCGGCCGCGCCCGGTCCTGCGCCGATGAAATGCACCGTCATTCGCCCTCTCCTTCCGCGATCGCGGCAGTCGCCATGCCGTCGCGCGAGATTGCGCGCGGCGCAATGAGGCGCGCATGCCGGCCGGCCGCCACCAGCGCCGTGGCTTCGGCGACCGATCCCGTGCCGAACCGCGCCATGATGACATCGGACTGCGTCACCGTCGGCACGCCTGCCAACACATCGGCCGGGACGGCCCGGACCGGCAGGCCGAGCTCGCCGGCCAGCACCTTGAGCGCAGCCGCCTCGGCCTTGTCGCCGACTGTCGCGAGCGCCGCAAGCCCGGTGAGGCCGCCCGCAGCCGCCAGCGCCTCACGCAGCGCAGCCGCCGTGACATCCCGCCGGAAGCCCAAGCCGGCCACCCTCACCTCACCACACTCCATTGCACGACCGGCCGCGCCGGCTCCCAGGACCGATAGCGCCCGAGCTTGCCGGCCTGCGCAATGCCGACCTGCATCAGGTCGCCGCCGTGGCGCTGATGCAAATCCGAAAGCAACGCCTCGGTCTCCAGCGTCACCCCATGCACCACCAGCCGCGTTCCGGCCGCGATCCGCGACCACACCGCATCGAACACCGTGATGTCGAACCCGCCGCCGACGAACACCGCATGCGGCGCATCCAGGCCCGACAGGCTCTGCGGCGCCGTGCCTTCGACCACCACGATCCGATGCGACAGGCCGAACGCCGCGGCGTTGCGGCGGATGTTGGCGGCGCGGTCGCCGCGGGCCTCGATCGCGGCCGCCGCCCCGCCCCGCAACGCCCATTCGACCGAAATCGAGCCGGAGCCCGCACCGATGTCCCACAATGTCTCGCCCGGCCGCGGCGCCAGCGCCGATAGCGCCAGCGCGCGCATCGGCCGCTTGGTGATCTGGCCGTCATGCGCGAAGAGGTCGTCGGGAAGGCCGGAGCTGCGTGACAGCCCATTCGCTCCGCAGACCTCCAGCGCAACGGCCACCGGCCCTGCCGCCGGATCGACCACATAGCTGGCGGCGCGGTGCTGCGTCACGGCTTCCCGCGGACCGCCCAGCGCCGCGAGACGCCACAGCCGCGTGTCGCCCCAGCCGCGCGCCGTCAGCCACGCGGCAAGATCACCGGCGGCCTTGTCGTCTCGCACGAGGCAGATGATCCGCGCATCGTGCGACAGGTGCGGCACCAGGCGCTCGAACGGCGCAGCATGCAGCCCAAGACAGATGACGGCTTCGAGCCGCCACCCCAGCCGCGCGGCGGCCAGCGAGAACGTCGACGGCGCGGGATGAGCGATCCACTCGCCGCCGTCCAGCCGCTCGGCGAGGATCGCGCCGACGCCGTGCCAGAACGGGTCCCCGGACGCCAGCACCACCGTGGCGCGGCCACGGCAGGCGAGCACGCCGTCGACATCGAACGGCACCGGCCACGGGCGGCCGCGCGCCGCGACGCCCGCCAGCGCCAGATGACGCTCGCCGCCGAACACCGTCTCGGCCACGGCGAGCGCGTTCCGGCTTGCGTCCGAGAGGCCGGCGATGCCATCTTCGCCGATCCCGACAATGGTCAGCCAGGGACTAGCCATGCGCGCTCTCATTCTGGGCGGAACGCACGACGCCAATCTGCTCGCGGACGCCGTGGCGCGCGCCGGGATCGACGCGGTGTATTCCTATGGCGGCCGCACCCGCGCGCCGGCGAACCAGCCGCTGCCGACCCGCGTCGGCGGCTTCGGCGGCGTCGACGGCCTTGCCGAATACATTCGCCGGGAAGGCGTGAGCCACGTGGTCGATGCAACGCATCCCTTTGCCGCCGAGATCAGCCGCAACGCGATTGCAGCCTGCGCGGCCACCGCAACGCCGCTGATCGCGCTGGAGCGCGCGCCATGGACGCAGGTGGCCGGCGACCGCTGGACCGAGGTCCACGACATCGCCGCCGCCGTTGCGGCGCTGCCGGAGGCGCGTGCACATGTGTTCCTGGCGATCGGGCGCCAGCACATCGCGCCCTTCGGCGCCAAGCCGCAGCATGCCTACACCCTGCGGTTCGTCGATCCACCCGGCGGGGCGTTGCCACTGCCCGATGCCGATGTCCTGGTGTCGCGCGGTCCCTTCACGCTCGCGGACGAGCGCGACATGATGCGCGCCCGCGGCATCGCGTGGATCGTCGCCCGCAACTCCGGCGGCAGCGGCGCACGCGCCAAGATCGGCGCCGCACGCGAGCTCGGCCTGCCCATCATCATGCTGACACGGCCACAGCTGCCCGACCGTGCGCGGACGGACAGCGTGGCCGAGATCCTGCATTGGCTCGGTCATCGGGCGTGTCTCGGCGCATAGACCCAGCGGCCGACGCGGCGCGTCGCCGAATTGCCGACAATGACCAGGGTCCGCATGTCGGCCATATCCGGCCGCGCCTCGCGCAGCGCCACCGTTTCAATGTGCTCCTGCGGCGTCGACACCGCGCGCGCGAAGATGACGAGACGTTCGCCAAGGCCCGCGGCGTTCAGAAGCGCGAGCGCGCGTCCAAAGCCATCGGGACGGCTCACTGAGCGCGGATTATAGAGCGCGATCGAAAAATCCGCTTCGGCGGCAAGCTGCAACCGCTTTTCGATCGTCGGCCACGGCTTGAGATTGTCGGAGAGATTGATCGCACAGAAATCGTGACCGAGCGGCGCGCCGGCATGGGCCGCGGCAGCCAGCATCGCGGTAATGCCCGGCAACACCCGGATCGCAAGCCCCTGCCATTGCGGCGCCGCCTCGAGCGCCTCGAACACCGCCGAGGCCATCGCGAACACGCCGGGATCTCCCGACGACACCACGACGACATGGCGGCCTTCCGCGGCCAGCCGCAAGGCGTCGGTCGCGCGCTGCAGCTCCACGCGGTTGTCCGACGGATGCAGCACGAGCCCCGCACGCGCCGGCACGCGCGCGACATAGGGCGCATAGCCAAGGATGTCGGTCGCGGCGGCGAGCGCGGCGGTGACTTCCGGCGTGACTAGCGCGGAATCGCCCGGCCCGAGCCCCGCGATGCTGAGCGAACCGGTCATTCCGCGAAACCCATGCCGCGTCCCCGCCCGTGGACGAGCACGATCGCGAAATAGGGACAGTCGTGCTCCTCGATGTCGCGCAGCCGCGCCACACGCTGGCCTGGCATGGTGCCGCGCTCGATCAGCCATGCCTCGTCGAGGCGGCCTGCCGCGGCGAGCGCACGACGCACCTTGTGCAGATTGCGCCCGGTCTTCATGACCACGAGCGCGTCGGAATTGCCGGCTCGCCGCGCCAGCTCGTCCTCGGGCAGCGTGCCCATCAGCACGGTCATCACGTCGTCGCCGAGGGCGATCGGCAAGCCGACCGCATTCCAGCAACCGGCCATCCCGGGAATGCCCGCGATCACCTCGATCTCGGCGCGGCCCTGCAGACGCGCGTGCAGGTGCATGAAGGAGCCATAGAAATAGGGATCGCCCTCGCATAGCACGACGATGTCGGCGCTCTCCGCGAGCCGCGCCAGCCGCTCCGCCCACGCGTCATAAAAGTCGGCAAGGAGGCGAACATAGTCCGGGCTGTCGAAGGCGATCTCCGTGGTCACCGGGTATTCCATCGGATATTCGCAGACATCGGTCGCCAGCATGCCCTCGACGATGCGCCGGGCCTGGCCGGGGCGTCCTTTCTTGCGGAAATAGGCGACGTGCCGTGCCGCGCGGATTTCGCGATCAGCACGCACGCTCATCAGATCAGGATCGCCTGGCCCGAGGCCGCAGCAAATGATACGCCCCATGGTTATTCGCTCCAGCTCGCCAGCGCGTTCACGGCGGCAACGGTGATCGCGGAGCCGCCGAGCCGTCCCTCCACCGTGAGCGCGGGCACGGGTGGCGCAGCCATCAATGCCGCCTTGGATTCGGCCGCACCGACGAAGCCCACCGGACAGCCGATGATCGCCGCCGGCCGCGGGCAATCGCGATCCTCCAGCATGTTGAGGAGGTGAAACAGCGCGGTCGGCGCGTTGCCGATGGCCACCACCGCGCCATCGAGATGCGGCCGCCACAGCTCCAGCGCCGCCGCGGAGCGGGTGTTGTGCATCGCGCGCGCAAGCGCGGGCACAGCCTGATCGCCCAGCGTGCAGATGACCGCATTGCCCGCCGGCAACCGCGCGCGCGTAATGCCTTCCGACACCATGCGCGCGTCGCAGAGAATCGGCGCACCGTCCTGCAAGGCGGCGCGCGCGGCACTCGCCATGCCCGGCGTGAAGCGCACGTGCCGTTCGAGCCCGACCATGCCGGCGGCATGGATCATGCGCACCACCACCGGCTCCTCGTCGGCGGAAAAGCGCGTGAGATCGGCCTCTGCCCGGATGATCGCGAACGACTGCCGATAGATCGCCGCACCATCGGTTTCGTAGACATGCGGCATCAGCATCCTCCCGCCAGCATCGAGGGGTCAGCAACCAGGCGGGCGGCGCTCAGCCCGCGCAGGACAGGTTCGTCGTGCGTCGAGCCGTCACGAACGAGATCGAATCCGTCAGGCGTCGCCACCAGCGTGACCGCGGCGGCCGCGGATTGGGCACAGCCCTTGGCGCAGCCGGAGACATGAAGGCGGGCTTCGGCGGTAAGATGCGGCGCCAAGGCCGCCGCCAGCGCGCGGGTATCGGCGAACGCCTCGGCGCAGGCCGGCGCACCGCTGCAGGCGACGACGCGCAGTCGCGGATCGTCGGCACGCGTGATGAAACCGTCGCCGTGTGGCATCTCGCGGAGCCCCTCGGCCAGGATCATGCGCCATGGCGTCATTCGCAAGACTTGCGCCCGTCCGGCGAGCTCGTCGAGCGCTGCGTGGGTGAGCTGCCCGAACGCGACGCCGATCAGCGCGCCGAACGGAGACAGCCCGGCGGCCGGCCGCGTCACAGCGCGCGCAGGCTCGGCATCATCTGAAGGCGCGTCGGGCAGCCGCGCGCCGGCCGCGATATGGGCCGCCATCCGCCCGCGGCCGTCCTTGACGCCACCGGAGGCCACGAACCACTGTGCGAGCGCAAGTGCGACCGCCACGGCCTCCACCCGCGCCACGCGACGCCCGCGCGGACAGCCATCGGCGCGTACGATGAGAGCGCCGAGGCTATCGCGCTCGATCCGGATATCCGCCGGCGCATCGGCCAGCACGCGCCCATCCCCGCAATCAATGGCGAAGCCGAACTTGGTCGGAAGGCCGAGCGGACCGCCGGCGAGCGCCCGCTCCATCTCCGCGGCCAGCGACATGATGTCGTCGTCGACGGTCCAGAATGGCGCAACCAGGATGTTCCGCTGCGCTTCGCTCTCCGGCGTCGCATCGAGCAGGGCGAGCCGCGCGAGCTCTTGCAGCAGCGCCGCATGGCCGGCCTCGCTCACGCCCCTGATCTGCAGATTGGCCCGGCTGGTGAGGTCGATCAGGCCATTGCCATACCGCTGCGCGAGCGCGGCAATCCCCGCCGCCTGGGCCGCGTCGATGCGGCCGCCATGGGGTCGGATCCGAACCACCAGTCCGTCCCCCGACCGCATCGGCCGCAAGGCGCCAGGGCACCAGCCCTTGATCGCAACAGCGCTCATGCGGTTGCCCGCAGGGCGGCTGCGTCGGATGTGCGCATTCCAGGCTGCGGACGATGACCAGGCGCGATCCGCCGATCAGCCGGCCTCGGGCCGGCGTAGCGGGTGACGCGGACAGGAAGCGTGATGGTCATCGCCCTCTAGAGAAGTTTCGACAGGAGGCGATGAGGTCCGAACCAGCGATTGCAAGGCTCACGTCCCCGTCGCGGAACACCCCGTCCGTCGGTTGCATGCACGGCGTTGGCAGGTCTCCCGGCTTGCGGAGTGGGATGTCTCCCTTCGATCCCGCCTTCCCGACCCGATCGAGGGGCAGTGGCCTGTGGGCATCTCTCCGGTCACGGTCGCGGGGGCGGCTGCTTTTCGGGCTCCACCCAACGGTGCGTGCCCGATCACATTCCCTCTTCGCCTGTCTTGAACAGGAACCAACGCAGGCACCATTTGCCCAAGCCTGCCGCTTGTCAAGCCGCCGGGCCGCGCGGGGCGATGTCTGCATATCCAACGAGACAAGGGGAAGGCGCCGCGCAAAAGACGGCAGATCAGTCGCGAATCTTGATCGCAGGCTTTTCCATCGGGACGGATGATCGCCAGCGACTGCGATGGAACATCACAAGATGAGGGGAGGCACCACGAGCGCCAGCTCCGATGCGTTCGGCCCAAACGGCCTCGTCCATCGACCTGAACGGGAACCGGGCGTCGGATCAGCTGGGATCGGGAGGAGACAGGCCGAAGGCATGAAACACGGGCCTGAGGAAATGGTCGGAGTGGTAGGATTCGAACCTACGACCCCTGCGTCCCGAACGCAGTGCTCTACCGGGCTGAGCCACACTCCGACTTGGAGGCGGCGTTATAGCCAAGGGTTTCGCGAACCGCAAGAACTGCTATTGAAGAAAAATCTTGAGCGAAAACACATCCCTAATGCCGCAACCGACCACCGAGACGCTGCCCGCGGGGCGCAATTCACAGGAAAAAGCCGCCAAAATCCTCGCCGAAGGCGGGTTGGTGGCGTTTCCGACCGAGACCGTCTACGGGCTTGGGGCCGACGCCACCAATCCGGAGGCGATCGCCCGCCTGTACGCGGCCAAGGGCCGCCCCTCCTTCAACCCCCTGATCGCCCATGTGGCGGACCTTGCAGCGGCCCAAAAACTCGCCCGATTCGACGCCCGGAGCCTGGAACTCGCCGAGCGCTTCTGGCCGGGGCCGCTGACGCTGGTGCTGCCCAAGACCGCCGACTGCCCGGTGGCCGACCTCGCCACCGCCGGCCTCGACACGGTGGCGATTCGCATCCCCGCCCATCCGGTGGCCCGCGCCATTCTGCGCGCGCTCGGCCGACCGGTCGCGGCCCCCTCGGCCAACCTCTCCGGCCATGTCTCCCCCACCACCGCCGCCCATGTCGCTGGTGACCTCACCGGCCGAATCGACCTGATCGTCGACGGCGGCGCGGTGATGGTCGGGGTCGAATCGACCATTGTCGCCTGCCTGGATGCGCCGACCCTGCTACGCCCGGGCGGCGTGCCCCGCGAGGCGATCGAAGCCGTGCTCGGCGAACGGCTCGCCGATGCCGGTCCCGAGGCTCATGGCGGCGCCGATGGCCCGCAGCCGCTCGCCCCGGGCATGCTCACCTCCCACTATGCCCCGCGCACCCGGGTGCGGCTCGACGCGACCAGCCTCGCGCCCGGCGAGGCCCTGCTCGCCTTCGGCCCGACAGCCATTCCCGGCGCCGAGCACGCGGCAGCAACGCTGAACCTGTCCGCCGCGGGCGACCTCGTCGAGGCCGCTGCCCACCTGTTCGGCCACCTGCGCGCGCTCGACCGCGCGAGCGCCAGTGGCATCGCGGTGATGCCGATCCCCCCTGGCGGGCTCGGGGAAGCCATCAACGACCGGCTGCGCCGCGCCGCCGCGCCGCAGGACTGACGCCGCCGATACCCTGTCCAAGGAGCTGACATGACCACCGCCGACCGGCCCGCCCCTACGCTGTCGCCCGACCTGATCGCGCGCTTCGCCGCCATCGTCGGCGAGCGCTACGCGGTCACCGACCGCAACGACATCGCGCCGTATCTCGTGGAGGAGCGCAATCTCTACCAGGGCCGCTCGCAGTTGGTGCTGCGCCCGGGCTCGACCGCCGAGGTCGCCGCGATCTGCAAGCTCGCCACCGAAACGCGCACCGCGCTGGTGCCGCAGGGCGGCAACACCGGCCTCGTCGGCGGCCAGACGCCGCACAATGGCGAGGTGGTGCTGTCGCTGCGCCGGCTCGACAAGATCCGCGACATCGACCTCGCCTCCAACACCATGACCTGCGAGGCCGGCGTCGTGCTCGCCACCGCCCAGCAGCGCGCCGACGCCGCCGACCGGCTGTTTCCGCTGTCGCTGGGCGCCGAAGGCAGCTGCACCATCGGCGGCAACCTCTCCACCAATGCCGGCGGCACCGCTGCGCTCGCCTATGGCGTGGCGCGCGACCTCGCGCTCGGCGTCGAGGTGGTGCTGGCCGACGGCCGCATCGTCAACGCGCTGTCCAAACTCAAGAAGGACAACACCGGCTACGACCTGCGCGACCTGTTCATCGGCGCCGAAGGCACCCTCGGCATCATCACCGCGGCAGTGCTGAAGCTGTTCCCCAAGCCGCGTGCGGTGGAAACCGCCTTCATCGGCCTCGCCTCGCCCGAGGCAGCACTGAAGCTATTGTCCCTGGCGCGCGGGGAGGCCGCCGGCACGCTGACGAGTTTTGAGCTGATCGCCGAGATCTGCGTCGATTTCTGCGTCCGCCACGGCCCCGACATCCGCGATCCGCTGACCAGCCGCCATCCCTGGTACGTGCTGATGGAGATCTCGTCGCAGCGCGACGATGCGCGCTCAACCATCGAGGCGATCCTCGAGCGCGCCATGGAGGAAGGCCTCATCGACGACGCGGTCATCGCTGCCAATCTCGACCAGCGCCAGGCATTCTGGACGCTGCGCGAGGTGATTTCGCCGGTGCAAAAGGCCGAAGGCGGCTCGATCAAGCACGACGTGTCGGTGCCGGTCGCGGCCGTACCGCAGCTGATCGCGGAGGCGAGCGAAGCGGTGGTGAAGCTGATCCCCGGCGCGCGTCCCGTGCCGTTCGGTCATCTCGGCGACGGCAACATCCACTACAACGTCACCCAGCCGGCCGGCGCCGACAAGGACGCGTTCCTGGCGCGTTGGGAGGAGGTGCACGACACCGTGCACACCATCGTGGCGCGGCTCGGCGGCTCGATCTCGGCCGAGCACGGCATCGGGTTCATGAAGCGCGACGAGTTGCCCCACTTCAAGGACCCGGTCGCGCTCGACCTGATGCGCACGCTGAAGGCGACGCTCGACCCGCTCAACCTCCTCAATCCCGGCAAGGTGCTGTGAGCGCGACCTCTGTCGTCACACCGGCGCCCGATCGAAGGACGTTTCCAACATGAGCATCGCCGACCGCATTCGCGTCGACAACGTCCGCCTGCTGTCGGACAACAAGTACATCCTCAAGACCACCACCTTCGCCTGGCGCCGCTCGAACGGCGAATGGCAGACCCAGCACCGCGAAACCTACGACCGCGGCGCCGGCGCGGCGCTGCTGCCCTACAACCGCGCCCGCCGCACCGTGATCCTGACACGGCAGCTGCGCTATCCCGCCTTCGTCAGCGGCTATGACGACCTGCTGATCGAGGTGCCGGCCGGCCTGCTCGACGGCGCAGCGCCGGAGGAGCGCATCCGCGCCGAGGCCGAGGAGGAGATCGGCTATCGGATCGCGCAGGTGCACAAGGTGTTCGAGGCGTTCATGAGCCCGGGCGCGCTGACCGAGCGGCTGCACTTCTTCGTCGCCGAATACGACCCCGCCATGAAGGTCGGCGACGGCGGCGGCCTCGCCGACGAGGGCGAGGACATCGAGGTGCTGGAGCTGTCCTTCGACGAAGCCTTCGTCATGATCGCCGACGGCCGCATCATCGACGCCAAGACGATCATGCTGCTGCAGCATGCGGCGCTGTCCATCTTCCGCTGATGACATCCCTCCTCATGGCGAGGAGGCGCGCCAGCGCCGTCTCGAACCATGAGGGAAAGACACGTCGCTGAAATAGCGCTCGTCAGAACCAAACAGCGTTCGTCAGAACAACGAGCCCTGGCTGTCGTCGACCACCTTCGCGCGTGGCGGCCGCGGCGCTTTCTTCGCCGCCAGAGCCGCCTGCTCGGCTGCGGCCTGCTCCGCGGTGAGCGGCAGGATCAGTTGCGGGTCGTCATTGGCGACATGGTTCACCGCGCTCGACACCTCGTGCCAGATCATGGCGCCTGCGCGCGGCGGCACCATCAGCCCCGTTACCGCCTCGACATTGAAGGCCGCACAGTCGAGCCAGCGCTCGAAGTGCTGCGGTGAGATCGTCACGGGCACACGGTGATGCAACGCCGCCATGTCGGGCGCCGCGGCGGTGGTGACGATCGCCACCGTATCGACCTCCTCGCCGTTCGGCCCCACCCAGGTCTCGGCGAGACCGGCGAACGCCATCGGGCCACCATCGCGCGGACGGATGTAGAATGGCCGCTTGCGGCCACCGCGGTCCTGCCATTCGTAATAGCCGTCCGCCGGCAGCAGGCAGCGCCGCCGCTTGATGGCATTCTTGAACGCCGGCTTCTCCCGCACCGTCTCGGAACGGGCATTGATGACGAGGGCGAAGGTGCGCGGGTCCTTGACCCAGGCCGGCATGAACGCCCAGCGCATCAGATGAAAATGTCGCCCGCCCATCTCGTGGACCACCACCGGCACCGGCTGGGTCGGAGCGATGTTGTAGCGCTCGGGCATGTTGGGCTGCTCGGCATAGCCGAACAGCCGGCGCAGCGCCTCAGGCGCCGTCAGCAGGACATATCGCCCGCACATTTCCCCACCCCGATACCACCGTTCTTCAGGCCCTCTTAACCCTGCGTCCCTAACACTGGCGCAGATGAGCTCGCCGGCGCCGAAGATGTCCCCAGCTGCTGCTGCCGCTCCCGGTGAGGCGACGGCCGGAGAGGCCACGGCCGCGCGTGCCGCTGAGCTGCGCGCCGCCAACATCAATCCCCGCACCGGGCTTGCCACCGATTACCTGAATCATTTCAATGAAGCCATCATGCTGCTGGAAATGATTCCGGACCTGCCGGACTGCGCCGACGACTTCCTCAGCTGGGAGCCGCTGTCCTACGCCGACCATTTCCGGGCCTCCAACTTCAGGGCCCGCGACCTCGCCATCAAGGCCTATGAGGAAGCGGACCCGGCCATCCGCGGGGAGTTCGATGGCATCACCTCCACCATGACCTCGATTCTCACTGCGGTGGGGGATGCCATGCGCCGGGTTCGCCATGACGACAGCCGGGCGCAGCTCGCCATCCAGGCCACCGGCTGGGTCAAGCCGCTGGTGGCCCATGCCGGCGGCATCATCAACGGCGCCGACGGTGGGGCCGACGTCGACCAGATCATGACCGCCCGATGAGCGCCGAAGCCGTTCCGCCGGTGCGGCCACAGCTCGCGGTCAGCGCCTCGATCTTTCGCGATGATCAGATCCTGCTGGTGCGCCGCGCCCGTCAGCCGGGAAAGGGCGTCTACACCCTGCCCGGCGGACGGGTCGAATTCGGCGAGACCCTGGTCGAAGCCATCACCCGCGAGGTCCGCGAGGAGACCAGCCTCACCGTCGACGTGGTCGGGCTGTCCGGCTGGCGGGAAGTGCTGCCGAACCCGGCCGCTGGCGTCAGCGGCCATTTCGTCATCCTGTCGTTCGCCGCCCGCTGGGTGTCCGGCGAGGTCGTGCTCAACGAGGAACTCGACGACGCCAAATGGCTCGCGCCCGACGCGATCGGCCCGCTGCGTACCACCGAGGGTCTCGCCGAGATCATCCGCGCCGCCCGCGCGATCCTCGCGGCCTGACCGGCCGCCTTCCGATTCGGCGCCGGGCATGCCGCGCTGGAACCCGTTCGCCTTGCGTCCGCCATCCCGAACAGGCATATCCGCCGGCATGTTGAGGCCCCTTGCCGCCCTCCTGATCGCTCTCACCCTTGCCGGTCCGACCGCCGCGCGGGCGCAGGACGCGGCTGCCCCGTTCGATGCCGACCTGCAGCGCTTCGCCGAGATCCTCGGCACGCTGCACTACCTGCGCGCGATCTGCGGCAGCAACGAAGGCATGAAGTGGCGCAACGAGATGCAGGCGCTGGTGGACGCCGAAACCCCGTCCGGCGAGCGCCGCATCCGCATGATCGCGGGCTTCAACCGCGGCTATCACAGCTTCCAGCAGACCTACCGCAGCTGCACCCCGGCCGCCCAGCTCGCCATTCGCCGCTATCTCGAGGAAGGCTCGAAGATCTCGCGTGACCTCACGGCGCGCTACGCCAACTAGTGCACGCCGCCGGCACGATGCCATCCGACATCGGCCCCGCAACCAACATCCTGGGCCCGTGCCATTAACCTTTCCTAAAGAACTGACCTAGGCCGCCCCGCGGCCCGTGCTAAAGCTTTGCGCATAGTCGACTCGCTCCGCCGTGGGGCGTGCCACGCAGGTTGTTGCACTCCATGAGCCATTTGCCGTCCTTCACAACCGCCCGCGACCCGCTGCCGGACCATGAGCAGAAGCAGGCCGCGCTGAGCTACCTCAACGAGGCCTGGGCGGAGGCACGGCACGATGGCATCGACGGCGACTGCCTGGCGCAGGCCAGCCTGTTCGCCGCCTTCGCCGAGCTGGTCAGCACCTATGGCGAGGAGGCGGTGGCCAAATTCGTCGAGGGCCTGCCAGGCCGCATCCGCAACGGCGAATTCTCGATCATCGGCTCGCGGCAGTAAGCCGGCATCATCGTACGCGCCTCTCTCGGAACGCTGGCGCGAGCGCTGCGGACTCCTGAGGCCTTTTCAGCCTCCCTCCTCATGGTGAGGAGACGCGCCAGCGTCGTCTCGAACCATGAGGCCATGACACCTCTCCACTATCCAGGCCTCAGGATGAGGGGATGGGGTTCGTAAGGTCATCCGGCAGCGGCTGTGCATCACTCGCCTTGTCCCAGGCCTGCGCCGCGATCCGCCAGACGCCGCCGGTCTTGACGAGCAGCATCGTCTCCACGCTCTGCGAGTGCGCGGCATCGTTTTCCACCATGCCGCAGCCAACCGCGGCGATGGCGATGTTGCCGAACACACGGATGTGCTGACCGAGCACGCTCTCGCGCAACGCACACAGGTCACCCGCCGCGAGCTTCTGCATGCGCGCGACGAAAGTATCGACGGTCTGCACGGCAGCTGGCCGCGCCGCCGCGATCAGCACCGCACCGGGCAAGAAATCCGCGGCGAAGGCGTCCCAGTTGCCGCCCCTGCCTTCGGTCCAGCTCAGGCTGGCGAACTGCCGCGCGATCACGGCCGCAATCGCCTGCACGTCGTCTTCCGCCGACATGGCTCCGCCCTCCAGACCTGCCGCGCAAGCCTTCAACAAGGCACGCTGCCAGCAAAGCATATGCCGGACAACGCGAACCGCCGGCCAAATGCCGCATGCAGCGTCGCGGACGGCGCTGCATCGCTCGACACCCGCGTTACGGCTTGAGCGTCTCTAGGAAGCGCACCGCCTCGCCCTGCGACGGCGTCGTCACCTCGCCGTCCCACATCACACGGCGGCCGCGCACGAAGGTGCCGACCGGCCAACCGGTGACGCGCACGCCGTCATAGGGCGTCCAGCCGGCGCGCGAGGCGATCCAGCGGTTGGTGATGGTCTCGCTGCGCTTGAGGTCGACGATCGTGAAGTCGGCGTCATAGCCGGCCGCGATGCGGCCCTTGCAGGCGATGTTATAGAGCCGCGCGGGGCCTGCGCTGGTGAGATCGACGAAGCGCGCCAGCGACAGCCGTCCCGCGTTGACGTGATCCAGCATGATCGGCACCAGCGTCTGCACGCCGGTCATGCCCGAGGGCGACGCCGGATAGGTCTTGTTCTTTTCCTCGAGGGTGTGCGGCGCGTGGTCGGAGCCGAGCACGTCGATGATGCCCTGGTGAATGCCGTACCAGATGACGTCGCGATGGCTGGCGTCGCGCACCGGCGGGTTCATCTGCGCCAGCGTGCCGAGACGCTCGTAGCACTCGGGCGCAGTGAGCGTGAGGTGATGCGGCGTCGCCTCGGCCGAGGCGACATCCTTGTGGTCGCGCAGGAAGAGAATCTCCTCCTTGGTCGAGATATGCAGCACATGGATGCGCTTGCCGGCCTCGCGCGCCAGCGCCACCAGGCGCTGCGTCGCCTGCAGCGCCGCGATCTCGTCGCGCCACACCGGATGCGAGCGGGCATCGCCCTCGATGCGCAAGCCCTTGCGCTCGTTCAGGCGGTACTCGTCCTCGGCATGGAAGGCGGCGCGGCGGCGGATGACCTTGAAGATGCGGCGCAGGCTCTCGTCATCCTCGACCAAGAGGCTTCCGGTCGACGAGCCGATGAACACCTTGACGCCGGCGCAGCCCGGCGCGCGTTCCAGCTCCGGCAGGTCGGCGACATTGTCGCGCGTGCCGCCGATGAAGAAGGCGAAGTCGCAGTGCATGCGATGATGGCCGGCGGCGACCTTGGCGGTGAATGCCTCCTCCGTCACGGTCAGCGGATTGGTGTTCGGCATCTCGAACACCGCGGTGACGCCGCCGAGCACCGCGGCGCGCGAGCCGGTCTCGAGGTCTTCCTTGTGGGTCAGGCCCGGCTCGCGGAAATGCACCTGGGTGTCCATCACGCCCGGCAGGATGTGCAGGCCCGTGCAGTCGACGGTCTCCGCGGCCTGCGCGGCATCAAAGCTGCCGATGGCGGCGATGCGGCCGTTCTTCACCGCGAGATCGCGCACGCCCTCGCCGTCCTGGTTGACGACAGTGCCGTTCTTGAGAATGAGGTCGTAGGTCGTGGTCATCGGTCCTCGCGGGTCGGAAAGCCGGGCGTGACGCCGGGGCGGACGGAAAACGGGTGTCCTGTCCGCTGGCGCGCGGATAGGAGCAGTTCCAGACAGACCCGTCGCCGGGCGGGCCTTGCCGCGCGCCACTCGGCGGCTTACGTTCCACACCACCATCTGGCAAGCGAATTTCGCACGGAAACCTCATGAAATCAGCGTTTCTCCCCGATCGCGGGGTGATCAAGATCAGCGGCGACGACGCGCGCAGTTTCCTCAACAACCTCGTCACCTCCGACATCGATCAGGTGCGGCCCGGCGTCGCGCGCTTCGGTGCGCTCCTGACGCCGCAGGGCAAGATCGTGGCGGACTTCCTGGTCACCGAGGCGCCGGCCGGCCACGGCGGCGGCTTCCTGCTCGACTGCCCGCTGCCGCTCGCCGACGCGCTCGCCACCAAGCTCAGCTTCTACAAGTTGCGCGCCAAGGTCACGGTCGACAATCTCTCCGGCGGACTCGGCGTGCTCGCGGTCTGGGACGGCGTGCCGGCGACGCCGCCCGATCTCGCCTTCCCGGATCCCCGCAGCGAGGTGCTGGGCTGGCGCGTCCTGGTGCCGCAGGATCTCGCCGAGAAGGCGACCCAGCTGATCGGCGCCGAATGGGTCGCGCCCGCAACCTATGAAGCGCACCGCATCGCCTGCGGCGTGCCGCGCGGCGGCGTCGACTTCGCCTATGGCGACGCCTTCCCGCACGAGACCAACATGGATCGCCTGCACGGCGTCGACTTCGACAAGGGCTGCTACATCGGCCAGGAAGTGGTGTCGCGCATGCAGCACCGCGGCACCGCGCGCACCCGCACGGTGCGGCTCGTGCTCGACCAGGCCGCACCCGCGCCCGGCACCAGCATCACCGCCGGCGACAAGCCCATCGGCACGCTGGGATCGTCGGCAGACGGCAAGGCGCTGGCGCTGTTGCGCACCGACCGCGCCAGCGAAGCACTCGACGCCGGGCTGTCGCTCACCGCCGATGGCGTTGCGGTGCGGATTGCCGTGCCCGACGACATTCGCGCGCCGACCAAGGCGGTGTCGGCATGACCGGAAAGCAGCACACCGACGGCCTGATCCGCTGCACCTGGCCGGGCGAGGATCCGCTCTACGTCGCCTATCACGACGAGGAATGGGGCGTGCCGGAATACGACGACCGCGCGCTGTTCGAGAAGCTGATTCTCGATGGCTTCCAGGCCGGCCTGTCGTGGATCACCATCCTGCGCAAGCGCGACAACTTCCGCAAAGCGTTCGACGGCTTCGATCCCTACAAGATCGCGCGCTATGACGCGAAGAAGGTCGAGGCGCTGATGAACGATGCCGGCATCGTCCGCAACCGCGCCAAGATCGAGGGCACGGTGCTGGGCGCCAAGGCCTACATCAAGATCATGGAAGAAGGCCCGGGCTTTGCGAAACTGCTATGGGACCACGTCGGCGGCAAGCCGCTGGTGAACACGTTCAAGGCCACCAAGAGCGTACCGGCCTCGACGCCGGTCTCGGTCGCGATCTCCAAGGATCTGGCGTCGCGCGGCTTCAAGTTCGTGGGACCGACCATCGTCTACGCCTTCATGCAGGCGACCGGCATGGTCAACGATCACCTGGTGGGCTGCCATCGTCACGCCACCTGCGGCAAGGCGCAGCGCCCGAAAAAGCTGAAGGTCGCCCGCAGGCCTGCCGCCCGCACATAGCGGGCGGCGACCGGTTTTCAGCTCAGTTCGTGCGAAGTCGCTACCTCGCCTTGATGAGGCAGTTCAGGATCAGCCCCGGTTGAACCGTCGACGGCGCGACCTGCAGCGTGTGCGTGTGCCCACGCGGCGTATAGTCGAACGGATCACCCGCCTCGAGATCTCCGTGAACACTCCCGTGCATCGCCGCGGTGCCGGATGCCTCCCCCGTGGTCGCCGTCGTCGGTGCCGTAGCCTTGCCGATCGGCGTGCCCAGCTCCTTGTGCAACTCCGGATCAGCACCGCCGACGGCAACGGCGATACGCCCCTTCATATCGGGAACACAGAACGTCTTGTCTGCGGGCTCGCCGGCGCCATAAAGCGTTCCGATCGCGGCGAACAGTTTGGGATAGTCGCTTCGCAAATAAGCGTTGCCGTTGCAGGGAAGCCAGCTCGGCGGGGTGTGGCTGCTGGCGGAAAAGACGATGGTGCCGATCAGATCGTCATCAATGCTCATCAAAAACTCCCTTTGGAAAAAAGTGCGCCCTAATTCGTTGGGCGGCCTCACCTTAATCAAAGCCCTGCGCGGCCACCGCCAATCACAGCGCGCAAGAGCGCAATTCCTCTCGCATTGATAACTCCACCCGGCTTGACGGGCTTTGCTAACGGGCGTATAGAACCAAAAGGTTATATAACTTAATGGCTATATATAAGATGACCGACCGTCTCTCCGCGACCCTTGCTGCTCTCGCCGATCCGACTCGCCGGGCCATCCTGGCGCGGTTGGCGCTCGGCGAAACCACGGTCACTGAACTGGCCGAGCCGTTCAAGATCAGCCAGCCGGCGATCTCCAAACACCTCAAGGTGCTGGAACGGGCCGGGCTGATCGCGCGCGGCCGCGAGGCGCAGTGGCGGCCCTGCCGGCTCGAGGCCGGACCACTGCGCGAGGTCAACGACTGGCTCGCGCACTATCGCCGGTTCTGGGAACAGAGCCTCGATCGTCTCGACGACTACCTGCGTGAGCTGCAGGCCAGGGAGGACGAAGGTGGACGCAAGACTTAGCAGAGCGTTTTCGAGCGAAGCCGGCACCGGTTCGCGTCGGGAAAACGCGTCAAAACACAAAAGGGCCAGCGACTTCGAGCTCACCTTCCCCTCGGAGCGGAAGATCCTGATCACTTGCAGCTGCGCCGCGCCGCGCGAGCGCCTGCTGCTCTCCCCGAGCTGACCGTTCCGGCCGCGGGCCGAACAGAAGTCGCGCCCGCGAACGTCTCCGCCCGCTTTCCACCTTTCATCAGCCCGCGACGGGCTCGTTCCGGAGTTTGCCATGACCGCTGCCGTGCAGGCCATCACGCCCCACCTCGTCATCCGCGGCGCCACTGAGGCCGTCGCGTTCTACAAGAAGGCGTTCGGCGCCACCGAAACAATGCGAGTGCCCACCGAGGACGGCAAGCGCCTGATGCATGTGGAGCTTGCGATCCTCGGCATGCGCATCTTTCTGGTCGACGACTTCAGCGACCTGCCCAACTGCCCCGGCGGCGACAAGATCGTCTCCCCTGCGAAGCTGAGCGGCACCTCGGTGGCGCTCCATCTCGAAGTCCCCAACTGCGACGAAGCCGTGAAGCGCGCGGCCGATGCCGGCGGCACCGTGCTGACGCCGCCGTTCGACGCCTTCTGGGGCGCGCGCTTTGGCCAGGTGATCGATCCGTTCGGCCATGCCTGGAGCTTCGCCCACCCGTTGCCCGCCTGACCGCGCTGCCCTGCCGGCTCCCGACGGAGCCCGGCTCTCCGCTTCGCCGTTCGTCCATCGCTTGAACCCAAAGGCCTTTGTCATGTCGACCACCATTGCTTCCTCTTCCGAATCCAGTGCGCTGCTGTGGACCGGCCGCGTGCTGTCCGGCCTCGTCATCCTGTTCCTGCTGTTCGATGCCACCATCAAGCTGATCCCGCTCGACGTCGTCACCGAGACCTCGCGCCAGCTCGGCATTCCGACCGACCTCAGCCGCACCCTCGGCGTGCTGACGCTGCTGTGCACGGTGCTCTACGCCATTCCGCTGACCTCGGTGCTCGGCGCAGTGCTGATGACCGGTTATCTCGGCGGCGCGATCTACGTCCATGTGCTCAACGGCAGTCCGCTGCTGAGCCACACCCTGTTCGGCGTCTATCTCGGCATCCTGATGTGGGGCGGCCTCTATCTGCGCGACCCGCAGCTTCGCCTGCTGTTCCCGATCCGGCGCTAATCAACTCCATCCATAAGGGTACCGCCATGACGACCGTTGCCATCATCGCCGTCACCATCGCCGTCCTGCTCGCGCTGTTCCTGATCTATGCCGCGACCCGTCCCAACACATTCGTGATCAGCCGCACCACCAGCATCCAGGCCCCGCCGGCCAGGATCCAGCCGCTGATCGACGACTTCCGCCAATGGCCGCAATGGTCGCCCTACGAAGGCAAGGACCCGGATATGCAGCGCACCTACAGCGGCGCCGCGAGCGGCAAGGGCGCGATCTATGCCTGGGACGGCGACAAGAATGTCGGAAGCGGACGGATGGAAATCCTCGGTGCATCGCCGGCGAAGGTCGCGATCAAGCTCGATTTCTTCAAGCCGTTCGAGGGCCACAACGTCGCCGAGTTCAGCTTCGAGCCGCGTGGCGAGGCCACCACCGTGACCTGGGCGATGCACGGCCCGGTTCCCTACATCGGCAAGATCATGCATCTCTTCATCAACATGGACCGCATGATCGGCCGCGATTTCGAAGCCGGCCTCGCCAATCTGAAGGCCGTCTGCGAGCGATAAGCCGAGGACACAATGCCGTCACCCGCCACGCGCAAGCTGCCGACGTCAATGCCGCCCGGAGAGGCGGTGGCCCAGCGTTACGCCGTCGTGTTCTCATTCTCCGGGTTCAAGATCGTTCCGAAGGAGGATCCCATGAACGTCACGCCCTACCTGTTCTTCCCTGGCAACTGCGAAGCCGCTTTCAAGTTCTACGAGAAGGCACTCGGCGCCAAGATCGACGTGATCATGCCCCATGCCGGCAGTCCGGCCGAAAGCCATGTGCCGCCGGAATGGGCCAACAAGGTGATGCATGCCCGCCTCAAGCTCGGTGACCGCTACCTGATGGCCTCCGATGCGCCTCCAGGACATCACCGCCAGATGCAGGGCTTCTCCGTGACGCTCGATGTCGACACGCCCGCCGAGGCCGAGCGGGTGTTCAAGGCGCTGTCCGAGAACGGCACGGTGACGATGCCCATCGAAAAGACCTTCTGGGCCGAGCGCTTCGGCATGGTGACCGACCAGTTCGGCACGCCATGGATGATCAACTGCGAAAAGCCGGCCTGACCGCGCGACCATCCATCGCTCTCGTGAGCCGGCGCCCATGGCGCCGGCCTGCCTTTCCCACCTGATGCAATCCAGTGAAAAGCCCCATGACCATCGATTCCGACATCAAGTCGTCCCGCAACGGCGAACTCCTGATCACCCGCACATTCGATGCGCCGCGCGACCTCGTGTACCGGATGTGGACCGAAGCGCGCCATGCGGTGAACTGGTGGGGGCCGCGGAACTATCCCGCCGTGCACATGGAAATGGACGTCCGCCCCGGCGGCAAATGGCGGCACTGCCTGCGCGCCGTTGGCGATGGGCCCGACCTCTGGCATCACGGCACCTTCCGCGAAGTGGTGCCGCCGGAAAAACTGGTGTTCACCTTTGCCTGGGAGGAGGACGGCGAGCGCGGTCAGGAGACGCTGGTCACCATCACCTTTACTGAGGAGGGCGGCCGGACCAGGATGGTATTCCACCACGCGCCGTTCCTGTCGGTCGGCGAGCGCGACGGCCATACCGAGGGCTGGGGCAGCGCCTTCGATCGTCTCGCCGAGCATCTCGCGCGACGGGAGCAGGCGTGATGACGGCGCCAGCCGACGACGCGGACGTTGCCGAGGTGACGCTCAGCCGCTCCATCGCCGCGCCCCGCGCACTGGTGTGGCAGGCCTGGACCGAGCCTTCGCATCTCGCCCGCTGGTGGGGACCCAACGGGTTCACCGTCCCCGTGTGCGACATCGATGTACGGCCGGGCGGAGCACTCGCCATTGTCATGCGCGCCCCCGACGGCACCGAATACCTCATGAAGGGGTGCTATCGCGAGGTCGAGCGGCTCTCGCGCCTGGCGTACAGCTTTCAAGCCTGCGACGCCGACGGCCGCGTTGCGCTGGACGGCCACACAATCGTCACGTTCTCCGACGATCAAGGCGGCACCCAGCTCGTCATCCATTCGCGCGCGACCGCCCTCGTCGCCCATGCACGCCGCATGCTCGACGGCATGGAGGCCGGCTGGACGCAGAGCATCGACCGTCTCGCGCGACTGATGACGGCGCCCTGACCCAAGCCGCCGCTGCGGCCCCGTTCTCATCTGGAAGTCCGTTTCATGTTTTCGTCCTATACCAAGAACGCCATCGTGCTCGGCCTGTTGTCGTGCGTCGGGCCGTTCGCCATCGACATGTACCTGCCGGCGCTGCCGACCATCGCCGCCGACCTGCACGCCTCGACGGCGGCGACGCAGATGACCTTGATGTCGTTCTTCATCGCCTTCGGCGTCTGCCAGCTGGTCTACGGACCGGTCTCCGACATGGTGGGGCGCAAGCCGCCGCTCTATGTCGGCCTCATCCTGTTCGTGATCGGCTCGATCGGCTGCGCGTTCGCGCCCGACGTCAGCTGGCTGATCGCCTTCCGCTTCGTGCAGGGCATCGGCGCCTCTTCGGTGATGGTGATCCCGCGCGCCGTCATCCGCGACCTGCATACCGGCATCGAGGCGACCAAGCTGATGGCGCTGGTGATGCTGGTGATCAGCGTGTCGCCGATCCTGGCACCGCTCGGCGGCAGCGCCCTGATCGTGACACTCGGCTGGCGCGCCGTGTTCTGGACCGCCTCGATCGCGGCCGTCGTGGCGTTCGTGCTCACGGCCCTCGCCCTGCCGGAAACCCGCCCGGCGAGCGAGCGGGTCGAGGTCAGCGTGCGCAGCGTGCTCGGAAGCTTCGGCTACCTGATGCGCCACTGGAATTTCCTCGGCCTGACCTTCATCGGCGGCTTCGGCATGGCGAGCTTCTTCACGTTCCTTGCCGGCTCGTCGTTCGTCTACATCGAGCACTACGGCCTGACGCCGACGGGCTTCAGCCTGGCGTTCTCGGTCAACGCCATCGGCTTCATCGGCGCCTCGCAGTTCGCCGCGCAGCTCGGCCAGCGCTTCGGCATGGGCCGCGTGGTGATCGCAGCAACCTCGGCCTACGCGCTGTTCACCACGGCACTGCTCGGCCTCAATCTCGGCGGCGTCGACAGCCTGCCGGTGATGATGGCGTTGTTGTTCCTCGGCTTCGCTGCCATGGGCCTCGTCATTCCCGCCACCATGGTGCTGGCGCTGGAGGAGCACGGCCCGATCGCCGGCATGGCGTCGGCGCTCGGCGGCACGCTGCAGATGGTCGCGGGCGGGATCATGATCGTGATCGTCTCCCAGGTGTTCGACGGCACGCCGCGCCCGATGATCGCGATCATTGCGCTGTGCGCGATCGCCGCCCTGGTGCTGAGCATCGTCACGCTGCGCCGCAACGCCATCACCGAACCGCAGCCGGCCGAATAACGGCCGACGCCTGCGCCATACGGGCACGCGCGCCGGCCCCCCCTGGACCGGCGCATGCCGGCGCTTCAGATTCGCGTCCTGCGGGATCCCGCGATCCAGCCGACATAGCTCAGCCACAGGCCGACGGCGGCCATGACACCGGCGCCGAGGCGCACCCACGGCGTGGCCACCACCGCCGCGGCACCAACCTCGGCAATGAGGTGCGGCACGACGAGCAACGCAAGGCCGCGCAGCACGAGCACCCAGCCGAACAGCGAGATCACCACCGCCGCGGCGCTCGACCAGATCTGATGGTTGGCGATGATGAATATTCCGATGAACAGGATGATCGCGCCGGTAACCCATGCCAACGCCGCGTTGGCGAAAAACGCGACCAGCAGCACATCCATCTCGGACGCGCGGACCGCGACAAGGCCGGCGATCACGGCGAGAAAGGGGCCGAGAACCCGGGCGAAGGCACGGGTGCGTCGTCGTGACGTCGGGGTGGCAGGCATCGCAACCTCCCGCGGGTGATGGTATGGCCGGCAAATTGTCGCGCCGGCGCGGCCGGTGTGCAACCGCATCATGGCAATAAACACCCGGAACGGCCTGACGACAGCGGCCCGCCGCGCGCGTCAGTCCTTGCGCAAGCTATCGAGCAGGCTGCCGATGATCTTCTGGCCGCGGGCGCGCAGCTTCTTCGGATCGTCGGCGTCCGGCAGCATCACCGCGATCCTGCAGATCATGGCGTCGACCATGCGGCCGAGCAGATCGATGTCGTCGAACGCCAGCTCGCCCTCGCGCTTGAGCGCCTTCAGCGTCGCCAGCAGCAGCGCCGTCGTATATTGCTCCTCGATGGCCTGGAAGCGTGCCGGGCCGAGCACCGCCGGTGCCTCCTGCACCACGATCCGCGCATAGGCCGGCTCCAGGCAGACGTCGAGATAGGCGTCGACCCCCACCCGCATGCGATCCCAGATCTTCGGCAGCGCGCCGGAGCGCGCATTGACCTTGGCGGCGGCCTCCGCCTGCATCGCCACCACCACCGCGTCGAACAGCGCCTTCTTGTCCGCGAAGTGGTGATAGAAGGCGCCGCGTGTCACCCGTGCGGCGCGCGAGATCGCCTCGATCCCCGCCGCCTGGTAGCCCTCGCTCGCAAAGATGTCGCGGCCGGCCGCCAGCAGCGCCTGACGGGTGGCCTCGGTGTACTCCTCGCGGCGGCTTCTTGGGAATCGCGTCTCGGACATGGCGGCAACATACGGGTTGACCGTGAATAGTCGATACGCATATAACATACATTCTGTATGTTAAATACATACTGAACGGATCTAAATGGCTCGACCGCGCAACATTTCCGGGAGAATGCCCATGACCAATGACCGCATGTTCGCACTGGCACAGTCGCTGGCCGTCGCCAAAAGCCGGCAGGACATCCCGACGGCGCTGACGCTGCTCCATCACGACATGGTGCTGGAGAACCCCGCATTCGGCAGCCGTGCGCAGGGCCTCGCCGAAAACGAAGCGGCGCTCACGCGCTTCTTCCGCACCTTCCCCGATTACGATGTCGAGCTGCAGGGACGCGCCAGCAACGACGAAACGCTGGTCTGCTGGGGCCTTGCCCGCATGACCATGACCGGCGACCGGTTCGGCGTCACGCCCAACGGCCGGCGCGCCGAGCTGCCGGTGATCATCCAGTTCACCTTCAAGGATGACCTGATCGCCAGCGAGCGCTTCATCTTCGACCTCTCGGCATTATGCGCCCAATCCGGGGTGTCCACCGATGCCGTGCGGAGCAAGCTGTTCGGCGAAGCACCGCTCGCCGCCGTCCACTGACACATTCACCCAGACACGAAGGCAATCCCATGAGCCCCGATCCCCGCATCAAGGCTGTCGGCGATATCCGCACGACGCACCTGTTCGACATCGTCGTCGATCTCGCCCCGCGCCTCGACATCGGCGCCGGCCCGCTCGGCCGCCGCGTGCTGTTCGGCGCGGCCGGTGGCACCTTCGAAGGCCCGCGGCTGCATGGCGAGGTCCTGCCGGGCGGCGGCGACTGGGCGCTGTTCCGCGCCGACGGCGCCATGGCGCTGGACGTGCGGCTGACGCTGCGCACCCACGACGGCGCGCTGGTGCAGATGACCTACGGCGGCCGCTGGATAACGCCGCCGGAGCTGCGCACGGCGATGGCGGACCCGAAGACGCGTCATGAGATCGATCCGGCCCGCTACTACTTCCGGACCAATCCGCTGTTTGAAACCGGCGCAGAATCCTATGGCTGGCTCAACGACATCGTCTGCGTCGGCACCGGCTACCTGATCGAGGGCGGCATCGCCTACAAGGTCTCGCAAGTGATCTGAGGACCGGACGCTGCGATGTCCTCCGTGATCGAAATTCCGGCGGCGACCGACGCGCCGCCCCTCGCCCGCGCGCTGTCGCGCCGTCTCGCGGCCGAAGCGCTCGGCAGCGGCTTTTTGCTCGTCGCCGTGGTCGGCTCCGGCATCCTCGGCGAGCGGCTCGCCGCCGGCAACACGGCGCTGGTGCTGCTCGCCAATGCGCTGGCAACGGCCGCCGCGCTCTACGCCCTGATCGTCTGGCTCGCGCCGCTGTCGGGCGCCCATTTCAATCCAGCGGTCTCGCTGGCGCTCGCCAAGCGCGGCGACATACCCTGGTCGACCGCCTTCGCCTACATTCCGGTGCAGGTCGCCGGCGCCGTCATCGGCGTCGTCGTCGCCAACGCCATGTTCGACGCGCCGTTGCTGGCACTCTCCACCCGTATCCGCAGCGGGCCATCGCAGTGGTTCAGCGAATTCGTCGCGACCTTCGGCCTGATCGCGCTGGTGTGGGTGTGCTCACGGCTGCGGCCATCCGCCCTGCCCGGCGCCGTCGCCACCTACATCGGCGGTGCATTCTGGTTCACGGCCACCGACTTCGCCAATCCCGCGGTGACGCTGGCGCGGGCGCTGACCGACACCTTCGCCGGCATCCGCCCTGTGGACGTGCCCGGCTTCCTCGTCGCCGAAGCCGCCGGCACCCTGGCCGCGATCGCATGCGGGCGCTGGCTGCTGGCCGACGAGGCGGCGTCCGAGGCCATCGACAGCAGGCTGTGACGACAACCGAAAGGCGTCGGCGCGCTAGCCGCCGCGCAGCGCCTGCGCGCTGAGCTTCCACAGCCCCTTGTCGGAGGTCGAGACGGCGACGGCGCCGGCCTTGACCGCAGCGACGACGCCGGCGCGATCGCAGACGAAGCCGGAGGCGATGATCGGCGGCATCGCCTTGCGCGACTGCGGCGGGATGTGCGGCAGCATCGGCGCCGGCATCAGCTGCACGAGATGCGGCTCGCTCTGCTCCAGCGCGGCGACGCTGCGCGGGAAGGTCGAGCGGTCGGTGACGAACACCTTCTGCACGGCCACGAGGCCGGCTCGCTTGGCGCGCTGCACTGTCGCGACCCGTGTCGAGACCAGCCCCTTGGCGCCGATCTCGGCGAGATAGTCGACCCCTCCCTTGTCCTGGGAGAGGCCGTCGCAGCTGTCGATGTTGACGATCGGGTACTTCTTGGCCCCGATGAGGGTCTGGACCACCGACTGCAGCCTGCGCAGCTCGAAATTGGCGACGATCGAGATCTCCGCCGCACTGCCGATGAAGTCATCGATCAGGTCGGCGCCATAGAGCGTCGCAATCACGGGATGCCGCGCCAGGCGCGCAGCCAGGGTTTTATCCATACCGCTCCTTAGCGTGAGGGCTCCGTCTTGTCACTCAATCCGAGCTTGCCCGGGTTGAGGAGATTCTTGGGATCGAGCGCCTGCTTCACGGTTTCCAGCAGCGGGAACGCCGACCCCAGCGCATCGGCCATGTAGGGCGCCCGCAAGAGGCCCACGCCGTGATGATGGCTGAGCGCCGCGTTGTGCCTGATCAGCACCGCATTGGCGGCGTCCCAGGCGGCCCGGTACCATTCGGCGCGCTTGTCGACGGCAACCTCGCCGCGCAGCGAGAAATACAGGCACGCGCCGTCGACATAGGCGTGGGACTGGTGCGCCGAACCGGCGAGCGTGCCCGGCACCGCGTTGATCGCGGCCACCACCTCGTCATAGATCGCCGGCAGGTCGCGCCAGCGGCCGGTCATCTCCAGCGTGTCGGAGACGAAGCCCGGGCTCGGCGTGAAACCTTCCGCGCTCTTGCCGGTGAGGTAGCGGGTGTCGAGCCAGCGCTCGAGGATGGCAGCGTCGTCGAGCTTGTCGCCGAGCTCGGCGCAAGCCTTCTCGCTGATCGCCATCACGGCATCGACCATCTCCTGCGGGCCCTCGTCGGCGATCAGCAGCACGTTGCTGTCGGGCAGGCCGAACTGCACGCCGCTCTCCAGCGCGTCATAGAGCCGCAGCGCCGCCGGATTGGCGCCGCGCTGCATGATCTGGCGGCAGGCTTCCAGGCCAATGGCGAACGTCTTGAAGCCGTAGGCGATGGCGCGGCCGTAGTCCGGCAGGCGGTGCAGGCGCAGGCGCGCGCGCACGATGATACCGAGGGTGCCTTCGGAACCAATGAACAGCTGCTGCAGGTCGGAGCCCAGCGCGGCGCGGGCATGGCCGCCCACGGTGACGAGACGGCCATCCGCCAGCACGACGTCGAGGCCGACCACCATGTCCTCGATCTTGCCGTAGCGGGTCGAGAGCTGGCCGGCGCCGCGGCAGGCGATCCAGCCGCCGACCGTGCTGATGGCGAACGACGACGGCCAGTGGCCCATGGTCATGCCGTAGTCGCGCTGGATGGTCTCTTCGAAGATGTCGCCGAATAGGCCGGCTTCGACCTCGACGATCTGGCTGTCCTTGTCGAACTCGACGAGCTTGTTCAGATGGCAGAGGTCGAGCACGATGCCGCCGCGCAGCGGCAGCGCCGCGCCGGTGACGTTGCTGCGGCCGGCCGAGACCGTGACCGGCAGCGACGCCCGGTCGGCGATGCGCATGACGTCCTGCACCTGCGCAACCGTCGACACCTTGACCACCACGGCGTTCGGCGTCGCCGGCTTGCCGGCGGTCTCGGTGATCATCGAACCGGCCCACCAGTCGCGCGTCCAGCTCACGACGTCCGCGGTCGTGGTCAGCACCTCGTCGGACGCCTTGCGCAGCGCCGCGACGATGTCGTCGCCGACGGCGATCGGCGCGCGCTGCAGGCCCGGTTCGGTGCCCTCCTTGACGCGGGCAACCCAGCCCGGCGGCGTGTGCGCGCCCACGACGTACTTGCCGCGATTGTAGCCGCGGCGGATGGCCTCTTTGCTCAGCATATCAGTTGGCTCCCATGAGAACGGATTTTTCCCGCGCAACGCTGGCGACGTAGTCGCCCACCTGTTGCACGACGATCTGGTCGGACAGTCCGAGTTCGGACTTGAGAATGGCGCCGACGCGCACGGCAGCGCGCGCCGAGGCGTCGCGGGCCATCAGGCGGGCGCGGGTGCGGCGCGACAGCACGTCATCGACGCTGCCCGCCATCTCGTGGCGAACGGCGTAAACCACTTCGGCCTCACTGTAGGCGAGGCCCTCGACGATCGGCGCCAGGCGCGACGGGTCGGCCTGCAGGATGTCGCTGACGAAGCGCGCCTCGGTGCCATAGCGCTCGCCGAGATGGGCCTGCAGCCCGCCCGAGGCGACGATGGCCTGGGCGTCATAGCCGGCGGCGCCGAGGAGATAAGATTTGGTGGTGCGGCAGCGCGCGGAGCGGCCGACCACTTTCTGTGCGGCATCGACGGTCTGCTCGGCCATGTGGCGCGAGGTCGTGAGCTTGCCGCCGACGATGGTGATGAGGCCGTCGTCCGCAATATCGATCTTGTGGTTGCGCTTGATCTCCAGCGTCTTGCCGCCGGGCGGCGCCACCAGCGGGCGGCAGCCGGCAATGCTGCCGACGACGTCGTCGGGCGAAAGGTCGGTCTTCAGCGCCGAGCGCGCGCCTTCCAGCAGGAAGTCGAGCTCCTGGCGGGTGCACAGCACATCGTCGAGATCGCCCTGGTAGTCCTCGTCGGTGGTGCCGAGATAGGAGACGTTGCCCCAGCGGGTGATGGTGGCGCGGCGGCTGCGACCAGGCACCGGGATGGTGACGGTGCAGTCGTTGCGGATCTTGAGCCAGGGGATGGCGACATGGACGCCCTTGGCCGGGCGGATCTCGAGCTTCTTCGCCTCGCCCTTGCGGATGCCGGTCCAGTCGCGCAGCCACACGCCGGTCGCCATCACCACGGCCTTGGCACGCACGGCGATCTCGCGGCCGTCGGCATGGACGATGGCGCCATCGACCTTGCCATGGGCGTCGCGGGTGATCTCCACCGCTTTGGTGTGGTTGGCGACCGCCGCGCCATGGAAGGCGGCGGTGCGCGCCAAAGTCAGCGTCAGCCGCGCGTCGTCGACGCGGGCGTCGAAATACATCAGGCCGCCGACGAGGTTGTCTTCCCTGAAGGTCGGGCAATGCGACAGCGCCTCGGCCTTGCTGAGACGCTGGTGCAGGATGCCCTCGCGCCAGCCGCCGGCGAGATCATAGGTCCACAGCAGGCTCTCGAACGCCTTGGCGAGGCGCTTGTCGAACACCCCGTCCTTTTCGAGGATCGGGAACAGGAACGGCAGGCGCTGCACGAGATGGCTGGCGTTGCGCCGCAGCCGCTGGCGCTCCAGCAACGAATGGCGGACGAGGTCGAGGTTGCCCTGCTCGATGTAGCGCAGGCCGCCATGCACCATCTTGGAGGATTTCGACGACGTGCCGGAGGCGAAATCGTCCTTCTCCACCAGCGCGACGCGGAAACCGCGCAGGCTGGCGTCGAGCGCGGCGTAGGCGCCGGTGACGCCGCCGCCGATGATCAGGATATCGAAGCGCTCGGCCGCGAGGCGGTCGAGCTGCTCGCTACGCACGAACCGCAGCGGCTCGGTCAGCGCCATGGCGGCGCGGTCGCGGGCGGGCTTGCGGGCAAGAAGAAAGCTCATCGTCGCAGATCTCTCAATTCAGTCGGCGCGCGGCATTGCCGCGTGCTCCAGTTCCGAACGGACACGGGCGTGCCACAGGGCGCGCCGCGCGGCGCGCTGGTCGGCGGATATCGTCGGCTCGAATACGCGCTCGTCGGCATGCGCCGCGGTGCCGCGCGGCAGCTCGGTGCCGAACAGGCCCGTCGACCCGGCGAGGAAGGCGATGCCGCGCAGCGTGGCACGCGCGGTGTTGGGCTTGCGGCGGATCGGCACGCCGATCAGGTCGGCTTGCATCTGCAGCAAGGGATCGCTGGAGGCGAGGCCGCCGCCGACGATCAGCTCGGCGACGCCGACCTCGGACACCTCCTCGTCGGCGCTAAGGCAACTCGCCACCGAATGGGCGATGCCCTCGAGGATGGCATAGGCGACCTCGGCGCGGGTCGAGGCCATGGAGATGCCGGTGAGCGCGGCGCGGGCGTTGGGCTGCATCTGCGGCACCCGCAGGCCGGTGAGCGCCGGCAGGAAGATGATGCCGTTGGCGCCGCCGGCCTCGGCGGCGAAACGGCTGATCTCGGCGGCGTTCTCGAACCAGCGCAACTTGTCGCAGATCCAGTCCAGCGCCGAGCCGGTGGTCGCGACGAACGTTTCCACCGCGAACTGCGAGGCGTCACCGATGCGGCGCGCGACCATGGTGGTGGTGCCGGCATAGAGGCCGACCTTCGGCGGCAGCGTGTCGCCGATGACGAGGTCGATGAAGCTGCCGGTGCCGTGGATACACATCGCCTGGCCGCGGTCGAGGCAGCCGAGGCCAATGGCGCCGGCGTGCTGGTCGCCCATACTGGCGAGGATCGGCACGTCGATGCCGAGCAGCGCCGGATCGGTGCGGCCGAAATCGCCGGCGTCGGCGCGCAGCTCCGGCAGTAATTCCTGCGGAAAGCCGAGCGCATCGAGCCAGTCGCGCTGGTAGCGGTGTTCCGCCAGCACATAAGCGCCGGCGGAGGCCGCGTTGGTAGATGTCGTGACATAGACGCGCTCGCGCGACAGATGCCACAGCAGCCAGGTGTCGACGGTGCCGAAGCCGAGCCGCTTGTCGCGGAACGCCTGCGCCACCGCCGGCGTCTCCTGAAGATGACGCGCCGCCCACAGATATGGCGAGCGCACGCCACCGGCGCGGCCGACCTCGCGGGCCAGCGTCGCGTCCCACACCGGCGCGAGACGGTAGAGCTCGGCGGCGTAGCGGGTGTCCTGCCAGACCATGGCGGGCACGAGCGCCCGCCCGGTCGCGGTGTCCCACAGCACGGCGGTGGCGCGCTGGGTGGCGAGCGCCAGCGCGACGATGCGCTGGCCCTCCTTGGCGGCCTGGGCGATGGTCGCGCGGCAGGCCTTGAGCGTCCTCTGAAGGATCGCATCGGCATCCTGCTCGACGACGCCGGGCCGCGGCGTGTCGACCTGAAGGCCGATGTAATCGAGGCAGGTGACCTCGCCGTCGGCGGAGACCGTCGCGGCACGGGTGCCGGACGTTCCCTCGTCAATGGCCAGGATCACATCGCGCGACATTGTCATGGTCAGGTCCTGCTGGCCGAGGGCTGCAGCGCGGCGGAGGCCGCCACCTTGTCGCCCTCGAACTGCGGTGCGCCGACCTCATTGTCGGGATTGATCGTGGTCCGCGTCGGATCCCATTTGATCGCAAAGCAGATGATGCTGGCAACCAGCGGCACCGCCGACAGGATCAGGAAGGTGTGGTTGAGGCCGTACCAGTCCTTGAACAGCGGGAACACGAGCAGTCCCAGCGCCGCACCGATGGAGCCCAGCGCGCCGATCACGCCGTTGGCGCCGGCCCGCAGCTCGCCGCGGAACGACAGCGACGACAGGCTCTTGCCGTTGGCGCCCGGACCACCGGAGTGGAACAGTATGAACAGCGACGGCACGATGGCCGCAAGCCAGATCGGCATCTTGTCGCTGAACAGGCCGAGGGTCACGAGCATCACGAACACCGCGGCGAAGCCGACGGCCGAGGCGACGCGCAGGCCGAACACCCGCCCGATGGTCGGCGACAGGAAGCCGCCGAAGATGCCGAACACATTGAACATCAGCGCGCCGAGGGTGGCGAACACGAAGTCCTTGCCGAACATCGCCGCGCTGATCAGCGGCAGGTACCAACCGATGGCGAAATACTGGATCGACTGGCCGATCTGCACCGTCGCCGCGAGGATGGTGCGCGGCAGATAGACGCCGCGGAAGATCAGCAGCACGTTGGCAAGGCCGCGGCGCGCCTGGTTGGCGACCGGAATCCACTCCGACTTCGGCGCGGCCTCGAACGGCCGGCCGTAGATGCGGCTCATCGCCTGCGCCGCCTCGACGATGCGCTCCTTGCGTGCGAGCCAGATCGGGCTTTCGACCAACAGCGAGAACTGCAGGATCAGGATGACGACGGCGAACACCGCGGTGGCGCCGACCGAGTAGCGCCAGATCGAGTCGCCGACGTTCCAGGAATAGAACAGCAGCGCCAGCAGGAGATTGCTGCAGACCGCCGTGTACCACATGCCCTGCCAGGTGTTCAGGCGACTCTTGAAGCGCACCGGCGTGAACTCGGCGAGCACCGCCATGGCGATGGCGAAGTCGATGCCGTAGGCGGCGCCGACGAAGAAGCGCCCGGCGAGAATAACCTCAAAGCTCGAGGCGAAAATCACCAGCACGGCGCCGATGATCGCGAGCACCTTGGCCAGCACCAGCGGCTTGACCCGCCCCCAGCGGTCGGCCATCCAGCCGCCGATGGGATTGAACGCGATCGCAACCCAGGACGCGAACGAGGTCAGCAGCGCGACTTGCGCCGCAGCCAGATGCAGGTCGCGCGTCATCGGCCCGAGGCCGGCGCTCAGCGCGGAGTTGGAGAATGCATCCAGGAACAATCCGCCGAGCGCCAGCCACCAGACCACGCCGGCGCGGCCGCTGATGCCCGTGCGTGAATCAATGAACGACAGGACGTCGTCGATGCCGCGGATTTTAATGGGATTTGATGAACTTGTCGTCGTGCCTTGCATGGATGCCTTCCCCCAGATGTGATCTGTAAGAAGGTCTTTTGCGCAGGAGGCACAGCAAGCGACTATCTTACAGATAGTCTTCAATCTTGCTTCTGTGCGATCACACTAGTCAGAAAGCGGAGGAGATGTCAACGACGCGGCCCCTTCCTCCTCCATGTCAGGCCTATCAAGCATCCGAAGATCGCTCGGGAAGACATGCAGTCCACACCAAAGCGTCGCCGCCGGGCATGCATCAATGGACGTATGCCGAGGCTCCGGATCGCAACCGACACGCTCCGATTCAGCCATGGTCATCAGCGACTTAATCCTTGATGTGGAGAGTTCCTCCACACCCGCACGCACTTGCAACACGAAGGCGCGCCCCTTTCTCACGTGGATGAGATCGCGTAATCTTCCGGGAGCTGCCCTCGAACAGGCGACGAGCCGACGTCGCCCGCGTGATGAATGGGCCGCGATCAGGCCGTCGGCAGGCATCGCAGTCTGAACGCGGCGCCGACCTTTGTGGCGCCTTCACAACTTCAACACAGAGCAGGTGGGCCTTGCCGCGCGCGCGGCAGGCGTTCGCTCGTGCTCCCGATGGAGGATGACGACATGCCGACATTCATATACTCGATCGACTGGACCGATCAGGGCATTCGCACGGTCAAGGATGCCCCCAAGCGCAGCGAAGCCGCCAGGGCTCTCGCCCGGAAGGTCGGGGTCGAGATCAAGGAGATTTATCTCACCACGGGCGAACACGACCTTCTCGTCATCGCCGACGCGCCGCTCGGCGACCATGTCATCAAGTTCGCGCTTGCCCTCAGCTCGCTGGGAAACGTGCGCACCAGCACGTCACGGGCCTGGAGTGAGGCCGAATGGGGCAAGCTGATCTCCGAGCTGCCATAGCGGATGAGACGCCGCGACAACGCCATCTGCCGCCGATCACGGCGGATGGCGTTGCCATCAGCGCCTGGCAGCCGCGCGCTTCGCCACCACGTCGTCATACGCCTTCTGCAGCCGCTCGCCGACTGTCGGCCCGGTCTTCCTGCGCCTGATGCCGAGATGGATCTCACGCAGCTCGTCCATCATCTCGGCCCACATCTTCGGGCCGCCGTCGCGCAAGAGCTGCGCGCGGATGCCGAGTTCTTCGCTCACCGGCAGGTACTTCACGCCCCAGGACGCCATCTGCGCGATCACCGGCAGCAGCTCGATGCCCTGCTCGGTGAGGCTGTAGACGCCCTTCTGCTTGTGGCTGGGGTCATCCGCGCGGGTGAGGATGCCCGCCTCCAGCAGCGTCTTGAGGCGGTCGGCGAGGATGTTGGAGGAGATGCCCTCCTCCGACTGGGTCAGCAGCTCGCGGAAATGCCGGCGGTTGCCGAAGATGATGTCGCGGATGATCAGCAGGCTCCATTTGTCGCCCACCACTTCCAGCGTGAGGTTGATCGGACAGCCCGACCGGTATGCGTCGCTCATGTGCCGTTCCCGCGGGCGCGGCGGGCGCCCGAAACAAACCGCTTGCATTTTCGCATCAGTCTCCCTATCGAGACAACCGGTTGCAAAATGCAATCAGTTTAGAGGGCCGCCATGACGCTCAAGCTCTACTTCCACCCGCTGTCGTCCTACTGCCAGAAGGCGGTGATCGCGTTCTATGAGAACGATATCGCGTTCACGCCGAGCGTGCTCAACATCGGCGATCCCGCCGAGAGCGCCGAGGTGAAGGCGCTGTGGCCGATCGGAAAATTTCCGGTGCTGCGCGACGAGGCACGCGGCGTGACGGTGGGCGAAGCCAGCGTCATCATCGAGTATCTCGCGCTGCATCACCCGGGGCCGGTGTCGCTGGTACCAGCCGATCCGGAAGAGGCCTGGCAGATGCGGATGCGCGACCGCTTCTTCGACCTCTATGTCAACGACCAGATCGGGATCATCATCGCGAGCCGCATGCGCCCGGCGGATCAGAAGGATCGCATGGGCGTCGAGGCCGCCCGCGCGCGGCTGTGCAAAGCGCTCGACGTGATCGAGGCGGAGATGGCGTCGCGCACCTGGGCGGCAGGCGAGCGCTTCACCATGGCCGACTGCGCCGCGGCGCCGGCGCTGTTCTACGCCAACCAGGTGCTGCCGTTCGCCGACAGCCATCCGCACGCCATGCGCTATTTCGAGCGGCTGGCGCAGCGCCCGTCCTATGCGCGGGTGCGCAAGGAGGCGGAACCCTATCTCCACCTCGTGCCACAGGAGTAGCGACGGCAGTCGCCACAACACGGCCGGCCGTCCTATAACGATCGCATCCCAGCGATTCGGATCGATCCGCGAGACCATGGCGCCGTCCAAGACCACCACGCCCCCCGAAACGCCGCGGGCCTGGCAGCGCATGCTGTCGGGCCGGCGGCTCAACCTCATCGACCCCTCCCCGCTCGACATCGAGATCGAGGACATCGCCCATGGCCTGGCCCGCGTTGCGCGCTGGAACGGACAGACCTCGGGCGCGCATATCTTCTCGGTGGCGCAGCACACGCTGCTGGTGGAGGCGGTGCTGCGCGCGCGCGCGCCACGAATCGACCACCGCATCCGTCTCGCCGCCATGCTGCACGACGCGCCGGAGTATGTGATCGGCGACATGATCTCGCCGTTCAAGGCGGTGATCGGCGGCGCCTACAAGCAGATCGAGAAGCGGCTGCTCTCCGCGATCCACATCCGCTTCGGCCTGCCCGCCGAGCTCGCACCCGAGATCGAGGCGCAGATCAAGCAGGCCGACATGGGCGCGGCGTATCTGGAGGCCACCCATCTCGCCGGCTTCTCGCAGGCCGAATCGCGCCGCCTGTTCGGCCGCGATCCCGGCCTGCCGACGGAGACCGAAGAGAGCTACATGACGCCCTGGCCGGCGAGCAAGGCGGAGAAGCAGTTTTTGGCGCGGTTCAAGAGCCTGCTGGATTGAGGTGGAGGCGCCCTCGTCGAATGCAAGTGCAACGCCTCCCCTCGGCGTCATCACCGGGCCGGCGCGCCAGCGCCGTGACCCGGTGATCCAGCTTAATGTCTCGGCTTCGCCGTCGTGGAAAGCTGGATGGCCGGGTCAAGCCCGGCCATGACGCCGAGTGAATGGCGGCACGTGCCTGGCAGCCCCCTTCCCCCGGTTCCACCTTCCCGCCGCGGCGGGCGGGGCTTATATAGGTGCGCGTCAGATCCAGGGATTGCCATGCTTCACGTCTGCTCGCTCGCCGACCTGCCCGCCACCGTGACGGCGACCGGGGCACGCTATGTCCTCACCGTGATGGGCAATGTCGACAAGGCGGAACGGCCGCTGTCGGTGCCGGAGGCAAACCATCTCAAGGTCTCGATGGACGACATCACCGAGGCCGTCGACGGCTTCGTGGCGCCATCGTCCGTTCATGTCGACCAGGTGCTGGAGTTCGTGCGCCGCTGGCGGCGCGACGCCCCGATGGTGATCCATTGCTACGCCGGCATCAGCCGCTCGACCGCAAGCGCGTTCGCGGCGGCCTGCCTGCTCAATCCCGAGCGCGACGAACTGTCGATCGCCCGGCAGATCCGTGCGGCCTCGCCGAGCGCGTTTCCCAACCGCCTGATCGTGACGCTTGCCGACCAGGCCCTCGGCCGCAGGGGGCGCATGCTGCGCGCGCTCGACGCCATGGGCCCGGGCAACATGAGCGTCGAAGGGCGGCCGTTCCGCGTCGAGATCGACTGATCGCGGCCCACGCCGCAAATCCCTTCACGGCCGGCATCACGCTGCGCATCGGTTGACAAGCCCAGCCATGGCGCCATGGCCGGGCAGGCGTCCCGGCGCGCGCGGCGCCGGGACTTTTTGCAGCGGCCTTGCTTACGCCGCGGCAGGAAGAGGCCGCTTGCTCGCCAGCGCCTGACGGACGATCGCCTCGACCTCGGCACGGCGCGCGCCGGCGAGCGGCATGCGCGGCGCGCGAACATGCTCGGTCGAGCCGATGGCGATCGCTTCCGCGAGCTTGATGTTCTGGACGAGATAGGTCGAGACATCGAGGTCGAGCAGCGGGCGGAACCAGCGATAGACCGCAAGGGCCTCCTGGATGCGGCCGGCCTTCATCAGGCGATAGACCGCAACCGTCTCCGCCGGAAAGGCGCAGACGAGACCGGCCACCCAGCCGACCGCGCCGACCGCGAGCGCTTCGAGCGCAAGGTTGTCGACGCCGGTCAGCACCGCATAGCGCGAGCCGAGCCGGTTGATGATCTCGGTGGTACGGCGGATGTCGTCGGAGGATTCCTTGATGGCGACGAAGCGCGCATCGGAGGCGAGCTCCTCCATCAATTCCGGCGTGACATCGACGCGATAGGCGACGCGGTTGGAATAGATCATCACCGGCAGGTCGCCGGCGGCCGCCACCGAACGCAGGGTCGCCACGGTCTCGCGCGGGTCGGTGTGGTAGATCGGGCTCGGCACCACCATCAGTCCCGAAGCGCCGGCCTGCGCCGCCTTGCGCGCCAGCGCGCAGGCCTCGCGGGTGCCCGCTTCCGAAACGGTCAGCAGCACCGGCTTGCCGCCGGCCACCGACTGCGCGATCTTGAGCACTTCGATGCGCTCGTCATGGCTGAGCATCGGGCCCTCGCCGAGCGAGCCGCAGACGATGAGGCCGTCGCAGCCGGCCTTCATCTGCAGGTCGAAGCAGCGCTCCATCTCCGCATGGTCGAGCGCGCCGTCGGCGGTGAACTTGGTCGTGACGGCGGGAATGACACCGCTCCACATGGTCTCTTCTCCTGTTGGTCTGGGTCGATAGGGGTGCGCCGACTTCTGGAATGATCCATCCCGCCCACGCGTCGGCAGCCGGCGTGGCGGACGAAAGTCATGAGACGGCTGGGCTAGGCGTGTTTGGTCACGGCATCGGCCGAATGCGCGTCACCACCCTGCTCGGGCCCCCGGCGGCGAAACTCCAGCCACTCGCCAACGACGCCGCGACGGAAGAACGACACGCACAGGATAAAGATCAGCCCGATCACCACGGTGACGAGATCGCCGATGGTGGCGAGATAGTTGTTCAGGCCGACCACCAGCGCCGCGCCCACCAGCGGACCGAAAATGGTGCCGACACCGCCGAGCAGCGTCATCAGCACCGCCTCCGTCGAAGTCTGCAGCGACACGTCGTTGAGCGACACCAGCTGGAACACCAGCGCCTTCATGGCCCCCGCATAGCCCGCGATCGCCGCCGACAGCACGAAGGCGAGCAGGCGGAAACGGTCGGTGTCGTAGCCGAGCGAGGTGGTGCGCGGCTCGTTGTCGCGCACCGCCTGCAGCACCTGGCCGAACGGCGAATGGATGACGCGGTAGACGAACAGGAAGCCGGCGGCGAACAGCACGGTGGTGACGTAATACATCGCGGTGTCCGAGGAGAGGTCGACGAGCCCGAGCAGCGTGCCGCGCGGAATGCCCTGCAAGCCGTCCTCGCCGCCGGTCCAGCGGAACTGGACTGCCAGAAAGTAGACGATCTGCGACAGCGCCAGCGTGATCATCGCGAAGTAGATGCCGCGCCGCCGCACCGCGAGGCTGCCGATGGCGAGCCCGACCAGCGCAGCTGCGGCGACGCCGGCGACGAAGGCCGCGACCATGCCGAGCGGATGGCCGCCGAAGCGGATCATCAGCGCACCGGTGACATAGCCGGCGCTGCCGAGGAACGCGGCATGGGCGAACGACACGAGACCGGTGAAGCCGAGCAGCAGGTTGAAGGCGCAGGCGAACAGCCCGTAGCACATCACCTTCATGACGAAGATCGGGTAGATCAGCCCCGGCACCAGCGGCACCAGCAGCGCCGCCGCGATCAGGACGACAAAAATCTTGAGGTTGACAGCCATGCGCGGCCTCACGCTTCGCGGCCGAGCAGGCCCGCCGGGCGAACCAGCAGCGCGATGGCCATGATGATGAACACGACAACGGTGGAGGCCTCGGGATAGATCACCTTGGTCAGCCCCTCGATCAGGCCGAGGCTGAGGCCGGTAAGGATCGAGCCGAAGATCGAGCCGAGGCCGCCGATGACGACGACGGCGAACACGATGTTCAGAAGGTTGCCGCCCATCAGCGGCGTGATCTGCATGATCGGCGCGGCCAGCACGCCGGCGAGGCCCGCAAGCGCCACGCCGAAGCCGTAGGTCAGCGTGATCAGAACGGGGACGTTGACGCCGAAGCCCTGCAGCAGGCGCGGGTTCTCGGTGCCGGCGCGCAGGTATGCACCGAGCTTGGTGCGCTCGAACAGATACCAGGTGCCGAAGCAGATCAGCAGCGAGGCCACCACCACGAAGACGCGGTATTTCGGCAGCAGCATGAAGCCGAGATCAACGGGCCCCTGCAGCAGTTCCGGTGGCTCATAGCCCTGCCCGGAGACGCCGAAGCCGTAGCGGAACAGCCCCTCCATCACCAGCGCGAAGCCGAAGGTGAGCAACAGCCCGTAGAGATGGTCGAGATGGTAGAGCCGGCGCAAGAACACGCGCTCGATCGCCATGCCGACCAGCCCGACCAGGAACGGCGCCAGCAGCAGCGCCCACCAAAAGCCGACCTGCAGATCGGGCCGGCCGAGCCACGGGCCGAGCTGGGTGAGGCCGATCCAGGTCAGGAACGCGGCCATCATGAACTGGGCGCCATGGGCAAAATTGATGATGTTGAGCAGGCCGAAGATGATCGCCAGCCCCATGCTCAGCATCGCGTAGAAGCAGCCACTGATCAGTCCGATCGTCAGCTGCGCCATGAAGGCCTGCGAAGTCATGTCTCACGAGATCCCGTGCTGTGAGGAAATTCAGATGACGGAGCGCGACCGGCCGCGCCCCCGGGATCGTCCCGGCGGGCGCGGCGATAGCTCAGCCCTTGGCGTTGAGCGGACAGGCGCTGGACGGCTTGGGGAAGACATCGTCGCCCTTCAGCACGGCCTTGACCTTGTAGTAGTCCCAGTCGCCCTTGGACTCGGCCGGCTTCTTGACCTGCAGCAGCAAGAGGTCGTGCACCAGCGCGCCGTCGGCGCGCAGATGGCCGTTGCGGATCACCGCGTCGTCGATGGTCATGCTGCGCAGCTTGTCCATCACGGCGTTGGCCTCGTCGGTGCCGGCGGCCTCGATCGCCTTGAGGTAGCTCAGCGTCGCCGAGTAGATCGCCGCCTGCGAGGCGCTCGGCATGCGCTTCATGCGCTCAAAGTAGCGCTGCGCGAAGGCGCGCGAGCGGTCGTCGAAATCCCAGTAGAAGGCTTCCGTCAGGTACATGTCCTGCGCCTTCTGCAGACCGAGGCTCTTGACGTCGGTGATGTAGGCGAGCAGCGGCGCGATGATCTGCTTGTCGCTGCGGCCGATGCCGAACTCGGCGGCCTGCTTGACCGCGTTGACGGTGTCGCTGCCGGCATTCGCCAGCGCGATGACCTCGGCGCCGGAGCCCTGCGCCTTCAGCATGAAGGAGGAGAAGTCGCCGCCGGGGAACGGATGGCGCGAAGACCCCAGCACCTTGCCGCCCTCGGCGGTCACCATCGCGGCGGCGTCGCTCTCCAGCGAATGGCCGAAGGTGTAGTCCGCCGTGACGAAGTACCAGCTCTTGCGGCCGTCCTTCAGCAGCGCCTTGGCGGTGCCGGCGGCGAGCGCGTAGGTGTTGACCATCCACTGCGCGCTGAGCGGCGAGCATTTCTCGTTGATCGCGGCCATGGCGACGCCGGCCGACAGGATGGTGACACGCTGCTTCTGTTTGGCGATCTCCATCACCGCGAGCGCGGTCGATGAGGTCGGGAAGTCGGCGATCATGTCGACCTTGCCCTGGTCGAACCATTCGCGCGCGAGGTTGGCGGCGATATCAGGCTTGTTCTGGTGGTCGGCGGCGACGAGTTCGACCGGTGCGCCCAGCACCTTGCCGCCGATCTCGTCGATGGCGATCTGGGCGGCCACGGCCGAGCCACGGCCGGTGAAATCCGAATAGATGCCGGAGAGATCATTGAGGATGCCGATCTTGACCACCCCGTCGCTGATCTTGTCGGCCGCCTGCGCCGCCGGCCCCGCAAGCAGCGCGGCGGAGACGGAGAGGGCAAGGCACTTCAAACGCTTCTTCATCGCTGTGCTCCTGTGATGGGACCTAGACGCCCAGGAATTTGCTGACTTTGTCTTCTTGCGCGGCCACGTCGCGCGCCGCGATCTCCGCCACCACGCGGCCATGCTCGACGACGTAGTGGCGATCGGCGAGATCGCGCGCGAAATGAAAGTTCTGCTCGACCAGCACGATGGTGAACCCGCGCTGCTTCAACGACGTCACCGCGTCACGCAGCACCTCGACGATGACCGGGGCGAGCCCCTCGGTGATCTCGTCGAGCAGCAGAATGCGCGCGCCGGTAGTGAGGATGCGGCCGATCGCCAGCATCTGCTGCTCGCCGCCGGAGAGCTGGCCGCCATAGCTCTGCGCGCGCTCCCTCAGGTTGGGGAACATGCGCAGCACTTCCTCGCTCGGCAGCCCCTCGGCGCCGAGCTTCGGCAGCAGCGTGAGGTTTTCCACTGTTGTCAGCGTGCGGTAGATGCCGCGCTCCTCCGGGCAGTAGCCGAGGCCAAGCCGCGCCACGCGGTGCGGCGGCAGGTTGATCACCTCGCGGCCGTTGACCCGCACCGAGCCGCTGCGCCGGTCGGTGAGGCCGAGAATGGCCTTGAGCGTGGAGGTCCGCCCGGCACCGTTGCGGCCAATCAAAGTGACGCATTCGCCCTGGCGCACCTGCAGGTCGACGCCGTGCAGCACGTGGGACTCGCCGTACCAGGCCTGCAGGCCCCTGGTTTCGAGCACGATCGACGCCTCAGGCATGGCCACCTCCGAGATAGGCGGCACGCACCGCCGCATCCGCGGACACGTCCGCATAACAGCCCTCGGCGAGGATCTCGCCCCGCTGCAGTACGGTGATGGTGTCGCAGATGTCGGCGACGACCGACATGTTGTGCTCGACCATCAGGATGGTGCGGCCCGCGGCAATGCGCTTGATCAGGCGCTTGATGCGGTCGACGTCGTCGATCGCCATGCCCTGCGTCGGCTCGTCGAGCAAAAGGAACGGTGGATCGAGCGCCAGCGTGGTGGCGATCTCCAGCGTGCGCTTGCGGCCATAGGACAGGTCGCAGGCATGGACGTGAGCGGCGTCCGCGAGTCCGACCTCGTCGAGCAGTTGCAGCGCCTCGCGGTCGAGCGCCGCGAGCGTCCGCGCCGAGGTCCAGAACTGGAAATAGGTGCCGAGCCGCCGCTGCAGGCCGATGCGGACATTCTCGAGGGCGGTGAAGTGGGGAAACGTCGCCGAGATCTGGAACGAGCGCACGAGCCCGCGCCGCGCGATGGCGGCAGCGGCCTCGCGGGTGATGTCCTCGCCCTCATAGACGATGCGCCCGCCCGTCGGCAGGTGAAACTTGGTGAGCAGGTTGAAGCACGTGGTCTTGCCCGCGCCGTTCGGGCCGATCAGCGCATGAATGGTGTGGCGGCGGACCCTGAGGTCCACGTTGTTGACCGCGACAAAGCCGCCGAACGACTTGGTCAGGCCAAATGTTTCCAACGCGTAGTCGGACACAGCATAATCCCCCCGTTTCATGTAGATTGTATAAAATATCCAAACTTGTCAAACAGCCTTCGCCTCGGAGCAAGCCGCGCGAAAAATTCAATCATGTCTTTTAAAAATAAGGGAATTTTGGAAATCGACTGAAGTGGCCGCTTGGCGCTCGCCTAATTATTGTATAAAATATCCATCCGATTCAGGAAGGAAGCTCAGATTTTGTCCGACGACACGACGTCGCAGCCCCGCCGGGCGATCTCGCACAAGACGATGGCTGGCGCCGTGACCGACGCCCTGCGGGAGCGGATCCTGAGCGGCGCGCTGCTGCCGGGCGAGCAGCTACGCCAGGACGCGCTCGCCGAGGAATTCGCCGTCAGCCGCATCCCGGTGCGGGAGGCGCTGCTGCAGCTCGAAGCCAGCGGCCTCGTCAAGATCATGCCGCATCGCGGCGCCGTCGTATCCAGCCTCTCGGTCGACGAGATCGCGGACGTCTTCCAGCTGCGGGCGTCGCTCGAGCCGCAACTGCTGCTGCTGTCGGCGCGCAAGTTCACCGCGCAGGACTATCAGGAGCTGCGCAGCCTCAAGGACGAGTACAGCGTGGCACTGGACCATGGCCGCGTCGCCGAATGGGGCGAGCTCAACCGCCGCTTCCATCTCGCCCTGCTGAAGCATTGCGGACGGCCGCGCTCCTACGCCATCGTCTCGTCCCTGCTGCAGGACTGCGACCGCCCGACCCGGCTGCAGCTGTCCGTCAGCGGCGACGTGGCGCGGGCGGACATGGAGCACAGCGAGATTCTCGAACTGTGCGCCTCGCGCGAATTCGACAGGGCGGCCGATCTGCTGCGCCGTCACATCGAGAACGCCGGGCAGTCGCTGATCGAGATCTACCGCCGCTCGGCGACGGGGTCTTGAAGCCGGATCAGCCGGGCCTTCGCCCGGCAATGGCGACGTGGGTGTGGCCCGCGCTGACAATGAGCCGGATAGCCGGTGGTCAAGCCCGCGCATGATGCCAAATCGTTGATGCGCCTTGCGGCCCGGACAGGATGGGCTCGCGGCAGTAGCCCCGCGGCCCCCCCCGTGCCGAAGCGCCGCAGGATGACGCTCGCGGCGGTTTGACCTAAACTCGTCGCACACGCCGTCTCTGCTTCAGCGATTCCCGCACAAGCCCGACCTCGCCCCGCTCCGATGTCCGACAAGCTGCTCAGGCCCATCGAAATCGGTCTCACCGCCGCCATCGTGGCGATCGAGGCCAATGAGCCGCTGGTGCTGACCGCGCCGGGCGGCGATGGCGACAGGCTGCGCGGGCTGCCGTTCGGCCCGTTCGATGCGGTGGCGCACCGCACCTTCGAGATCGGACTGCGGGCCTGGGTGGAGGAGCAGTCCGGCCTGCATCTCGGCTACGTCGAGCAGCTCTACACCTTCGGCGACCAGGGCCGCCACGCGCGCGCCGGCGACACCGACGCGCACATCGTGTCGGTCGGCTATCTGGCGCTGACGCGGGTCACCGATGCCGCCTCGCAGCCGCATGTGGCCGGTGCGACCTTCGAGCCCTGGTACCGCTATTTCCCATGGGAAGACTGGCGCACCACGCGGCCGGAGCTCATCGAGAAGCTGATCCTGCCGGCGCTGACCGCCTGGGCTGCCGAGCCCGAAGCGCCGAACGCCGGCCGTGCGCTGCCGCGCGCCGACCGGGTGCGGCTCTATTTCGGCGCCGACGGCGCGCAGTGGGACGAGGAGCGCGTGCTCGACCGCTACGAGCTGCTCTACGAGGCCGGTCTCGTGGAAGAGGCCCGCCGCGACGGCCGGCCGGCGGCGCTGGTCCGTGCCACGCTGCCGCCGCTCGGGGCCGCGATGCGCTTCGACCATCGGCGGATCCTCGCCACCGCGATCGCGCGGCTGCGCGCCAAGCTGAAATATCGGCCGGTGGTGTTTGAACTGTTGTCGCCCGAATTCACACTCACAGAATTGCAGCACACCGTGGAGGCGATCTCGGGACGGCACCTGCACAAGCAGAACTTTCGCCGTCTGGTCGAATCCGGCGCCCTCGTCGAGCCCACCGGCGAGATGTCGCTGCGCACCGGCGGTCGCCCCGCCGCGCTGTTTCGCTTCCGTCGCGACGTGTTGCAGGAACGACCGGCGCCGGGCTTGCGCGTGCGCGGTCGGCGCTAGCTTTTGTGGCGGCCGGCGCCGTTTCGCGGCACACCGGCCGATCGGGAGGATTGATGGAATTTCTTGCTGTGGTCATCGCCCTCGTGGCCCTGATCTTCGCCTTCAAGGCGCTCCGCCGCAGCGACGCGCTGATCGCCCGCATCATGGCGCTGGAAAGCGCGCTCAAGGCGGCGCCGAGCAGGGCTGCGCCAGACATTGAAGTCCCGCCCGAACCGCAGGTGACCGTCGCGCCGGCGCCTCCCGCCGCACACAGCGCAGACGCGCCACCGAGCGCACCGCCACCACCCCCGCCATTCCCGCCGGCGGATGAAGCTGCAGCCCCTCCGGTCATCGATGCGCCGCCGACCGTCCCCTCGGCCCGGCCCGGCCTCGAGGAGCAGCTGGGCACGCGCTGGGCGGTCTGGCTCGGCGGCCTGACGCTGGCACTCGGCGGCCTGTTCCTGATGCGCTACTCCATCGAGCAGGGCCTGATCGGCCCGGCCGTGCGGGTGCTGCTCGGCGGCCTGTTCGCCGCCGCCCTGCTGCTCGCCGGCGAGATCACGCGGCGCAAGGACGCGATCGCGCAGCGGCCGGTGCTGCCGATCGCCAACATCCCGGCGATCCTCACGGCCGCCGGCACCGTGGTGGCATTTGCCACCGTCTATGTCGCTTACGCGCTCTACGACTTCCTCGCGCCAGCGGCGGCTTTCCTGCTGCTCGGGGCGGTCGCGCTCGGCACGCTTGCGGCCGCGCTGCTGCACGGCCCGGCGCTCGGCGGCCTCGGCCTCGTCGCCGCCTTCGTCACCCCCGTGCTCGTTTCCTCCGGCACGCCGGATTACTGGGCACTGTATATCTACCTCGCCGTGGTGACGGGCGCCGCCTTCGCGCTGGCGCGGCTGCGGCTGTGGCGCTGGCTTGCGGTGACCACCATCGTGTTCGCGCTGCTCTGGCTCCTGCCCTGCCTGCAGTGCGGCCCGTCAATGATCGGCCCGCACGCCTTCCACGTGGTCGCGGGCTTTGCGCTCGCTGCCGCCCTCGTCGTCTGCGGCTTGCTGTTCGGCCCCGCGATGGAGGCCGGCCGCGTCGAGCCGGTCTCGTCCGGCGCGCTCGCCGCCTACCTCCTCGGCGCGACGCTGATCGTGCTCGCGGCCGACCATGCATCGTCCACGCTGATCGTGTTCACGGCGCTGGTCGCCGCCACCATCGCCGTGGCGTGGCGCGCCGAGGCCGCCGTCGCGGCGGTCGCTGCCGCCGCCGTGCTCAGCGCCATCGTCTTCCTGAGCTGGGCGGTCACCATCGACATCGGCGAACTGACGATTGCGGGCGGCGCCATGGCCGGCGTCGCGCCGCAGCCACAGGACGCCTCCGTCACGTCCCATCTCACCGTCGCCGTGCTGATCGCGGCCGGCTTCGGTCTCGCCGGCTTCGCGGCCCAGGGCCGCTCGACCGGCGCGATCGTCCCGGTGATCTGGGCTGCGGCGGCGACCTTCACGCCGCTCGCCCTGTTGATCGCGCTCTATGCCCGGATCGCGGCCTTCGACCGCTCGATCCCGTTCGCCATCGTCGCGGTGCTCCTTGCCGCAGCGTACGGCGCGGCGACCGAGGCGCTCAGCAAGCGTGACCATCGCCCGGGCCTTGCGATCGCCATCGCGCTGTTCGCCACCGCGACGCTGGGCGCCCTCTCCCTCGCGCTGACCTTTGCGCTGGAAAAGGGCTGGCTCACCATCGCGCTTGCCCTGATGTGCGCCGGCACGAGCTGGATCTCGCTGCAACGGCCGATCCCGTTCCTGCGCTGGCTGGCTGCGATCCTCGCGGTCATCGTCACGCTGCGCATCGGCCACGAGCCGCGCATCGCCGGCGCTGCGGTCGGCACGACGCCGATCTTCAACTGGCTGCTGTGGGGCTACGGCGCACCGGCGCTGTCATTCTGGACCGCAGCACACCTGCTGCGCCGGCGCGGCGACGACATTCCGCTGCGCATGGTGGAGACCGCCGCGATCCTGTTCACCGTGCTGCTCGCCTTCATGGAGATCCGTCATGCGGTCAACCAAGGCGACGTCTACGCGGCCAGCGCCGGCCTCACCGAGGTCGCCCTGCAGGTCTGCGTCGCGCTCGCCATGGCGATCGGCCTCGAGCGGCTGCGGCTGCGCAGCGGCAGCATCGTGCACAATGTCGGCGCGATCGTGCTGACAGCCATGGCCGGCAGCGGCATCGCCTTCGGCCTCCTGACCTCGGAGTGGCCGACGCTCACCGGCGCCGATGTCGGCGGCGCAATCATCGGCTTGCTGCTGCTCGGCTATGCCCTGCCGGCTATGCTGGCGCTGGTGCTCGCCCGCACGGTCACCCCGCCGCACCGGCCGGCGGCCTATGCCCACACCGTTGCCGCGGTCGCGCTGGTGCTCGCATTCGCCTTCGTCAGCCTCGAGGTGCGGCGCTTCTATCACGGCCCGGTGCTGACCGGGACGACCACGGATTCGGAGCAGTACGCTTATTCAGTAGTCTGGCTGCTGTTCGGCGTGGTGCTGCTCGGCGCCGGCTTCATCCTGGCCTCGCAGCGGGCGCGGCTCGCCTCCGCGGTGATCATCGGGCTCACCGTGCTCAAGGTGTTCGTCATCGACATGTCGGTGCTGACCGGCGTCTACCGCGCCCTGTCCTTCATGGGCCTCGGCATTGTGCTCGTGTCGATCGGCTGGCTCTACCAGCGCATCCTGCTGCGCCAGCGGGGCGCTTCCGACGCAACCTAGGTGGCGAGCTCCTGCTCGCCCAGCGCATCAGCGCACGAGATCGCTCAAGCGCAGCGTGTTCGGCTCAAAGCGGTCGCAGCGGATGCCGAAACGATCGCCCCGCCGCAGCGTCTTGTGCCAGGGCAGTGCTTCGAACAGCGTGGTCTGGTATGGCACGCCGCTCTGCGGCGTGATCTGCAGCGTCGCCTTCACCAGCCATGATCCGAACGGCGCGAACGGCAGTTCGTCGGCATGCAGCACGGATACCGTGCAAATCGGCGCCGGCGCAGCGCCGGCCTGTGCCGGCGCGAGCGGCCCGAGCAGCAGTGTCGAGGCAAGGATCGCCGCGTATTTCAAGGTTCGATCTCCAGGAGGCATGCGGAAGACTGCAGACAGGCGGGCAGGCACAGCGATGACAGGACTTCGCGCGCAACTTAACCACCGCGCCTGACATGAACCTGACAATCGCAACGTTTGTTGTCCGGGCCATGCATGCATGATCGCAGCCTTCGCGTCGACTGTCATTGCTGCACCTCCATGACGTCATTTATCACAGCTGGCTCCGGCGGTGCGGCCGCCGGCTATTCCATGATCGCGACGCCAGAAACACCCCGCCGGCCCGCCGAGACGAGCGAGGCGACCGGCGGCGATCAGGCCTGATCTGTCCTGACCGCAACCAGCTTCGGCGGCGCGGCATTGGCGCTTCGTCCTGTACCCGAGACCGGGAGGCGGACGGTGAAGCAGGATCCCTGCCCCTCGGTGCTCTCGACCCATACGCTGCCGCCATGCAGATCGGCCACGATCTTGACGAGGTAGAGCCCGACACCGGTTCCGACGATCCCCGACACGTTGCTGCCGCGGTTGTAACGGCCGAAGATATCCGCCAGATCCTTGTCCGGAATCCCCATGCCCCGGTCACGCACCACGACCGCAACCTGACCGCGCTCGACCGTGGCGACGACATCGATCGGGCTGCCGTCGGGAGAATATTTCAGAGCGTTGGAAATCAGGTTGCCGAACAGCTGCGACAGCAGCTTGGCGTCCCCGAACACCGGCAGCGGCACGGTTCCGAGCTGCTGCGAAATCTTCGCCTGCGGCGCGATCTCCCGGTGCAGGTGGCAGACCTCGGCCAGCACCGTGCGCAGATCCATCTCCGCCGGATGGAAGTAGAGCTGGGCCCCATCGTCGATCAGCCGCGAGCTGTTCAGCAGCTTGTCGATCACCGTGGTGATCTGCAGCACGGCGGTGCGGATCTTGCGGGCGCGCCCGACGGTGTCGTCGACCGGGCCGCGATCGCCGAGCTTGATCAGCCGCTGCGCCTGCCCGTCGATGACGGTGAGCGGCGTGCGAAACTCATGCGATGCCATCGACAGAAAATCCTGCTGCAGCTGGGTCAGGAGCTGCTCCTGCGCCAGCTTCTCCTCCAGCATCGAGGCCTGCTGCGACAGCGAGCGCTGGCTCAGCATCAATTCGATGGCATTGGTGCGGAAAATGCCGAGGGCACGCGCCATCTCGCCGATCTCGTCGATGCGCTCGGCACCGTGGATCTCGATATCGGTGTCGTTGCCGGCGAGCCGGCGCATGCCGGCGGCAAGCTGCTGCAGCGGGCGCGAGATGAAGCGTTTGACATAGACCAGAGCCGCCATGCCCAGCAGCGCAGCCATCACCATCGCCGAACCGATCCAGCCGCGGGCATTGCGATAGGCGGCATCGGCCTCGTCACTTGCTGCATTGGCGCTGGTCACGTTGAGGCGAGTGACCGCATCGAGCGCATCGTTGACCACGTCATAGCTCGCCTGCGAGGCCGTGCGGTAGAGGTTGACGGCCGCGGCTGTCTGCCCGGCCTCGTGAAGCTGCAGCACCCGGTCGACCACACGGCGGTAGGCGATCCAGCCCTCCTTGAAGCGGGCATAGAGGCTCGAGGCTGCCGGCGAGCGGCGCAGAGCTTCATAGGCCGCCTGCGCCTGCTCGACCGAATGGCCGAGGGTTGCGAGCTCGCGCTTGCTGGCGGCCGACTCGGAGGCCGACGACAGCAGGTAGCGCCCCTCTGCAGCCCGGAAATCCGAGGTGAAGTTGTTGAGGTCGCCGATGATGCGGGTGGCCGGCAGCCAGACGTCGCGCACGTCAGCCGACGACCGGTTGAACTCGCTGAGGCGCTCGATGCTGAACGACCCGAGCACCGCCACCAGCAGGAAAAAGAACAGGAATACCAGGGACAGGGAAAAATTCAGCGAACGCGGATACATGGTGGTTACCTGAGGCTGTCCCCTGAACCGGGCGGTTTGAACCGGCGGCACCGCACACGACCCGGCCTGTCGTGTTCATCACGACGCTTTGCCGGCCCCGGCTACTGTGATTTATCACATTTGCCTGATCCCGGAAGACCTCGGTACTTTGCCGGGCCAATCGGCTAGGCTGCCCGTCCGGCCCGACCTCCGGAAGGGGGGTGTATTGTTGTCCTTGCGAACCCGCTCTGACTGATGACTGCTGCCAGAAAGAAAATTCTCTGCATCGAGGACGATCGGGAGACCGCGGCGCTGATCGCCGAGGAGCTGACCGAACGGGGCTACGAGGTCGCGCTCGCCTATGACGGCGGCGAAGGCTTCGCCGCCATCTTCAAGACCATGCCGGATCTCGTCCTGTGTGACATCAACATGCGGGTGATGTCGGGCTTCGAGGTGCTGGAGCATCTGACCCGGATCGGCCCGCGCTTCAACAACATGCCGTTCGTCTTCCTCACCGCGCTGACGGACCGCAAGAACGAGCTCAAGGGACGGCAACTCGGCGCCGACGACTATGTCACCAAGCCGATCGATTTCGACGTGCTGGCCGCAATCATCGCCGCTCGCCTCGCCCACATCGCCCGGACCGATGTCTGGGCGCGCGACGTGCAGCTGAACGAACGCGAGGTCGAAACACTGACCTGGGTCGCCCGCGGCAAGACCTCGGCCGAAATCGCCCAGATCCTCGGACTGACCAAGCGGACGATCGACTTCCATGTCGACAATGCGCGTATCAAGCTCGGCGTCGCGACCCGTACCCAGGCCGCCATCAAGGCCGTGACCGGGAGGTTGATCGAGCCGTAGGACCGGGCGCGGCGCGGGTATCCGCCGCAGCCGCCGGGCCCGCATGAACGTCCCTGCGCGACACCAGCCTCGCCACATAGTCCGCGGCATTTTCCGGGAACCAGCCGATGCCGACCTGCCGCAACTCGCGCGAGGTTGCTTCCGCCTGTTCGAGATCGTCAAGCAGGCGGGCGTAGGCGTGCAGCGCCGCCATGTCGACGCTGTGGGTCGTCTCCGCCAGCTCCCTGAGCCGGGTTGCTGCCGAGAGACTGCCCCGCTTCAACGCACACTCCGCCGCAATTTCGAGCTCGAGACGAAGAATGTCGCGGATCTGCTCGCTGAGGCCACGACCGGAACACTGCGCCTTCATGGCAGATGACGGCGTCGGCACCGTCCTCGCCGTCGCGCCCGCCCCGATCAGGAAGTCGAACCATTTGCGCATGGGCGCTTCGCTCGCTCGTCACCCCCGGCCTGCGCTGGGGCCAGATCGCTCAAGGCCGCTTGATCGACACACTGCTGCCGCTCAGGATTCCGGTTGGCGCAGATGAAGAGCCGCCGACAGTCGCGGTCGTGGCCGCGGGCCTTGTCATCGTGGTCCCGTTGATGGTCGGGGCGTTGGCCGAGGGCGACGCTGCCCCGAGCGCCTTCGACGCCTTTGGTGCAACCGGCCTCACCACCGCCGCGGGCGGAGGTGGTGCCGGCGGCGGCGCCGTGGCGGCCGGCGCCTGCGCTTTGGCGCCAGGTGTCGGGACCGGAGGCGCAGGCGCTGGAACGGCCGGCCCCGTGGTGCCGCGAAACTTGATCGCCTTGCGGTCCGCGGTGCCGGCGGCCACCGTTCCCGACCAGGCCATCGCCACCACCACCGCCATCACGCACCAACCTGATTTCATGGCTCCCTCCTGCAGATCGCCATCAACGGACTGCTGCGCATCACTCCGCTGGCGCCAGATGACCCGAGCCACCGGTACCCTCGGCCTCTCCTTCGCCGCGGAGAACCATCATGCGCAGCGCCGGCACCACCACCAGCAGCATCACGGGGCCGATCAGCATGCCGCCGACGACCACCGTTGCGAGCGGACGCTGTACCTGGCTGCCGATGCCGCTGGAGATCGCGGCCGGGAACAGGCCGATGCACGCCGACATTGCCGTCATCAGCATGGGCCGCATGCGCTGGGTCGCGGCATGGAACATGGCCTCCGTCGTCGGCATGCCTTCCGCCCTCACCTCGTTGTAGTAGGTGATCATCAGGATGCCATCCATCACCGACACGCCGAACAGCGAGACGAAGCCGATGACCGCCGAGATGCTGAAGTCCAGCCCGGAGACATACAGCGCGACGATGCCCCCCGCGATCGCGAACGGAATGCCGGCCAGCGCCAGCAGGCTGTCGCGCAGCGAATTGAACAGGCCGTAGAGCAGCACCAGGATCAGCAGCAGGCTGATTGGCACCACCACCTCGAGCCGCTTCTTGGCGAGCTCGAGGTCCTCGAACTCGCCGGACCAGACGACCCGGTAGCCGCTCGGCAGCTTGATGTTCTTCGCGATCCGCTCCTGCGCCTCCTCGACGGTGCCGCCGAGGTCGCGGCCGCGAACGCTGAACTTGATCGGAATGTAGCGCGTGCTGGTCTCGTGGTAGATGTACGACGCACCAGTCTCCAGCGTGATCGCGGCGAGCTCGCGCAACGGGATGTACGACGTTCCGCCGCTGGCGTTGGCGTAGCCGACCTTGATGTCGCCGACCTCATCGAGATTGTCGCGATACGCCTTGTCGAGCCTCACCACGACAGAAAACTGTCGGTCGCCTTCCAGGAGGTTGGTGGCCGAGGTGCCGCCGAGCGCCGCCTGGATCACGGTGTTGACGTCGCCGGTGTTCAGCCCGTAACGGGCGGTCTTCTCACGATCGACCTTGATGTTGAGGTTCGGCTGGCCGAGCACATGGAACACGCCGAGATCGGCGACGCCACGCACCTTTTCCATTTCGGCCTGCACCTTGGTCGCAAGCTCCTCCAGCACCTTCATGTTCGGCCCGAGGATCTTGACCGAGTTGGCGCCCTTCACGCCCGAGAGAGCTTCCTCGACGTTGTCCTGGATGTACTGCGAGAAGTTGAAGGTCGCTCCCGGCAACGCATCGGTGAACTCCTTGTTCAGCTCTTCGGTCAGCTTCTCCTTGGTGTACCCGGTCGGCCACTCATCGAACGGCTTCAACGGTGCAAAAATCTCGACATTGGAGAACGGTGAAGCGTCGCTGCCATTGTCCGGCCGGCCGTGCTGGGTCACCGCGGTGATGATTTCCGGATGGCGCATCAGGATCTCGCGCAGCTTGTGCGTCGCGGGCGCGCCGGCCTCCAGCCCGAGCGACGGCGGCATGGCGACGCGGATCCAGAGATTGCCCTCCTCCAGATGCGGAAGGAATTCGCTGCCGAGCCGCGTTCCGAGCAGGCTGATCAGGCCGAGGAAACCGAACGCAATCGCCAGCATGGTCTTGCGATGGGCGAGCGACCAGCGCAACACCGGCGCATAGAGGCGGCGCAGCCCGCGGACCACGATGGTTTCGGTCTCGTGCACCTGCTCGGGCAGCAGATAGGACGCAAGCACCGGCGTGATCGTGAAGGTAGCGATCAGCGCGCCGGCCAGCGCATAGGCGTAGGTGCGCGCCATCGGGCTGAAGATCTGGCCTTCGACGCCCTGCATGGTGAACAGCGGAACGAACGCCGCCACCGTGATCGCCGCGGAGAACAGGATCGCCTTGTCGACCTGTAGCCCGCTGACCAGGATCAGGCGGAGCCGATCGGTCCAGATGTTGCGCGCGCCGGGACGTTCCCGGCTCGGGTCATCGCCCCAGGTACCGTCACCGAGATGCCCCAGCGCCTGCTGCCGCTCCTCGAGCCTCGACTGGAAGTTGCGGAAGACGTTTTCGACCAGGATCACCGCGGAATCGACGATGATGCCGAAATCGACCGCACCGACCGACAGCAGGTTGGCATCCTCCTTCATCAACACCAGAATGATGACACTGAAGAACAAGGCGAACGGAATGTTGACCCCGACGATGATGGCGCTGCGCAGGTCGCCGAGGAATATCCACTGGATCAGGAACACCAGCACGCAACCGAAGATCAGGTTGTGCAGCACGGTGTGGGTCGTCACCGACACCAGCGAGGCGCGATCGTAATAGGGAACGAGCTTCACTCCCGGCGGCAACGTGCCGTCGCTGTTCATCTTCTCGACTTCGGTCTTGACCTTCGGCAGCACGTCGTTGGTATGCAGCGTGCGGTTCATCACCACGATCGACAGCGCGACGTCGTCTTCACGGTCACGCCCGGCGATGCCAAGGCGGGGTACGAAACCGACATTGACCTTGGCGACGTCCTTGATCGTGATCGGCACGCCGTTCGACTGGCTGAGGACGATATTCTCCACATCCTCGGTGCGGTAACCCTTGGTGAGGTCGTCGGTGCCGCCGCTGTCGATCAGGCCGACACCGCGGATGTTGATCGATTGCTGGCCGACCGTGATCTCGCGACCTCCAACATTGATGTTGGCGTTGCCGAGCGCAGTGATGATCTGGGGAATGGTGACGTTGTAGGCCTCGAGCCGATGCAAATCGACATCGACATTGTACTGCTTGGTGGTGCCGCCCCATGAATTGACCTGCGCGACGCCCGGCACCGAGAACAGCCGCCGCAGCACCACCCAGTCCTGCACCGTCCGCAGGTTGGTAAGCCCGAAATGCGGCGGACCGACGAGCTGGTAGCGGAATATCTCGCCGGTGAGGCTCGATTGCTGGATCTGCGGAATCTGGTTTTGCGGCAGCGTCACGTTCTGCTGCAGACTGAGCGCCGCCTGGGTGTAGGCCGCGTAGTAGTCGATGCCATACTTGAAGGTCACGCGCACGAAGGTGAGGCCGTAGAACGACGTCGAGCGGATGTTGTCGATGCCGGGCGTCGGATAAAGCCCGATCTCCATCGGAACGGTGTAGTAGCGCTCCATTTCCTCGGCGGACAGACCGGGTGCCTGCGCGGTGATCTCGAGGATCACCGGCGCCGGATTGGGATAGGCCTCGATGTTCAGCCTGGTGAACGCCAGGATGCCGGCCGCGATGAACACCAGCAGCCCCAGCATAACGATGGGGCGCCGGGTCAAGCCAAACGCAAGAATTCCCTTCAGCACAGCCTGCCTCTTCCTTGGATCATTCGTCGGAGTAACGCTGCGGCTGCTCAGCCGCCGGTCTGCCCGATCGCCAGCATGTTGCTCAGGAACACCGCGCCATCGGTCGCGATCAGCTCGCCGGGCTTCACGCCGTCGAGGATCTGCCGCAGGCCATCCTTCTGCGCACCGATGGTGACGGTGCGTTGGCTGAAGCGGCGCCGATCGGTCGTCACCCACACCGTCATCGTGCCGTCGCCTTCACGGACCACGCCGCCGAGTGGCACGGCCGGTGCGCGAACCGGATCCCCGGTCCGGATCACGAAACGCGCGAACATGCCGGAGCGCAATTCGTGATTGGGATCATCGATCTCCGAGCGGATCAGCATGCGCCGGGTGCTGGAATCGACCGTCGAGTTGATGGTGGATATGCGCCCCTCGAACACCTTGCCGGGATAGGACGATACCGAAACCTTGACCTCCTGGCCGAGGCGCACGGCCGGAACATCACTCTCGGCGACGTTCGCCAGCATCCACATCGTCGAAGTGTCGGCCACCGAGAACGGCGCCGGCGCGTTGCCAGGCTGGACGAACAGGCCCGGAGCAGCGGAGCGCGCGGTCACCCGGCCGCTGATCGGGCTCTTCACAACGAGGCGCGAGTCCGCCTTGCGCTCGTGGATGATCGCGTCGATCTCGTTCTCCGTCTTGCCGAAGATGCGGATCGCGTCGCGTGCCGCCTTCAGCGCGCCCTCGGCGGTCTGCTGATCCGACACCGCCTGCTCGAGGTCCTTCTGCGCCACCGCCCGTGTCTCGTACAGCATCTTGAGGCGGGTGAGCGCCCGTGTCGTCAGGTCGAGCACGCCGGCCGCGGCGGTCAGGGTCGAGCCGGCGGTCAGCAGGTCGGGGCTGTCGATCGTGAACAGCACCTGTCCCTTGGTGACGTCGTCGCCGACCTTGGCGAACAGTTCGAGGATCCGCCCCTGGTAGGGCGTGAACACCTGCAGGGTCATGTCCTCGTTGAAGTCGATGCTGCCGACCGCGGACTTCTCGACCGGAAAGTCGCTCTCGCCGACCGCCTCGACCTTGACCGTCGACAGCTGCTTGTCGTTGAGCTGCACGCTCGCAACGCCGCCGACCGACCCGGTCTTGATGTCAGCCGCATCGACCTTGGCGCTGGCGCCGGAGCTGACGGCCTCGGCGCCCGCTCCCAGCCACGTGGACAGGTGATTGACCGAATAAGCGCCCGCGGCGAAGCATACAACGGCGCCAGCTGCCAGGATCGTCTTGGATTTTGGATGGGCCATCGATGCACCTGCTTGCTCGGCCGGCGCCCCGAGCGCCCGGTAAATCGGGCCTCTTATGCCTCCAAACCCGCGATCGGTTCACTGTGACAAACCACGGTGGGCGACTGGACAAATCCCAGTTCCCGGCCCGGTGAACAGTTTCTAGGGTGCGGCCCGCTTCTGCCGATGGCGCCGCGATTCCTGGTGCCTTGCGATTTTCGGGAAACGCGATGTCCATGCTGACGTGTCGTCCGGCCGTACTGGCCTCGTTCACGGCTTTGTTGCTGTCGAGCTGCGCGGTCGGACCCAACTTCTCCTCGCCGCCGACGCCGGATGTCGCCGGCTATACCCCGGAACCGCTGGCCTCGCCGCGCGCCAGCCCCGGCGCGCCTCGCGTCGTCGGCCAGCGCTTCAACAGCGGTGCCGACATCCCGACCCGCTGGTGGGCCGCGTTCCGCTCCAAGCCGCTCAACGACCTGATCCGCATGTCAGTTGCGCACAATCCGTCGCTGCAGGCCTCCGAGGCGGCGATCCGCGTCGCCCAGTTCAATGCGCTGGCACAGCGCGGCCTGTTCTTTCCGCAGATCGGCGCCAACTACACGCCGTCCGACCTGCAGCAGTCGGCCAACGGCACCGTCGATCCCAACGTCACGCCGCAGACCCGCTACACCCTGCACACCGCGCAGCTCAACGTCAGCTTCGTGCCGGACATCTGGGGGCAGAACCTGCGCAACGTCGAAAGCCTCGACGCCCAGACCGAGCAGGCCCAGTTCCAGCTCGAGGCTGCGTATCTCACGCTGACCGCCAACGTCGTCACCGCGGCGATCCAGGAAGCCTCGCTGCGCGGCCAGATCGCCGCCACCGAACGGCTGGTCAAGATTGCCCGCGACATCCTCGGCATCCTCAAGAGCCAGTTTTCGCTCGGCCACATCGCGGAGGTCGACGTGCTGACGCAGCAAGCCGCCCTCGCCCAGGTCGAGCAGACCTTGCCGCCGCTGCAGAAGCAGCTCGCGGTGCAGCGCGATCTGCTCACCGCGCTCGCCGGCCAGTTCTCCGCCGACGAGGTGCTGCAGAAGTTCGACCTGCAGCGGCTGACGCTGCCGGCCAACCTGCCGGTCAGCCTGCCCTCGACCATGGTGCGCCAGCGCC
>JBFLYG010000014.1:0-610762 GCA_040756765.1 Pseudomonadota bacterium | reverse complement strand
CGGCCTTGACCTGATCTGCGCGCGCCATCCCTGCAACGCCACCGTCGGGGCGCAGAGATGTCCTCGGCCGAACCTGCAGCTATGCCCACTTGACGCGACACACCTCATGTGAGTCCGGCAATGACGCGGTGGGTGTGGTTGGCCCCGAAACAAAATCAGGCAGCTTCCGCGATGACGCATCGCATGCGCCCTCGCCGCTCAGGCCTTGGCCACCGCCTGCTTGAATTCGATCAGCACGTTGGAATAGGTCGACTGGCCGACGTTCTCCAGCTCGTGTGGGATGCCGGCTTCGCGCCACATCACCTCGCCCGGCGTTTCCTTGGTCGACCGCGAACGGCCATCGGCGAAGCGCATGAAGTTGTCGCCAGGGGTCAGCGGCACGATCAGGTAAGGCAGATCATGCCGATGCCAGCCCTGGATGCCGCCCGGCGGCAGCGTCAGGCGCCACACCCGGATGGTCTCGTTCTCGAAGATGACCTCGTCGCCGATGTTGCCGAGGACGGTACCCTCCGGCATGCGGATCTCGCTCATGTGCCTTCCTTCCTGCTGCTGAAGCGCGCCAGCAGGCGCGCCGGATTGTCGACGAGATAGCGCTGGCGCCGCTCGGCGGCGAAATCGCCGAGCTGCTTGTGCGGCTCAACCAACCCCATGGGAAACGGCCAGTCGGAGCCGAACACCACGTTGTCGTTTCCAAACGTGCGGTCGGCGAGCTCGGCCGCAGCCTCGCTGTGGCAGATGCAGTCGACATGGATCCGCCGCATCAGCTTGGACGGAGCGGCGCGGCTGGTGTCAACGCCCGGCCGCGCCGTGGCACGGCCGCGCTCCCAGCGCCCGGCGACCATCGGCGCAAGGCCGCCGCCGTGGGCGACGCACGGCACGATGTTGGGATGGCGCTCCAGCACGCCGGAGAACACGAGATGAGCAAGCGCCACCGTGCTCTCATAGGGATTGCCGAGCAGGTTGGTGAGATAGAACGACTGCAGCCGGCCGTCGGCGCATTCGCCGGGATGGAAGAAGACGAAGGCACCGGCGTCGTCGAGCACGCACCACAGCGGCGCGAAGGCGTCGTCGCCGAGGGTGCGGTCGTCGCCGGGGCCGGTCGGCATCGCGAACAGCGCGTGGCCCCGTGCGATCCACTCGGCGGCAATCGCCGCGGCCTCAACCGGCGCCTCGACCGGCAGATGCATCAACGGCACCAGGCGACCGCCCGATGCCGCCGCGATGTCGCGCAGGCCGGCGTTGAGATACTCAGCCCAGGCGCGGGCGTCCGCGCCGCGCAGTTGCTGGCGGTAGAGCGGCGGCGGCGCCGAGATCCAGGTCTGCCCGACACCGTGCTCGGCCATCCAGGCGAGCAACGCATCCGGCTTGAACAGCGCCTTCATGCCGACGGTGTGTCCGTCGACCTCCAGCACGCCCTTGGCCGCGTCCCAGGCGACACCGTCGAACGCCGCGAGGCGCTCGGGCACGACCGGCGCGAGATGGGCATGAACGTCGAGCAGGATGCGATCGTGCGGATCAGCCATCACGCAAGTCCCCGGATGCGGTTGTAGAGCCCAGCGATGTCGGCGTTGCCGATCGGCAGAATCGCCGCAACATGATCATCCGGCCGCAGCAACACAACGGTGTCGTCACCGCAGCCGAGCCGCTCGCGCAGGCGGTTGCCGATATCGAGCAACGCGCGCTCGCGCAGGCCGGAATCGAGTGGCGCATCCCAGCGCGACACCACGAAGCTGCGCAGGCCAGGCAGGTTGTCGGCAGGCAGTGCCGGGCGGCGGCGCACGTCGGTGAAGTACAGCGCGACGAAGCTGTCGTCGCAGAGATCGTGCAAGTAGACCCGCCCGCCCTGGCCGTCGAACAGTGGCATGTCGGGGACGCGGTCGCCGACACGCACCGCACCGCGCTCGGTCTTGACCAGCGACCACTCGCCCGTGCCGTCGACGTCGAGGCTGACGCCGAGCAGCGCGCGCGTCATGGCGTTGGCCCAGGCCGAGCCGGACATCGCCCGCGCGCCGTCGTTCTCGCCGCCCATCAGCTTGCGCGCCGCTTCCGCCATCTCGCCGGAGCCGTGCGCGGCCAGCGGCCGCTGCTCGTGCTCGTAGCCGTCGAGCAGGCTGTCGGCGGCCCAGCCGCGCAACACCCAGGCGAGACGCCAGGGCAGGTTGATGGCGTCGAGCACGCCGGTGTTGAGGCCGAGCGCCCACATCGGGGTGATCAGATGCGCCGCGTCACCCGCGAGGAACACGCGACCATTGCGCCAGGTCGAGGCGATGCGGTGATGGACGCGGTAGGTGACGGTATTGATGACTTCGAGAGCATTGACCTCGCCGATGAAGTGGCGCGCCTTGGCCTCGAGTTCGGCCGCCGTCGCCTCCTCGACACCAGGCGCCAGCGGGAACAGGAAGCGCCAGCAATGGGGCTGGCGTACCAGCACCATCCACTCGGCCGGGTCGGCGAAATAGGCGAGATACGGATAGTCGCGCGGGTTGGCGGCGTCGAGGTCGACCTTGATGTCGACCAGCATGTAGCGCACGTCGAGCGAGGTGCCTTCGACCGCGATGCCGAGCTGGCCGCGCACCGTGCTGCGGCCGCCGTCGCAGGCAATGAGGTGGCTGCCCTCGACCTCGCGCACGCCGTCCGGCGTCTCGAAGCGGGCAACCACGCCGTCCGCGTCCTGCGAGAACGACAGCAGCTTGTGGCGCAGGTTGACCGTCCCCTCGGGCAGGCCGGCAAGGCCGTCCGCGAGCACCGGCTCGAGATGATGCTGCGGCAGGTTGATGACGAAAGGAAAACGCGTTTCGTCGACGAGATGCTCGGTCATCACCGAGGCGCGGCGGGTGTTGGTGGCACGCTCGATGTCGCCGATCTCGTCGAGCCGCAGCGCCCGCGCCAGCACCGCGCGGTCGACGCGGTAGCGGCGGAACGCCTCGATGGTGCGGGTCAGGATGGTGCCCGCCTTGGTGTCGCTGGAGAACTCGCGGTCCTCCTCGAACAGGCGGAAATCGATGCCATAGAACTTCAGGGCGAGAGCCGTCATCAGCCCGACCGGGCCGGCCCCCACCACCAGAACCGGTTTCATTGGCCGGGATCTCCTATTCTTCGTCGCGTCCGAACGCCATGTCGCGGCTGAGCAGCGACGCGGTCATGGTCGCGGCGTCGGACAAAAGGAACATCAGCGGGCCGACGACGTCCTGCGGCCGGCCGACGCCGAGCGAGGACTTCCAGCTGGCATCGTCGGCGCCCGCATTGGCGGCGCGGTATTGCGGCGTGTCGATCACGCCCGGTGCGATGAGATTGACACGAACGCGATGCTCAGCGACCTCCTTGGCCGCGCTCTTCACCCAGGCGGTCAGCGCCGCCTTGGACGAGGCATAGGCCGAGGCCTTGGGCCAGCCCTGGTGCGCAAGGCCCGACGAGAACGCGATCACGGAGCCCTTGCGCCGCGCGATCATCGATCCGATCACCGCCTGGTAGCACCACATCACGCCATTGAGGTTGATGCCGATCACGCGCAGCCATTCGGCCGGATCCATCTCGTGGATCGCGGTGCGCGGCTGGATCGCGGCGGCGCAGACGAGGCCATCGACTGGCCCGATCGAACTGGCGATCTCGGCGAAGCCGCCCATCACCGCGGCGCGGTCGCCGACGTCGAGGCGACGGGTGGCGATGTCCGGCGCCTCGGCGCGCAGGCTGGCCATCGCCACCTCGTCCATATCGCACACCACCACCTGGGCACCTGCGGCGGCGGCGGCGCGCGCCAGGGCGCGGCCGATGCCGTTGGCGCCGCCAGTGATGGCGATGATGTCTCCGGTGGCGTCGAAATGGGCTTTCATTGGGGGGCGCTCATGGATGCGATGTCGGTCGTGCCGTGCAGATTCGCCGAGACGACGCGATTGCGCAACTCGCCAAGCCCGGTGGCCCGGACCACCATCTCGTCCCCGGCCTTGAGGAACACCTGCGGCTCCCTGGCATTGCCGATGCCCGACGGCGTGCCGGTGATGACGACGTCGCCCGGTTCCAGCGTCATGCCGAACGACAGCTCGGCGATCAGCTCGGCGATCGGGAACGCCATCTGCTTGAGCAGCGCGCTCTGCATCACCTGGCCGTTAAGCGTCAGCTCCAGCCGCGTGTTCGGCAGGTCGAGCTCGTCCGGCGTCACCAGCCAGGGGCCGAGCGGCATGGTGCGGTCGATGCTCTTGCCCTTGAGCCACTGGCCGCCATGGCGGCGCTGCAGGTCGCGCTGCGACACGTCGTTGGCGAGGCAATAGCCGAACACATGGTCCAGCGCTTCCGCCTGCGACACGCTGCGGCAGCGCTTGCCGATGACGAGGGCGACCTCCGCCTCATAGTCCCACTTCGCCGAGATGTGGGGATCGAGGCCGATCGGATCGTGCGGCCCGACCACCGTGTTCGGCCCCTTGGTGAAGAACGTCGGCGCCTTGGGGCGATCGACGTCCTGCCCCTCGCGCTTGCCGCGGCTCTCCTCGAAATGATCCCAGTAGTTCCAGCCGGTGCACAGCACGTCGCGCTGGAAGCGCTGGATCGGCGCCATCACGTCGACGGCCGCCAGCGGCGCGGCCTCGAGATCGCCGCGCACCGCAAGGCGGTCGATCGCCGCACGGCCCTGCGCGATCAGCGCCACCATGTCGCCGGCCTCGGCCGGCAGCAGGCGAACCTTGTCGCCCTCGACGAGGGCGACGCGTGCCGCCCCCGCCACCTTGACTGTCGCCAGACGCATGACCGATCAGCCGTTCGGCAGCACGGCGATGGCGCTGATCTCGATCAGGTACTCCGGCTTCACCATCTTGGAGACCTCGACCATGGTGGACGCCGGCACCGGCGCCTTGAAATACTCCTCACGGACCTTGTGGATGATCGGGAAGTGCTCGATGTTGCGGACGTAGACGTCGACGCGCACCACGTCGTCGAGCGAACCGCCGGCGGCTTCCGCCGCGGCCTTGAGATTTTCGCAGACCTGGCGGGTCTGCGCCTCGACGTCACCGATGCCGGCGATCGAGCCATCGGCGCGCCGCGCGGTCATGCCCGAGATGAAGACCAGCTTGCCCTTGGCCTCGATGGTGGTGGCCTGGGAGAAATGGCCGTTCGGCTTAGCGAGCTTGTCCGTGGTGATCTGCTGCTTCATGACATACGTCTTTCAGTTGGAGAGAAGGTGGCCGAAATCGAGACCGAGCGAACGCCCGGTGTCGATTAGGCCGGTCAGCGCCGCCGCGGAGACACGGCAACGCCCGGCGGCGTCCGTGCGCGCCGCATAAGCGAGTTCGCCCGGCGCGTAGACACGCTCCACGCCGGGCGCACGCCGCGTCGCGGACACCCGCGACAGCTCTGCGCCGGCGCGCGTGGCGAAGACGTCCGGCGCGACGAAATGGCCGGCATCGATGGCGAGGAACAGGTTGGCGCAGCGGTACGGCTTCGTCGCCGGACCGTACAGCGGCGCGACCTCGGCGCCGATCGCGCCGTCGGACAGGCCGCCGCACAACAGGTCGACGATGAAGGCGAGGCCATAGCCCTTGGGGCCCGCCGCCGGCAGCAGCATGCCCTCGATCGCCGCCTTCGGATCGGTGGTCACCGTGCCGCTCTTGTCGGCGGCCCAGCCTTGCGGAATCGGCTGCCCCGCCGCGGCGGCGTTGCGGATCTTGCCCATCGCCACCGCGCTCAGCGCCATGTCGATCTCGGGTGCGAACGCGCTCGCGCTCGGCGTCGCGATCGCGATCGGGTTGTTGCCGGTGAGCGGCTCGGCGCCGCCCGGCGCCGGCATCAGCGGCCGGGTGTTGGCCATCACGATGCCGACGCAGCCTTCGTCCGCCATCATGCGGGCGTAGCGGCCGGCGGCGCCGAAGTGGAAGGCGTTGCGCACGGTGACGGCGGCAAGGCCGTAACGCTTGGCGCGCGCGACCGCGAGCTTGACCGCCTGACGGGCGGTGAGCTGCCCGAGCGCGTCCCCGGCGTCGATCACCACCGCCGCCTCACGATCGGAGACGATCTCGCCGGCGGACGCCGTCGACACCGAGCCGGCGCGCAGGCGCTCGACATACATCGGCACCAGCATCACGCCATGGGACGCGACGCCCTCGACATCAGCGGCGACAAGATCCTCGGCGACGATCGCGGCGTCTGTCGGCGAAACGCCGGCGGCCGTGAAGATCCCGGCGACGGCCTCGGCCAGCACCGCGGCGGACAGCGTCCCGTCGCTCCCTGGGGTCGTCACCGCGCGTCCTCGTCGTTGTTGTACCAGGACGGTCGCTCGGGATAGTGCGGGCCGTCGTACATCTCGACCACGATGGTCTCCTCGTGCGCCAGCGTCGGGCCGTGCACATTGCCCTTCGGATTGCAGTAGAACGAGCCGGCCCGCAGCGTCACGCCGGTGCTGGTGTACTCGTAATGCCCCTGCAGGCAGAACATGAACTGGTTCGACGCATGCAGGTGCGGCGTCGGAATGCTCGCGCCCTTGTCGAACCGGATCAGCGCGATCGACGCACCCGTCTCCTCGTTCCGCCACAGCATCTTCTCGTGCACGCCCGCGAGCGACTTGGCGCGCCACGGCACATCCGCGGTCTGGATCAGGATTTCACTCAAGGAGGGCATGCCCGGCGGCGTGGTCGGAGGCGTGGTGCTGCTCATGTCCATCATCCAAATATCATGAAGTGAATTAGATGATATTTCACGTGATACAAAAAGCAAGCGCTGTTTGCCACGGCTCACCGAAGGCGACCGAGGCGTAACGCGATCTCTTTGATGACAAAGGACAAATCGCCAGCGCGCGTCATGCCCCGCGGCGGGGACCACCGCGGGCGGCGACACGACGAGTTGTTCGGAGGGGAAAGCCGCGTCAGTGCGGCGGCAGCGAGCGGAACGCGTTCGGCGACATCCGCTGCAGCTTCTCGAGGCGGCCGCGCAGCGAGGAAATGTGATCGAGCATGCGCTGTGCGGCGAGCTCGTCGTCGCCGGCAATCACCGCCGCGGCGATCTCGGCATGCTGGCGGTTGGTCGCCGGCACGTCGATGGTCTGCCACAGGTTGAGATACCAGAAGCGGGTCGAGCGCTCGTGCAGCACGCGGGCAAAGTCGCTCATGATGGCGTTGCCGGAGAGCTGGGCGATCTCGCGGTGGAACCAGCGGTCGTTGGCGGTGAACGCCGCGATATCAGGCGGATCCTGGTCGACGGTCGCGGTGGCGATCTCCATCACCCGCGCGAGCTGGTCGGCCGTCACCTCCCCGGCCGCCACCCGGCGCGCCGCAGCGCGCGCCAGTTCCGGCTCTACGGTGACGCGGGAGTCGAGGATCTTCATGATCTCGGCGAGGCTGTCGGGCTGGACAATGATGCCCTTGCGCGGCAGCACGTCGACGAGGCCTTCCAGATGCAGGCGCTGCAGCGCCTGGTGCACCGGCGTGCGGCCGAGCTTGAGCTGGGCGCAAATCGCCGCCTCGTTGAGGTACTGGCCCGGCAGGAAGTGCAGATTGATGATCCGCTCCTTGATGCTCTCATACGCCTGCTGCACCAGCGACTGCGACTTGCCCGCGTCGGGCTTCCCCGCCTCGGCGGCGGCCGGCGTCTTGGGCGCAATGGCCTTTTGGGGCGCGGCCGCCTTCTTCGGCGCCGCCACCTTCTTCGGCACGGCGGCCTTCTTCGGCGCAGACGCCGCCTTGCTCGACTTCGGGGTCGCGGCCATCGGCCAAGCTCCTCATCAACGACAGGACTGCCCGCCGGGAATCGCCCTCAGATGACTATTCCTTGCGCAGCGGATGCGCAAGACTTTGCCATCACCAAAAATTGTTTCTGAAATATCTCACGCCGGAGCGGCTGGCGGCCGGCAGCGGCCGGCCTGCCGAAAGACGTCTGCGCGACGGCGGACCATCAGGACGCGGCGAAATACACGTCGGCGAGGTTGCCGCTGAGGCCGTCGGCGCCGACCGTGTGGTCGCGCACCCGGCGGTCGTGAATGGTGAAGTCCGGTGCCGTGGTGATGCCGATGTCGGGGACGTCGCGGGCGATCAACTCCTGGAACCTGCTGAACTGCGCAATCCGCTTGTCCTGGTCGACCTCCACCGCCGCCTGCTCGAGCAGGCGATCGACCTCCGGATCGGCATAGTGCGATCCGTTGCTGAACGGCACCCCTGGCTTGAAGTTCTTCGACCAGTACAGGCGCTGCACGCCGACGGTCGGATCGAACAGGTTGCTCATGCCGTTGTAGGTGAAGTCGAAGTCGCGGTCGGTATAGACGCGCTTGGTATAGGCGGCGAAGTCCTGCGACCGCACGCTGATGTCGACGCCGACCTTGCCCAGCGCCTGCTTGATGTATTCGGCGCCGCGCCGGTAGCTCTCGTTGCTCGGCACATAGTCGTGCACGAGGCGCAGCCGCACGCCGCCGTCCCGGCGCGGCAGGCCGGCCTCGTCGAGCAACTTCTCCGCCTGCACGGGGTCGAAGGCATAGGTCGCCAGGTCGGGACGATAGAACTTCTTCAGGTTCACACTGAACGGCCCGGGAATCGGCGTGCCGTAGCCATAGTTCACCACCTTGTGGATCACACTGCGGTCGATGGCATGCGCAAACGCACGGCGGACCCGCACGTCCTGGAAATACGGCTTGTCGAGGTTGAACTCGATCCGCGAAATGCTGTTGGTGTACTCGTAGCCTCTGGTTTCGAACAGCAGATTGGGCAGCGCCTTGAGGCGCTCGACGTCGCTCAGCGGGATCGGCGTTCCCGGCGCGATCTGTACCTCGCCGGTTTCCAGCGCCGCGGCACGGGCTGCGCCGTCGGGAATGAAGCGGATGATCAGGCGATCGACATAGGGCTTCGGCGCATCCCAATAGTTCGGGTTGCGCTCATAGGCGATATGGCTGCCGCGCACCCATTCCTTGAACACGAACGGCCCGGTGCCGACGGGGGCATTGGACACCGGATTGGCGTCGACCTTCTGCCCGTCATAGAGATGCTTGGGGATGATCGGCGTTTCCGCCGCCGCAAAGGCGCTGATCAGATAGGGCGCCGGCTTCGACAGCACGAGCACCACGGTGTGGGCGTCGGGCGTCTGCACCTCCTCGAGATTGCCGAAGGTGCTGCGCCCGCGCGGGTGGACCTCCTTGATCGCACGCAGGGAGAACGCGACATCCTCCGCGGTAAAATCGCGGCCGTCGTGCCATTTCACGCCCTGGCGCAACGTGAAGGTGTAACGCAGGCCATCGGGGCTGATCGACCAGGCGGTCGCGAGCTGCGGCTTCGGTGTCAGGTCGAAGTCGTAAGCCAGCAGCCCCTCCGTCGCCTTGGCGGAGACGAAGACCGAGTTGAACGCGGTGTGGGCGATGGTCGTGATGGTCGGCGGCTCGGCCGTGAGCAGCAAGGTCAGCGTGCCACCCTGCCTGCGCTCGGCGGCGGCCAGACGCCCGGCGGTGCCGTCCAGCAGCGCCGTTGCGGACAGCGCCGCGCTTCCGAGCAGGACCGATCGTCGGGTCATCGTCGGCAGGTGGAACGACATATCGTCTGAGCTCCGCAATCAGGATGGGACGGTTCTAGAGCGCGCCGTGCCGCGGCGGCTTGACGCCGTTGAGGTAGTAGTTGCCGACCGCGTGATATTTCCAGCGCACCGGATCGTGCAGGGTATGGACGCGGGCGTTGCGCCAGTGGCGGTCATAGGCATGCGGCGGCACAGTGGAGCGTGTGCCGGCCAGCTCGAAGAAGGTTTCGCTGGCGCGCAGTGCGATATCGTTGGCGAGCACCTTCGCTTCCGCGACCGCTATGGACGCCGCAGCGATGGTCTCCTCGTTCGGCCCGGCGATCGCCGCATCGATCGCGCGCCCGGCGCGCTCCAGCATCGCCTCCGCCGCATGAAGCTGGAGCTCGAGGCGACCGAACTGCGACACCAGCAGCGGATCATCGGCGGCGCGCGTCAATCCGCCTTCGCGCGGCGCGCGGGAGAATTTCGGCACGAAATCGATGGCGTCCCGGATCGCCGCATCGGCGATCCCAACATCGATGCCGACATGGGAAATCTGCGACACAGCGCCTTGCGGAAACGCCTCATAGGCGCGATGCAGCGGCAGCACATGCAAGCCCGGTACCCGGACATTGTCGGCGACAACCGAACCGCTCGCCGTAGTGCGCTGCCCAAAACTGTCCCAATCGTCGATGATCGACAGGCCGGGGCTGCCGGCCTCGACGATGGCCACATAGCGCTGGCCCTGCGGGTCGGCGGCGATGATGGTCACATAATGCGCGAACAGCGCGCCGGTCGCATAGGCCTTGCGGCCGCGCACCCGGAAGCCGTCGCCGTCGGGGACAAGCTGCGTCTCAAGGGTATCGACCCGCGATCCCCCGGCCTCGGCGGAGGCGTTGCCGAAGCGGCAGCCGCGCAGGATCTGTCCGAGGAAAAACGACTTCTGCTCCGCAGTGCCGAGCGCCGCGAGCCAATGCACGGCGCTGTTGTGGTTCTGCTGGATCTGCGCGATCGAGGCATCGGCGGCTGCGAGGATGGCGAACACTTTTCCGACCGTCGCATAGGACACGCCGGCGCCGCCATAGGCCCTGGGAACATTGATCGCCCACAGCCCCGCCTGCGACACCAGGTCGAGCTCCGCGAACGGCAGGATGCGCTGCCGATCGCGCTCCGCCGCCCGCACCGCGATCCGCGCGGCGATCTCGCGGGCCACAGCGATCGCCTCCTCATCACTGCGAATGACGTTTGCCGGCTGCTGAAGCCACGCCGCGCGACCGCGCAATGCCACATCCTCGATCGCCACCCTCGCTCCTGCAACACTCATCACATTATCCCTGCCCGATTCTGCGGCCCGCCCTCACGCCGGCGGACGCCAGACGATGTCGCGCACCGCGACCTGCTTCGGCACCACGCCGAGCCGTGTCAGGCGATCCGCGGTCGCCTGCTGCGACGCGAGGATCGTCTCGCTGAGCGGCACGATGTCGAACCCGGCCCGCGCATTGACCTGCGCCAGCACTGTGGCATCGATGCCTGTTGCCCGCGCGAGACCCACTGTCACCTCATCCGGATGCGTCTTCGCCCAGGCGCCTGCCTCGGCAGAGCCTTCAACCAGCTCGCGGACGAGACCGGGATTGCTGGCCGCAAACGCGGCATTCGCCAGCAGAAAGCCCGCATTGTCGGGGATGACGTCACCGCTATAGGCCAGCACCCGCGTCGCGGTGCGGGCCTGCGCGATCGCCATGTAGGGATCCCAGATCACCCAGGCGTCGATGCTGCCGGTGTCGAAGGCGAACGCGCCGTCCGCCGCGCTGAGACCGACGGATGTCACGTCGGCGAGCGACAGCCCCTGTTGCTCCAGCGCCGCCGCCAGCAGGTTGTGCGAACTCGAGCCCTTGGCATAGCCGACCCGTTTGCCCTTCAGGTCGGCGATCGCGCGGATCGGTGAGCCCTGCTTGACCAGGATGCCCTCGCTCTGCGCCCCCGCAGGCTGCGCGGCGAGATAGACGATCCGGCCACCCGCGGCCTGCACGAAGATGCAGCCGACGTTGCCGGCGTTGCCGAAGCTGACGCTGCCGACATCCATCGCCTGCAGCAGGTTCAGGCCGGAGGTGAACTCGACCCAGTTCACTTTGATGCCCTTCGGCTCGAACCGGCGCTCGAACACCCTGAGCTCGCGCGCGACCAGCGGGATGCCCGTTTTCTGGAAGCCGAGCGTGATGGTCTCCACCGACGCGCTGCGTGCGCGCTGGACGCCGAGCGCAGCGGAGGCCGCCAGGCTGGCGATGGCTGAACGACGGCTGATCATGGGTTCGGCATGCCACGACGCAGCGCCGCCAACGGCGCCCCGGACTTTGCAACAGGTTTCATCACGCCGCCCGGCTCAACCCCACCTCGGCCAGCGGCTCGGCCGCCACCCAGTCGCGCACCGAGAAGTTGCTCTCGAGGAAGCCCCATTCGAACAGAAAATCCTTGAAGCTCTCGATCGCATCCACAAACGGCGCATCTAGCGTGATGCCGAGGGTGCGGTGCACGTCGCGGCCGTGGGCCGCCAGCACGGCTTCCTCGCTGGTCAGCACCTCCTGGGCGATGATCCGCACGGTCTCGTCAGCGTGGTTCGCGGCCCACTCGCCGGCACGCACGACCTCGCCGAGCAGCCCCCGCACCAGGTCCGGCCGCTCGCGCAGGAAGGTATCGTCGACGGTCAGCGTGCGCGGCGTGCCGGTGTTGATGCGGATCCGCGGATCGGGATGGAAGCCGAACTCGGACACCACCTGCAGGCCGAACAGGTTCGCAAGCGAGATTCCCTCCGCGCCCTTGACATAGATCGCATCGACCTTGCCGCGCAGCAGCGCGGCGATCTCGTGCGAATAGGTCAGCCGCCGGCGCAAGCCGAACAACCTGGGATCGCCCACCGGCACAATCACGGACTCGTTCGTCGCAATTTCGACGATCTCGACCTCACGCGCCGACAGCCCTTCCAGCGACAGCGCCGACACCAGCCCCTTCAGCGCGGTCGCGCGATGGAAATCGACGATATCGGCCGGGCGGCGCGCCACGCCGAAGCGGCGACCGACGAGATCCTTGGTCGACGAAATTCCGCTGGTCGGCAGCGTCACCACCGCCTGGAATTCGTCAGTCCAGGTCAGCGCCACGAGCCGGGTCTCCCGTCCTTCCGAGCGCGCCCGCAACGGCGGGATGCTGCCGCCCTGGCGGAACGACCAGGCAAGATGATGATTGAAATGGCTTTCACGGACGCTGCGATCCTTGGAATCGACGATCGACTGCACCGCGATGTTCTCGCGCGCGAACAGCTCCTCGACCCAGCCGAGCCGAACTGCGATGCCAAGCGGCGACGGCACCGGGCAGCGGGTGTACCAGACTGTTGCGGGATTGACGGCCATGACTCATTCCTCACTATTCGCGACGTCGTAAATAATCGATTCTTTTAATAGACTAAGTCAATCGTTCCGCGGAGCATGCCATGGCGTTGATCGCCGCGGATCGACATGAAACGCGCGGCGACAGAGGCGCATGGAAAAGGAAATTTCCTCGCAGCTCGCGCGCGCCGGCAGCGCCCATCCGCCGCCCCCGCTCCTGACGAATCCGCGCGCCGCCGTGCTCGCGGTCCTGGTGTGCATCCCCGGCAGATGCTCCCCGCCGAAATCGGTCTTCCCCGATCGACGGCCTGCCGTCATGATCGCCGCGCCACATCGATCGGGTGCGCGCGAGCCCGACATCAACGCGCGAGGGAGAACGTCCGATGACACATGCCATTCGTTTCCATCAAGCCGGCGGTCCCGAGGTTCTGGTCTGGGAGGAGGTCGCGGTCGGCAAGCCCGGGCCGGGCGAAGCGCGGATCCGCCACACCGCCGTCGGGCTGAATTTCGTCGACATCTATAATCGCTCGGGGCTTTATCCGGCGCCGCTGCCGAGCGGCCTCGGCTCGGAAGCCGCCGGCGTGGTCGAGGAGGTCGGCCCCGGTGTGACGGACCTCGCGCCCGGCGACCGTGTCGCCTATGGCAGCTCGCCGCTCGGCGCCTATGCCGAGGCCCGCCTGATCCCCGCCGACCGCCTGCTCAAGCTTCCCGATAGCATCGACGACAAGACCGCCGCAGCGATGATGCTGAAGGGGCTCACGGTGCAATACCTGATCCGCCAGACCTATCGCGTGAAGGCCGGCGACACCATCCTGCTGCATGCCGCGGCCGGCGGCGTCGGCCTCATCCTCAGCCAATGGGCCAAGCACCTCGGCGCGACCGTCATCGGCACCGTCAGCAGCGAGGAAAAGGCCGCGCTCGCCAAGCAGCACGGCTGCGCCCACACCATCAACTACACCAAGGAGGATTTCGTCGCGCGCGTGAAGGAGATCACCGGCGGCCAGGGCGTGCCCGTGGTCTATGATTCCGTCGGCAAGGACACCTTCCTGAAATCGCTCGACTGCCTCGCGCCGCTCGGCCTCGTCGCACTGTTCGGCCAGTCGTCCGGCAGCGTCGAGCCGCTCAATCTCGGCCTCCTGGCCCAGAAGGGGTCGCTGTTCGTCACCCGCCCGACCCTCTTCACTTATGCGGCGAAGCGCGAGAATCTGGTGGCGATGGCCAAGGAACTGTTCGAGGTGGTCGGCTCCGGCGCGGTCAAGATCGACGTCCGCCAGACCTATCCGCTGAAGGAGGCGGCACGGGCGCAGGCCGACCTCGCCGCGCGCAAAACCACCGGTTCGACCGTGCTGCTGGTGTGACGATCACCAGTGCCGTAATGCGCCCGTCCGGGCGCGTTGCGCCCCGCCGCTTCACTCCTCGTAGGTCATCGCGAGCAGCCGCTCGCGCAGCGGCGCGAGCTGCTCGCTCGCACCCTCGGCACCGGCAGCGCCATAAAACCACGCGCCATCGGTGGCGAAGCGCACGATCTCCAGGATCGGCGAACCATCGGTGTCGCGATGGCGCGCGAGCCGCTGCTGCAGCCATGTCGCCCAGAACGGCCGCAGCCGCGGCTCGGTGGTCATCGCCATGCTGAGCGCCGCCATGTCGCTGCCGAACGCGAATTCGTTGCCGGCGAGCGCGCTGTTGACATAGGCGCGGGTGAACACGCCGTGCGGCTGCGGATCGTTCGCCATCAGCGCATCGATCTCGTCGTCGAGCCGCTGCAGGAGATCGGCGACCATGCCATCCAGCAGCGCGTCCTTGCTCGGGAAGTGATGAAACAGGCCGCCCTTGGTGACACCGGCGGCGTCGGCCACCGCCTGGATGGAGACCCCGGCGAGTCCATGCTGCAGTGCCAGCCGCGCCGCAGCGTCGAGCAGCGCCCGCCGTACCGCTTCGGGTTCCTTCTTTCGGCTGTAGCCGCTGCCCGCCACCATCAATGTCCTGTCGCCTGTGAGAACGTCTGCATGACCACGACGCCGCCGACAATAAGGCCGATGCCAATGAACGCCGCGAGGTCCAGCACCTGGCGAAACGCGACGACGCCGACAACGGCCGTCAGCACAATGCCAAGCCCCGCCCAGATCGCATAGGCCACGCCGAGCGGCATCGCCTTCAATGCCTGGGAGAGGAAGAAAAACGCCGCCACATAAAGTACGCCCATGGCGATCATCGGTCCCATCCGCGTGAACTGCTCCGATTTCTGCAGCAACGCCGATCCCGCGACTTCGCAGACGATAGCAAGTCCCAGGGCGCCATAAGCCTGCAGCATCGGATGCATCATATACCCCCCCACTAAAAGATACCAACCGTCCGGTTTCTGGATAGCAGAAAATTCGCCTTTGCCAAGAGCGGGCGCTCGGCCGGCTGCGGCAACGCGCCCACAATTTATTGTCAGACAATCTGTCAATACTATTGACAGGCAATCAACCGGCGGGCCAGTTTGCGCCGGCATCGGCCCACCGCTCGTGGGCTTTTGGCCAAGCGCAAAGCGCGGACCAGCATTCAGGGAGGCAACCGTGAGCAGGACTGAAACAAAGGCGACGGCAGGTGTGACCCGACGGCGGGCCCTCTCACTCGCCGCCGCGGGCGTCGCGATGCCGTTCGTGCTGCGCGACGCGGTGGCGCAGGGCAAGGCGATCAATGTCGGCGTGATCATGCCGCTGTCCGGCGCCAACGCGCAGTTCGGCATCAATTCCCGCAACGGCGTCGAACTGGTGGCCGACGAGATCAATGCCGCCGGTGGCATCAAGGCGCTGGGCGGGGCGCGCATCAACCTCGTGGTCGCCGATTCCACCTCGACCCCGACCACCGCGGCCAACGTCGCACAGCGGCTGCTGACCCAGAACGACGTCGTCGCCATCCTCGGCGCCTTCGCCTCCTCCCTCACCATCGCGATCTCGGAGGTGACCGAACGGCGCGGCGTGCCGCTGCTGACCATGTCGTTCTCCGACCAGATCACCGGCCGCGGCTTCGAGAACATTTTTCAGGTGGTCGCCAAGGCGTCCGTGCTCGGCAAGGCCCAGTTCGACGGCACCGTGGCGCTCGCTGCCGCCGCCGGTCACAAGCTGGACAAGATCGCCATCATGTACGAGGACACCGCCTACGGCACGTCACAGGCCGCGGGCCTGCGCGACGGCGCCAAGGCCGCAGGCGTCCAGGTGGTGATGGACGACGCCTACCCCCTCGGCATCACCGACGTCACGCCACTGATCAACAAGCTGCGGACCTCGGGCGCGCAGGCCGTGTTCCCGGTGTCCTATCTCAACGACTCCCTGCAGATCATTCGCGCCATGCGCCAACAGAAGATCGCGATCCCCGCGATCGGCGGCGCCGCCGGCTATGTCATTCCCGACTTCGAGAAGGGGCTCGGTGAATTCGCCGAGGGCGTGCTCTCGATCGCGCCCGCCAACTACGACCTCGCGCCCGAGCTGACCGAGCGTTTCCGCAAGCGCTATGGCTACTTCATGGTGCACGAAGCGCTGGAGCACGCGGTGTGCATGGACGTGCTGGGACAGGCATTGGAAAAGGCCAAGTCGACCCAGCCCGACGCGCTGCGCAAGGCGCTGCACGACACCCGCTTCGAAGGCGGCTGGACCAAGACCATGACCGGCGCTGCGGTGCAGTTCGACAAGGCCGGGCTCAACACCCTCTCCGCCCCGGTGATGGTGCAGTGGCGCAACAAGGAGCTGGTCACGGTGTGGCCGTCCGAATTCGCCAAGGCCAAGGCGGTCTGGGCGAGCTGAGGCGCCCTCCCGCCCCTCCTGACAGCATAGCGGAGAACGACTGATATGGCGGTGGTGCAAGCCATCCTCGACGGCCTGATGATCGGCGGCGTCTATGCCGTGATCTCGATCGGCCTGACCTTGGTGTTCGGCGTGATGGGCATCGTGAACTTCGCGCAAGCCGAATTCCTGATGCTTGGCATGTTCGTGGCCTACTACGCCTGGGCGTGGCTCGGCCTCGATCCCCTGCTGGCGGCGCCGCTCGCCTTCATCGTCGTGTTCGCACTCGGCGCCGTGCTGCAACGCCTGCTGATCCGGCGGGTGATGCAGGCGCCGGACGTGGCGCAGATCTTCCTCACGGTCGGCCTGCTGATCGTGCTGGAGAACGCGGCGCTGTTGATGTTCGGCTCGGGCTTTCGCTCGGTGACGACGCCCTACCAGACCTCGTCGCTGCAGCTCGGCCCGCTGTTCATCAGCGTGCCCTATCTCGCCGCGTTCGCGATGTCGGTGGCGTCCGGCCTCGTGCTGTTCGTGTTCATGAAGTCGAGCTGGTTCGGCCGCGCCATGCGCGCGACCGCCCAGGATCCGATGGCCGCCAAGCTGATGGGCATCAACGCCGACCGCATGCACATGCTGGCGTTCGCCCTCGGCGTCGGCCTCACCGCCTTCGGCGGCGCCGTCATCCTGCCCTACCTCACCGCCTCGCCCGCCGTCGGCGGCCAGTTCGTGGTGCTGATGTTCACCGTTGTCGTGCTCGGCGGCCTCGGCTCCATCGCCGGCGCCGTGGTCGGCGGCCTCGCGGTCGGCATCATCCAGTCGCTGTCGGCGCTGGTGTTTCCGATCCAGCTGCAGAACCTCGTGCTGTTCGTCGTCTTCATCGCGGTGCTGGCGCTGCGGCCCAAGGGCCTGCTCGGAGCTGCCCGATGACTCGGTCCCCCATGCGTCTCGTCCTTCTTCTCGTCGTCTTCGCGCTCGCGATCGCGGCGCCCTTCGCCTTCGATCCGCGCGGCTACGCCATCCGCATCCTGTGCCTGGCGCTGTTGTTCGGCGCCATGGCGCAATCGTGGAACATCGTCGCCGGCCTCGCCAACCAGGTGTCGCTGGGCCATGCCGCGTTCTTCGGCATCGGCGCCTACACCTCGACGCTGCTGCTGATCCATTTCGGCCTCTCGCCATGGCTCGGCATGATCGCCGGTGCGCTGCTCGGCGCGGTCGCGGCGCTGCTGATCAGCCTGCCGACCATGCGGCTGCGCGGGCATTATTTCGCGCTCGCCACGCTCGCCTTCGGCGAGGTCATGCGGGTCATCGCCAACAGCTGGGGCGGTCTGACCGGCGGCCCGGTCGGCCTGTCGGTACCGTTCGCGCCGCCGAGCCTCGCCATGCTGCAGTTCAAGGAGACGCGGCCCTACTACTGGCTGATGCTCGCCGCGCTCGTGATCGTCACCGTGATTTTCCTCGTCATCCGCCGCAGCCGGCTCGGCTACCGCCTGCGCGCCATCAAGGAGAACGCGGACGCCGCCGAAGCCATCGGCGTCGACACCACCCGCACCAAGATCATCGCCGCGGTGATCTCCGGCATGCTCACCGCCTGTCTCGGCACGCTGTACGCCCAGTTCCAGTTCTTCTTCGATCCGGATACCGTGTTCGGCGTGGCTTCGATCTCGGTACGCATGGCGATGATCGCCATCGTCGGCGGCGTCGGCACCGCTGCGGGACCGATCCTCGGCGCCTTCTTCGTCATCCCGCTCGAAGAGTTTGCCAATCAGATCTTCTCGGCAGAGGCCGCCGGCCTGTCGCAGCTCGTGTTCGGCGTGCTCTTGATCCTGGTGATCCTGGTCGAGCCGCGCGGTTTCATGGCGATCGGCCCGCGCCTGAAGCGCCTCGTCGGCAAGGGAGGAAAGTAATGGCCGAGCCCCTGCTCCAGGTCTCCGGAATTTCCAAGCGCTTCGGCGGTCTCCAGGCCCTGTCGAACGTCTCGCTCGACGCCGCCGCCGGCGAGATCGTCGGGCTGATCGGTCCCAACGGCGCCGGCAAGACCACGCTGTTCAGCAATCTCGTCGGCCTGCATCGCCCGGACAGCGGCTCCGTCCGCCTGCAGGGCAAGGAGCTTGTCGGGTTGAAACCCCACCGCATCGCGGCGGCCGGCATGGTCAAGACTTTCCAGAATGTCGCGCTGTTCCTCGATTCCTCGGTGCTCGACAACGTCCTGACCGGCGGCCTGATGCGCCGCTCGGTCGACGGCGCACGCGAGCTCGCCCGACAGTGCCTGGAGCGCGTCGGCATCAGCGCCATCGCCGACAAGCTGGCGCGCGACCTGTCGTTTCCCGAACGCGCCCGCGTCGAGGTGGCGCGCGCACTGTGCACCGAGCCGCGCGTGCTGCTGCTGGACGAGGCCATGGCGGCGCTGAACCATGTCGAGATGGACGAGTTCATGGCGCTGCTGCGCCAGCTGCGCGAGGAAGGCCTGACCCTGATCATCGTCGAGCACCACATGCGCGCGATCATGTCGCTGTGCCAGCGCCTCGTGGTGCTGAACTTCGGCCAGTTGATCGCGACGGGCACCCCGGCCGAAATCTCGCGTAACCCGTCCGTGATCGAGGCCTATCTCGGCCGCTCGGCGGCGGCATGACGGAGCACCTACACATGACCACCGCGTTGCTGGATATCCAGAAGTTGAACGCCGGTTACGGCGCCGTCGATGTGCTGCACGATGTCTCGCTGACCGTGGACGCCGGCGAGTTCGTCAGCGTCATCGGCGCCAACACCGCCGGCAAGAGCACCCTGCTGCGCACCATCTCGGGGCTCGTCGCCGCCCGCGGCAGCATCCGCTTCGAAGGTACTGAGCTGGTGGGACGCCCGTCGCACCAGATCCCGGCACTCGGCATCGCCCATGTGCCCGAAGGCCGCCACGTCTTTCCGGAGATGACGGTCGAGGAGAACGTCATGCTCGGCGCCTACTCGGTGCGCCACGCCGCCGACCTTGCGCAGCGCCGCGAGCGCGTGCTGACCATGTTCCCGCGCCTGCGCGAACGGCTGGCGCAGGCCGCCGGCACGCTGTCAGGCGGCGAGCAGCAGATGGTGGCGATCGGCCGCGCGCTGATGCTGGCGCCGCGCCTCTTGCTGCTCGACGAGCCGAGCCATGGCCTCGCGCCCAAGGTCGTCGACGAGCTGCACGACACCTTCCTCGCCATCAGCAAGACCGGCACGGCCATTCTTCTGGTCGAGCAGAACACGACACTCGCGCTGTCGGTCGCGAGCCGCGGCTATGTGCTCGAATCCGGCCGCGTCGTGCTCGCCGGCACGAGCCACGAACTTTCCAACAACGACGCCGTGCGCAGCGCCTATCTCGGGCTGTGACGGCGTCCCCAGTCTTCATCACCCCCGCACGAAAGAGGTAGTCCATGTCCCACAGCGAACAGTTCGAAAAAGGCCTGCAGGTCCGCCGCAAGGTGCTCGGCACCGAGTATGTCGACGGCAGCATCGCCAAGGCCGACGATTTCATGATGGCATTCCAGAACATCACCACCGAGTGGTGCTGGGGCTATGCCTGGACCCGTCCCGGCCTCGATCACAAGACGCGCTCGATGCTCAACCTCGCCATGCTGACCGCGCTCAGCAAGCCGGTCGAGCTCAAGCTCCACGTCAAGGGCGCGCTGGCCAACGGCGTCAGCGTCGAGGAGATCAAGGAGATCCTGCTGCACGCCACCGTCTATTGCGGCATCCCCGCCGGCCTCGACGCCTTCAAGGCCGCACATGAAGTGCTGAAGGCCGAAGGCGCGCTGCCGGAGAAGAAGTAAGCCTTATCCACCAAGGCGTAATGACTTCAGGTTGCGCTACAATCCATCATCCCAAGTCTGACTGAAAAAGACGTCAGGCCAGGGTGCAATGATCGCGCTTTCCGTCGTTCTCTGTCGTGGCCGGGCAGCGCGATCCGTCTTCGACGGATCGCTAGGACTAAGGTCTCCCGGCCACCTCGCTTAGGGGCGCATTGCCCTCCTTATCGGGGTCGCCGGGACAAGCCCGGCGACGACGAAAGTGAAAGTCGGCGGTTGCGTTTTCAGTTAACTCTCGAGCTGACGGACCACGCCCAGCGAACTTCAAATCTTCATGCTCGAGTGAGGCGGCCTGACGGCTGGATCAGCCGGTGATCTGCGCCAGCGCCGCCACGAGGTGCGGGCGGAACAGATCGGGATGCTCGCACATCGGGAAATGACCAAGCCCGTCCATCACCCGCAGCAGCGCGCCGGGGATCAGCGCAGCCAGCTTCCCGCCATCTTCCGGCGTTGCCGAATAGTCGTAGGCGCCGCACAGCAGCGCCACCGGCGTGCGCGACGCATCGATCCGTGGCGCGATCGCGGCGCCGTCGAACTCGTCGCTGTAGAAGGCAAGATCACCGCTGTAGACCTGCGGCGCGCCCTGGGCATAGATCCACGCCGCACGGCGGCGCTGGTCGAGCGGGCTGGTCGGGCTCATCAGGCCGCGCACGAAGGCCGGGTTGTGCAGCCCGGCATGCACGGCGACATGATGCTGGAACGGATTGCGCCGCCCCTTGGAGCGGAACGGCGGCTCGATCGCGATCGCACCAGTGACAAGGTCGGGCCGCGCGGCGGCGAGCAGCAGCGCCATCGCCGCGCCCATCGAGCCGCCGGCCACGATCACCTTCTCGCCGATCACCTGCTCGATAATCGCGCTGCACCAGCCGAGATAGCGGCTCGCTGTCAGCTTGTAGGGCTCGCCCTGCCAGCCCGACGGCGGCAGCGAGCGGCCGTGGAACGGCATGTCGGGCGCGATCATCCGATAGTCGTGCGCCAGCGCGACATCGGCGAGCTGGCCGAGAAACTGGCGGCCATCGGCGCCGGCGGTGTGCAGGAACAGCAGCGGGCGCCCCGCGCCCGCCTGCTCGATGAAGACATTGCAGACGCCTTCATCCAGGGAGACCGGGTGATACCGGCCGCCGATCTGGCCGATATCCCGCGCAACGCTTGCGGCCGGCGCGACCGGCGACGCACAGACCAGCTCGAACAATCGCTCGAGCACCGCGCGCGCCTGCGCGATCCGCAGCGGCTCGCCCTCGACCGCAAAGGCCTCGTTGGCGATGGCCAGCGCAGTGAAGGCCTGAAAGCGCGGTGGCGGCGGCACCGTCAGCACTTGCTCCCAGGCCGCGCCCTCGGCGCGCAGCACGATGTCGGCGGACACCCGCGGATCGAACGTGACGTCGCCGTCGTCGAGCCGCAGCCGGATCTCCTCGCCCGCGCCGCACAGATGCAGCCCCGCCGTCAGCCCGGCGCCGAGCCGGCGCAGCTCCGGATCGGCGAGTGCTGCGGCGATGCGGGCGTGCAGGCTCATGCGGCGTGGGGGCGGTTGGCGTCGATGTCGGCGAGGAAGCGATAGATCTCGGTATGATCGGCGTCGGCCTTCAGCGTGCCCTTGGCCGCGTCCCACAGGTCGGCGACGGTCGAGATCTGCGGGATGCCGAGGCCGAGATGCGCGGCGAGGTCGGCGGCGATCCGCAGATCCTTGGCCATCAGCGCCAGCGAGAAGCCGGAGTTGAACGCGCCGCTGATCACGAACGGCTTCATCTTGACTTCAGTGGAGTTGTTGCGGCCGGTCGAGGCATTGAGCACATCGACGATCGTGTCCGGCGCAAGGCCAAACGTCTGTCCCACCAGCAGCGCCTCGCAGGCCGCGATCAATCCGGCTGCCGACACATAGTTGTTCAGCGCTTTCATGGCGTGGCCCGAGCCGACCGGCCCGGTGGCGAAAATCGACTTGCCCATCGCCGCGAGCACCGCACGGGCGCGCTCGACCTCGGCAGCGGGGCCACCGGCCATGATCGCCAGCGAGCCGTCGACCGCACGACGCACGCCGCCGGAGACCGGCGCATCAATCAGCGGCAGGCCGAGCTTGTCGAGATCCGCGGCGAGGCCGGTCGTATCGGTCGGCGCCGACGAACTCATATCAATGATGAGGGTGCCGTTCGGCAGCGCGCGGGCGATGCCGGCATCGCCGAGCAGCACGTCACGCACGATCCGGCCGTTCGGCAGCATGGTGATGATGGCGCTTGCGCCCTCGGCGGCCTCGGCCGCGCCCGCGAACGCCTTGCCACCCGCAGCTTCCAGCGCGGCGCGCGGCGCCTCCGAAAGGTCCGCCCCGCGCACGGTGAAGCCGGCGCCGAGCAGGCGCTTGGCCATCGGCAATCCCATCTGGCCGAGGCCGATCATCACGACGGTGGCAGGCGGGTTGATTGCAGGGGTGGTCATGGCGTGCGTCCTCCGGTCCGCGCAGGCGACACGGCACGCCCCAGCGGTGATGCCAGATCTATCACCGCTATCAGACAATCTGTCAATCTGAAAATACAACCTGCAATCAGGCCGGCTTTTCGCCCTCCTGGCGGGCCAGCACTGCCATCGCGATCTCCGCCGCCTTGGCAATATGGCGCTTGCAGAGCGCCTCGGCCCGATCCGGGTCGCGGGCGACGATCGCGTCATAGATCGCGCGGATCTCGGCGACGCTGTCGTCGAGCCGGCCGGACTGGGTCATCGATGTCACCCGCAGCAGCGTGATGCGGTTGTGCAGGGTGGTGAGAGTCTGGGTGACGAACACGTTGCCCGCCCCTTGGGTCAGCACCGCATAAAAGCGCGTCTTCGCGGCGACGAGCGCGGCGCGGTCATCACCCTTTGCAGCAGCAACAAAGCCATCGACCGCACGCCCGAGCTCGGCGATCGCCGCGTCGCTGCCGTGCTCGGCAAAATTGCGGCCGGCAAAACCCTCGAGCAGCGCACGGAGCTCATAGAGCTGGCGCGCCTCGTCGCGGCTGATCGAAGAGACCTCCGGTCCACGATGCGGCACCGTGACGACCAAGCCTTCGGCCTCGAGCTGCCGCAACGCCTCGCGCACCGACGTGCGCCCGACCCCGATCTGCTCGCAGAGCTCGCGTTCGATCAGGCGCTGCCCCGGCTTGAAATGGCCGGCGGCGATCGCGCTGCGAAGCTTGTCCTCGACCAGCAGGCGCAGCGTCGCGGCCTGGCGGGGAACCTGGAGATTGATCGTATTCATTCCTCACTCGCGCGCCGGCCGACGGACGGCCACTGACAACGACACGAAGCCCTTGCCGTGAACATGTCAGATTGTCTGATGGTGCGCAATATGACGCACCTCCATCCGGCGTGCGTAACGTCGCCCGCACGTCTTTATATATGGTGTGTATGAGTGACGCCTTGATCCGGCGAACGCGCTAGCGAACGATCCCGTCTGTCCGCAACGCCGCGACCCGTTCCGGCGCGATCGCCCAACGCTGCAGCAACGCGGTGGTGTCACCCTGGCACTCCCGGGCGCTGCGCGGCAGTGGCGGCGAGGTGCGGCTGAAGCGCGGCCCGGGCGCGGGCTGGATCGCGCCGTCGATCTCCACAAACGTCCGGCGCGCTGCGACATGCGGATGGCGCGGCGCCTCCGATGCCGAGAGCACCGGCGCGAAGCAGACGTCGGTGCCTTCCAGCAGGGCGCACCATTCGCTGCGCGACTTCTGGCCGAATGTTTCTGTCAGGATGGCCCGCGCCGCCGGCCAGTTGCTGCGATCCTTCATATTCGGAAAGGCAGCTGCGTCCAACCCGAGCCGCTGCAGCAGCTCGGCACAGAACTTGTCCTCGATCGGTGCGATGCTGACATACTCGCCGTCGGCGCAGCGATAGACATCGTAGTACGGCGCGCCGGAGTCCAGGATGTTCGTGCCGCGCTCGCCGCCATGCAGGCCGGCACCGATCATGCCGTAGATCGATGTCATCAGCGTCGCCGTGCCGTCGATCATCGCGGCATCGACCACCTGGCCGACGCCTGAGCGCTGGCTGGCGAGCATCGCGCAGACCATGCCGAACGCGAGATACAGCCCGCCGCCACCGAAATCGCCAACGAGGTTCAGCGGCGGGGTCGGTGGTGCGCCGGCGCGACCGATGGCATGGAGTGCGCCGGACAGCGCGATGTAGTTGAGGTCGTGCCCCGCGGCCGACGCCAGCGGGCCGTCCTGCCCCCAGCCGGTGACGCGGCCGTACACGAGGCGCGGATTGACCGCGAAACATGCGTCGGGGCCAAGGCCAAGGCGCTCCATCACGCCGGGACGGAAGCCTTCGACAAGGCCGTCGGCGGCGGCCACGAGATCCAGCGCACAGGCCACGCCATCCGGATGCTTGAGGTCGATCGCCACCGCCTGGCGGCCGCGCGCCAGGAAATCGAACTGCCTGGGCTTGGCGATGCCGAGCCCGCTCGGCTGCAGGCGGTCGATGCGGATGACGTCGGCGCCGAGATCGGCGAGCAGCATCGCGGTCATCGGCGCCGGGCCGATTCCGGCGAACTCGACGATGCGCAGACCGTGGAGCGGACCACTGCGCGCGCCTTCCTGCGCGCCCTTGTCAGCAGATGATGCCCCCGTCATGCCTTGCGCTCCCTCTCCCACGCCACCTGCGCCAGCCGCTCGCGATGCTCCGGCGCCGCAATGGCGATCATCCGCTGCGCCCGCTCGGCGAGGCCGCAGCCGCGCAGCTCGGCAACGCCCCATTCGGTGACGATGGCATCGACGTCGGCACGCGACGTCGTCACCGTCTCGACCTCAGGCACGATGCGGCTTGCGCCCTTTGGCGTCGTCGCCGGCAGCGCGATGATCGCCCGGCCCCCTGGCGAGGCATTGGCGCCGCGGACGAAATCGACCTGCCCGCCAATCGCTCCGATCGCGACGCCGCCAATGGTCTCGGCATTGACGCTGCCGTCGAGGGCGATCTGCAGCGCCGAGTTGATCGCGACCAGGCGGTTGACGCGGCCGAGCACCGCGCCGGCGTGGGTGTAGGACGTCGGCCGCACCGCGATCGCCGGGTTGCGGTCGGCGAAATCATACAGCCGCCGCGTGCCGATCAGCTGGTTGGTCACGGTCAGACCGGCGTCGATGCCCTTGCGGGCATTGGTCACCGCGCCGCAGGCAATCAGGTCGACGACGGCATCGTTGATCAGGCCGGAATGGATGCCGAGGTCACGGACATAGGACAGCGACGACAGGATGGCGTCAGGGATCCGGCCGACGCCGAATTGCAGCGTGCTGCCATCGGCGACCAGGCCGGCCGCATGGACGGCGATGCGGCGCGAGACATCGTCGAGCTCCCCGGCCGGCAATTCCAGCGGCGCCTCGTCCGCAGCGACACGGGCGTGCAGCGGGATATCGGCCGGCCACTCCGCGCCGAATGTCCAGGGCGCATCCCGGTTGATCTCCGCGATCACGACGCGCGCGCGCCGCGCCGCATCGATCACATAGTCGTTCGACAGGCTCGCGTTCAGCCGGCCGGCATCGTCGATCGCCAGTTGCACCAGCACGACATCGGCGCGGTGGCGCCCGGACGCGAAGTCGGCACAGAACGCGCTGTAGTGGCTGGGCACGACGTCGAGCCGCCCGACCTCGGCCAGCCGGCGTGCTTCGCCGATCGCGCCATAGCTGCGGAAAGCGATGTCGCCAGTGCGCGCCGGCGCAAAGGTGCGCGAGAACAACGGACCGACCACGACCGTGAATGGCGGCAGCCGGTCCTTCTGCGCCACCAGCGCCTGCGTCAGCGTGCGCGGCTCGGCCGTCGCCTGCCCGCACACCACGACGTCGCCGTCCCGGATCAGCCCGGCGAAATCGAGCGCGGCAGCCGCCATGATGTCTGCCATGCGTCAGCCCCTGTTGATGGCGAAGCCGTCAGTACGATTTCGGCAGGCCCAGCACCTTCTCGGCGATGAAGCTGAGCGCCAGCTGTGGACTGATCGGCGCGATGCGCGGGATCAGCACCTCGCGCAGGTAGCGCTCGACATGGAATTCCTTGGCATAACCGAAGCCGCCATGGGTCATCACCGCCTGCTCGCAGGCCTGGAAGCCCGCTTCGCCGGCGAGATACTTGGCGGCGTTGGCGGCTGCGCCGCACGGCATGCCCTTGTCGTACTGCCACGCCGCCGACATCACCATCAGCCAGGCCGCCTCGAGCTCGACCCAATTCTTTGCCAGCGGATGCTGGATCGCCTGGTTCTGGCCGATCGGCCGGTTGAACACGTTGCGGGTCTTGGCGTAGTCGGCGGCGCGCGACAGCGCCAGCTTGCCGAGCCCGACCGCCTCCGCCGCGATCAGGATCCGCTCCGGGTTCATGCCTTCCAGGATGTACTGGAAGCCACGACCTTCCTCGCCGATGCGGTCCTCCATCGGGATCTCGAAGTCCTCGAAGAACAGCTCGTTGGAATCGACGATCTTGCGGCCCATCTTCTCGATCTCGTGGACCTTGATCCGCTTGCGATCGAAGTCGGTGTAGAACAGGCTGAGGCCGTGGGTCGGGCTCTTCACCTCCTCCAGCGGCGTGGTGCGCGCCAGCAGCAGGATCTTGTGCGCCACCTGCGCAGTCGAGATCCACACCTTCTGGCCATTGACGATGTAGCGGTCGTTCTTGGCCACCGCCCGAGTCTTGAGCTGGGTGGTGTTGAGACCGGTGTTCGGCTCGGTGACGGCAAAGCACGCCTTCTCCCGTCCCTCGACCATCGGCGGCAGCATCCGCTTGCGCTGCTCCTCGGTGCCGAACACCACCACCGGATTGAGGCCGAACACGTTGATGTGCACGGCGGAGGCGCCGGACATGCCGGCGCCCGACTCCGAGATGGTGCGCATCATGATCGCCGCTTCGGTGATGCCGAGGCCGGAGCCACCATAGGCCTCCGGCACGCAGATGCCGAGCCAGCCGGCATCCGCCAGCGCCTTGTGAAAGTCGTGCGGGAAGCCGCCCTCGCGATCCTTATTCAGCCAGTAGGCGTCATCAAAATTGCTGCAGATCTTCGCGATCGCGTCACGAATGGCTTCCTGATTGTCGGTGAGCGCAAAATCCATTGTCGTTCGTCCTGCTTGATGACCGATCGTCCAGACGGTTGATAAAGTGATCCCGGTCAATGCTGCCCGGGCACAGCCTTGAGCGCAGTGGCCCATACCGCAAGTGCGTCGCTGCCCGGCTTGCCACGACCGTCGAGCCCCGACGCCCAGTCGCGCGCCACCAGATCGAACACTGAGGTCATGGCCTTCTCATCCTCCGGCGAGAAATGGATCAGCCGGATGCCCTTGCCTTTCGCTTTCGCCAACGCCTCGTCTTCCGCATGCGCGAACTTGGCGCAGCTGTCGCGGGTGATGCGCTCGCCCTCTTCCGCCAGCACCTGGCGGTACGCCTCCGGCAACGCCTTCCATTTGGCCGCGCTGATCGAATAGGTGATGACCACCGACGACAGCGGCTCGTTGACCGTGCCGGTCTTCAACAGGCCGATCAGATCATAGGACGCGGCGCTCTGGTAGCCGATCATGGCGCCGTCCAGCGTTCCCCGCGACATCGCCTCGTAGATTTCCGGCGGCGACATCCGGATCGGCACCGCCTTGATGCTACGCATCATCAGGTCGAGCGCGCCGCCGGCGGTCCGGATCTTGAGGCCCTCGATGTCGGCGAGGCTGTTGACCGTCTTCCGGGTCGACAGCACGATCTGGTAGGTCGGCAGCACGAAGGTGACCAGCGGCCGAATGGCGTTCGGTGCATATTCTTTCGTGCCGAGGAACTGGCCGTCCTGCGCCAGATTCCAGTAGGCTTGCGTCGCCTGGCAAGCGTCGCGGAAGCCGCCGGGCAGTTCCGCCACCGCCGACAGCGGCATCTTGTCGGAAGCGTAGGACGGCACGATGTAGCCGATGTCGACGACGCCGGATTGCGTCAACCGCAGCAGATCCTTGGCCTTGCCGAGCTGCTCGGCCGGATAGTGCGTCAGCTTCAGCTTGCCGCCGGTGCGCTGCTCGACCGCCGCGATAAACGGCTTGGTCACCGACTCGTGGATAACGTGGCCAATGGGCAGGCTGTCGGCGAGCCGCAGGGTGATGGCGGCGTCCTCCGCGCGCGCGGCCGGCGCGAGCAGCGCGGCGGCGAGGCCACCGGCAAGACAACCGGCAAGAATCGATTTCATGGTCATTCTCCTCGACAACGACGGCTCAGTTGCCCATCTGGGACGGCAGCCACAGGATGATGCTGGGGAACGCGACCAGGATCGCGATGGCGATCAGGTGAGCGATGAAGTGCGGGAAGGTGCCGTGGAACACCTCCGCCACCGGCCGGTTGGCATAGCGCGCGACGATGAAGCAGTTCAGCCCCACCGGCGGCGTGATCATGCCGACCTCCGCGGTGACGATCTTGATAACGCCGAACCAGATCGGATCGAAGCCCAGCGTCTTGATCAGCGGGATCACGATCGGCACGGTCAGCACCAGGATGGCGATCTGGTCCATGAACGATCCCAGCACGATGTAGCCACACAGGATCAGCGTGATGATGACCCAGCGCGAGGTCGGCAGGCTGCCGATCCAGGCGACGAGATCCTGCGTCACATGGGTCAACGTGAAGAAGTAGCCGAAGATCGAGGCGCCGATCAGGATCATGACGATCATGCAGGTGCCGTGGGCGGCGCGCAGCAGCGTCTTGTACAGCGACAGCGGTGTGATCCGGCCCTTCCACAGCGCCAGCACGAAGGCGCCGAATGCACCGAACGCCGAAGCCTCCGTCGGCGTCGCGACGCCGAGATAGATGGTGCCGGTCACGATCGAGAACAGGATCACCATCGGGCTGACCTGCCACAGCAGCTTAAAGCGCTCTCGCCACGGCACCGAGGTGGTGCGCGGCGCGCGCGACGGGTCCTGCCACACCAGCAGATAGATCGTCGCCATGATGGTGATGGTGACCAGGATCGCGGGAATGATGCCGCTGATCAGCAGCTTGCCGATGTTGACCTCGGCGAGCAGGCCGAAGATCACCAGCGCGACGCTGGTCGGCAGCAGCATCGACAGCGTGCCGGAGATCGCCACCACGCCTGCGGCCATCTTCGGCTCGTAGCCCTGGCGGATCATCGCCGGCAGGCTGGTCGAGGACAGCGTCGCGGCCGACGCGGTGCTGGTGCCGCAGATCGCGCCGAAGCCGGCGCCGGCGAGCGCAGTCGCCATGCCGAGGCCGCCGGGAATGCGGCCGACCCAGGCGGATGCGGTCTTGAACAGGTCGTCGGCGACGCCGGACAGCAGCACGAGGTCCGCCATCAGCAGAAACATCGGAATGGTGATCAGCTCATAGGACGACACGGTAGAGAGCGGCGCCGTCTGCAGGATGCCGTACAGCGTTGGCAGGCCGCCGACGATGATCAGGCCGACCGAGCCAGCGAACGCCATGGCGAAGCCGACGGGCGTGCCGATCGCGAGCAGGCCAAACAGCAGGCCGAGAACGAGAAGAGGAGTCATGTCCGATATCGCCCGCTATTCGAAGGATTTGGCTTCGCCGGCCCCGGTGATGGGCGGCAGCGGATAGAGGTCACGCCCGGTGGCGAGGCTCAGAACATGGCCAACGAGCTGCAGCAGGAGCCGCAGCACCAGCACGCCGCAGCCGAACGGCACCAGCGCCGCCGAGATCCAGGTCGGCCAGGGAATGGCCCCCGCCAGCACGTCGCCCTGCTGGTAGTTGTCGAGCGCCCGCTCGAAGCCGACCTGCGAGATCAGCACGAACACGAACAGCCCGACCAGCGCGGTCACAATTTCGGAGAGGCGGCGCCCGGCCGGCGAGAATCGATGCAGCAGGATGTCGACGCCGACATGGGCGTGCTCACGCAAGCCATCCGACAGCGTGAGGAAGAACACGCCGGCGAGCAGATAAAGCCCGATCAGGTCATAGGTGAAGCTGAAGGGACGGTTGACGACATAGCGCATGAAGACGTCGGCGACCACCAGCACCATGATGACGAACAGGAAGGCGACCGCGATGAAGGTGAGGATGCGCTCGATCGCCGCGAGAACCTCGCCGATCCGCCGCATCACTTCTTGGCTCCCTCGGCGAGCAGCGCGTCGAACTCCTTGAGCGCGGCGGACGCCGGCTTGCCGCGGGCATCGAGCGCCGCCGCCCAGTCGTGACCGACGCCCTTCAGCTTATCCTTGAGCTGGGCACGCGTTTCGGCCGGCAGCGGCTCGAAGGTGACACCGGCCTGCTCGAGGCGCTGCCGCGAGCCGTCCTGCTCCTTGTCGACGTCAGCACAGGCCTTGGCCTGGATCGCCTCGGAGGCTTCGTCCATCGCCTTCTTGGCATCGTCCGGCAGCCGGTCCCAGGCGGCCTGGCTGATCGAATAGGCGACGATGAAGCTGCCGAAACTCACGCCCTCGGTGGCATGTTTCACCAGCTTCTCGAGGCCATAGGAAGTGACGCTCTCCATCGGGAACAGCAGGCCGTCGAGCGTGCCGCGCGACAGCGATTCATAGGCGTCGGGCGCCGACATCCGCACCGGTACCGAACCGATCGCACGCAGCGTGAGGTCCTGCGCGCCGCCGGTGGTGCGCAGCTTCAAGCCCTGCACGTCCTTAAGCGCCTCGACCTTCTGCTTGGTGGTGTAGACCTGATAGGGCGGCAGCACGACTTCCATCAGCAGCCGGATCTTGTTCGGCGTGTATTCCTGCTTGGCGAGCACACCCTGCCGCGCGCTCTTCCAGTACGCGATCGTGCCTTCACAACTGGTGTGGAAGGCCTCGGGCAGCTGCGCGACTTCCGACAGCGGCATCTTGTCGGAGGCATAGGATGGCGCGATGTAGCCGATGTCGACGACGCCGGACTGCGTCAGGCGCAACAAATCAGCGGCTTTGCCGATTTGCTGGTTGGGATAGTAGCTGAAGGTCACCGCACCCTTGGTGCGCGCGGTCACATCGTCCATCCACGGCTTGAGCATCAGCCGGACCAGGTAGTGGCCGGCGGGAAACGAATCCGCGACCTTGAGCTCGACCGCCTGCGCCGGGGCGGCCGCGACGGCGGCAAGCGAGAGGGCGACCAGCGAACCGCCCCATCCAGACGATGTCTTCATGCGTTTTTCTCCCGGTGCCCGTGGCTGGGCTCGTCTTGTTTGTATGATTTGTACATATATGTGGACATAAACGTCAATATGCTGAATTATGCAGTCAGAACTGCGCTGAACGCGGATTGACGGCCATTCGAATGAATTTAATGTCCACATAAGTGGACAGAACAATCAAACGATTGCTTCGGAAGGAAATTGCGCCATGGGCCCCCTGAACGGCCTGACCATTCTCGACCTCACCACGGTGCTGATGGGGCCCTATGCGACCCAGATCCTGGCCGACATGGGCGCCAACGTGATCAAGGTCGAAAGCCCGGAGGGCGACATCGTCCGGCAGATCGGACCGGGCCGCACCCCGGGAATGGGCGGCATGTTCCTCAATGCCAACCGCGGCAAACGCAGCATCGCCATCGACCTCAAGAACAAGGACGGCCGCGACGCGCTGCTGCGGCTGGTCAAGACCGCCGACGCCCTCGTCTACAATGTGCGGCCGCAGGCCATGGCCCGGCTCGGGCTCGACTACGACACCCTCGCCGCGATCAACCCGCGTCTCGTCTATGTCGGCGTGTTCGGTTACGGCCAGACCGGCCCCTACGCCGCCAAGCCCGCCTATGACGACCTGATCCAGGGCGCATCCACCATCCCGACCCTGCTGGCTGCCGCCGGCGACGGCACGCCGCGCTATGTGCCGATCACCATGGCGGACCGCGTCGTCGGCCTGATGGCGGTCAACGCCATTCTCGGCGGCCTGATGCACCAGCAGCGCACCGGCATCGGCCAGCGCATCGACGTGCCGATGTTCGAATGCATGACCGACTTCGTGCTGATCGACCACCTCGGCGGCCTGACCTACGACCCGCCGCTCGATCACGGCGGCTATGCGCGGCTCTTGTCGCGCTACCGCAAGCCCTACAAGACCAGCGACGGCCATCTCTGCGTGCTGATCTACAACGACAAGCAGTGGCGCAGCTTCTTCGAGGCCATCGGCCGGCAGGACTTCCTGCAGCAGCCGCGCTTCGCCAACCATGCGGCACGGCACAAGCATATCGACGAGATCTATGAGGAGATCGGCCAGATCTTCCTCAGTCGCACCACCGCCGAGTGGCGCGCCCTGCTGGAGAAGGCCGACATTCCGGTGATGCCGATGCACACGCTGGAGAGCATCCTCGACGATCCGCACCTTGCGGCCATCGGCTTCTTCAAGACGGTCGAGCACCCGACCGAAGGCCGCATCCGCCAGATGCAGGTGCCCTCGACCTGGAGCGTCAGCCAGCCGCAACCGGGCGGCCCGGCGCCGACGCTCGGCGAGCACGGCGGCGACATCCTGCGCGACGCCGGCTTTACGCCCGAGGAGATCGAGCACCTCACGAACAGCAAGGCAGTGGTCAACGCCGCTTCCTGACCCGACAATGCCCGGCATCCACAGCCGGGCCAGCAACCAACGACAAACCACAGAGGACGACCATGGCCGGCTTGTATTTCGAGGATTTTTCGGTGGGACAGGAATTCACCCACGCCCTCACCCGCACCGTCACCGAGATGGACAACACGATGTTCAGCCTGCTGACGCTCAACCCGCAGCCGCTGCACATCGACGCGCACTTTTCCGCCAAGACCGAGTTCGGCCAGCGCATCTTCAACAGCCTCTATACGCTCGGCATCATGATCGGCATGACGGTGTACGACACCACGCTCGGCACCACCGTCGCCAATCTCGGCATGACGGACGTGGTCTTTCCCAAGCCCGTGTTCCACGGCGACACGCTGCGGGCGACGACCAAGGTGCTCTCGGTGCGCGCATCCAAGTCGCGGCCGAACGCCGGCATTGTCGAGTTCGAGCATCACGCCCTCAACCAGGACAACGAGGTGGTCGGAAGCTGCCGCCGCAGCGCGCTGATGCACCGGAGGCCCGCCTGATGCGCTCGATGCTGTTCGTTCCCGGTGACAGCCCGCGCAAGTTCGAGCGGGCGTCGCAGGGCCAGGCCCACGCCCTGATCCTCGATCTCGAGGACTCGGTGGCGCCTGACAAGAAGGACGAGGCACGCGGCCTGACGCGCACCATGCTCGGCAGCCGCCGCGACGGACAGCTGCTGTACGTGCGGGTCAATGCGCTCGACACCGGCATGACGCTGGGCGACCTCGCCGCGGTGATGCCGGCGAAGCCCGACGGCATCGTGCTGCCGAAGTGCCGCTCCGGCGACGACGTGCGTCAGCTCGCGTTCTGGCTCGACGCCTTCGAGGCCGCGGCCAGCTCGCCGGTCGGCGTGACCCGGATCGTGGTCGTCGCCACCGAGACCGCCGGATCGGTCTTTGGTCTGGGGACCTATACGGACTGTTCACCGCGGCTCGTCGGCCTGATGTGGGGGGCCGAAGATCTTGCCGCCTCGCTCGGGGCCACGGAGAACGGTAGCGGCGGCCAATTCCACAGCCCCTACCGCCTCGCCCGTGATCTCTGCCTGATGGGCGCTGCGGCAGCGGGCGTTGCCGCCATCGACACGGTCTACACCGACATCGAGAACCTCGCCGGGCTGGAGCAGGAAACCCGTGCCGCCCGTCGCGACGGCTTCTCCGTCAAGGCGGTCATCCATCCCAAGCACGTCGACGTCGTCAATGCGGCCTTCGAGCCGATGGCGACGGAGCGCGCCTTCGCCGAGAAGATCGTCGCCGCCTTCGCCGCCAACCCGAACCTCGGCGTGATCCGGATCGACGGCAAGATGATTGACAAGCCGCATCTCAGGGCGGCTATGAAGACCCTCGGATTGACGGAGCTTCCCGCCCCTGGTGCCGAACTCTAGCTGGGATCGATGATGATCGTTCGACAGGCCGCGTACGTACTGGACATCCTGGAATACTTCGCGCGGACCAGGCAGCCGGCCACGCTCGCAGATATCGCTGATCATTTCGGCTGGCCGCGCTCGAGCACGTTCAATCTCCTGACGACCTTGTCTGAAAAAGGCTATCTCTACGAGCCGCGGCCGCGCGGCGGCTATTACCCCACCCTGCGCTGGCTGGCGCAGGCGAAGGCGGTCGCCGACGTCGAGCCGCTGCCCGAGTGGACCCATGCGCTGATCACGGACATCTCGGCGGAGAGCGGCGAGACCGCGGCAATCGCGGCGCCGTCCGGCACTCTCGCCATCTTCATCGATGTCGTGGAATCGAGCGCGGCGATCCGCTATTTCGCCCAGATCGGCCACCGCGTGCCGATCCACGCCGCCTCCAGCGGCCGCGCGCTGCTGCTGCAGTACTCGCCCGACGAGCGCAACGCGCTCTATCGCAAGATCGAGTTCAAGCAGTACGGACCGACCACGCCGATCAGCATCGACGCGGTCGAAGCGGAGCTACGCAAGTCCGTCGAGCGCGGCTACTGCCTGAGTTTTGCCGACTACAGCCGCGACCTCGCCGGCGTCGCCCTGCCGCTGCCGGTCGGCGACCGCCGCTTGTCCGCCGTCATCGCCGGGCCCGAATACCGCATGCGCCCGCGCATGGAAGAAATGGCGGCGATCCTTGCCAAGCTGATCCAGCGCCATCGCCCCAACACCGATCAGGCCCAGACGGCGGCCACCGCCGCGCCGTGAAGCGGCCCTGATGCATCGCCGCACGCCTCTGGTGGCTTTGCCCGCTTCGGCCCGCGCTGCTGACGGCTGACGCCGCTCCCTGCCGAGCTTCCGACACATCATCACAACTGACCGCAGCGCAGAGGGCCGTCATTCCCCGGCCTCGCGTTGACGCCTGTCCCATGCAGGGCGGCGGTTCTCGCCATTGCTGGCCATTGACACCTGTGACCGATTGATAGAATAGTCACATCATAAGTCACAATCATATCAATTGATGTTACAATAATCCCAATGGCTGCAAGCCGAGGGGAGGAAGCATGAACCAGCCGCGCCCGGCGGCGACCGAGGGCCGGCCGCCAGCGCCGCTTGTCAGGGTCGAAGGCATCACCAAGAGCTTTGGCGGCGCGCGGGCGTTGCGCGGCGTGAATCTCGAGGTGCTCCCGGGCGAGGTCCACGCCCTGCTGGGCGAGAACGGCGCCGGGAAATCCACCCTCATCAAGATCCTGAGCGGCGTCCATGGCAGCGATAGCGGCACGATCGAGATCGCCGGCAGGCGCGCGGTGTTCGACAGCCCTTCGCAATCGCGCGAGGCCGGCATCGCTGTCGTCTACCAGGATCTCAGCCTGGTGGAATCGTTGAGCGTCGCCGACAACCTGATGCTCGGCCGCGAACCGCGCAATCGCTTCGGCTTCCTCCGCAAGAAGCAACTGATGGCGGAGGCTGAAACGTTCCTGAAACAGCTCGGCATCCCGCTCGACGCGCGAGCCAATGTCGGCGCACTGCCATTTGCCTACCGGCAGATGACGGAGATCGCCAAGGCACTGATGGGCGACGTCCGCCTGCTCATTCTCGACGAGCCGACCTCATCGCTGACGGGCGACGAGGTGCAGATCCTGTTCGATGCGATCGGCAAGGTCACCAGCCGCGGCGTCGGCGTGATCTATGTGACCCACCGCCTGGATGAGGTCTTCCAGATCTCGCAGCGGGTGACCGTGTTCCGCGACGGCACCAATGCCGGCACCTTTGTCACCGCCGAGACCGACATGAAGCAACTGGTGGCCGCGATCATTGGATCCGGCCATGTTGCGTCCGCGGATACGCTGCGGTCATCAGCGCCCCATCGCGGCACGACGTCAGACGTCCCGGCGCTTTCACTCAGCCACGTCGGCAACGACCGGCTGCGCGCGGTCGACCTGACCGTGTTCAAGGGCGAAATTCATGGCCTCGCGGGCCTGATCGGCAGTGGGCGCACCGAAATTCTGGAGACCATTTTCGGCCTGCGCCGAGCCGTGAGCGGAACGATCGCAATCAACGGCGAGGCACCATCGCCGAAGAACCCGGCACAGGCGATCGCGCAGGGCGTCGCCCTGGTGCCCGAGGACCGCCATGTCCAAGGGCTGGTTCTTGAGCACTCGATCGAACGCAACATCACACTGGCGCAACTTCGCCGCTTCGCCCTGTGGGGATGGATGCGGCAGCGCGCGGCGACGCAGGACGCAGAGTCTGCCGTGCGCAGGCTCGCGGTGAAGGCGCCGGATGCGTCGAGCCTGGTCAAGACGCTCTCCGGCGGCAACCAGCAGAAGGTCGTGTTCGCTAAGTGGAACAAGCCGCGACCACAGGTGCTGCTGCTCGACGAGCCCACCGTTGGCGTCGATGTCGGCGCACGCGAGGAAATCTATGGCGTGATCCGCCAGGCCGCAGCGGACGGCAGCGGCGTGCTGGTGGTGTCCTCCGATCTCGCCGAACTGCTGCTGCTCTGCGACCGTATCTCCATCGTCGTCGAAGGCGGCATCATCCGCACCTTCGCCCGCGGTGAGGTCGGCAATGCCGAGGACTTGCACCACCTGCTGCAGCAATCCCAGACCGACTACGAACGCACAGCCCGCGAGTTATCCGCATGACCGACCTCGACGTGTCCCGCATCGCCGCGTCTCCCACGCCTGTCCGATCGGCGCAGCCGCGAAAACTGCTGCAGACCTTGCTGCGCGGCGAACAGCCTTACATGCTCTACATCGCCTTTGCGATCCTGCTGGTCGTCTTCAGCCTGGCCTCGCCCTGGTTCCTATCGCTCGACAATTTCCTGAACATCGGCCGACAGACGACACTGGTGTCGATCGTCGCCGTCGGCATGACCTTCGTCATCATCGCGCGCCAGATCGACCTGTCGGTCGCCTCCACGCTGGCGCTCTCCGGCATGGCCGCGGCGCTGGCCATGGCGCACATCGGCAACCACTGGATCGTCGGCGCCATCGCCGGTCTCGGCACCGGCGCACTGGTTGGCCTCATCAACGGCATTCTGACCACGCAGCTCGCGATCCCCTCGTTCCTGGTCACGCTCGGGACCTTAAGCATGGCGCGTGGTCTCGCCATGATGGTCACCAACACCAAGCCGGTCATCATCACCAACGAGACCTATTTTGCGATCTTCGGCGAAGGCTCGTTGCTCGGCATGCCGGCGCCAATCGCCTGGACGGTAGGGGCGATCATCGTCGGCATCCTGCTGCTGCATTTCAACGTGTTCGGCCGGCGCATCTATGCGGCGGGCGGCAACCCGACCGCAGCGCTCTATTCCGGCATCCATATCAAACGCGTGACGACGCTCGCCTTCGTCCTCACCGGCACGCTGGCGGGCCTCGCCGCGCTGGTGCTGTCGGCGCGCTCGCATGCGGCACGGCCGGACGTCGTGCAGGGCATGGAGCTCGACGTCATCGCCTCGGTGATCCTCGGCGGCTGCAGCCTGTTCGGCGGGCGCGGCTTCATCCTCGGCACCCTGCTCGGCAGCCTGATCATCGGCACGCTGAACAACGGCCTCGTGCTGCTCGGCGTCAGCTCGCCGCTGCAGCTTGTCATCAAGGGCGCGATCATCGTCGCCGCCGTCGCCTTCACGAAACGCTGAACGAGATTGGACGCCACGCGACAACCGTCGCGCAGCGTCAAGAGGCAAGGCCGCCGGCCTCGATCGACAGGCGACCAGAACGACAATGGGAGGATACCATGCACAAACCTGTCTCGCGCCACCGAGCCTTGCTGACAGCCCTGATCGCGACCGCATCGACCGTCGCGCTCGCAACATCAGCCCTCGCAGGCGCTCCCGACACCTGCGTGAAGGGCGTCGACCTCGCCACGCTGGGCCCGAAATCGATCGTCGGCCAGGGCCCTCATGGCGAGAAGGCCGCCTCACCTGAGGTGCTCGCGCTCTCGGAGGCGGATGCTGCCAAGATCAAGGCCGGCAATTTCAAGGTCGGCATCTCCATGCAGACCGTCAATCTCGACTGGTCGCAGCTCCAGATCCAGGGCATCACCGACACGCTGAAGAAATACGGCGTGACCGTCACCGGCGTTGCATCTGCCGAGTATCAGGTCGACAAGCAGATCGCCGACATCGAGAACACCATCCAGCAGCATCCCGACGGCATCATTTCGATTCCGGTCGACTTCACCGCCACCGCGCCGACCTACAAGAAAGTGTCCAAGGCCGGCATCAAGCTGGTGCTGATGGACAGCATCCCGACCGGGCTGAAGCATCCGGAGGAGTATGCCGCGATGGTCTCGGCCGACAGCCAGGGCAACGGCCAGATTGCAGCGCAGATCCTCGCTTCCTGCGTGCCGCAGGGCGCGACCATCGGCCTGGTCAATTTCGGCGTCGACTACTTCAGCACCAACGAGCGCACCAAGGGCGTCAGCGAATGGATGAAGAAGAACCGGCCGGACATCAAGATGAAGCAGGTCGACTTTACCGATCCGCCGAAGGTGTCGCAGATCGCCGGCGACTTCCTCACTGGCAATCCCGACATCAAGGGCCTGTTCGCGGTGTGGGACCAGCCGGCGCTGGACACGCTGAGCTCGATGCGCGCGCAAGGCATCGACATCCCCGTCACCACGGTCGATCTCGGTCTGCAGTCGGCCATCGAGATCGCCAAGGGCGGCCCGCTCAAGGCGACGGGATCGCAGCGGCCTTACGACCAGGGCGTCGCCGAGGCGCTGGCGATGATGAACGCGCTGCTCGGCAAGCCGACGCCGGCCTGGGTCGGCGTGCAGTCGCTGCCGGTGGTGCAGTCGAACGTGCTGGAATCCTATACCACCGTGTTCAAGAAGGAGCCGCCGCCGGAGCTGATGAACGCCTGTACCAAGGCGAAGCCCGCCTGCAACTGATCCTACGGATAGCGATGCGGGTCCGGCACCGCCGGGCCCGACTTCGCTGCGGCACGTGACAGTGCAAAGGTTGCGACGGACCTGCCCGCCGATCAGGCTGATTTGGTCACGTAGTCGACCGGCAGCGCCTTGAACTGCTTGCGCTGGTCGGCGGGAGCCGAGCCGCCGACGATGATCTTCGAAAATGCATCGAGATCGGCAAAGGACGCCGGCTTGAGGCTGCCGAGCTTGCTGGCATCGACCACCAGGATGCTTTCCATCGCGGTCGCGATGACGGCCTGCTTGACGCCGACCTCATGAAAATTGGAGCAGCTCGCGCCGCGCAACGGATGCACGCCGCCGGCGGAGATGAACGCCTTGTTGATGCCGAGCCGCCGCAAGTAGGTCAACCCCTCGTCCGACGAGAACGACTGCGATGACGGATGGTAGAGCCCGCCCATCATCATCAACTGCGTCGCCGCCCGCCGGGCGACGATCGCGGCAACATTCAACGAATAGCAGATCACCGAGAGCGGCAGCTCGTCGGGCAGGCATTCCGCAAGCGACTGCATGGTCGTGCCGCAGTCGATGAAGACGGTTTCGCCTTCCTTGATCGACGCGGCGGCCGCGCGACAGGCAAACCGCTTGTCCTGCGTGTGCTGATCGATCTCCTGCTCCAGCGTGTACTTGATGCCGGTCGGCGAGGCTGCGTTCACGACATAACCGCCGAGACAGGCGAGCGCCGCATCGGAGGCGGCGAGATCGCGGCGCACCGTCATTTCCGAGACGTTGAGCAGTTCGGCCGCGTCCTTGAGATGCAGGGCACCACTTGTCTCGACCGCCCGACGAAGTCGTTGCAGGCGCTGCGCGCGTGTTTCACTCGGGCGCGCATTCGGAAGCTCAGCCATCTTGCTCATGAATCCTGCTTACCCCGTTGACAACGGTCTTACAATGATGTGATGATCGAAACAACAATATGTTAGAATTATAACAAACAAGCTGCGGTTGCCGGCTCCCGATCACGCATCGAGAGGGTGCACGCCGTACGTCTGTGCCGGGAGGCGCGTGCGACCATCGAGACTGTCCTGTTTGACGGTGTCTTCGATTCCTCCGCCGCGTGTAGCGTTTCGAATGTCGAGCAGAGCCTTGATCCCCGAACCATCCACCGTGCCGTTTCGCAGCCGTGATCGCGCACACGCGCCGACAGCGCCATTCCCGCGCAACGACGGCCGTGCGCTCGAGATGGATTGGGTGGACGATATCCGCATCAATCTGTCCGCCGCCGAGCGCCGTGTCGCGACGCTGCCCGGCCGGCGCACGGTGAAGAACGACGCCCAGGCCGCCTGGCTGTTGAAGGCCATCGCCTGCATCGACCTCACCACCCTGAGCGGCGACGACACCGCCGGGCGGGTGCAGCGGCTGTGCGCCAAGGCCAAGGCGCCCGTGCGCACCGACCTGCTCGCAGCGCTCGGCTTTGCCGACCGTGCCGTGCACACCGGCGCCGTCTGCGTCTATCACCGCTTCGTCGCCACCGCGGTCGCGGCGCTGGACGGCTCCGGCATTCCGGTTGCCGCGGTCTCCACCGGCTTTCCCGCCGGCCTCGTGCCGCACGATCTCAAGCTCAAGGAGATCGAAGCCTCGGTGAACGACGGTGCGGCCGAGATCGACATCGTCATCACCCGCGAGCACGTGCTGACCGGCAACTGGCAGGCGCTCTACCAGGAAGTGCGAGATTTCCGCGCCGCTTGCGGCGCCGCGCATCTCAAGGCCATTCTGGCGACCGGCGACCTCAAGACACTGCGCAACGTCGCCAAGGCCTCGATGGTCTGCATGATGGCGGGCGCCGATTTCATCAAGACCTCCACCGGCAAAGAGGGCGTCAACGCCACACTGCCGGTGACGCTGGCGATGCTGCGCATGATCCGGCTGTATCGGGAGCACACCGGATTCAAGATCGGCTTCAAGCCGGCCGGCGGCATCTCCACAGCGAAGGACGTGCTCAACTACCAGTTCCTGATGAAGGAGGAGCTGGGACGCGACTGGCTCGAGCCGGATCTGTTCCGCATCGGCGCCTCGAGCCTGCTCGCCGACATCGAACGGCAGCTCGAGCATCATGTCACCGGCCGCTACTCGGCCTTCAACCGTCACCCCCTGGCATGAGACGCCGTCGATGAGTGTTGCGCACTACTATGAGACCATGGACTACGGCCCCGCCCCCGAGGCGGACGGCGAGGCGCGCGCCTGGCTGAAGCGACACGATGCGGTGTTCGGCCATTTCATCGACGGCGCATTCACTGCGCGTGCCGAGCAAACCATCCCGACCATCGAGCCGGCCACCGGCAAGCCGCTCGCGCGCCTCGCACAGGGCTCCGCCGCCGACATCGACGCCGCCGTCACCGCCGCGCGCAAGGCGCAACCGCTGTGGGCGCAGCTCGGCGGCCACGGCCGCGCTCGCCATCTCTATGCGCTGTCGCGGATGCTGCAGCGCCATGCCCGATTGTTCGCCGTGCTGGAAGCGATCGACAACGGCAAGCCGATCCGCGAGACCCGCGACCTCGACGTGCCGCTCGCCGCGCGCCACTTCCTGCACCATGCCGGCTGGGCCCAGTTGCAGGAGCGCGAGCTCGCGGGCCACGTGCCGCTCGGCGTTGTCGGCCAGATCATCCCGTGGAATTTCCCGCTGCTGATGCTGGCGTGGAAGATCGCCCCGGCGCTCGCGGTCGGCAACACCGTGGTGCTCAAGCCCGCCGAGTTCACCTCGCTCACCGCGCTGCTGTTCGCCGAGCTCGCGGCGCAGGCCGGCCTGCCTCCCGGCGTCCTCAACATCGTCACCGGCGACGGCGCGACGGGCGCAGCGCTGGTCGCGCATCCCGGCGTCGACAAGATCGCATTCACCGGCTCGACCGAGGTCGGCCGCCTGATCCGCGAGGCGACGGCCGGCACCGGCAAATCGCTGACGCTGGAGCTCGGCGGCAAGTCACCCTTCATCGTGTTCGACGACGCCGACATCGACGGCGCGATCGAGGGCGTGGTCGATGCCATCTGGTTCAACCAGGGCCAGGTGTGCTGTGCCGGCTCGCGTCTCCTCGTGCACGAGGGCATCGCCGAGGATTTCCGCAAGCGCCTCATCCGCCGCATGGAGACGCTGCGGGTCGGCCCGCCGCTCGACAAGGCGATCGACATGGGTGCGGTGGTCGCCCCCGTCCAGCTCGAGCGCATCAAGGCACTGGTCGAGACCGGCGTCAGGGAAGGCGCCCAGAAGTACCAGGCCGCGACGGCGCTGCCTGCCGACGGCTGCTTCTATCCCCCGACGCTGCTGTGGAACGTGCAGCCATCGTCGACGGTGGCCATCGAGGAGATCTTCGGCCCGGTGCTGGTGGCCATGCCCTTCCGCACGCCAGATGAGGCGGTCGCGCTCGCCAACAACACCCGCTATGGCCTTGCCGCCAGCGTGTGGAGCGAGACCATCGGCCTTGCGCTCGACATCGCGCCGAAGCTTCAGGCCGGCGTGGTCTGGATCAACGCCACCAACCTGTTCGATGCCGCGGTCGGGTTCGGCGGCTACCGCGAATCCGGCTTCGGCCGCGAGGGCGGCCGCGAAGGCATCACCGAATATCTCAAACCCAAGGCGTGGAGCGGCCGCAAGCCGCGGCCGGAGCTGCCGGCGCCACCGCAGGCGCACGATATGTCGGGCTTCGACGCGCCCGCGCTCGACCGCACGGCCAAACTGTTCGTCGGCGGCAAGCAGGTGCGCCCGGACGGCAACTACTCCCGTGCCGTGCTCTCGCCGAAAGGCAAGCCCCTCGGCGAGGTCGGCGACGGCAACCGCAAGGACATCCGCAATGCGGTCGCTGCCGCCCGCGCCGCCGAGGGCTGGGCCAGGGCGACCGCGCACAACCGCGCCCAGATCCTCTACTATCTCGCCGAGAACCTGTCGGCGCGGCGCGACGAGTTCGCTGCCCGCATCGCCGCCATGACCGGCGTAACGGGCGCGAAAGCAAAGTCCGAGGTGGACGCCAGCATCAAGCGGCTGTTCAGCTACGGCGCCTTCGCCGACAAGTATGACGGCGCCGTCCATACCCCGCCGCTGCGCGGTGTCGCGCTCGCCATGCACGAGCCGATCGGCGTGGTCGGCGTCGCCTGCCCCGACGAAGCCCCGCTGCTCGCCTTCATCAGTCTGGTCGCGCCGCTGATCGCCATGGGCAACCGCGTCGTCGCCGTCCCCAGCGAACGGCATCCGCTCGCCGCCACCGACCTCTACCAGGTGCTGGAGACCTCGGACGTGCCGCCGGGCGTCGTCAACATCGTGACCGGCGGCCGTAATGCTCTCGTCAAGGTTCTCGCCGAACATGACGACGTCGATGCGCTGTGGGTATTCGGCTCCAAGGAAGCGTCCGCCGCCGCAGAGAAGCTGTCGACCGGCAATCTCAAGCGCACGCTGGTTGATCATGGCCTGCTGCTGGACTGGACCGACGATGACGCCTGCGAGGGCGAGATTCTGCTGCGCCATGCGGTGCAGGTGAAGAACATCTGGATCCCCTACGGCGATTAGGGGCTCCGACCGACGGCGTTCCCTGCGCGGGCCACGAGAGCCCGGAAGGATTGCCGGAAGCGACGAACAGGAGGACACATGCTCAAGGCCATCGACCCGCTGCTCAATGCCGACGTGCTCTACGCCCTGCGCGCCATGGGCCATGGCGACCGGCTGGTGATCTGCGATACCAATTTTCCGGCCGACTCGATCGCGCGCCAGACCGTGCTCGGGCGCCTGTTGCGCATCGACAATGTCAGCGCCGCGCGCGCGACCGCCGCGGTGCTGTCGGTGATGCCGCTCGACACCTTCGTCGACGATGCCGCGATCCGTATGGAGATCGTCGGCCAACCGGCCGAAGTCCCGCCGGTGCAGCAGGAGGTCCAGGGTGCGGTCGACCGCGCCGAGGGCCGATCCTGGCCGCTGGTCGGCGTCGAGCGCCATGCCTTCTATGACCAAGCCAAGAGCGCGTACTGCGTCATCGCCACCGGCGAACGCCGCTTCTATGGCTGCTTCCTCTTCACCAAGGGCGTCATCCCGCCGACGGGAGAATGACCATGAGCAGGAACGGCGTCGCCATCCTCGGCATTTTCGTGGCGGATCTCGCGTTCCGCGCCAGCAGCATGCCGGCCATCGGCGAGACCATCGCCGGATCGGGCTTCGCCATGGGGCCGGGCGGCAAGGGCTCGAACCAGGCCGTCGCCGCCGCGCGCGCCGGCGCCGGCGTCACCTTCATTTCCCGCATCGGCGGCGACGCCTTCGGTGAGCTCGCGCTGAAGACCTGGAAGGCCGAAGGCATCGCACCCCGCGTCACACAGGTTGACAACGCGCCGACCGGCACCGCCTTCATCTATGTCCACGAGACGCGCGGCGACAACGCCATCATCGTGGTGTCCGGTGCGGCCGGCGACATCAGCCCCGACGACGTCGATGCGGCGGCCGACGTCATCCGCAACAGCCGCGTCTTCGTCACCCAGCTCGAGCAGCCGGTGGCCGCCGCCCGCCGCGGGCTCGAGACCGCGCGCCATGCGGGCTGCATCACCATCTTCAACCCGGCGCCCGCCGCGGCATTCGACGACGACCTGTTCGGCCTCAGCGACTACATCGTGCCGAACGAGAGCGAGGCCGAGGCGCTCACCGGCATCACCGTGAGCGATCTTGCCGCCGCGCGCCGAGCCGGCGACGTCCTGCTCGCCAAGGGCGTGGGCACGGCGCTGATCACCCTCGGCGAGCGCGGGTCCTTGTTTCACACCCGCAATCTCTCCGTTCACGTGCCGCCATTCTCAGCCGGCAAAGTGGTGGAAACCGCTGGCGCCGGCGACGCGTTCGTCGGCGGCTTCGCTGCGGCGCTGGCCGACGGCGCCGAGCCGCTCCTGGCCGCACGGTTCGGCTCGGCCACCGCCGGCATTTCCGTGACAAGGCCAGGCACCGCGCCGGCGATGCCGCGGCGCGCCGAAATCGAGGCGTTGATGCGAGAGCACGCCCCGTCATGATGCGGAACGATCCGATCAAGCACGCCTTCATCTGGCCCGCCGTCCTGGTCGTGCTGGCGATCGCGATCTTTCCGCTGATCTATTCGTTGACCACAAGCTTTCTCAGCTACCGCCTGATCCCGCCGCTGCCGCCGCGCGTCGTCTGGCTTGGCAACTATGGCACCCTGCTGCAGGAGCCGCGGTTCTGGAACGCGATCCTGACCACGACCCTGATCGCTTTCATCTCCGTGGGCCTGCAATACGTCATCGGCTTCGCGGTCGCGCTCGCGCTCAACGCCCGCGTGCCGGGCGAGCGGCTGTTCCGTGTCGCCTTCCTGCTGCCGATGCTGCTGGCGCCGGTCGCCGTCGCGCTGGTGGCGCGCATGATGTTCAACCCGACCATGGGCCCGCTCAACCAGTTGCTGACCCAGTTCGGTCTCGCCAACCTGCCGTTCCTCACCAACGGCCGCTGGGCGCTCGGCTGCATCATCGCGGTCGAAGTCTGGCAGTGGACGCCGTTCGTGATCCTGATGCTGCTGGCCGGCCTGCAGACCCTGCCAGAAGACGTCTACGAGGCGGCGGCTCTGGAGAACGCCAGCGGCTGGCAGCAGTTCTGGGGCATCACCTTCCCGATGATGCTGCCGATCTCCGCCGCCGTGGTCTTCATCCGCCTGATCGAGAGCTACAAGATCATGGACACGGTGTTCGTCATGACCGGCGGCGGCCCGGGCGTCGACACCGAGACGCTGACGCTGTTCGCCTATCAGGAAGGCTTCAAGAAGTTCAACCTTGGCTACACCTCCGCGCTGAGCTTCCTGTTCCTGATCGTCATCACCATCATCGGCGTGACCTATCTCTCCCTGCTCCGCCCCCACCTGGAGAAGCGGCGATGAGCGCGCCATCCCTCACCGGCCTGTCGGGCCGCAGCCGCTGGCTGGTGGCGCTGGGCTGTGCCGTCTGGTGCGCCATCACCATCTTCCCGCTGTATTGGGTGGTGGTGACCGCCTTCAAGACGCCACCCGGCGTCGTCGGCGGACCGACCTACCTGCCGTTCATCGACTTCACGCCGACGCTGCAGCCTTTCATCGACCTCTACCAAGGCATCCGCGGCGAATTCTTCCGCACCTTCCTCAACTCCACCATCGTCGGCCTCTCCGCCGCCCTGATCGCAACCGCGATCGGCGCGATGGCGGCCTACGCTCTGGTGCGCTTCGAGTTCAAAGTGCGTCTCGGATCCGGCCTCGTGTTCCTCGCCCTCGCGCTCGGCGGCTACCTCTTGTTCAGCGCCACACTCGGCCTGACGCGGCCGCAATCGCTGCTGCTGGCATTTCCGATCGCACTGGCGGTCGCCATCCTCGCCAACCGCGTGCCGTTGCCGGGTCCGGTGCTGGGCAACGAGGACATCCTGTTCTGGTTCGTCAGCCAGCGCATGTTCCCGCCGATCGTCACGGCGTTCGCGCTCTACCTGCTCTACAGCGAGATCGGCCGCATGGGCTTCCAGCTCATCGACAGCTATATCGGCCTGACGCTGTGCTACGTCGCCTTCTCGCTGCCGATCGTGGTCTGGCTGATGCGCGACTTCTTCGAGGCGCTGCCGATCGAGGTCGAGGAAGCGGCCATGGTCGACAACGTGCCGACCTGGCGGATCTTCGCCGGCATCGTGGTGCCGATGTCGATGAACGGCCTGCTCGCCACCTTCATGATCACCCTCGCCTTCGTCTGGAACGAGTTTCTGTTCGCGCTGTTCCTGACCAACTCCAGATGGCAGACGCTGCCGATTCTGGTGGCAGGCCAGAACAGCCAGCGCGGCGACGAGTGGTGGGCTATTTCGGCGGCCGCGCTGGTCGCCATCGTGCCGATGATGATCATGGCGGCCCTGCTCGGCCGCATGATGCGCTCCGGCCTCCTGCTCGGATCCATCAAGTAGAAACAACAAACTGAAGGGGAGAAGACACCATGTTGAGACGAACATTTCTGATGCTCGCGACATCCCTGGCGACGGCCGGCGTCGTCGGTCAGGCGCAGGCCGCCTGCAGTCCGGACTATTCCGGAGTGACACTGACCGTCGCCTCGCAGACCGGCCCCTACATCGCCTCCGCGCTCAAGCTCGGTGCCGACGAATGGAGCAAGAAGACCTGCGGCAAGGTCAATGTCGTCGAATTCCCGTGGTCCGAGCTCTACCCGAAGATCGCGACCTCGCTGACCTCGGGCGACGCCACCTTCGACCTCGTCAGCTTTGCGCCCGCATGGCTGCCTGATTTCGTACCTTATCTCAGCGAGATGCCGAAGGAGATGCAGTCCGGCAAGGACTGGGACGACGTCGAGCCGGCCTATCGCGAACGGCTGATGGTGTGGGAAGGCAAGATCTACTCGCAGTCCATGGACGGCGACGTCCACACCTACACCTACCGCAAGGACCTGTTCGACGATCCCAAGGAAAAGGACGCGTTCAAGGCCAAGTACGGCTATGATCTCGCGCCGCCGAAGACCTGGAAGCAGTATCTCGACATCGCCGAGTTCTTCCAGCGCCCGGACAAGGGCCTGTGGGGCACCGCGGAAGCCTTCCGCCGCGGCGGCCAGCAGTTCTGGTTCTTCTTCAGCCACGCCGCTGCCTACACCAACAATCCGAACTATCCCGGCGCGATGTTCTTCGATCCGGAGACCATGGATGCGCAGATCAACAACCCCGGCTGGGTGAAGGGCCTGGAGGAATACATCCGCGCCTCCAAGCTCGGCCCGCCGAATGCGCTGAACTTCTCGTTCGGCGAGGTCAACGCCGCGGTCGCGGGCGGCCAGGTGGCAGAATCGATCGGCTGGGGCGACACCGGCGTCATCGCCGCTGATCCGAAGCAGTCGAAGATCTCCGGCAAGGTCGGCTCCGCCGTGCTGCCCGGCTCCGACGAGATCTGGAACGCCAAGACCAAGACCTGGGACAAGTTCCCGCAGGTGCTGCCCGCGCCCTTCATGGCGTTCGGCGGCTGGCAGATCGCAGTGCCGAAGGCCGGCAAGAACCAGAAGGCCGCCTGGGACTTCGTCAAGACGCTGACCAGCCCCGACGTCTCGGGACAGGCAGCGATCACCGGCGGCACCGGCGTCAATCCCTATCGCAAGTCGCACACCGCCAATCTCGAGCTGTGGAACAAGATCTTCACCCCGGTCGAGGCCAAGGAATATCTCGGCGCGCAGTCGGACTCGATCAACGGCAAGAACGTCGCGCTCGATATGCGCCTGCCCGGCTACTTCTCCTACACCGAGGCGGTGGAGATCGAGCTCGGCAAGGCGCTCGCCGGCCAGACCACGCCCAAGGCCGCGCTCGACGCGGTCGCCAAGGAGTGGAATCGCCTGACCGACGAATTCGGCCGCGCCAAGCAGCTCGCCGCCTATCGCGCCGCGATGGGCCTGCCGCCGAAGAACTGATCTCGACCAAAACCGTCCCGGGTGGCGCTACCGCGTCACCCGGGTTTCCCTTGTGAAGAGAAAGCGGAGCGATGGCTCACGTCGAGATCGACAACGTCAGCAAGTCCTACGGGACCTACAAGGTCATCGAAGGCCTCGACCTCACCATCGCGGACCGCGAGTTCGTCGTGCTCGTCGGCCCGTCCGGCTGCGGCAAGACCACGACCCTGCGCATGATCGCCGGCCTCGAGACGACCACGGGCGGCACCATCCGCATCGGCGATCGCGACGTCACCCATCTGCGTCCGGGCCTGCGCAACTGCGCCATGGTGTTCCAGAATTATGCGCTCTACCCACACATGAGCGTTGCCGAAAACATCGGCTACGGCATGAAGGTGCGCGGCGAGACGCGGGCGGAGATCGACAAGGCGGTGAAGGAGGTGGCGCGCGTCCTCGGCCTCGAGCAATACCTCGATCGCCGGCCCAAGCAGCTGTCGGGCGGCCAGCGCCAGCGCGTTGCGATCGGCCGCGCCATCGTACGCAGCCCCGACGTGTTCCTGTTCGACGAGCCGCTGTCCAACCTCGACGCCAAGCTGCGCATCGAGATGCGCACCGAGATCAAGGCGCTGCACCGGCGGCTCGCCAAGACCATCGTCTACGTCACCCACGACCAGGTCGAGGCCATGACCATGGCGGACCGCGTGGTGGTGATGAACGGCGGCCGGATCGAACAGGCGGCCGATCCCATCACGCTGTATGAAAAGCCGAGCAACCTGTTCGTCGCGGCCTTCATCGGCGCGCCGAGCATGAACTTCATTCAGGGCGAGATCGCCGCGCAGGATGGCGGCCTGACGCTCACCGGACCGGCGGGCACGGCGCTGACGCTGCCGAAATGCCGCGAGGCGGCGTATGCGCGCAGCATCGGCAAGCCGGTCGTTCTCGGCGTCCGGCCGGACCATATCCGGCACCAGGGCGCGCCGGCCGGCTGCACGATCCGCATGACCGTCAAGGACGTCGAGCCGCTCGGGCCGCATACGCTGGTGATCGGCTCGGTCGGGGGATCGCCGTTCACGGCGCAGATGCCGGTCGGGGTGGCCGCAGCGCCTGACCAGCCGTTCGAGATCGCACTCGACCTCGAACGGGCGCATCTGTTCGACAAGACGACGGGAGACGTCATCCCGGCGTAATCTCCCCCGGCGATAGCCGGTCGATGCCAGACACGGAAGGGCAGTCGAATGAAGCGAATGCCGCTTGCGGGAGGGACCATCGAACTGACCCGGCTGGGGCTGGGAACGGCTCCGCTCGGCGGCCTGTTTGCGCCGGTCAGCGCCGTCAATGCCGAAGCCGCGATCGAACGCGCCTGGGCGCTGGGCGTGCGCTATTTCGACACCGCGCCGCTCTATGGCTTCGGCCTTGCGGAACGCCGCCTCGGCAGCTTTCTGCGGCGGCAGAGGCGCGATTCCTTCGTGCTCTCCACCAAGGTCGGCCGGCTGCTGCGGGCCGATGGCCCCGGGCCGGCGGAGGACGGCCACTACAAGGGCGCGTCCGCGGAGCGCCCGGTGTGCGACTACAGCTATGACGGCGTGCTGCGCTCGGTCGAAGAGAGCCTCGATCGCATGGGCCTCGCTCATGTCGACATCCTGCTGGTGCACGACCCGGACGCCCACTACGACGAGGCGATCGCCGGCGCGTTCCGCGCGTTGCAGCAGTTGCGTGGCGACGGGACCGTACGAGCGATCGGCGCCGGCATGAACCAGTCGGAGATGCTGACCCGCTTCGCCGAGGCCGTGCCGGTCGACTGCTTCCTGCTGGCCGACCGCTACACCCTGCTCGACCAGAGCGCCATCGAGACCCTGCTCCCAGCCTGCCTCGCACGCAACATCGGCATTCTTCTCGGCGGCGTCTACAACAGCGGCATCCTGGCAAGCCCCCAGGCGGGCGCGAAGTTCAATGATGAAGACGCCGATGCCTCGCTTGTCGCCCGCGCCCGGGAGCTGGAGGCGCTGTGCCGCAAGCACGGAACGGAGCTCAAGGCCGCGGCCATCCAGTTCGGCCTGGCGCATCCTGCCGTGACCACCGCGCTCATGGGCGCGCGCTCGGCGGAAGAAGTCGCTGACAACGCGGCCATGGCGGCGCTGCCGGTGCCGCCCGCATTCTGGCGCGAGCTGCGCCAGCGCAACCTCGTCGACCCACGCGCGCCCCTGCCCGGCGAGGCGGCATCGTGATCATCGGCGCCGCGCATGAAGCAATCGCTTCAGCGCAAATCATGATGATTACATGGATGTCCCTCGAAATAATTCGTCGGGGATGCTTGTACGAGAATTCAATCCGCACCGCATTTTCGCCGGGATTGAGCCGGCAATAACATTCTGCCGAAACATCGGCACACAAAACAAACGGTACATAGTGAGGCTTCGCAAATGAAGACGTTCCTGATTGCCACCGCCTGCGCGCTCGCGATCTCCTCGAGCTCGGCGTTCGCCGCCTGCACCCAGGCCGATCTCACCAAGAAAGCCACCGACCTGCAGGCCGCGATGACGGCCTATCTGCAGAAGAACCCGGCCAAGGCCAACGAGGTCATGACCAAGACCCAGGCCATCAGCGCGAAGTATCAAAATTCCACCAACGTCGACGAAGCCTGCAAGGCCTATGACGAGCTGACTGCAAGCCTGAAGTAATTTTCGAGAGCGTCTCTCGCGAACTGAGCGCCGCCGATACCATCGTGTCGGCGGCGCAAACTCATCGCCCACGGCGTCATCCTGACGACGGACCGTAGCTCAGGCCGCACTGGGCTCAGCCGCCACCACCGCTGTGAACTTGGTAAAGAATTCACCGGCGAGTTTCTTGGCGGTCGAATCGATCAGCCGCGCGCCGAGCTGCGCCAGCTTGCCGCCGATCTGCGAGTCGGCTTCATAGTGCAGGATGGTTTCGGTCTCGCTCGCCTTCTCCAGCCGAACGACGGCCCCGCCCTTGGCGAAACCGGCGACACCGCCGGAGCCTTCGCCGGTGATGCGATAGCCGTTCGGCGGATCGAGATCGCTCAGCGTCACCTTGCCCCCGAAAGTGGCCTTGACGGGACCGACCTTGATGACCACCGTCGCCGTCATCTCCGTCGGCGAGGCCATGTCGAGGCTCTGGCATCCAGGAATGCACTGGCGCAGCACATCCGGATCGTTGAGTGCGCTCCATACCTTCTCGAGGGAGGCCGGAACGCGCTGGCTGTCTTTCATCTGCATGGAATTATCGTCCCCGTGGACCAGGATTTTCAAACCGCACAGTAGCGTTCCTGCATGGCCTTGTCGGCCAGCAACACCGCGGCGCTGCTCTCATGAACCACCTCACCCTGATCGATGATGACGGCGCGATCGGCAAGGCGAAGCGCCCATTCGACATTCTGCTCGATGAGCAGCAAGGTGACGCCCGCATCGCGCAGCCGGCGGAACAACACGCCCATCTCCTCGACCAGCACCGGCATGATGCCTTCCGACGGCTCATCCAGCAGGATCATTTTCGGTTTCGCAATCATGGCGCGCGCGATGGCCAGCATCTGCTGCTCGCCGCCGGACATCGTCACCGCCTCCTGATCGAGCCGCTCCTTCAAGCGTGGGAAGCTGTCGGCGATCTCGTCGATCGCCTCGCGCTCGTCGATTCCCGCGCGGCTCGCCACCAGACCGAGCTGAAGATTCTCGCGCACCGTCAGTCCCGGCACGATGCGCCGCTCTTCCGGAACATAGGCAAGGCCGAGACCGAAACGTTCATGCGCCCGCAGCGCCGACAAATCGACCCCGTCGAAGCGGATGTCGCCGCTGATCTTCGGCATCAATCCCATGATCGAGCGGATGGTCGTGGTCTTACCGGCCCCGTTTCGCCCCACCAGCGCCACGATGGCGCCTGCCTCCACCGTGATCGAAATCCCGTGCAGGATGTGGCTCGCGCCATACCAGGCATTCAGCCTTTTGGTCTCAAGCATAGCCATCGTTCTGTCCCAAATAGACGCGGCGGACCTCGGGATCCGTCTGAATATCGTGTGGCGTGCCGTCCGCGATCAGGCGGCCGTGATGCAACACCAGGATCCGGTCGCTGAGGCCGAGAATCATCTTCATCTTGTGCTCGACCAGGAGAACCGTCCGCTGCGCGGCGAGCCGTTCCAGCAGCCCCACCATCTCCTTGGTCTCTTCGGGGCCCATGCCGGCCGTCGGCTCGTCGAGCAGCAGCACCTGCGGGTCGGAGACCAGCGCGATGGCGATCTCCAGCGCGCGCTGCTGGCCGTGTGCCAGCAGCCGCGCGGTCTCCCCCCGCTTGCCGGCAAGCCCCACCGCGTCAAGCGCCGCATCCGCTCGTTCGCCGAGATCACGCAGGCGGTCGCGGTTGGTCCAGATGTTGTAACGCGATCGCCCTGCCTGCGCCGCCACGCGCACATTCTCGTGCACGCTCAGCTCCGGGAAGATGCTGGTGATCTGGTAGGACCTGGCGATACCGAGATGTACGAAGGCGTGCTGGCGGGTGCCGGTCAGGTCACGGCCCTTGAAGCGGATCGAGCCGCTCGAGGGCGCGAGCACGCCGGACAGGATGTTGAAGAACGTGCTCTTCCCCGCCCCGTTCGGCCCGATGATCGACGTCACCTTGCCAGGCAGGAACGCCGTCGTGATGCCTTCCAGCGCGACAAAGCCCCCGAATTTGCGCCCGACACCATCGACCGCGAGAATTGGCTCCGTCATCGCGCGATCCTTTCCAGCAGGGTGCCCCACAGTCCCCGCGGCAGGAACAGGACGAACAGCATGAAGATCGCGCCGACGATCAACTGCCAATGCGACGTCCACAGCGAGAACACGTCTTCCATCAGCAGGAAGGCGAGTGCGCCGACGAACGGCCCGAAAAAGCTGCGCGCGCCGCCCAGCAAGGTCATCATGACGATCATGCCGGAGGTCTGATAGTTCAGCGCGTCCAGCGGCACGAATGCGAGATGAAGCGCCGACATGGCGCCAGCCAGCGCGCAGATCAGCCCCGACAGCGCAAAGGACAACAGCTTGGTCCGCTCGACGTCGTAGCCGCATGTCCGCGCCCGGCGCTCGTTCTCGCGGATTGCCTCGATCGCCGCGCCGAACGGCGACTTGAGGATGCGCGAGACGAGCCATAACGCCAGTGCGGCAAAAACCATCAGCACGTAGTACTTGTTGACGGGATCGAGGAAGTTGATGCTGGTGCCGAAGACGTTGATCCGGTCCACTGTGAAGCCGCGCAGGCCGTTCTCGCCGCCCGTCCAGGACGAAGCCTGCAACGCGAGGTAATAGACGAGTTGCGCCAGCGCCAGCGTGACCATCGAGAAGTAGATGCCACGCGTCCGCGTCGACAACGCGCCGATGACCAGCGCCAGCATGCTGCCTCCGGAGACACCGAGCGCGACCGCCATGAACCATGGCACGCCGAAGCGGCCGATGGCGATGCCGGTGATATAGGCGCCCGCCCCGAAGAAGGCCGCATGGCCGAACGACAGCAGGCCGGTGTAGCCGAACAGCAGATTGTAGCCGACGGCAAGGACGCCGTAGACGAGAACATTGACCGCGAGCGCCTGCGACGGCAGCAGCCAGGGCAACAGGCAGAGCGCTGCGACCGACAGCGGCACGCGGCCGGCCGTCAGCAGTGCGCCCAATCCGGATGGCTTGCGCCCGTTGGCGGGCACCGAAGCCATTATCGCCGGGGAAGTCATGAAGCTGCTCCGTTATGCGAATTTGCCGAACAGGCCCTGCGGGCGGATCAGCAGAACGATGGCCATCAGCGCGAACATCACGATGGTTGCCATCTCCGGGGCAAACAGCGCCGTCATGCTGATGGCGATCCCGACCAGGAGGCCCGCGACGACCGATCCGAGCAGCGACCCCAGGCCGCCGATCACGGTGACGACAAACGCTTCCGCCAGCACCAGCGATCCCATTTCCGGGCTGACGCTGCGCATCGGTCCCGCGAGTACGCCGCCGAGAGCTGCGAGCCCGACACCGAGGCCGAACACCAGCAGCCAGACCCTGCTGATATCGACCCCGAGCACACGCATGATGGTCGGATCACGCGCGCCGGCGCGCACGATCAGTCCGAACTTGGTCTTCTCCAGCCCAGCCCAGAGCAGCAGCAGAATGGCGAGCACCACGCCGATGACGAACAGGCGGTAGAGCGGGAAGAAGCCGACGCCGAGATCGACGACGCCGGTCAGCTGCGGCGGGGTGGGAAACGGGATGCCGTCACTGCCGAAGATCATCCGCACCGCTTCCACCAGCACATAGCTCAGGCCGAACGTCAGCAGCAGCGGATCGTCGATCGACCGGCCATACAATGGCCGGATCAGGACGAACTCGATCAGCATGCCGAACACGCCGATCATGACCGGCGCCACCAGCAGGCCCCACCAGAAGCTGCCGGTCAGTGAGGCGACCCACAGGCCGGCATAGGCTCCGACCATGAACAGCGCGCCGTGGGCGAAGTTCACCACGCCGAGCATGCCGAAGATGATCGACAGGCCGAGCGCGGTGATCACCAGGATCGCGCCGAGAGCAACTCCGGAAAAGAGCTGCATCAGGATGAGTTCGGTGTCCATCGCAGGTCCCTGCGCGTCAGGCCGGGAAGCCGAGCTCGGTGCAGCTGCGCAGCACCTCCTCGGACGGCGGATCATTGGCGACGATCCGGAACAGATCGGCGTCGCTCTTCATGTCCGCCTTCTTCTTCGATTCGAGCACCAGGACGGACTGGACCGACTGGTGATCGCACTTGCGATAATGCTGGGCGCCCTTGGCGACGTCGTATTTCAATCCTTCCAGCGCCGCGATCACCTTCTGCGTCTCGCTGCCGCCGGCGGCCTGCATCGCCAGCAGCAACGCGCTGAGCCCGGTGTAGGCATAGGCACCATAATCGGTCGGCACCGCCCCGCCATTCGCCGCGCGATAGGCATCGTTGAACGCCTTGGCGGTCGGAAGGCTGTCTTCCAGGCCCCAGTAATAATTGGCGCCGCCGACCACGCCCTCGAACACGTCCGGGCTGACCGCAAGCCGCTGGTTGTGCAGCAGCACCGGCACCACGATCTTCATCGGCTGCTTCATGCCGAAATCGACGGCCTGCTTGATCGAATTGGCCTGGTCGCGGCCGAAATTGCTGATGCACAGGACGTCCGGACGCATCGACCGCAGCCGCGGCATGAAGGTGGAGTAATCGGCCGCGCCGAACGGATGCAGGATCTCGCCGACAGTCTCCGCGCCGATCGCCGCCTGGGCGCGCTTGAAGCCGCGCAGCATCTCGTGGCCGTAGGCATAGTCGGCGGCGAGATGGGCGACCTTCGTCCCCTTCTTGAAGGCGTAGGCCGCGACGGCGCCGGCCGTCATATGCGGGTTGAGCGCCTCGTGGAAGGTGAATGGGCTGAAATCCTTGACCTCGTTGATGGTGTCGGACTGGCTGATCGACACATAGATGACCCCGCGCGCACGGGTCACCTCGTTGACCGCGAGCTGCACCGCGCTCGACAGCGAACCGACGATGGCGTGGACCTTGTCCTTCTCGATCAGTTCGAGGGTGCGGGTCGCCGCCTCGCCGCCATTGAGCTTGTCGTCGCGCACCAGCAGCTCGATCTTGCGGCCGCCGATGCCGCCCTTGTCGTTGAACTGCTTGACCGCGAGTTCGGCACTCTTGACCTGATCCTTGGCTTCAGCGGCGAACGGCCCGGTCAGCGGCGTCGGAAAGCCGATGCGGATGGTGTCGTCGGCCGCCCGCGCGATCCAGGGCGCTGCCAGGGAACCGGCCCCCACGCCCAGCGCCACCAATGCATCGCGGCGCGAGATTTTCCGTCGACCAATTGTCCGGATTACGTCCGTCATGATGTCCTCCTCCATATGAGTTTCGGCTTTGTCTTGTGCGTCAGATCCGTCCAAGAGCCTTGAGGAGTCGCGCAGGTGTCATAGGCACCTGAGCGACTGTTGCTCCGAATGGCGCCATCGCGTCATTCACAGCGTTGAGCGCGGCGGCGGCGGCCGCGGCCGTCCCCGCTTCGCCGACACCCTTGGCACCCAGCTGGGTGTCGAGAGTCGGCGTTTCGACATGTTCGATGGCGATGTCAGGCATCTCGCAGGCCATCGGCACGAGATAGTCGGCGAGCGAGCCGTTGATGAGCTGGCCGCCGTCGCCGTACAGGCACTCCTCGAAGAAGGCTGCACCCAGCCCCTGCACGACCCCGCCGCGGATCTGTTCGTCCACCAGCAGCGGGTTGATGATCCGCCCGCAGTCCTCGACCACCCAATGCTTGAGGATTCTGACGAACCCGGTATCGACATCGAGCTCGACATGGCAGCCCTGGATGCCGTTGGTGAAGGCGAACGGATACCCTTCGGGCGCGAAGTGATGGGCCACGGACAGTTGCGCCTGGGTGCCAGGCGGCAGCGTGTCCGAGCGGAAATACGCGATGCGGGCGATCTCGGACAGCGCGAGGCGCGGCTGCGCGGTCGCGGCGTCCACGATCCAGCCGCTGCGGATGTCGAGTCTGTCCGGCTGCTCCTGCAGGATGGCGCCGGCGACGGCCAGGACATTGTGCTTGAGCTTCTTCGCCGCCTGCAGCGCGGTCTCGCCGCCGATGCCGGCCCCGCGGCAGGCCCAGGTGGCGCCGCCATGGGGGGTGACTTCGGTGTCGCCGGTGATCACCCTGACGCGCTCGCGTTCGACACCGAGATGTTCGGCGACGATCTGGCCGATGATGGTCTCGGTGCCCTGCCCCTGCTCGGTGACGGAGATCAGGCAGCGGACGTCGCCGGACGGCGTGATCTTGACGATGGCACCGTCCTGCGACGAGATGCGCGCGCCACCGACGCCGTAGAACGCCGGGCTCGGATTGGTGATCTCGACAAAGGACGCGATGCCGATGCCGCGATGGATGCCGCGCTGGCGCAGCTCGCGCTGCTCCGCCCGCAGCTTGTCGTAGTCCATCATCGCCCGCAGCTTGGCGAGGCTGGCGTGATGCGACAGCGCCTCGAACCGGTAGCCGGTCGGCGAGGTGCAGGGATAGGCGTCGTCGGAAATGAGATTGCGGGCGCGGATGTCAAACGCGTCGACGCCGAGGCGCTCGGCCGCAAGATCCACCAGGCGCTCGGTGACGGTGCAGGCGATCGGATGGCCGACCGCGCGATACTGACTCATCTGCACCTTGTTCTGGAACACGACCTGCAGATCGGCGCGGTAGTTGCGGAAAGCGTAGGGCGCGCCCATCAGGCGGAACACCTGGTTGCCCTCGACCACGCTGGTGCGCGGATAAGCCGAGAACGCGCCGATGCCGGTGACGTCCTCCACGTCCATGGCGAGGATCGTCCCCTCCACATCCACAGCCATGCGGGCACGGACGCGATGGTCGCGGGCATGAATATCCGAGACGAAGGACTCAAGGCGGTCGGCGACGTATTTCACCGGTCGCGCCAGCATGATGCTGAGCCCGACCACCGCCATGTCCTCGTGATAGACATGCAGCTTCATGCCGAACGAGCCGCCGATGTCCGGCGCGATGACGCGGACGCTGGCCTCAGGGATATCGTAGTGGCGCGCGTAGAGGTCCTGGAACTGGTAGGGCGTCTGCGTGGCGTGGTGAACGGTCAGTCGCGGCTCGCTCGGCTCGTAGTCGGCGACGATGGCGCGCGGCTCCATGGTGACCGCGGTGTGGCGGCCGAAATGAAACTCGTCCTCGAGGACATGAGCAGCGCCAGCAAAGACGTCGTCAACACCACCGGTGTCGAGACGGCCGCGGAAGCAGACATTGTCGCCGAGTTCCGGATTGATGACCGGAGCATCCGGGGCGCGGGCGGCATCGATATCGACGACCGCCGGCAGCTCCTCGTAGACGACATGAACGGCTTCCGCCGCGTCCTCGGCCAGCGCGCGCGTCTCCGCGACGACCGCGACGACCGCCTGCCCGGCCCACACCACCTTCTCGACCGGGAGCGGCAACTGTGGCGACGATTTCATGCCCTTGAAATGGTCGAGCGCACCGACCCATGGCTTGCAGATCCGCGCAAGGTCCTCCCCTGTCGCGACCAGGCGGACGCCGGGCATGCCCCGCGCCGCCGCCACATCGATGGAGACGATCCGGGCGTGGGCATGCGGGCTGCGCACGAACGCCGCGTGCAGCATGCGCGGCAGCACGATGTCGGTGACGTACTTTCCGCGGCCGCTGAGCAGCCGCTTGGCATTGGGGCGCGGCACCGAGCGGCCGATATAGGAGTTCGGCCGGTCGAGCGCGGTCAGCGGCGCGGTCATGCGCCCACCTCTTCGGTCGCGGGCGCGGTCGTGCCGGCGGCGCGGCGGCGCGCGACGGTCTCGATCGCATCGACGATCGCCTCATACCCGGTGCAGCGGCAGTAGTTGCCCGACAGGGCGTCGCGGATGTCTTCGCGCGAGGGAATGCCACCTTCTGACAGCAGGCTATGGGTGGTCATCAGCACCCCCGGCGTGCAGAAGCCGCACTGCAGGGCGTTGCGCTGATGAAAGGCCTCCTGGATGTCGGCGAGGACGCCGCGCTCGGACAGCCCCTCGATCGTCTCGACCAAGGCACCGTCGGCCTGCACCGCAAACATCAGGCAGGAATGGACGACACGGCCGTCGACGCGCACCAGGCAGGCGCCGCAGACGCCCATTTCGCAGCCGGTATGCGTGCCGGTCAGCTCCAGCGTCTGGCGCAGAAAATCGGCGAGCGTATCCCGCGGTGCGACGCTGCGCGCGACGGCCACGCCGTTGACCGAGAGGCGGATGTCGACGGTCTCGCTCATAAGGGCTCCATGATCCTTCCCAGCAGGCGGCCAAGCAGCACGCGCGCCAGATGCAGCCGCATCGCGGCCGGCACCTGCTCGTCATCGGGCGGCGCCAGATCCGCATCGATGGCCGCCTGCGCCTCCGACACGGCTGCGGCGGTCAGGGGGCGGCCGGTCAGCGCCGCCTCGGCCTGCCGCGCCCGCACCGGCGTGTTGCCGACCGCGAAGAACACGATGCGGATCTGCTCGACCCGGTCGCCGGTGAATTCGGCCAGAATGCCGCCGCCGACGATGGCATAGTCGCCACGGCGACGCGCCAGTTCATCAACGGCCCAGCGGTGACGCGGCGAGACGATCGGCACGTGGATCGCGGCAAGCAGTTCGCCCGGCTCGAGCGCGGTCTGGAACAGGTCGATGAAGTAGTCATCGGCGGCAACGCGGCGCGCACCGCCCGGACCGACGATTTCGAGCTCGGCCCCCATGGCAAGCGCCATTGCCGGAAACTCCGACGCCGGATCCGCCAGCGCAATGCTGCCGCCCAGCGTGCCTTTGTTGCGGATCGCCGGATGCGCGACGAACGGCGCCGCCGCGCTGAACAGCGGCGCATGACGCGCAATCAGCGGATCGGAGAGCGCCTCGCAGTGGCGCGTCAGCGCGCCGATGCGCAGCCAGCCGTCGTTGAGCTCCACGCCACGCAGCGCGGGAATGTGGGCGAGGTCGATCAGAAGGCTCGGCGCCTGCAGGCGCAGCGCCAGCGCCGGCACCAGACTTTGACCACCAGCGATGTAGCTGGCGTCATCGCCGGCGCTGGCGAACGCAGCAAGCGCCTCCTCGACCGTCGAGGGGCGCGCATAGCTGAAGGCGCGCGCTTTCAAGACAGCATCTCCCGACGTTCCACCCCAGTGAATTTTGTAACCATTTGGTCTCAAAATCTAAGCACGCTCCGGAATGGCAAGTCAATAAAAATGACCATTTGGTCACTTCTTTGCAGTGCGGTATGACAGCGGGCGCGGCAGCGGGACTCGGAACGTTGGCAAAAAAGGCAGCGAAAACAGGCGCCAAACCACGGCGACGCAACATGCGGGCGCCCGAGCGCGAACGCGCGATTCTGGACGAAGCCATTCGCTTCTTCGCCGAGCAGGGATTTGGCGGACAAACGCGCGAGCTCGCCAAGCGGATGGGCATCACCCATTCGGCGATCTATCGGCACTTTCCGAGCAAGGAAGCGCTGATCGAGCGCGTCTATGAGGAGGTCTATCTCAGCCGCTGGGCGCCCTCATGGGGGCCGCTGATTCGCGACAGGTCGCGCTCACTGCAGGCGCGGCTCACGCAGTTCTATCTGGAATATGCCGAGCGGGTGTTCGAGTACAACTGGGTCCGGATCTTCGTCTTCTCCGGCATGAAGTCGTTCGACATCAACAAGCGCTATCTCGACATCATCCGCAAGGAGGTCGTCGAACCCGCCTGCGCCGAGCTTCGTCACGAGCTCGCCCTGCCATCCAGCAGCGAGATCCCGTTGTCGGAGCGGGAAATCGAGATGTTCTGGGGATTGCACGGCCGGGTGTTCTATCTGGCGATCCGCCGCTTCGTCTACGACACCCCGACGCCGGGCCGCCTCGACGACATCATCGTCGACGCCGTTCGCGGCTTTCTCGATGGCGCCAAGGCGATGCTGCCCGACCTGGTCGCGCCCTGACGTCAGGGCGCGGCCCCCGCGCCGCCGACATGGCTCCGCGCACCGCGCGCCAACAAAAGGGCTGCAACACCAATCGTTTATATCATTAACGGGTGGTTGATGGTCTTGCTCTAGCATGCCCGGCGTTCACGACCGGGGCTCCACATGCAGCGCGCACTTTTCATCCTCATGGTTGCGGCAGCCGAACTGCTCGGCGCCGGCTCGATCCATGCTGAGACGGCATCGGCACAAGAGCGGAACGCGGCGTTTCCCGCGGCGCCGGCGGCAGGTCCGACAGCCGCAGCGCTGCCGGCGCCCGCACCACAAGTCAAGCTGACGCGAGACCTGCCCACCACCGGCGACCCGACCTTCGATCAGGGCAGCGCGGGGCGCATCAAGGAAGCCATCCAGCGCTACACGGCGATCGCCGCGCACGGCGGCTGGCCGCTCATTTCGAAGGACGCAAAGTTCACGGCCGGTACGGAAGGCCCGCACGACGCGTTGCTGCGCCGCCGCCTGATCGCCACCGGCGACCTCGCCGCCGACAAGGCGTCCGGCGTGTTTGACGACACGCTCACCACAGCCGTGAAGCACTTCCAGATGCGCCACGGCCTGCCCGAAACCGGCACCGTCGGTCCGCGCACGCTGGCCGCGCTCAACGTTCCCGTCGAGCAGCGCCGCAAGCAGCTGGAAGCTTCGCTGCTGCGCACCTCCGCGATCGACTTCGGCTTCGGGCCACGCTTCGTCGCGGTCAACATTCCGGCGGCCTACGTCGAAGCGGTGGAGAACGACAAGGTCGTGCATCGCTACCGCGTCGTCGTCGGCAAGACCGAGAAGCCCTCCCCCACCGTGTCCGCCGAGATCACCGACATCAGCCTCAATCCGCGCTGGACGGTGCCGGCTTCGATCACCAAGAACGAGATCGCCGCCCACATGCGCAGCGATCCGACCTATCTCGCACGCATGCACATGCAGCTCTATGACGAACGCGACGCGGTCGTCGATCCCGCGACCGTCGACTGGAGCGAAGGCAGGACGCCGAACGTCATCGTCCGCCAGGACCCGGGAACGTGGAACGCGCTGGGCCAGCTCAAGATCAACATGCCGAACGCCTATGCCGTGTACATGCACGACACCAACCAGAAGAGCCTGCTCAGCCGCGACTACCGCTTCGATTCCCACGGCTGCGTGCGGGTTGACGAGGTGCGCGACCTCGCGGCATGGCTGCTGCAGGACACGCCGGGCTGGGACCGCGCGAAGATCGACGCCGCCATCGCCACCAACGAGCGCCAGAACGTCCAGCTCGCGAAGAAAGTGCCGGTCGCGTGGATCTATCTCACCGGCTGGATGACCCGCGACGGCACGGTCCACTTCCGCGACGACATCTATGAGCAGGACACCCAGCTGCTCGACGCCGCCGCGGAAGAGCGCAGCTTCTTCGAACAGGCGCAGGGTACGCCCGGCAAGAGCTGACCGGGCGCCAAGCCCTCGACTTTCCGGGCCGCGCCGAACCGGCGCTCATCGTACTCGCAGCACCTTGCCCGGGTTCATCAGGTTCGCCGGATCGAGCGCGGCTTTCACCCGCCGCAGTCCTTGCAGAGCTGAGACAAATCCAGCCTCCGCTCGCGCCAGGTCATCTGCCGACGCAGGCGGTCCACGAAGTCCCCGTGGCCGCCGGAGCGGCCGCACGCCTCATGACTATGCCGCGACCTCGGCCGCCGCCGACATCACTTCCTGCGGGGTCGGCGCCCCGAACATATGGCGTCCCCCCTCGGCAACCTCGGTGAAGCTCCAGCGCACGATGCCGTCGCGGTCGAGCAGAAACTGGCCGAACAGCTGGCCATAACCGGTGGCCATGGTCTGCTTGTCGGCCTCGGTCATGTCATACTGGTCCTTCTTGTTGAGAAACTCGCCGGCGGCCATCGGATTCATCGGCTCGGGCAGTTCGCCCGGCAAGTCGATCCGCATCGCCATGACCGCGTTCATGCCGACCTTGTGCGGCCAATTGGTCTCACTCTCCGTGAACTCGAGCGTCGGAAGGCCGAAGGCGCGATGCGAGGTGCGCTCGGGATCGGCGGCTGCGAGCAAGTTGGGGAGCGGATGGTAGCGGAAATACAGCCGCGCCCGCTCGATCGGCGTGTTGACCACCGTGAGGCTCTCGACGCCCCGCTCGCGGAGCGCACCGCCGAGTTGCGCCTGGGCCGCGATATGCCGTCGGCAGAACGGGCAGAACAGCCCCCGATAGAGGCCCACAAGGACGGGGCTGCGGCCGCGGAAATCATCCAGCGCGATCTGGCCTTCGCGCGTGATCGCTTCCAGCACGATGCTCGGCGCCCGGTCCCCCGGCTGGAGAGGCCCTTCGACATGACGTTCGGACATGATCAACATCCTCCGTGTGCTTAGCGGGACTAATCAAGGAACGGCAGTACGATCAGCGCCTCCGGATCGAGACCGTGGCGCGCACAGATTCCATGCGCGAGCGCAAAATATCGCTCGGCCTCCGCGACGTTGCCGCGTTCGAGGTTCAGCGTCGCAAGACCGTCATAGCAAGGGAACAGCTGCTGCGGCTCGCCGGTGTCCCGCGCCACTTCGAGGGCTTCGCTGTAGCAGCGGACGGCGAGCTCCTCCTGGCCGTGACACTGGTGGATCTGGCCGAGGACCGTCAGCGACACTGGAAGGTGCTCGCGCTGGTCGAGCGCGCGATCGAGCTCGATGGCCTTCTCGGCGGCCGGCACGCCTTCGTCACCGCATCGGCTGGTGAACGTGCAGCAGGCGACCGCTAGGTTGGCCAGCAGGCGCGCCTGGAAACCGAGATCGCCGATGCGGCGTGCGACATCGAGGCCCCGCCGACAGACGTCGATCGCCCGTTGCGGATCGCTGATGGTGTAGAGCACCCCGAGATTGCTGTAGCCGCGACAGGCCGCGCCGGGAAGGTCCGCTCCTTCGGCCACCGTCACGCTGCGCTCGACCTCGCAGATGGCATCCCGGCTGCGCCCGAGCCGGGCCAGCGCAACCCCCTTGGTGTTGAGCGCTTCTGCCGCGGCGCAGGCAGCCTCGAAGCCTGTGCTCTTGTCGGTATCCTCCGGCACGCTGCGCGCCCAGCCGAGCGCATCGTCCGCCCACTTCACGGCCGCGGCGTTGTCGCCGAGCCGGAAGGCCAGATGGCCGCGCTCCTGCAGGAGGTGGGCCTGCTCGACGGGGGCGTCGACGCCCTCGAGCAGCCGCGCGGCCTCGGTATAGTAGTCTTCCGCCTTGCTGCGCTTGCCGCCGTCCCACAACAGCCTGCCCAGCTTGCGAAGGATGCGCGCCGCCGCTGCGCCATCGCCGCCGGCACGGCTGTGCTCCAGCACCGCCTGATAGTGCTGCAGGGCGACGTCGCGCTGGCCGGACGATCCGCAGAGATCCGCAATCCGCTCGCGCAGCACGAAGGGCTCCGGCCCCTGATCGTCCCCGGCCGGCAAGATTGCCAGGGCCTGCTGGTAGAACCGCATGGCGTCGTCGTTGGCGTAGACCGCACGCGCGCGATCGCCCGCCGCGCGCAGATAGCGCGCGCCCTTGTGCTTGTCCGCGCTGAGACCGAAATGATGGCCGAGCTGGACCGCATCCTCGAGCCGCTCCGGACTCTCACCGCGCAGCCGCTCGAGCGCTGCGCCGATCAGACCGTGCATGTCGGTGCGCCGCTGCAGCAGCAGATTTTGATAGATCACATCATGCAGCAGGGTTTGCGTGAACCGATAGGCCCGTGACGGCATCGACCCGGCGCCTGCCATCTCCTCGATGACTTCCGCATCGCAGAGGACATCGAGATGCTGGTCGACGGCCGCCGGATCCGCTGCAATGACCTTGAGCAGGGCCGCCTCGAAACGCGGGCCGATCACCGCCGCCTCCTGCGCCAGCCCGCGGACATCGCGCGGCAGCCGGTCCATGCGGGCGAGCAGCAGTGCCTGAATGCCTGCCGGAATATCCATGGCGGCCTCGTCGACCGTGGTGTGCCACCCTGCATCGTCGCGCTTCAACGCTCCGACCTCGATCAAGCCGCGGACAATCTCCTCGACGAACAGCGGGTTGCCGCCCGATCGCTCGAGGATGCGATCGCACAGGCGCTGGGATGCCCCCGCCCACGCGCGCCCGAACAAGGCCGCGAGCAGCGCCTTGCCATCGTCGGCGCTGAGCGGGGCGAGGCGATGCATGGTCTGGTTGATCCGGCTTGCGCCGAACTGATCGATATCGGACACCGGCCGGTGGGTGAACACCAGCATCAGCCGCGTGCGCTCCAGCCGGTCCATGACGAACCGCAGGGCCTCCAGCGACACCGCATCGGCCCAGTGCAGATCCTCGACGATGATCAGAAGCGGCGACAGCGCAAGACGCCGCTCGAACACCGTGCGGATGGCGAAGAAGATCTGCCGTCGCAGCTGCTCCGGCTTGACGTGCTGCAGTGTGCCGCCGGGATCGCCGAAGCCGAGGACATGGAGATAGAGCGGCATCAATTCCCGGATGTCATCGGCCGAGAGGCCGAGCTCCGCCAGCGCCATGGCGAGCCGATCCTGCGTCTCGCCAGCCGCGGCCGTGCGTGGGATCTGGTAGGCGCTGCGCAGCACTTCGGCCAGGGCGCCATAGGATTGTTCGCCCAGCGGCGAGCAGGCCGCCTGCCTGATCGCAACCCCGGCGAAGCGTTCGTCGTCGCGGATGCGTGCCAGGAACTCGGTCACGAGGCGTGTTTTTCCGATGCCCGCCTCGCCGATCAGCCGAACCAGCTGCGCCGCGCCATGACAAGCGAGATCGAGGCAGCCGATCATATGCGCGAGCTCGGTCTCCCGGCCGATCAGCGGCGCGATCAGGCCGTGGGCTTCCAGGCCCCGTGCCGGACGCGGGGCGTCGAGCGGCCCGCGCAGGCGATGGACCAGGACACTGCCGGACTTGCCGCGCAGCGATGCCTCGCCGAGCGCATCATACAGGAAGGCGTGGCGCGTCAGACGGTAGGTCAGCGGCCCCACCAGCACCTCGCCCGGCGCGGCCATGGATTGCAGGCGCTGCGCCGTGTTCACGGTATCGCCGGTCACCGAATAGGATCTGGCATTGCCCGCGCCGATCCCTCCCGCGACCACATGTCCCGTGTTGATGCCGATATGCAGTGTCAGCGGCGAGTGGATGCGGGCCTGCAAGCGCTCACTGACCCGCGTCGTGCGCGCGATCATGTCGAGAGCTGCGCGCAGCGCCCGCTCGGGGTCGTCCTCATGCGCCGCCGGCGCGCCGAACAACGCCAGCATCGCGTCGCCGATGAACTTGTCGACAAAGCCGCCCAACGCCTCGACGGCCGCGGTCATCTCGTCGAACAGCTCGTTCTGCACGGTCTGCACCAGCTCGGGGTCGAGTCGCTCGCTCAGCGTGGTGAAACCGCTGAGGTCAGCAAACAGCACGGTCACGGGACGGCGATCGGCATGCGCGTCGATCCCGCTGTGAGCGTGATCGGACATCGGGGCGCGAGCTTGCGGCCGGGCCGCGCCTGGCGCCGTCGCTCCCGGAACGCTGGTGGTCGATGGCGCGCTTTTCGCCGCGCCGGCGACGGCAGCACCGCACTGAGGGCAGAAGGCAAAGTCCGGTGCACAGAGATAGCCGCAGCCGGCACAAGCAACCGGCTGCCTCATGCCGCATGCCGGGCAGAAGGCGAAGCTGCTCTGAATCTCACAACCGCAACCGGAGCAGTTCATCGATCAAGGCCTCGCACATGTTGCGACGCTGCGACCCAACCTCTGAACTCAAGCCTCAGGTCACAACCTTACTCTCAGATGGAGCCCGTGCGCCATGTCAGCGCGGCCGATGGTGAACTCTCACGCCTGCGCAACCTGCGCGCGATCTTCGCCGATCGTCGGTGTCGCCGTGCAGAAGCCCAGTTGCTGGATCGCGCACCCCGCCCGGCCTGAGCGCGCACGGCGAGCCTGATTGGGTAATCCGACGAAGCAGCCCCCATGTGGAACCTATCGTTACAGGGCGCGTTCTTCCGTCACTGAGCAGCGCCGTCGCCCCGGCGCAGCGAGCGCCGAGGCCGAGGCGCTGGGCTGCGCAGGGAGGAGTGCTCATGAGACTCACGGTTTCGGTGATCAAGGCTGACATCGGCTCCGTCGGTGGACATACCAAACCCTCACCACGCATGATGGCGACCGTCGAGGGCGAGGTCACGAAGGCCATCGCCAATGGTCTTCTGATCGACGCCTTCGTCCGCCACACCGGCGACGACATTGCGATCATCATGACGCATGCACGGGGCGACGGAAGCCCTGAAGTCCACCAGTTCGCCTGGAGGACGTTTCTCGCGGCCACTGCGATCGCGAAAAGCTCAGGCCTGTACGGCGCCGGCCAGGACCTTCTCGTCGATGCCCCGTCCGGCAATTTGCGCGGCGCCGGCCCGGCCGTGGCGGAGCTCAGCTTCGACCATAACCTCGCGAGCCCGAGGCCGGCCGAGTCGTTCATGGTGTTCGCCGCCGACAAATGCGGCCCCGGCGCCTACAACCTGCCGCTCTACCTCGCCTTTGCCGATCCCATGTATTGCGCCGGGCTGATGCTGCCCCCGATGATCAAGGGCTTCCGCTTCCATGTCATCGACATGGACAACACCGCGGGCGACAGCGTGATCGAGCTCGATGCCCCGGCGGACAGCTACCACATTGCCGCGCTGCTCCGCGACAACGAGCGTTTCGGCATCGATCGCATCGTCTCCCGCACCCATGGCGAGGTCGTCGTTGCGGTATCAGCGCAACGCCTTCATGCGATCGCCGGCAAATACACCGGCAAGGACGATCCGGTCGCGATTGTCAGGAATCAGGGAATCTTTCCCGCTCCGGAAGAAATCATCTCACCGTTTGTCAAGGCGCACTTCGTCGGTGGCGATGCGCGCGGCTCCCACGTGATGCCGCTCATGCCGGTGCCGCTCAACACCGCGGTGACAGGGATGTACTGCCTGCCGCTCGTGTCCTGCGTCGGCTTTTCGATCGACCGCGACGGCCGGTTCTCGGAGAACTACACCGACTTCTTCGACAACCTGGCCTGGGACGAGGTCCGCCGGCGCGCTCAGCGCAAAGCCATCGAGATGCGCAGCCAGGGCTGGTCGGGCGCGGCGATGTTGCCCTACTCCGAGCTGGAGTATGGCGGTTTCCGCGACACCGTATCCACACTGTTGAAGCGCTTTCAGCTGCGCAAGGACAGCAAGCCCGAAGCCGCCGAATGAGCGCCCATGCGCGCGCAGCCGCCTTCGACTGGCGGCGGCGCGCTCCTGATCCCACAGCCGAGATCAGCTTCCAGGATCAGTCAGAGCTGTTCCGGCTGGCGCTGGACGTAACGGTAGCTCGAGTTCAGGAGCTGAAGATTGTTGACCACGGTCGGGTTGTGCGGATCGAGCTCGTAGGCCTTCAGGAAGATTTTCCGCGCCGAGCGCAGGTTGCCGCGCAAAAGCATCGAATAGCCCTGATTGTTCAGAACCTGGATCGTTGGCCCCGTCAGCTTGATCGCACGCCCATAGGCCTGATCCGCAAGATCGAACCGCCGCAGTCTGTCATAGCTGGCGGCAAGGCCGACCCAGGCCGTGGCGTCTTTCGGGGTTTTTTCCACCGCGTCGCGGAAATAACGCTCCGCGAGGCCATAATCGCCGCGACCGAAGTGCTCCAGCCCGAGCTTGAGCGGCTCATCCGATGGATAATACTTGGCGTCCAGCGGTTCTTGAATCGTTGCCGTCGTGGGCACGGCATCTTCCGCAACGCCCTCCGCCACTGTCTTGCAGGCGGCAAGCGACAGCCCCGCAAGCGATATCACTGCCAGAAACTTGATCTTGCGAAGCATATCCATTCCCCCAAGCGTCTCAGACCCTAAACCAACCCCAACAGTCCAACACAATGCAAGCCCCCAGCCCGCACTTACTTCAGAACCGACGACAGTCTCAACATGACCGGCAACATCACCGTCATGAGAATGACCGGAAAAATGAACATCCCGAGCGGCAACACCATCTTGACCGGCAACTGATTGGCGCGCTCTTCTGCGCGCAGCAGTCGCCGGTCACGCATCTCGTCTCCGAAGGCGCGGAGCGCATCCCCGACATCGGTTCCAAGTTCGATCGACTGCCGCAGCATGCCGGCAAACGATCGCGCCTCCTCGATTCCCAGGCGATCGGCCAGCGAATCCAGCGCATCCATGGTGCTGCGTCCGGCGCGGACTTCAGCCCCCAGCAGCATCAGGTTGGTGCCGAGCGCGCGATTTTGCTCGCCGATCTGCGGAGCCACCCGGTCCATCGCAGCCTCGAGGCTCAGTCCCGCGTCGACGCAGACGACGATCAAATCCAGGAAATCAGGAAAATCAAGCCGGTAGCCATCCTGCATCATCCGCTGCCGGCGCGACAGGTAGGCGTCGGGACCCAGAACCGCGACCAGCATAGCAACCGCGACCACCAGGAACTTGACCGACCACCCGTACTCCACCATCAGCGTGGCTGCGACCACGTATGCCGAACTGGTGATCACGACAACGGAAGCAAGCCGCGCCAGGATATAGTAGTTCAACGCCCTGGGATTGAAGAAAGCGGCCCGGACCAGGTCCCGGCGCAGCTTCGCCCGGATCGACCCATCGACACCGAATTTCTTCTCGTCGAAATAGCTCGCGACCAGGCGGTCGAAATTCCAGGTCGCGGACTTGCGTGCCGCGTCCACGGCGTTCAGCGGCGCCACGACCCGATTCTGCACACGAGCGCGCGTCGCGAGATGCTGGCCCAGCACGAAGACAACGGCCGTCACTGCGCCGAACGCTAACAATGCCACGAGGCTCAGTTGCAGATCAGGGACCATCGCTAGAACTTGAAGTTGACCATCCGGTACATCACGTAATTCCCAACAATCAGAAGGAATGCCCCCAAGCCGAGCGCCAGCGGAACGATCGGATGATCACGAACCGCGCCGAAATAGTCGGGCATGATCAGCGAAACAACTCCGAACAGGACGAACGGCGCCAGGGACAGTGCAACCGCCGAGAGGCGGCCTTCGGAACTCAAGGCACGAATCTTGAGGCGCAGCTTCGAGCGGCTGCGCAGCATGCGCGAAAGGCGGGTCAGAATCTCAGCCAGATTTCCGCCCGTCTGATTTTGCACATTGATGGCCGTGGACAGGAACAGAAGATCGCGCTGCCCCACCCGTGCGTAGATGTTGTCGACCGCGACGGACTGATCGAGACCGAACATGATCTCATCCGCCACAATCCCGAATTCGGAGCCGGCAGGGTCCGGCATCTCGCGCGCGACGAGCGCCAACGAAACCCGGAACGGGTGTCCGGCCCGCAAACCGCGCACGATCACGTCGAGCGAGTCGGGCAGTTGCTCGCTGAAGCGAGCGATCCGCCGGCGCCGCGCGATGTTCAACCAGCCATAGATGCATACCGCAGCAGCCACGACGGCCAGGCCGATCGCGAGAAAGAGCGAGCCGAGCGCCGCGAAGATGAGCACACCGAACACGATGGCCAGAAGGCAGAAGATGAACAACAGCGCGATTGCGTTCGCCTTCACGCCACTCTGGATCACAAGACGGTTGAGCCCCTGCAGCAGCGGGATGCGGGAGAGGATGTCGAACCCGCGCTCGCGCCGCAGGATATTCAGGACTTCGGCCGGATTGTTGTGCTCGACCGACAGCATCAGCCGGCGATTGATCGCTGCGTGCGTCTGCCGCTCGCGAAACAGCAACAGGTAGAGGCTCTGGACGGCCAGCAACACCGCGCCAAAAACGAGTGCATAGACCAGCCAGAATTCGTTTCCCATCATCCGCTCCTCATAGCGGCCGGCTCGGGTCGAAATGGGACGCCGGAAGGTTGACCCCCATATGCTTCAGGTCGTCGAGAAATGTCGGCCGGATTCCTGTCGCCCGGAACGTCCCGTGAATATTGCCCTGCTCGTCTGTGCTTTCTTTCTGAAAGCGATAGATCTCGTGCATCTGCACGATCTCGCCCTCCATGCCGGTGATCTCGCTGACGCTCGTGAGGCGGCGGCGCCCGTCGGCCAACCTCTGGAGCTGCACCAGCAGGCGGATCGCGGAGGCGATCTGGCTGCGCGTGCCCAGCGAGTTCAGCTGCATGCCCGCCATGCCGACCATCTGCTCGAGCCGCTTGATGGCATCGCGCGGGCTGTTGGCATGCACCGTCGTCATCGAGCCTTCGTGACCCGTATTCATGGCCTGCAGCATATCGAACGCTTCTTCGCCACGGCACTCGCCGATGATGATGCGGTCGGGGCGCATGCGCAGCGCGTTCTTGACCAGCTCCCGCTGACGGACCTCGCCCTTGCCTTCCGCGTTGGGCGGCCTGGTTTCCATGCGTCCGACATGGGTGAGCTGCAGTTGCAGCTCTGCCGCATCCTCGATGGTGATGATGCGCTCGTCATCGGGAACGTAATTGGAGAGGGCATTCAACAGAGTCGTCTTTCCGCTGCCCGTGCCACCGGAGATCACGAGCGAGATCCGCCCGCGGACGGCCGCGCGCAGCAGGTCCGCGATCGGAGGACGCAACGTGCCGACTTCCAGCAGCCGCTCCATCGAGAATGGCCGCTTCGAAAATTTGCGAATGGACACGAGCGGACCATCGACCGCGACCGGCCGGATGGCGACGTTGACGCGGGAGCCGTCCGGCAGACGCGCGTCGACGGTCGGCGACGATTCATCGATACGGCGGCCGACACCCGCGACGATCCTCTGGATGATGCGAATGAGGTGCGCCTCGTCCTTGAAGTGCACCGGGGTCTGCTCGAGCTTGCCGAAGCGTTCGACAAAGCACTGCTTGTGCGTGTTGATCAGGATATCGTTGATGGTCGGATCCTTGAGCAACGGCTCGATCGGACCGAACCCCACCATCTCGTCGACGACCTCATCCGCGAGAGTCTGCAACTCCCGCTGATTGAGCGCGAGCTTTTCCTTGCGGGCATATTCGACGAGATAAGCGCGCACCTCTTTCGTCAAATCGTCACGTGGCAGCTTCTCGAGCGAGAGCAGATTGAATTCGTCGATGATCCGCGCGTGGAGCTTGACCCTCTCGTCAATCAGGGCCGGCCGCGATGCGATCTGGTCGCGATAGAGTTCGGGTCCGTCCAGGGGCGCCAACTGCTCGAGCGCTTCCTTCGGCGGCTGACGCGGAGCATTCCCATTGAAAAAGAAGCTCATGGCGAACTGCCTGATGATAGTATGATGGTCTAGTTTTGCCGCTTTTGCACAGTCTAGCAACCAATAACTGATGGAACTTTAACGTTCTGGTCAGCAGTTTTCAGCAACGCCCTCGGCCGAAACACGTCAGTGCGGGTGGAGAGCGACTTTGGCGATCAGATCGACAAGCGCCCTGATATCCTTGCTCGTCTTGCTCGACGGCTGCCCGACCGCCATCGGGACCCCCGTGTTCGCGCTGGCGATCGCCGATTTGGTATCCTCCCTCACGGTTACGACCTTCTCGCCCGCAAGAACCTTGTGGATATGGTCGCTGCGCGCCACCCCGCCCAACAGCCCTGCGTCGCAGCGGTTGAGGGCGACGACGACCTCGTGACCAGCAGATGCGGCGGATTTGACCGAAGCCAGCGTATCGGCCACCAGGCGCAGTCCGGGCACCGTATTCAGGCCTGTCACAATGCACAGGTCACTGGCCGCGACGATGTTCGGTGTCCAGCCCTGCCACAACACCGGCAGGTCGAGGATCAGGATATCGTAGCTGGCCGCGATCATCTCGAACAATGCATCGAGTGCGCTCATGCTGAGCTGAACGGCGTTCGTTCTGTTGCGTGGCGCCGCCAGGACATCGACCCCGCTGGAATGGTGGCTGATGAACAGGTCGAAGAGCTGCTTGTCGAGCCGCTCCGGCTCGTCGATGATCTCGTTCAATCGCAAGCGAGGCTCGATGTCGAGATAATCGCAGATGTGGCTCATCTGCATCTCCAGATCGACCAGACAGATCCGACGATCCCTGGCCTTCTTGTCGAGCTTCAACCCAACCGCGCCTTCGAGCGAAAGGGTTGCGTTTCCGACGCCTCCCGCACTCGGAACGAAAGCCACGACGACCGGCCTGTGTTTGACTACGGCCGGCCGATGGTATGATGCGCCCGGCTGGTTGCGGAGAATGATCTCCTCGATCTCTTCCGGCGCCTCCCTGAGAGACGCCCAGTCCGCCCGCTCACCGCGGATAAGTCTCTTGTAATTGGATGCAGAGATCTCCCGGCTGACAAAGATCAGAAAGAAGCCACTCTCCAGGTGGTCAGTCACTTCGATGATCCGATCGAATGACGTGAACCCCTGCAGCACCGGAATAATGATGAAATTCGGCTCGTGGCCGTCATGATCGGATTTCATCCGGCCACGAAGCGCCTCAAGTGACGCAATCTTCTGGAGGGTCGACCATTTGCTTCGTAAACGGCTTTCCAACTCCTTCGCTTCGTCGGTCTCCGGCTCGGCGGAAAGGAAATACATCTGCATGGCCACTACGGTGGGGCGCTCGACGACAGATCTTCGCCCGTGATGGAGGTGGTGAGCCCAGGGATCTGAATGTTAGCCATTCCCATCAAGCCGCCAAGAAAATAGAATTGGAACGGTAAATTTTGAACCGACACGGTGATCGTCGGAACCGGCCCGCCCGGGCGGGCAACGTATCCCAGTCCGGATTGGGTGTACGTAATCACCACATTGGCTGGAAGAATGGGGCTGAAAATATCGCACATCCCGGTCGTGTAGGCCGACGCCGCGTCTCCACAAAGCGAGCTGCCTCGTCCGTAAACGATGGTATTGAGGGCGGCCTGACTGAATGTGCCCCCCCCGGAACAGGTTTGTGTCGCACCGCTGCAGACACGGGTGAAGGCCGGCATCGGATCGCCGGGATTGAGACCGCCGCCAAGCCCGGTCATCGACGACAGGTCGCTGGAGACCGGATCGGACACCGCGGCAATGCGCGCACCGATCTCGACGGCCTTGGTCGCCGCGTTCCACTGGTACATCGCCATCAGGAAGTCGACCGATCCGAGGATGAACACGAAGAAGATTGTCATCATGACGGTCGTCTCGACGAGAACGCCCCCTTCCGTTTCCCTGCAAGCTCTCAAGATCAAGCGGCGCATCAGCTCAATCCTATGCATCGCTCGGAATGCGTCACACTCACCGTCGGCGAGCTCAATCCGAGAAAGGACAAAAAGCCGAAGGACGCATACGGGAAGCTGCCGGTGACGCTGATAATTGCAATCTGGTCCGGCCCGCCGCATTCGGACGGCGCCTGTCGGTAAGGCCTGACATTGGTCGTCGAGTTGAGCGCATTGGCGACGTAGCTGATGCTGATAGCGACATTGCCGGGGTTGAAACCCGTCACTCTCCGGTAGGTACCGCCCGTCGGCGAGCCCGTCGTGGCGAGATTTTGTGCCGTGGTTTGCGACGTACCCGACGTCGGACTGGACGTTCGCGCCAGGTAGCGCGCTGCATCGCGTATGCCGGTCGCAACCAGGTGCTGCTGATAGAAGAAGAAGGAGTAGTCGAGGATACCGAGGATCAAAGTCATCAGGAACGGCACGACGACGGCCGCCTCGACCAGAGCCGACCCGTCTTGGTTGCGCCAGAGACCTGAAATCTTCATTTCCATGTCCTGCCAACTCTCGCTGTCACATCACGATGAACGCTCATTGGGCGTTACCGATAAAGCTGGACCTCATCGAACAATTTACCGCCGGCGGTGCCGCGCTGGACCAGGCCAGTGAACTCGGCGTAGGGCTTGCTCGTGCCGTTATCCGGGACCGCGACGGTCAGGAAAAATGTGCCGAAGGCCGCGACCGGAACGTTCTGGGCGTTGCTCTGGACCGTCACGGGACTGGAGCCGCAATTGACGATCGCGACGTCCAGCATCCGGCGTCCGGCTGTGGGCGGTCCGCACTGCGGTGCGCCGACCTCGCCAGTTCCGCCATTGTACGTGTTCGGGTCTGACAGATAGTTGTTGGTAATTTCATACTGATAGACCGAATAGCGGCTGATGGCGGCCGTGGTCGTGCAGCCCGATGGCGCCGGGTGGGTCGACGGATGATTGGCTGTCCAGTAAATCGCGCAATTCCATTGCGCGGCGCCGAGGTTCGCGATCGGAGAACAGGATGACGAGCCCTGCAGGCATGCATCAGCCGGCAGCGCGCCATAGTGGTCCCCCGGTGGCCAAGCGCCTGTATCGGGACTCCCGTTGCACGCGCTGCCGACATAGCCGGTCCGGACATTCTGATCGGGCGGGAAAGCCGATGTGCACGTTGAGGAGCTGCTGTGGCTGTACTGGCCGAACCGCGTGTTCAGCCCGCGCTTGGCGTTGGTGTCGTTGCCGGGCTGAAGATTGATACCATTCTGGCGCACGCAGGTTTGGGGCGTCGACGTCGCCATGGCGAGCGAGAGAGAGCCCGCTGTTCCGCCTGCAAAACAATGGCCGGGGTCAGCTGGAAGCTGGGCAGGGACAGGGGCCAGATAGCCGAAGTCACCGGGCCCCCAGGTCCCCGAAGAGCCTCCGGACGCCATCCGAATCAACTGGACTCTGGCCGCCGGATTCGCGTTGGCGTCCTCAAGCCGCTTGGTGGCCTGATCGTAGGTGTCGCCGGGCTGTTCGAACGGGTTGCAAATGAAGATCGGGACGACGGCGCAGCTCACGCCGTCCGATCCCGCGACGGCTTGCGCGCCGGTGGTGACGGAATTGGTCCCCGTTCCGAACAGGTAGTTCACGGGGAAGATGGTCGGCATCGTCACCGGCACGACGGTGACTTCCACAAACCGCGCAGCCACCGAATTGGCCTGGCTGCAGGTGGTGCCGGAGCACAGATAGCTGGTAATCGCGGTGTTGTCGCTTGCCGGCAGGCTGCTCATGAACTTGACGGTGGAGATCGCAACGTTGCCCGACGCGAACAGTGGGCTATTGCTGACCAGCGATGTCGCGGCGTTATAAGCCCTGGTGGTGGAGGTCGACAGGCGATCCAGTTCCTCTGCCGCCGCGATCGCGGCGGCATCGGCAGCCTTCTGCAACTGCGTCTGCAGGCTCATGTATTGGGCGGCATCGATGGCCAACGCGCCCATGCCGACAAACAGCGTCAGCATCACTGTGACGTAAGGAAGGACCATGCCGTCGGTGTCCTTCCAGAGCCGGGCCGCAAGCCCGCCGAGACGAGACAACGCTACGCTGAACATGATCTGCGTCCTGTCTGTTCTCCTGCCCCCCTTGTCGTGTGTCTCCTGTTCCCCGCGTTCCTCCGGCTAGCAGCCGTTGCGCTGGCCTGATGCGCCGGTTTGCTGATTGCCGCTTCCGCTATTGAGGTTGATGATGGTGCCGCCGCCCGCAGCGACCTGGCCATTGCTGTCCGACTGCTGCTGCCGATGCGGACCGGCCTCATAACATTCGATGCCATGCGCCATGCGGGATCCATTGGCGAGAATCCGCCGATCGTGAACTCCCCGCGGCCAGGGCGTCAGCATGTGGGTGCGCGCATTGACTTCCTTGGCGTCGCCGGCGCTGAACGTGACGGTATCCTTACGCTGAAAATAGCGCTCGATCTCATCCCAGGCGCTCGCCTGACAGGATCCGATCAAGGTCATCGCGGCGGCAGTCAAAAAAACGCGGTTGAGCATCGCAAAGACCTCTACTGCTTGTTGACCTTGGGCTGCGCCAGTTCGGGCTGAATGATGTGGCCGTAGGGGCCCTTGATGTCCCCGCCCTTCGCGACATAGTCGCTGTATTCCTTCTTCACCTCCTGCTCCCCGAACAGGAAGGAATCGACGTCATTGGCAGGCAGGCGGGAATCGAGCGGCGTCGCCAGCCGCTGGCCCGGCACCGCAGGCGCCACCAGTCGCGGCGTCACGATAATGACGAGGTCAGTCTCCTTCTGCTGATAGGCCGTGCTCCGGAACAAGGTGCCGAGCACCGGCACCGAGCCGATCCACGGCACTTGCGACATGGTGTTGGAATTGATCCCCGACAGCAGGCCTGCGATCGCAAAGCTCTGGCCGTCGCGCATCTCCAGCGTGGTCTTCGCGTTGCGCTTTGTCAGCGACGGAACGGTGGTGCCCGAGATCGTCACCGCATTGGCGAAATCGAGTTCGCTGACCTCCGGCTCGATCTTCAGGTTGACCACCCCACGCGGCAGCACCGTCGGCGTGAACTTGAGAAAGACACCGAACTGCTTGTACTGGATGGTGACGGACGGCAGTCCGGTCGTCGAGCCGGTCACCACCGGCACCGGAAACTCGCCGCCGGCCAGGAAATTCGCCTCATCGCCGGAGAGGGCGATCAGGTTGGGTTCTGCCAGCCGCCGGACCACGCCCTTCTCCTCGAGCGCCGTCACCAGCACATCGAGCGTGGTACCGTTCTTGTTGACGATGTTGATCAGACTTGAAAGAGCCGGCCCGCCGAGGCTCTGGCTCGCAAGCGTGCCGAACGTGCTGATGAGGGGCACGCCGCCATTGCCGGCTGCGTCCGTGGTGCCCAAGGCGGGGTTGACGGCGACCCCGCTTCCCCTGGTGAGAATCCCGGTGTTGGTGCCGCGCGTGCCGTTTTGGTTGCCCTGGAACCAGTTGACGCCGAGCTCGCGACCGGCGTCGCGCGTCGCCTCCAGGAAGCGCACCTCGAGCATCACCTGCTGGGTCGGGGCCACCTCCATCGCGTTGACCACCGCCTGATCGCCGACAAGGCTCTTGGCGACCTGCACCGCGCGCTCGGCGGCGACGGAATTGCCGGCGATGCCGCTCAGCACGATCTGGTTCTGCACCGACGAGACACGAATGCCCTGGGTGCCCGCACCGACCCGGATCTTCTCCTGCAGGTCCGCCGTATCAGGCGCGATCGAGAGATCGAGCACGCCGATGATGTGCGCTTCACTGTCGAACAACGATACGTTCGTGGTGCCGGCCTTCTTGCCCTGGATGTAGATCGCGCGATCACTCAACGGCAGCACGTCGGCATAGTCCGACGAGCCGACGATGGCCCGCGCAAACGGGCGCTCCACCGTGAATGTCCGGGATTTGTTGACCGTCACGTTCACGCGGCGGACCACAGGGCCTTCGCTGATGAACGGGTCACCGCCCGCGCCGGGCTTCTCGGCGGCGATGGAGCTTGCACTGCACAAAAGCGTCAGGCCGATAGCGACCGCAGCCACACCACTCAAGCAAAAGCGCCACCCTGGCCGCAATGACTTAAGCCACGACGATCTGGGCCTCGATGACTTGCCCATCCCCTCGGCTGGGCGAAATTCCAAGTGCCTCATGTTCCCCCTCACGTCGTACACGCAGGTCGTCTATGGCCGCCTGGACTAACTCTTCGCTTCACTCCACTTCGCTGCGATCGCGACCCGGCGAACGCAGCACAACTGCGTCAGATCGTATCACCACTGTAAAAGATATTCGTTGCTTTTTTGTCACTGTGAGCGAATTACGTTGTACTTCTCGGCCTTCATATTACGGACAACCTCTACAACCGTAGGGGTAACGGGAACCGGCGCAGGCTCCGACGCTGCGACGACCTTGGCGACTGGCGTTTCCCTGGTGACACCAAGATCGTCTTCTGACACCGACCTCACCGCGGTGGCGTCGCTCGCGCCGGACTGGCGCAGAATGAGCGACAGCTTGCCGATATTGGTTGCAAGAACAACCTTCTGGGCCTGCTCGGTGGTGACTTCCAGCGTCACGGCCTTGGCCACGGTGGGCGTTTCCTGCCGCTCGTTGACCAGCTGATCGACGGCAAGCACCTTGATGTGCTGGAGCAGGATTTCGGACACGTTCTCGGCGCGCGCGTTGGGACGCTCGATCGTGCGGATCAGCACGACATCGACGCGATCTCCCGGCAGCACGAAGCCGGCGACGCCGCGAACATCATCGACCCGCACCGTGACCGCGCGCTGATTCTGGTCGAGCAGCGCCGAGAGCGACGCGCGCTGGTCCGGGCCGGTGACCTTGCTTTTCAAAACGGCCTCGGAACGCGCAATGGGGACGAGCAATGCCCGCCGCCCGTCCTTGAGCAGGTCGTTCTTGGTCGCGAAGGCTCCGTCCGGCAGCGCACCGTGCGGCCAGGGGATCTCGTTGAGATTGTCGCGGTTCAGCACGGTGCCGAAACTGAGCGCTGTCGCGGCGACGACGATGCTGCCGACAGGCTGCGGCGGGCTGGCCATCGCCAGCATCCAGCTGCGCGCCAGATAAGCCGCCGTACCGCCCAGCAGCACGGCGAACACGAGGATCAGAGAACTGCTTCTACGCATGGCAAGCCCACCTGAGTAATGGCCGCATCCAACGCGGCCGAAGTGAACTCGGACTCAACTGCAATCTGAACTTTATGACCGGACACCCAGCCGACCGACGAGCCGGCTGAGCAGACCGATGTCGATCACGGCAGCGCAGCACTCAGCACGGTCCACTCGCCCTGGATCCAGCCTCCGACAAAGATGATCGAGGCAATGACGGCCACCAGCATGATGCCGAGCAGCACCGTGTATTCGATAAGCGCAGCGCCACTTTCATCGCCGCCGAATTTCCGGATCAGATTCCACTTCCTCATGACGCAGCTCCACAATTCAAGATGGACGCCATTCCAGTCAGTCTCGGCTGCGCTAGGTGCGTAGGGCGCATTGGCGCGCCCCGCCACCCGATGGTCGGCCGCCATCGATTACGGCAGAGCGGCGCTCAGCGCAGTCCACCGTCCCTGGACCCAGCCTCCGACAAAGATGATCGAGGCGATGACGGCGACCAGCATGATGCCGAGCAGCACCGTGTATTCAATGAGCGCGGCTCCGTCTTCGTCGCGGCCAAGCTTCCGGACGAGGCTCCATGTCTTCCTCATGACGCAACTCCTGTTGAATTGACCTTCAACGCCATCGGACACCGCGGCGTTGGAAAAACGCTAAGTCGATTCAACTTTGAGTACCATACAACACGTGTTGTAAGTGGTGAGGTAACCCTAAGGGGGTAGAGCGCCGACCATTCCGGGGCACCCGCAGCGCGGCTGTGGAAAGTGTCAGACGTTCGGACTGGAGAGGCGGCGAACGACGCCGATTGCGGCGCAGGCCATCACGATCCCCGCCAGGACGTCGATCAGGTGATGGCCGCCTTCCGGCACGGTCGATATGATCACCAGCGCATTGAGCGCAGCCGCGGGGAAGAACAGCGGCTTGATATCGCGAACGGCATAGGGCATCAGCATCGCGAGCATGGTGTGGAACGATGGAAACACCACGATGCCCTGGCTGCCCTCGAACGCAAACGCCGGCGCAGCGCCCGCGCGCAGCTCGCGCAGCACGTCGTAGTGCCACATGCCGGCCTGCGGATCGAAATGGTCGAACAATTCCGGTGCCGGCGCGTAGTAGGCGTAAGCACCGGCGGCCGGCACGACGAGGTAGAGCAGGATCGTCGCAACCGCCGTCAGACTCAGCAGCAGCGACAGCTCGGCCAGGCGAGCGCGGCGTCCGGCGAGGCCGAGCAGGAGAAAAACCAGGATCAGTTGAGGACCGCTGCTGTCATACGCCAGCACCAGGACGCGGGCCCACCACGCATTCGCATTGCTGAGGGCGAGAAATCCGGGCCAGTCGAACCCCATCCATCGATCGATCGACGCCAGCTGCGCGTCGCGCAGCGGCCAGCCGATCGACGCGGACAGATAGGTGAACACGACCACCGAGCCCAACAACACGATCTGGAAGATGAAGCCGCCAACGGCAAGCGAGATGCGCCCGGAGATGCGCGATATCACGCGCGCCACGGGATGCGGATCGCCACCGAGCCGTCGGCACACGCCGCGCAGGGCAAGATAACAGGCGACAATGCCCAGAATAATCGCCAAATCGGACAGGAAGGTCCGAGAATCGGCGATGCGCAGCCGTGACAACGGAAACCACAGCAGATCGGCGCACAGCACCAGTGCCGCCAGCCCCCAGGCCAGCACGAAATGCCTGTCCGCCAACAGCGGCGCTGCAGCCGCGCGGCGATCATCGGCCAACACGTCCGGGACTATCGTGACCCCGCTGACGCTGAGCGCGGCGTCATCTCCCGCGGCAACGGACACAGCGGCAACACGTCCCGCAACGTCATCGTTGTCAGCCGACATCAAGGATCTTCCTCGATCACGACGAGCCCGAGCAACCCATGAAACTCATGATGAGTATATTCGGCGGGGAACCACAAATCACAAGCCCCGTCGTCCAGCGGGCCGGCGCGAAGAGCTGTTGTTCCGGTACCGCTGCCGATGCAGATCCAGCCCACCAGCGTCCATATCGAGTTCCCGGCGAATCATGTAGATTTCCTGTTCGAAGTCGGGTTTATGTGTTTTTTCACAACCGTTCGTGTAGCCGCGTTGCGTTTCGCAAGCAGGTAATGACCTGAAAGCGGCCGTCTACTGGCCGCGCAACATCAATCATATCAATCGGTTCCGCGGACGATGACCAAACTCGCACGCATTCAGCTTGTTGGACCGTGCACCCTGCTGGCCGCGATCATCGCAGCAGATGCCGCCGCGTACGCGCTGGCGCAGAGCCCTTCCTCGAGCTTTCTCTGGTATCTCAACCTGGACGTTTTCAACGTGTTTCGGAAAAGCCGGGCCGCGCTTGATCTTGGCGGATTGCCTTTTGCACAGGCTCTCCTGATTGCCGGCCCCATCGCGCTCATCGGGCTTGCCGGCGCCGCCTTCCAGAAGAACCTCTGCCTCGCGATTTCGAGCAACCTGACCTTGGTTTTCGCGGCCTTCGCGGTCTACAGCTGGCTGACATGGGGCCGCGCCGGCGAGACCAAGTCGGCATCGCTGGCGTTGATCGCCACGCCGAGCGGCGGCACAACCACGATGCTCGCCGTCCTCGCGCTGACCTCCACCGCCTCCTTTGTCACCTCGCATCTGCTCTACTTCCTTGCCATGCGCTCCCGCACACGATGATGGACGCGAACTTCGCATCCCAGCTCATTCTCATCCTCACATCCGCTGTGCTGTTTTACGTTGCCGCCAACGATCTGCGCGAGCTCAAGATCCGCAACGAGCTCCTGATCGTGCTGACGGTGCTGTTCTTCGCCCACGCACTTGTCTCGGGCCGATGGGTTCAGCTGCATTGGAATATCGGTCTTGCCGTCATCAGCTTTATCGTCATGCTCTCCTGGTATGGCCAAGGTCTCATGGGCGGCGGCGATCTCAAGCTCCTCACCGTCGCCCTGCTGTGGACCGGCACCAGATGCGTTCTGCCTTTCCTGGTCATCATGGTCGGCGTCGCCCTGCTCCATGCGCTGCTCGGCTACCTCGGCTGGATCCGGGTGCAGCACGTCCAAAACCGGATGAAAGTCGCGTTTGCGCCATCGATCGCGGCTGGACTGATCGGCGTCTTCATGCTCGGGTGCCTGCGCCCGATCCATTGAGCCCGGTCATTGCTTCACGAACTCTGCATACGCGATCGCCAGCGCGATGAGTGCGGCGCGGCTGCCTATCTCCGTTTTCTGATAGATGTGATGCATGTGGAGCCTCACTGTCGCCTCCGACAAGCGGAGCCGATAGGCGATTTCCTTGTTCTCCAGTCCCTTGGCAACAAGCAGCAGAATTTCGCACTCCCGTGCCGATAGAATCTGCACGAAATAGTCGAGGCGTTCGCGTCGTCCGATTTCCCGCTCGAGCGCGGCGGCAATGATATCGGACGGGAACGAGCGCCGTGCACTGGCAACCTGCCGAATGCAGTGCACGATCCCGTCGATATGCGCATCCTTGAGCACGAGGCCGAATGCACCGCCTTCGACCATCGCGAGGATGTTGGCGTCCGTTGCATTGGCGGTCAGAAACACGACCTTCGTCGCACAGCCTTCGGCCATCAACATCTTCATGACCTGCAATCCGGTCATATCCGGCAGCACGACATCCAGAATGGCGACCGATGGCTTGTGCTGTCGAATCGCCCGCAAGGCTTCGCTGCCGGTGCGACAGCACTCACATACGGTGAGATCATGCTCAGCGCCAAGCACCCGGACGATCCCCTCCAGAACCAGGGGATGGTCATCCGCGACCACCAGGGAGATTTTTGGCTCGCCTGTCATCGCAACGGCAGCTCGAAATAAACGTCCGTTCCCGACGTCGAGGTGGAAATACGCAATCTGCCGCCAAGATCCATCGCACGTGAAGACAGCGACTGCGGAAGAGCGGTGGAGGTCACCTCGCACGGCACGCCCGACGCCGCCGCCGGGAAGCCGCGACCGTCGTCATGAACCTCCACCTCCAGTCCGGTATTCTGCCTGACAACGACCCTGATCGATTGCGCCTCGCCATGCCGAACAGCATTGGCAATGGTTTCGGCGAGCATCAACGAGAGATCATTGAGCCGCCGATGCGAAACCCGCGCGGACGTCGGCACCAGTTCAAGGGACAGACTGCAACCCCACGTGCGGGTGCACTCGTCGAGGAGAGGCCGCAGCGTTTCGAGCGGCTCGTCTTCCTGGTCCGTGGAGCGAATAAAATCGACAAAGCGCCGGATACGTTGTTGTTCGACTCTCAAGAGATCCCGGCTGGCCTGAAGCTGTGCCGCCGTGCTGTTCTCGGCCCGTACGATTTCCAGTTGCGCGCGTGCCGCGGTCAGGTTCTGCAGCAATCCGTCATGAAGGTCACGGGCGATCGCCTCACGCTCGCGGAGCGAAGACCGCTTTGTGGCAAGCTCGGAAAAGATCTGCCGGTCGAGTTCGGCGCTGACGCGATCGGCGACGATACGCGTGATGAAGAGATGATCGTCACTGGCGTGAATGTTGCCGATGAGGAAGAGCCGTCCCCTGACATTCGATCCTTCAAGCGGCGCGGACGAATAGTCTACAATCGGCAGCGTCGACACCAGTTCCCCGCTCAGCACGTCGGCGGTGCGCCGTGTTGGCGCGCCGATCAGGTTGAGCCGGTCCGTATCCCCCTCGATTCGCGAGAATGTCGCGCGGTCGAGCGCGCCGGGAATGACGACGGGAGGCTGTAGAGATGGCTTCAGAACCTCCCCGCGGCCATCCCGCCAGATGACGCCCTCCCAGAGCCCGCCGTCGGTCTGCCACATCGCAAGCGCGCATCGCGCTTCGAAGACTTCGGCTGCCTGCCGGAGCGTTTCGCTCAGGACGCGCCCGCGGTCCACGGATGCGGCGGGCCTCCACTTCGCCAGCGTGACCAATCGTCCATGCTGATATTCCCGGTGAGCGCTCGCGTAGCCGAGCAGGATTGCCACCACAAACAGGTAAGCGGTCCTGATCACCAGTTGATTGAGGCTCTCGGGCTCCCGGATCGCCCACAGGTCGATGACAGCCGACAGCACGCTGAGCAGCGCGAGCAGCAGCATGGTCGCAACGACCCCTCGCCAGCTCCAGCGCAGCGAAGCCGCCACCAGCACGAAGTTGAACACCACCAGAAACGGGCTCGAGATCCCCTGCGTGAGCATCGTCAGCAGCGATAGCGCCAGCAGATCGATGGTATGCGTGGCGAGCGCGTTGAGCCTCCAGCCCCATCGCCAATGCAGCGCGGCGAGAACGACGACGGAGTACCAGGCATAGAGAATGAGCGCCAGGCGGACGGTTTCGGCGGATTCGGCCGGCTCGGTCGGGGCGAGCACGATGGCGACAAGTGCAATGGACGTGAAAACAAGACGCCCATAGGCAATGACGATTTCTGCCGGCGCGTCGAAGATCTCTGCAAACCAACCCCTGGTCAACGCGGCCCAACGGCTATGATGGCTCTGACCATGCACCTTTTTTGTCCCGGGTGAGAACTTCTTGCGATTCCGCTCGATGTGTCCGTCTCGATTGCAGTAACCGGCCGAGCCTCGCAGGAACCACGCGAGGCGTCAGGGCTGCATAGGCTCGGTATTCGGGAAAAGCCGCGCTCAGGACGGCCTCTTCATTGATCATGCGGCGATATTGGATCGTCGCCACGACAATTCCGATCAGCACGCCGAGTGGCGAGACGACCTGGAGCACTCGGCCAACGAGCGCAATGCCCTCACAGATGTAGAGCGGGTGGCGCACGAGACGATAAGGGCCGTCCGTCACCAGGCGCCGGGCTTCCGCCATGATGCTGAACGACTTGCCCAGCCAGCGGAGCACCGCAAACGACAGCACGGCGCCGACGATGATCAGCATCGTGGAGACGACGGACAGGATCGGCCCCAGATCCACCTCGGGCAGCAGCGACAGCGACATGGCGAAAAATGTGCCGAGCAAGGCGGAGATCCGCGGCTCGAGTCCGCTGGATTTCCGGATCGGAGCCAGCCTTGTCAGCGCCGTTGCCGCGACGAGGCTCAGGAACATCACATTGGCAATACGGGCCGCCGCCATCAGCAGCTTGTGAACGCTGTCCAGCGGCAGGAGCTGCCGGAGCCCGGCGAGGCTGAGAATGGCCAGTATGATGAACGTGGTCATCACCACAGCCCTGGCGACCAGATCCCCCCATGCGACAGCGTCCCGCGTGGCGATCGCATCGCCCTGTTCGCTTGCCGGTTGGCTCCCGTTCCTGACGTCGACCATCCTTCACTCCGCTCGACATGGCCGGCGCGTCATGAACGCCGCGCAAAGCGGCGCGCGGCGGACGATGAACCGCAATCTATTCGCCGATTCCCTGATATCGCCGATCAAAATCAGGCTCCTGCGGACTTCCCCGCTCCGGTCGCGCGATGGCTGCCGGCGCGCGCCTGCGAAGAAAGGGATAAAGCAATTGCTGGACGTAGCGATCGGGCATCGGCTGATCCAGTCCATAACTGGTCGGCATTCGCCCCCGCGGCATGTAGGCGCTTCCGAACACGGCATCGAGGACCGGCAGTTGCGCGGCAAAATTCTTGTCCCTCGCCGCGAGATCCTTGCTGTGGTGCCAATGGTGGAATTCCGGCGACGCGAACAGCCAGCGCAGCGGACCGAAGCGGAAACGGACATTGGAGTGAATGAACATCGTCTGCCACCAGTAGAAGGCGGCGTAGACGCCGACTGCCGTCTCGGAGAAGCCCAGCGCGAAAATCGGAATCAGCGAGACCCCTTTCGTCACCACCTGATCGACGGGATGAATGCGCGCGCCGGCGAGCCAATCGAGCTCTTCGATGCTGTGATGAATGGCGTGAAACTGCCATAGCCAGGGCACGACATGAAACATGCGGTGAACCCAGTAGAATCCGAGATCGGACAGCAGAATAGCCAGCGGAATCTGGATCCAGAGTGGAAGAGCGGAGATTCCCCCACTCACCGACGCTGGGACAAATCGCTCAGTCGCGGCGACAACCGCGAGGATCACCACGACGAGACCCAGCTTGATCACGAGACCGTTGAGGAACAGGAAGAGCAGGTCGTTCGCCCATTGCCTGCGAAAAATCTTCTGCTCCCTGTGCAACGCGAACAACCGTTCGAGAGGCACAAAGACCAGGCACGCAATCAGAATGCCCTTGAGGCCCAGAATATCCATGCGACGCCTCTTAAAGGTGGCACGCATTTCAATTGTGCTATCACTATCACGGCGTCGACAACGGTGAAAGCAGCGCCGGAACGGACCGCAGCGTTTCTGATGTGACGGTTAAAACGCGAGGTGCAGAGGTTCCTTGCCGCGCCCGGGCGTCCCGGTAGCATGGCGCCAGCGGCTCAAGCTCGGAGTGCACCCACGGGCTCAGTTGGGCGGAATGATGAAGCCGATCCGGTCGCTGCCGCCGGCGACAACGACGATCGCCCCGTTCTTGTCGGTGGCAAATCGCGCCCCCACCAGCTTGGGCACGCGATCGGTAATCTGGGCGGGAAACGGGACCAGCACGTGGTTGCCGACCGGCGCGCCGACCGCCATCGTCGCCACCGCGCCTGCGGCGGCGGGAGGAAGCTTGATGTACTCCCTGATGATGTCGACCTCGGCACGGGTCAGCGCGATCGAAGTGTCGGGCTTGGCCACGACGGCCGCGACCGGCTCGCCTTCGGATCGGCCCGAACCTGCCGAAACGTCCGGCACGCGCCGGGACAGCTGCTGCTCCATCTGCAGCTCGAGCCGCCCGACCCGCTGCTCGACCGACGCGATCTGCCGCTGCAGCTGATTGGTCTGATCCCGCAAATCCCTGATGCGCTCGGCCAGAAACAGCTCCACGCCTGCCAGCAACAGCACGATCGCGACGGCAGCCAACCCCACGCCTGCCGACTTCGACAATAGAAGCGGCTTCGGCCGTGTCACTCGGTGCCAGAGGTCCATCGCCGGGCGCGGCCCCGCCCCAAAGGCGCCGGGAGGCTCACCTGCTCCCTCAGGCACCCGCTCCCCTGCTTCCTCGAAATTCGGCTCGGATGACCTCGGCTCGGATGACATTGTCACGGACGACGTTTGCAGCCGCCTCGACATGAAGCGGCTTGGAGCAAGCTACAACAGATGGCCTGGCAACATCAAACGTCTACACGGCGGATTGCCGCCGTGCAGCACCGGAGTTGATGCCGACGGGGACGTCCGTCAGGAGTGGCGTCGAGGACCATCCCGACGCCCTCCGAATTCCGTCGTTCCCGTGCGCCGCGGCCTCAAGACCCCGTGGGCGCCAGCGCCGCCTTGAACGTCGCGCTCGGCCGCATCACCGCCGCGCATTTTTCCGGATCGGGCAGATAGTAGCCGCCGATATCCGCGGGATGGCCCTGGACCGCGGCAAGCTCGGCAACGATCTTCTCCTCGTTCCGGGCCAGCGCCTCGGCCATCGGCTTGAACTGCGCCTGCAACTCGGCGTCCTCGGTCTGCGCCGCCAGCTCCTGCGCCCAGTACATGGCGAGGTAGAACTGGCTGCCGCGGTTGTCCAGTTCGCCCGTGCGCGGCGACGGCGACTTCTTGTTGTCGAGCAGCTTGCCGGTGGCGGCATCCAGCGTCCGCGCCAGCAGCTTGGCTTTCTGGTTTCGCGTCTTCAGACCGAGGTCTTCCAGCGAGACGGCAAGGGCGAGAAACTCGCCGAGCGAATCCCAGCGCAGATGGTTCTCTTCCACCAGCTGCTGCACGTGCTTGGGCGCCGAACCGCCCGCCCCGGTCTCATACATGCCGCCGCCAGCCATCAGCGGCACGATCGACAGCATCTTGGCCGAGGTGCCCAGCTCCATGATCGGGAACAGGTCCGTGAGATAGTCGCGCAGGATGTTGCCGGTGGCGCTGATGGTATCCTGGCCGCGGATCACGCGCTCCAGCGTATAACGCATGGCGCGCACCTGGCTCATGATCTGGATATCGAGGCCCGTGGTGTCGTGCTCGTGCAGGTACATCTTGACCTTGGTGATGAGCTGCGCCTCGTGCGGACGGTAGGCGTCGAGCCAGAACACCACGGGCATGCCGGAGTGACGCGCGCGCGTCACGGCGAGCTTGACCCAGTCGCGGATGGCCGCATCCTTGACCTGGCACATGCGCCAGATGTCGCCCTGCTCGACGTTCTCGCTGAGCAGCACCTCGCCGGTGGCGAGATCAGTGATGTTGGCGACGCCATCCTCGGGGATCTCGAACGTCTTGTCGTGCGAGCCGTATTCCTCGGCCTGCTGCGCCATCAGGCCGACATTGGGCACGGTGCCCATGGTCCTCGGATCGAAAGCGCCGTGCCATTTGCAGAAGTTGATCATCTCCTGGTAGATGCGGGCGAAGGTGCTCTCCGGCATCACGGCCTTGACGTCCTTCAGCCGGCCGTCGGCGCCCCACATCTTGCCGCCGTTGCGGATCATCGCCGGCATCGACGCATCGACGATGATGTCGTTGGGCGAATGGAAATTGGTGATGCCCTTCGCCGAATCGACCATCGCCAGCTCCGGCCGGTGCTCGTGACAGGCGTGCAGGTCGCGCTTGATCTCGTCCTGCTTGCTCTGCGGCAGGCTGGCGATCTTGTTGTAGAGGTCGACCATGCCGTTGTTGACGTTGACGCCGAGCTCGTCGAACAGCTGGCCGTGCTTGGCGAAGGCGTCGCGGTAGAAGATCCGCACGCAGTGGCCGAACACGATGGGGTGCGACACCTTCATCATCGTGGCCTTGACGTGCAGCGAGAACATCACGCCGGTCTTGTACGCGTCCTCGATCTGCTGCTCGTAGAACTCCAGCAACGCCTTCTTGCTCATGAACATCGAGTCGATGATCTCGCGGTCCTGCAGCGACACCTTGGGCTTGAGCACGATGGTCTTGCCGCTCGCCGTGATCAATTCCATCTTCACGTCGCGCGCCTTGTCCAGCGTCATCGACTTCTCGCCATGGTAGAAGTCGCCATGATGCATGTGCGACACGTGCGAGCGCGAGGCCTGGCTCCACTCGGCCATGCTGTGCGGGTTCTTGCGGGCGTAGTTCTTCACCGCCAGGGGCGCACGACGGTCGGAATTACCCTCGCGCAGCACCGGGTTCACCGCGCTGCCAATGCACTTGGCGTAGCGCGCCCGGATCGCCTTCTCCTCCTCCGACTTGGGCGTGTCGGGATAGTCGGGGATCTTGTAGCCCTTGTCCTGCAGCTCCTTGATCGCCGCCTTCAGCTGCGCCACCGACGCGCTGATGTTGGGGAGCTTGATGATGTTGGTGCCGGACAGCAGCGTCAGCCGGCCGAGCTCGGCGAGGTTGTCCGGCACGCGCTGCGCTTCGCTCAGGAACTCCGGGAACTCGCCGAGAATGCGGGCTGCCACCGAGATGTCGCTGGTGGTGACGTCGATGCCGGCCGGCGCCGTGAACGCCCGCACGATGGGCAGGAACGCGGCGGTCGCCAGCGCCGGGGCCTCGTCGGTCAGCGTGTAGATGATGGTGGAGGGCGTCGAACTCATGCGCAGGCTTCCTGAAGTATCGAGCGGGAGGACGATCGGATGATCGCCGATATCGGCCGGAAACTGGCACTTCTGACGGTTTTCGGCAATCGATTTATGCCGCCGAAAACGGCCACTGCGGCCAGCCATCCGCCGTCACGGAGAGCCGGCCCGCGCCAGCCTCGACGAGAGGCTTTTCGACCTCATCTGGTCGCGCAAAACTTGCCGGTGGCCGCGGCTCGCCAGGGAAGGCGCGCCGCCGCCAGGGAGAAGCGCGCACCTCGCTTTCTGTCCGCGCAGCGCATTTGAATTCTGTCCCGGCCGTGCGATGTTTGGCGCCGGGTGCGCGCCAGGCTCCCTGCCTGCCGCCCGCCGGGATCCGCGCCAACGATGGGGAGGTGCAATCGATCCGGATATCTCCCCATCGACGAAAGCATTTTCGATGACCGCTGCGGCCAACGCCCTCCGAGACTACGCCCAAAGCATCCTGACCGCCCGCGTCTATGACGTCGCCGTCGAAACGCCGCTCGACCCGATGCCGCGCCTGTCCGAGCGCCTGTCGCGGACCGTCCTGTTGAAGCGGGAGGATCTGCAGCCGATCTTCTCATTCAAGCTGCGCGGCGCCTACAACAAGATCGTCAGGCTGCCGGCCGCCCAGCGCAAACTCGGCGTCATCTGCGCATCGGCCGGCAATCATGCCCAGGGCGTGGCGCTGGCGGCGCGCAAGCTCGGCATCCCCGCAACGATTGTCATGCCGCGGACGACACCCGCGATCAAGGTGGAAGCCGTCCGCCGCCTGGGCGGCGAAGTCGTCCTGCATGGCGACGCGTTCGATGACGCCCAGACGAAAGCCAGGGAGATCGAGGCCGAGCGCGGTCTGACCTTCGTGCACCCGTTCGACGACCCCGACGTGATCGCCGGCCAGGGGACCGTCGGAATGGAAATCCTGCGGCAGCATCCCGATCCGATCGAGGCGATCTTCGTGCCGATCGGCGGCGGCGGACTGGCGGCGGGCGTGGCCGCCTTCGTGAAATTCCTGAACCCGTCGATCAAGGTCATCGGCGTGGAGCCCGCGGACGCCGCGTCAATGGCGGCGGCGCTTGCGCAAGGCCAGACAGTCGCGCTCGACCAGGTCGGACTGTTCGCCGACGGCGTCGCAGTCCGCAGGGTCGGAGCCGAAACCTTCCGCCTCTGTCGCGACCTGCTCGACGAGGTCGTCACGGTGGAGACCGACGCCATGTGCGCGGCCATCAAGGACATCTTCGACGACACGCGCTCGGTCGCCGAGCCCTCCGGCGCGCTGGCGCTCGCGGGGCTGAAGGCCTATGCCGAACGTGGCGCGCGCAGCGAGGGCGGCCTGATTGCCATCAACAGCGGCGCCAACCTGAATTTCGACCGGCTGCGCACCATCGCCGACCGCGCCGAGGTCGGCGAGCACCGTGAAGCGCTGCTGGCCGTCACCGTCCCGGAGAAGCCGGGCAGCTATCGGCGCTTCATCCGCATTCTCGGCTCGCAGGCGATCACCGAATTCAACTACCGCTTTGCGGAGACGACGGCGCCTGCGCAGCTCTTCGTCGGCATCGCGCTGTCGCGTGGCGAGGCCGAGAAGCACGAGGTCATCGAGCTGCTGCAACGCGAAGGCTATCCGGTGCTCGATCTGACCGACAACGAGATGGCGAAGGACCATGTCCGCTATATGGTCGGCGGCAGGGCCCCGCATCTGAAGGACGAGCTCATCTACCGCTTCGAGTTTCCGGAGCGGCCCGGCGCGCTGCTGACGTTCCTCGAGAGCCTGGCGCCCGACTGGAACATCTCTCTTTTCCACTACCGCAATCACGGCGCCGACTACGGACGCATTCTGGCGGGAATCGAGGTCAAGCCTTCCGAGCGCGCAAAATTCGTTCAGGCGCTGGATGCGCTGGGCTATCCCTACTGGAACGAGAGCGAAAATCCGGCCTATCGCCTGTTCTTGTCCGCCGAGCAGCCCCAAGGCGCGTAGCGTCTCCGCTCGCGACGATGTCAGTCCGCTCGCCGCGGCGGCGGCGAAAGCCCTGTCGTGCGGCAGGGCTCGCTCCAGCGGTCGTCACCTGCTCGGGGAGCATCGCCCGCGCGAGCGCTGCCGTTGCCAACGCCGGAGGGGATGACTACGCTTGACCTCAGATACGCCCAAACGGTTTTTCGATTGGCCGCACGTTCATGCCCAAATTCCTTCGCATCGGCATCCATCAGTCGAATGTCTCCGGCTACACCTCGAAGGCATGGTGTGTGCGGCGGGTCGGCTCGGCGGTATTCCTGAAGTGGGGCGCCGTCGAGGTCCAGGGTGCCGGTGCCGGGCGCAAGGTCTACTGGACGCTGCCGCCGCGAGAGAAGACGGTTCGTTGCGGCACGGCGCAGCGTGCCATGGACTATGCCAAGGCCGCGATCGCGCGGCGCCGCAGCCATCGCTACGAACCATTGGCCGGACCGATCGCCAACCAGCGCCGCTCCGCCGCGCGTGACGCCGACCTCAAACAGGCGCTCGCCACCATCCTCATCGTCGATATCGTCCGCTCCACCGAAAAAGCCGCGCGGCTCGGCGACGCCCGCTGGACGAAGGTGATGGCGCATTACTATGCCGCCGTCCGCAAGGAGCTGAAGAGCTCGCGCGGCAAGGAGGTCGTGACGACGGGCGACGGACTGCTCGCAACGTTCAAGGCGCCGGCCGCAGGCGTCCGCTGCGCCACCGCGATCCGCGAGGCCGTGCGCACGCTGGGACTGGAGATCAGGGCGGGACTGCACGCCGGGGAGTACAAGGTGAGCGGGGCCGAGGTGGTCGGCCTCGCGTTTCACATCGGCGCCCGCGTCGCCGCCAAGGCGCGCGCCGGCGAAGTGCTGGTCTCGAGCGCGGTCAAGGAGCTGATGTCGCAGTCCGACATCCGCTTCAAGGACCGCGGCTTTCACCAGCTCAGGGGGGTGCCGGAACGATGGCGCCTGTACCGGGTCGAACGTTAGGGCGTCCGCAAGGCCGAACGCCGGTCCGTCTTCCGATCCGGCATGGTGCGCCGTACGTCACGCGAGGATGTTAAGCGAAGGCCCCGCGGGACTCGAACCTACAAACAAGACCGGTATGAGCGACGGCATCTCGACCAGTATCGTTGATTTTTCTGCGATTTCGTTTGAGATTGATCGCGTTGGTTGCTTGTCGATCAGGTTATTTCTGGTGCGAAACAGGTGCGGTAACTGCATCCGACGCCCCGAACAGCCTTTTTTGGGAAGCTGCGCTCCTTCGGCGTTTCGGAGTGCGCGATCGCCGATGAGCGGGAAACTCGCCGGCGATGTCCCGAGTGCCGCCATTCAACGGGCTCGAGCAACCTTGTTAACGTTGCCGGTACGGCTTGCCGGGGATGAAGTGTGCGTTGCGCGCAAGAATTGCATGAGCGCCTTCAGGGCGGGACGCGGTTGGCGGCTTGCTGGGTAGTACAGAAAGAAGCCATCGATGGGCGTGTCGGCGCAGTCGTCCAGGACCCTCTCGAGATGTCCCTCGGCCAGATCATTGGCCACATACGGAAGCGGCACCTGGAAGATTGCCACCCCGTCCCTCACGGCGGCTTTGGCCACCTCCATTCCTTGGGCGATCAAACGCCCTTGCACCTGCACCTCGGTCCTCCTCTGCTTGATCCGAAAGGTCCAGGGAAACAGAGTGCCGTTCGATAGACGAAAGCGGATGCATTCGTGCGACACGAGATCCTGCGGACCTCGCGGCCTCCCCCTTGTCGCGAAGTAGGAGGGAGCCCCCACCACGACCATTGGCATTCGCTCGCTGATTCGCACGGCGACCATGTCGCGCGCAAGGCGCACTCCGGGCCGGATGCCGGCGTCGAAGCGGCCGGCCACAATATCGGTCAGGCCGCTGTCTTCCACGATCTCGACTGAAATTTCGGGATAGCGCGCAAGAAATCGCGGGAGCGCCGGTGCCACGACCAGGTCGGCGGCAGGCGGCGCAACGTTGAGCCGCAGTGCTCCGGCCGGCCTGCCGCCGAGCTCTTTGATAGAGTCCAACGCCGCCTCGTAGTCTGCGAGCACAATGCGTAGTCGTTCGGAGAGGCGCTCGCCTGCCGCGGTCGGAGCCACCGACCGCGTCGTGCGCTCGATAAGCCTTACTCCCAGCGAATCCTCCATCCGCCGCACAATGTCGCTGACGCGCGCAGGAGACAGGCCGTGTCGTCTGGCCGCTTTGGTAAAGCTCTTCTGCTCGAGCACTGTCAGAAATACGCCGCTTTCAGCAAATCCCGGAGGGCCCATCACTGCACCTTATTTTTCAGTTAAACTGAAAAGTTCATTCGGATTATTCCATCTTATCGCAAGGGCAGGTCTTGGTCCATGTAAGCGGCTGACAAAGGGAGCCGCCGCGTGAGCAACGTCCTACTTATCCGGTCCAGCATTTTTGGCCGAGAATCCAAGTCCCGCCGCCTCGCCAACGAATTCCTGTCACGCTATCCGCACATCTCGCTGGTCGAACGGGATCTTACCCCCACAACCATCCCTCATTTGACAGCCGAGACCTATGTGGCGATGGGCAGGCCCGCTTCCGAGCTGACCAGTGAGGAAAAGGCCCTTGTCGCCCTGTCAGACGCACTCATCACTGAGGTGAAGACCGCCGACACGATCGTGCTGGCAGCCCCCATGTACAATCTGTCAATCCCGTCGACGCTGAAGGCGTGGATTGATCACATCGCCCGGCGCGGCAAGACCTTCGTCTACACGGCCGCCGGACCGCAGGGCCTGCTCGGTGGCAAGAAAGTTTTCGTGCTCACGGCGCGGGGCGGCATCTACAGCCATGGTCCGGCCCAACCGCTCGATTTCCAGGAGCCATACCTGCGTGGTGTCCTTGGTTTCCTGGGAATCGAGGATGTCACCTTCATCCATTTCGAAGGTGCGAACATCAGCGCGGAAGCCGCGGCCACAGGATGCGGAAAAGCCCGAAGCACGATTGATGACGTCCTCAGCCGGGCCGCAGCTGAACGGCGGCCTGACCACCCTGCGATGACCTTTGCAAGAACTGACTACGTTCCGGCGCCTCCGATTCCTGCACAAGCGACGAACCAGGCAGCTCTCCAACCAACCACATACGTCGATCCGCCCCGCGACCCCGGTTGCGCGGGCGACAACAGCGCCGCCCCCCGGCGTCGTCCGGGTACCGAAACCCGCATCCACAACAATGGGAGATTGCCATGAATAATATCCTTGCGAGGGCCCGCCTGACCGTTGACGAGCTTTTGGAACGTCGCCACCGCCTGCAGACCTATGAAGAGCGCGTTCAGCATGCACTTGACCTGGTTCACATGCATTTTGAAGCGGAAAATCCCGAGCGGATCGACGAGTGCATCCGTCTCTATACCGACGATGCGGAGTGGGAAGCACCGGCGCGTCGCATCTCCTACAAGGGACCGCAAAAGATAAAGGAGATGTACCTCAGGCTGTTCGCATCGGCCCACGAGTTCTCCTTCACGCAGATCGAACGATGGGCGACGCCCGATCGGGTCCTTGACGACAGCGTATTCACATTTCAGTTGGCCGGGGACGGCTTCGAGAATGCCCCCCTACCGATCGGCACGCGCGTGCGGATGCGGCTGATCCACAACTTCCATATCCGCGATGGAATGATCGCCAAGGAGATCGGCTACGAAATCTGGAACAGGGATCACTGAGCGCTCGTCCTGCCGCGGGTCAACCGCCTCGAGTGAAAATTGATCTGTTCTGGAGTCAGAATTGGCTGGGCGACGCTCGTCCGAGCAGCGAGGCCATCGCACTCTATTGAGCGCCTCCCGCTGAGAAGGGCCCAGCCAATTCCTGAACGGCCGAGAACGTGACGCGAGCGGGCGAGCCTCGTCCGCAGTTCAGGAGGTTCACGATGACTTATGCAGTGATCTGCATCGATCGGCCGGACACCGCGGAGCTCCGCGACCGGACGCGCCTTGCGCACCTCGAATACTTCAATCCCTACCGTGCGAAGATGAAGATGGGCGGCGCGCTGCTGGACGAAGCGGGCGAACGCAGGGTCGGCATGGTGTTCGCCATCGACCTCCCGACGCGCGAAGCCGTTGAGGCCTTCATGCGCGACGAGCCGTACACCAAGGCCGGCATCTTCGAATCCGTGATGATACGGCGAATTCATGTCGTCTATCCGGAGGCGGATTCGTCCTATTTCGACGACTTGCTCGCGAACGAGCGCCGCGCGGCCGGCAAGGGGTAGAGAGCGATGACCCACGCCGTTCGAAATGCGCGGGCTCGCCGCGTGCTGCTCACTGATCATCCATGGCCCGACCTCGAGCTGGAGCGCACGATTTTCGACGAGGCTGGACTTGAGCTCGTCGCAGGCCCGGTCGAAGCGAGTTCAGCATCGCATGTAGAGGCTCTCGTGCGTGAGTGCGCCCCAGCTGCGATCATGACCTGCTGGGCGACCGTCTCCGAGGCGGCAATGGCGGCCGCAACGAATCTCAAGATCGTCGCGCGGCTCGGTGTCGGGCTAGACAATATCGCCGTGGACGCCGCGACGGCGCGCGGCGCATGGGTAACCAATGTTCCGGACTACTGCGTCGAGGAGGTGTCGACGCACGCTGTCGCTCTCCTGCTCGCACACTTTCGCGGCATTGTGGCACTCGACCGGGAAGCCAAACTCCTCAGTTGGCGCCCCGACTCAGCCAGCCTTCGCCGAGTAAGCCAGCTAACAGTCGGAGTGCTCGGCTTCGGACGGATTGGGCGAGCCACGGCGCGGCGGCTGGCCGACCTCGGTTGTCGTGTCCTTGTCTTCGACCGCGCCCAGGCTGTTGATTTCCCGGGCGCAGAGCCGGCCAGCGTGGAGGTCATCCAAGCACAGGCTGACGCCATCGTGCTGCATCTTCCACTTACCGATGAAACCCGGAACATTGTCGACGACACCTTTATCCGGGGCTGCCGGCGCAAGCCGCTTCTGGTGAACGTGAGCCGCAGCGGCCTGATCGACCATGCCGCCCTGCTGCGGGGCCTCGACGCGGGCCTGCTTGGAGGCGCGGCTCTCGATGTCGTCGAGGGCGAGCCTGCGCCCTCGCCGGAGCTCCTCGCCAGGCCCGATATCATCGTGACTCCCCATGTCGCATTCCTCTCCGATGCGTCGCTCATCGAGTTGAGACGGCGCGCTTGCGAAGAGGTGGTTCGGGTCTTGCGCGGTGAGCAGCCTCACCACGCGTGCAATGTGCCGCTTTCCGGTGACATGCGCGATCCCCGTTTCGACGGTGGAGTCGCCAGCGAGTTGCGCGCGGCCGAGGGCCCGGAAGGATCCATCGTGATCAAGCGCGCTCTCGGGAAGCTGCGCGTCGCAGCCGAGTGGTTCTCCGATCCGGCGCGTTCGTTGGTAGAGGCCGCTGCGCTCAAGGCCATCGGGGAACTGATTGGTGCCCCCCACGTCCCGCGTGTCCTCTGGACGGATCCGGAGCGCCACGAATTCGCCATGGAGCTGATCCCTTCGCGCCTGGGCAACTGGAAGCGTGATCTGATGGACGGGGCAATCGACCTCGAGACCGCGTCGACCGTTGGCCGCCTGCTCGGTCGCATGCACACCGCGTCGTCCGGACGGCGGGATCTCGAGCAGCGGTTCGCGGAGAAGCGCTTCTTCCACGAACTGCGAATCGTGCCCTATCTGCGGAGTATCGCCGCGCGAAATCCCGATCTCGCCCCGGCCATTAATCAAGCTGCGGCGATCTTGCTGGCCCGGCGCGAGGTGCTCGTTCACGGCGACTTCAGCCCGAAGAACATTCTGGCGAAAGGGGCGGAGGTCGTATTCCTCGATTGTGAGGTCGCACACTGGGGCGATCCACGGTTCGATCTCGCATTCATCCTGCACCATCTTCTTCTGAAGGCGGACCGAAAAGGCGCGCCGCACGCTGCCCTGCTCGAGGCCGCCGGCCACGTCCTCGCGGGCTATGGCTCGACCGGCCCCGCGATCATCGACGCAGATCTTGCTCGGCTTGTCGGATGCTTGACCCTCGCCCGCCTTGAGGGGGATTCGCCCGTCGACTACCTCGCCGATCTCGACCTCGATCACGTCAAGCGCCGCGCACGGCGGCTGATCCTGTGGCCCCCAACGGCGCTGCCGGACGTCCGCACAACTCTGGAGGAATTGTCATGACTGTCCCGTCCGCGATCGCCCGCATCCATGCGCGGCAGGTTCTCGACTCACGCGGCCGCCCGACGGTAGAGGTCGATGTGGAGCTGCATGACGGCAGTCTCGGACGAGCATGCTCGCCCTCCGGCGCGTCGACGGGGCGCTATGAGGCGCACGAACTGCGAGACGGCGACCCGGACGATTTCGAGGGCCGCAGTGTCCGCAAGGCGGTCGCCAACGTCATGGCTGATATCGCCGTCGGACTGATCGGCCGCGACGCCCTTGATCAAGAGCGCGTTGATCGGGATCTCCGGGACGTCGACGGTTCCTCCGACTTGTCCCGCCTCGGCGCAAACGCTGTTCTGGCGACTTCGTTGGCGGCCTGTCGCGCCGCGGCCGTTCATACGCGTCGGCCACTTTACCGGCACATCGGGATGCTGGCGGGCGCCAACGCCATCACGCTTCCCATGCCGATGACCAACATCCTCAGCGGTGGGGCACATGCGGGCCGAGGCATGGATATTCAGGATTTCCTTGCCGTTCCGGTGGGGGCGCAATCCTACTCCGACGCGCTGTCCATGCTCGCGAAGGTCAGATCGACCGCCGCAGCGGCGCTCGCCGAGCGAGGCGGATCGGTGCTGCTCGCCGACGAAGGTGGGCTGAGCCCCGGCTTCGAAACTGCGCGTGCCGCACTCGATCTCATGTTGGAATCTTTTACCCGCGCCGGATTCACGCCGGGAAAAGAGATGGCCATCGCGCTCGACATCGCAGCCAGCGAGCTCTTCACGGACGGACGCTACAGCCTGCCTCGCGAGGGCCACCATTTCGACGGTCGCGAGATGGCCAGTTTTGTTCTCGATCTTGTCCGGAATTACCCGGTCATCTCGGTCGAGGATCCGCTGGATCAGGACGACTGGGAGAACTGGCGACAGTTCACCCTAGGGGCTTCAAACCTCCAGGTCGTCGGTGACGATCTGTTCGTGACGAATCAGGGGCGTCTCTCTCGCGGTGTCGCGGATGGAGTCGGCAACGCCGTCCTGATCAAACTCAACCAGAACGGAACGCTCAGCAGCACATTGGACGTCATGCGGCTCGCCCGCGAGGCCGGCTTCGCGACAGTCGTGTCCGCGCGCTCTGGCGAGACCGAGGACACGTTCATCGCCGACCTCGCTGTCGGAACTGGCGCCGGGCAAATCAAGATCGGTTCGGTGCGCAATTCCGAGCGCCTGTCCAAATACAACCAACTGCTTCGTATCGAGGAGGATCCAGGCGTCCTCTTCGCCAGCACGTCCGGCCTGTCCGGGCGTGGCTTGAACCGCGCCGCCTGAGAGACACACTTCAAGGGATTATCGATGACTTACTCGCTTGCCACCATCCGACAAAACGCCCGCGCGATCCCTGTCCTCGAGATCGCCGGAACTTATTATGACCTTGCAAAAATCGCACCGGAGCTGCTCGAGCCGGCGCCGCAGCGGGGGTTGATCAATATCTTCGAACGCTGGCCGGAGCGGGAGGCCATGCTCGACCGTCTCGTGGCCGAGCTGAAGGCGCGGCCACGCGCCTCGGCTCAGGTCCGCGCCCCCCAGCCCGACGAATTCCTGACGCCGCTGCAGTATCCGACCAAGGTCGTTCTCATGGGAGCGAACTATTACACCCATGTGCACAACGATGCGGGATTCCATGACTTCGACAAGGCGAACAAAATCCCCACCCTGTTCTTCAAGCCACCGACCACAACGTTGGTGGGGTCCGGCAAAAGCGTCCGCTATCCCATCCAGTCGGACAAGTTCGATTGGGAAATCGAATTGGCGGTGATCATCGGCAGGCGCGGACGGCGGATCAGCGAAGCGGAAGCCCTGGATCACGTCGCCGGCTTCACGATCGGTGTCGACCTCTCGGCCCGCGATTGGCAGTTCCACGAAAAGCATCTCGTCAAGTTCGATCTCTTTGGCGGGAAAGGTTTCGACGACAGTTGTCCGGTCGGGCCCAAGATCGTGCCGGCGCGGTTTATCGATCACGCGAACCTGCAGCTGAAGCTATGGGTCAATGGCGACCTGAAACAGGACGCCAACACCCGTGACATGATCTGGTCGTTGGCCGAGCAGATCGCAGCCATCTCTGAGCATGTCACCGTGGAACCCGGCGACATTCTGCTGACCGGCACGCCTGCGGGGGTTGGCCTCGCGACTGGCACCTTTCTCAAGATCGGTGACGTCGTCGAGGCCGAGATCGACGGACTGGGCCGGCTGTCTTTCGAAATCACCGCTGATGCAGATGCTCCGGCCTGGCAAGGAGGCGCCGCATGATTGTCGAGCAACGCACTTACACCCTGCACCCCGGCAAGGTCTCGGAATGGATCAAGGTCTACGAGCAGGAAGGCTTCGAGATGCAGGTCCACTGTCTCGGGCGGATGGTCGGATATTTCACCAGCGAGCTCGGGATGCTGAATCAGGTGGTTCATCTGTGGGCCTACGAGGACCTCGAGGATCGGCGACGGCGGCGCGAGGCGCTTGTGGCGAAGCCTGAATGGCAGGCGCTGCTCCATAAGCTTCTTCCACTCGTCCGCGAAATGAAGAGCAAGATTCTGCTTCCCGCCCCCTTCTCCCCGACAGGTGATCGAGCGATGTCCCACGACATTGTAACCGAATTATCGTCCCTGGAGGACCGCCGTTGCGCAGCCTTGATCCGTGGGGACGTCGCGGGCGTTGCAGAGCTTCTCTCCGAAGACCTGCTCTGGACTCATTCATCTGCTCGTCAGGATACGAAGTCGAGCTTCCTTGCAGCACTGGCTGAGGGGACCACGCGGTATCTCGAGATCGACAGGAGCGATGAAAATATCCGGGTCCGCGGCGAGGTCGCGGTGATCACCGGCGTTGCAGACATGCGAGCCGTCGTGAACGGCGAGGAGAAGATTCTTCGTAACCGGTACTTGAATGTTTGGGTCCGCGAAGACGGGCGGTGGCGGATGTCCACCTGGCAGTCGACCGCCCTGCCCAGCGAGGATCGTCGCAGGATCAAGACATGAGGATTTTGCGCCTCTGCGTCATCCTGTTGACCCCAATCTCGCCTGCGAATGGCGCCCCTTCGGCTCCGCTCGGTTCTCCCTGGAGCGTCGATCGCATCGAGCGACTGCCGCAGGAGATCAGGCCGGTTATGGTGTCGCGCGCCGCATGCGGAAAGCCGGGCGGCGACAACTCTCGATCGGCAGAAATCCGGCGTGGCCCGAAACCGCGAAAGTCGGCTGCTGGAGAAGCCGACTATTCGCAAGATCAGCGACGTCGATGCGTCAGGAATTCCAGCGTCTCGTCGGAACTCACCGCGGCCCGGCAGCCGATGCGGTCCGCATGAACGCGACAATCAGCACGATGAACGCTGCAAGGGCAGACCCGCCACAGACAAATCCAACGGCCTCGTAGCCGTTGTAAGCGAATAGGCGCCCCGCGAGAGCAGAGCCGACGGTCATTCCGAAATATCCGGCAGACGTGACGAGGGATGAAATTTGACCGCGAAGCGAAGTCGAGAGCTGGCCGGCGACCGTGAGTGTGGTCGTGAGGTCGACCGCTTGCAGCGTTCCCCAGAGAAACAGCAGAACCACGATCATCGGCACGATCGGACCTAGCTGCGGCAAGATCGCCATCACGACAGCCGGCCCCAACAGCGCGGCAGACAGGCATCTGATCTTGCCGATCTGATCAATGATCCGACCGTTCAGCGTCGAGAGAGAAAAGCCGACGCCATAGGCGATGATGAAGAGCCCGGTCGCCCCGACCCCGATCGAGAGGATGCTTCTGAGATGGGTCGCCAGGTATGTGAACATTCCGTAGAATGCGCTCATCGCCAGGAAATGGACGGCCATCAGCGGCAAGACGCCCTTCGTTCTGAGCGAGCGAAGGGTGGAGTCTCTGAGTTCAGGCAGGACATGCCGATCGCGCGGCCGGGAGAGATCTGCACCCGCAGCCGGCGGGAGCCGCGTGAGGACGAGCAACGCAACGAGGCCCATCAGCGCGACGATGGCGAGCGTGCCCCGCCAGCCGGTATATTCTCCCACCAGCGCGCCGCCGGAAACGCCTAGCAGCAGCGAGAGCGACCACCCAGCCATCACGCGTCCCATCGCCCTCGCGCGCTGCTCGTACGGAACGTTGTCACCGATGTAGGAATAGGCGGCAGGCAGGTACAATCCGGCGCCAATGCCACAGACCGCCTGGCCACCGACAAACACCAGAAACACGCTCGCGAATGCGCAGGCCGAGAGCCCGCAGGTAAAGAGCGTGAGACCGCACAGAATGACGGTCCGCCTGGATGTCCGATCACTGAATCCCCCCAGCAGCAATGTCGAAACCGCCAAGGCAAGCCCGTAAGTTGAGATTGCCAAGCCAGCAGAATCCGGCTGGACCTGAAAGGTCGCGGTCAGATCCCGCAGGATGACTGGAATCGCGAAGGCGCCTGAGCCGATCACGAACACGCCAGCGGCGATTGCTGCCGTCATCAGTCCGAACGACCTGTCGCCGACAATCTGCGCTTGCGCAGCGTCACTTCTGAGCATAACTCCTCCCAATTACTTACATTTAGTAAGTTACAAATCAATCATTGCTAATGAACGAAATGTCAACCCTCCGGCCGAGATGCAAATCGATATTCCTGTCGGCGGCGGGGATTTGTTGCGGTCCAGTGGAAGCGCGGCATCGGACTGGAAATGACGCCTGGGGACGGCATGAGCTTCGCCGGCAGCAACGCCCCCTGCGTCAGCGAAGCGAAGTGCTCGGCGAACCAGGCGAGAAATTTTGGAGCCCGAAATGTCTGCGCTGTGCTGCTTGGCGGCGACGGATGCCGGGACGGCTGGACGTTTGCCTTGAGCGCGGAGCTCGGTACGCTTACGGGATGAAGCGTTCAGGTGCCCATCGTTGGGCTGCGCCAATCCAGTTGATGTGGCCGGCGGAGCGGCATGACGCTGCGCATCGCCCCTCAAGCACGCCGGGCAATTCGGGCGTCGAGCTGCTGGTGAACAACCAGGATATCCTTCGCGACGCGACTAGCCGCGCGAGCTTCGCTTTGCGTGGCTTGGGGCCGCCGGCCTGCTACCCTTCGTGGCAGATCTGTTGGCGCTTGCGGGCGCTCCCGATTTCTTCTGCCATTTGAGCCCCCAGGCAGATACGACCTTGATGATCTGATCCAGATCAAGGCCTGCAGCGGATAGCTGATACTCGATGCGGACCGGGCGTTCCGCGAAGACTTTCCGCTCCACAATGCCCTCGCCCTCAAGCTCTCTCAACCGTTCGGTCAGCAGCCTGTCGGAAAGGCCGGGCACGTTGCTCAAGATCTCGTTGAAGCGAAGGGGCCCTTGCATCAGGGCAGCGAGAATGGCCCCCGTCCATCTCTTGCCAATTAACTCGATTGTGCGGTGAAACTCCGCGCAAATCGGGGTCTGATACGGGTCAGACATCTGGCCCTTTCGAGCCGTGTCGTTCTTGCGCTCGGCCATCGTGCACTTCGCCAGGGCCATCCTGTCGGCGGGGATCTCCGACTGCCAGCATCGACCCACAAATGTAATATCGGCTACCTATGATAGGTAGGTCCTGGTGGCGGTGCAGTCAAGCGCGGTTTTGATCCACCCACTGGCTGACAGCAGATGGGCCAACGAGGCGAGAGATCGTCGGGCCAGCTCCTGACATCGCAGCAAGCGACAGATGACGCAAGGGCTCCGCATCTAGCTAGGCATTTGCTGACATCCCCTGGTCGTTGAACGCCCTCAAGGCGGGGGCCCACATGCACGCCAGCTCGGCCACCCGCTTCCCCAGCATTTCCGCGGTGCGCTGATCTGTCGGGGGCGGCGCGACCGCCGCAGGTTCATCGGCGTTGGATTGCGCCATCGCCCCCAGGAAACTCCCGAGGCGATTGAGATCCTCCGGGCTCCCGGCGCTCGAATTATTCCCTGGCGGAAGCCCGAGACTGACCCAGAGCATGCTGTGCTGTGCCGCGAAGATGGCGAGTTGCGTCAACGTGTTCAACTTGTCGCCACTTTGGCTTGCCGAGTTCGTGAACCCCGCAGCGAGCTTGTCTCTCCAGCTCGTTCTGGCGAAAAACCGTGATGTCTTGTCCATGAATGCCTTCATGGGCGCAGAGGCGCTCCCCATATAGGTCGGCGCTCCGAAAATGATCGCGTCAGATCGGTTGAGCAGAGCCCACGTGTCATCACTGACGTCATCGACGGAAATCAGATGCACCTCGGTGCCGCTCACGGCGCGAGAACCCCGGCCGATCGCATCGGCGATGACCTCCGTATGCCCACGCCCGCTATGATAGACAATGCTCACGACTGACATTCTTGACCTCAATATTACATACTCAATGTATGCGACTTACTAAAAGGAAGTCAATACGCCCGGGCGCGAGCTGCCCCAGGCGATCCGAACAGTGATCTTGACCGGTTTCGGTACTGCTTCGGCGCTCGCAACAGCATGTCGTTGCGAGCGCCGCGGTCTTCGACACCCTGTCGTTCGCGATCTTCGGCGGAACGTCAGGACCTGGTTTTCGCCGGGTGCGCTGTTGTGGGGTCCCCGCCGGCTTAAAGTCTCCTCGACAAGCTGACGTCGATCCAGATATTTTCCCCCGCGGCTCCGTGGTGACCTGAACTCGCAGCGCGGCGTTGTCATACGGGAGGCACCGGAAGATGGTCGGCGCGGTCAATGAGCAATTGCTGGACGAACGCCTGGCCGCGCTTGAGGAAGCCCGGGCGTGGAGTCCACGGCTCATATCAAGGCTCGAAAATCACATTCGCTCCGCCGACGATCTGGCTTTATTCCGGATCAACGCCTTCAGCTTTGCCCGGGAGCGCCACCTACCCGAGAACGAGATCATCGACCTGTTTCTTCATGCCACGGCTCTTGGCATTTTCTCGATGGATTGGTCGCTGTATTGTCCGCAATGCTGCTGCGTGGTCGAGAGCTTCCGAAGCTTGAAGAGCCTGCACAATCACTATCACTGCGCATTCTGCCAGGTGGGGTATGAAGCAGCGCTCGACGAATATATCGCAGTCGGGTTCACTGTCAGTCCGAGCATCCGCAAGATACAGTTTCATGATCCCGACCAGCTCTCGGCCTGGGATAAGTTTTTCAAGACACAGAACACGGCCGAGGGCCTGTTGCCCGATGGTCAGCCGCTGGTGAATGCCAAGGCGGCGGCGGCGCGATCGGTGACTTATCTGCCGGCAGGTGAGACCACGGCCATCGAAGTCGACGTTGATGAAGGCACCGTCGTTGCCACCTGTCCGTTCGGGAGAGCGGCATTTGTGATCCCGATCGTCGGAGCCCCGGCTTCAGGTCCGCAAGTCGTGTCTGTCGCTTATGGCGATGATAAGGTGCACGCCCACGACGTGCGCGAAATGGCACCCGGCAAAATTGCTTTTACGCTCGCGAACAAAACGTCCGAGCGCGGCATGTTTGCCATCGCCGTGCTGCCGCCCGGTTTCGACATGAGCGGCGCGCCGGTGCATTTCATCCCGTTTCTCAACGGCAAACGCCTCGTGACCACGCAGGCCTTTCGCGATCTCTTCCGCTCCGAGGTCATCAAGGCGCAGGAAGGAATCGGGGTCAAGGACATCACGCTTCTCTTCACGGATCTCAAAGGGTCAACCGCACTCTATGACCGCATCGGCGACCTCAATGCCTTTGCCCTCGTTCAGCAGCATTTCGATCTGCTGCATGACGTCGCGGTCCGTCACAATGGCGCGATCATCAAGACCATTGGCGATGCCGTCATGGCCACGTTCCTGGAACCTGCCGACGCGGTCGCTGCGGCTCTTTCGATGCGCAATGAGATCGCCTCGTTCAACCGCAAACAGGCCGACCGCGCTCTCATTCTCAAGATCGGGATCCATAAGGGCGCGGCGATTGCGGTCACATTGAACGAACGGCTCGATTATTTCGGCCAGACGGTCAACATTGCGGCGCGCGTGCAGCAGCTCGCGGATGCGGAAGAGATTTTTGTTTCGGAGGACGTCTTTTCAGCCGAAGGCGTAGACGCGCTGCTGACCTCCCAGGAAGTCGTATCAAGCGTCTTCAAGCTCAAGGGCGTTCAGCAGGACCTGCGCGTTTTCCGTATCACCAAGGGCCTGGCGGCTTGATGAGCCAAGCCCGACCTGGCCGGGCTCCACAGCCGCTCTTGGCCCAACGCCTGCGTGGCCAAAGGCAAAGCGTGGTGGGCCCGGCAGGACTCGAACCTGCAACCAGACCGTTATGAGCGGCCGGCTCTAACCATTGAGCTACAGGCCCGCCGGGGTCGCGCATGGCGCCACGGCAGTGCGATCACCCCATACAATGAAGGCCGCCTCCTCGCAATCAGGCTGTCCCCAGCCGCCTTCGGCGAGGGACAAGCGGACCCATGCGGGCCGTCGGCCAGGGATCAGGCCAGCGCCATGCGGCGGCGGGCGCGCAGCAGGAGGGCGACCGCAATCACCATGTTGACCGCGTTCCAGGCAAGGCCGTTGAGGAAGGCGGCGGCGTAGGAGCCGGTGGCGTCGAAGATCACGCCGGATATCCAGCCGCCCAGCGACATGCCGAACACCGAGGCGAAGATCACGATGCCGACGCGGGTCGCCGCCTCGCTCGCCGGCATCGCCTCGCGCACGATGATGGCGTAGCTCGGCACGATGCCGCCCTGGAACAGGCCGAACATCGCCGAGATGATGTAGAGCGACGTCAGGCCGTCGAAGAACACGTAGAACAGCAGCGCCATGCCCTGGGCGACCGAGCCCAGCAGCAGGGTGCGCAGGCCGCCGATGCGGTCGGCGAGGTATCCCGATCCGACCCGGCTGATGATGCCGAATGCCAGCATCAGCGACAGCATCTCGGCGCCGCGCGCCACGCCATAGCCGAGGTCGCCGCAATAGGCGACGATGTGCACCTGGGGCATCGCCATGGCGACGCAGCAGGCGATCGAGGCAAGGCTGAGCAGCGCGGTCAGCGCATTGGTGCCAAGCCGCAGGTCGATCCGCGGCGGCGTGGCGTCCGCGTGGCCACGCCGTGCCTGCCCGCCCATTTGCGCCCGCAGCACCAGCAGCGTCAGGGCCATCGCGATCGTGCAGGCGATGGCGATGGCGATGTGGGTGGTGCGCCAGCCGACGGTCGCGATGCCGCGCTCGACCAGCGGCGGCCAGATGGTGCCGGCAATGTAGTTGCCGCTCGCCGCAATGGTGACGGCAAAGCCGCGGTGACGCTCGAACCAGTGCGAGGCCTCCGCCATCAGCGGCCCGAAGGTCGCGGCCCCTCCGAGCCCGATCGCCACATACATGGCGTTGAACTGCCACAGCGCCTGCGAGAACCCCACCCCCAGGAAACCGATCGCCAGCGCCACGAGGCCGATGGCAATGGCCGGAACGATGCCGAGGCGATCGGTCAGGCGGCCCATCACCACGCCGCCGCCCCCGAAGCCGAGCATGACGCAGGTGAAGGCGAACGAGGCGGCGCCGCGCGTGGCGGCGAAGTCGGCCTGCACCACCGGCAGGGCGACCACGACGGACCACATGCCGACGCTACCAAGCGAGCCAATGATGAGGGCGAGCCCGAGCCGGACCCACGCCTGACGCGAGTCAGGGACGAAAACAGACGGTTGAGACATGGAATGATTGAAACCCGGCGACGGTGACAGCTTCACCGCCGAACAGCGTTCGGTCAAGTCGTTCTCCGAATGGCGCCTATGCAAGCATAAACATGCTGCCGCCCCCCGCCGCTGCGACCATCAAGCTGGGGCGCCGTTAACCTTTTGCTAACCATACACCGGGCAAATTTTGCCCAGTGAAAGTGAGTGTCGTCGGCCTGCACAACGGGGGTGCCCCGTGGACGCCAGCGCGGTGAATCACTTCTCGGTCGGCGGCCCCCTGGCCGCCGCGCGGCCGCTTGGCAGCCGCGATCGTCACGGGCGCGGGGAAGCGGCGGTAATGGCAGAGACGGTGGCTGGCGGCGGCGTGGCGGCGGCCACGACCGGAATTCCCTCGTTGGCCGAGATCAGCCGCATCCTGCGGCGCGGCGACATCGCGCTCGCGGTCGGCATCCTCACCATCCTGGTGGTGCTGATCCTGCCGCTGCCCTCGGTCGTGCTCGACCTGTTCCTGGCGGTCTCGATCACCCTGTCGGTGCTGATCCTGATGACGGCGCTGTTCATCCAGTCGCCGATCGAGTTCTCCGCCTTCCCGACCGTGCTGCTGATCTCGACGATGCTGCGGCTGTCGCTCAACCTCGCCTCCACCCGCCTGATCCTGTCGCGCGGGCACGAAGGCACCGCCGCTGCCGGCCACGTCATCGAAGCGTTCGGCAACTTCGTGATGAGCGGCAATTTCGTCATCGGGATCATCGTCTTCATCATCCTGGTGATCGTGAACTTCGTCGTCATCACCAAGGGTTCGGGCCGCATCGCCGAGGTCGCGGCGCGTTTCCACCTCGATTCGATGCCCGGCAAGCAGATGGCGATCGACGCCGACCTCTCGGCCGGCCTGATCGACGAGAAGACCGCCCGCGAGCGCCGCAAGGCGCTGGAGGACGAAAGCGGCTTCTACGGCGCCATGGACGGCGCCTCGAAATTCGTGCGCGGCGACGCCGTCGCCGGCCTTCTCGTGGTGTTCATCAACGTCATCGGCGGCATGATCATCGGCATCGCCCAGCAGGGCCTGCCGTTCGCGGAAGCCGCGCGCAGCTACACCCTGCTCACCGTCGGCGACGGCCTCGTCACCCAGGTGCCGGCGCTGATCGTCTCCACCGCCGCGGGCCTCCTGGTGTCCAAGGCCGGCGTCACGGGGGCCGCCGACAAGGCCCTGATGAAGCAGTTCTCCGGCTACCCCCAGGCGCTCGGCATGTCGTCCGCGGTGATGATCCTGCTGGCGATCGTCCCCGGCATCCCGACCATTCCGTTCCTGCTGCTCGGCGGCGGCGCCGGCGCGCTCGCCGTGATCGCCCGCAAGCAGAGCCGCAAGACCGCGGAAACCGAAGCCGCCGCCGCCGCGGCCGCCCCGGCCGCCGCCGCTGCGGCTGCCGCCGCGGAGGAGCCGATCTCGGCGGCGCTGAAGATCGACGACCTCAAGATCGAGCTCGGCTACGCGCTGCTGCCGCTGGTCAACGGTCCGGACGGCACCGACCGTCTGACCGAGCAGATCAAGGCGCTGCGCAAGTCGCTGGCGATGGAGATGGGCTTCGTGATGCCGGCGGTGCGCATCCTCGACAACGTCCAGCTCGAAGCCAACACCTACATCATCAAGATCAAGGAGGTGGACGCGGGCAACGGGCGGATCTGGCCGAGCAACTACATGGTCATGGATCCCGCCGGCGGCCAGGTCCAGCTGCCCGGCACCCACACCACCGAGCCGACCTTCGGCCTGCCGGCGACCTGGGTGGACGCCGCGCTCAAGGAAGAGGCCTCGCTCAAGGGCTACACCGTGGTGGATGCCGCCACCGTGCTCTCGACCCACCTCACCGAGCTCCTCAAGAACAACATGTCTGACCTGCTCTCCTACGGCGAGGTCCAGAAGCTGCTGAAGGAACTGCCGAAGGAACAAGGCGAGCTGCTCAAGGACATCGTGCCGGCCCAAGTCACCGTGTCCGGCATCCAGCGCGTGCTGCAGCTCCTGCTCGCCGAAAGGATTTCGATCCGCGACCTCTCGACCATCCTGGAAGGCATCGCCGACGCGCTGCCGTTCTCTCGCAACCCGGCGACGGTGGTCGAGCATGTCCGCGCCCGCCTCGCCCGCCAGATCTGCGCCCAGAACACCTCGTTCAACGGCTACATGCCGCTGATCGCCATGTCCGCCAAATGGGAGCAGGCTTTCGCCGAATCCCTGATCGGCACCGGCGACGACCGCAGCCTCGCCATGCAACCCTCCAAGCTCTCCGAATTCATGACCGTGGTGCGCGACCGCTTCGAGCAGGCGGCGCGGGAGGGCGAGGCCCCGGTGCTGGTGACCTCTGCGGCAATCCGCCCGTTCGTCCGCTCTCTGGTTGAGCGTTTTCGGTCACAGACAACTGTTTTGTCGCAAGCCGAGATCCACCCCCGCGCCCGGCTCAAAACCGTCGGCTCCATCTAATTTATTGAAATTATTTAAGCTTATGAACGGTCGCGATTTTCCAATCGCGGCCGTTCAAGCATTATCACCGCTTTGTGATCGCCTATTTGGAACCGGAAGGCCGATCCCTACGTTCTCTGACACGTAACGTTGAACCTGACGTCCGACGACGCGACCAACGTCCTGAAGCAGGACAGCGTGAGGGCAGGAGGCTTCAGTGAACCACTCAATTTACAGTGCGGATCGTTCGACCCACTTGAAAATTGTGGTCGTCGCACTGGTCGCCGCCATCGTCGTCGCCGGCGTCGGAATCACGGCTCGGATCGGAGCCGACGAGGGGACCCAGACAGCGCGCGTCATCAAGGCCGGCAAGCCGGTCGTGCTGACCAGCACCGGTTCCGTGGTCCGCTGAACAGGAGAGATTTCAGGAATTCACGAGGCTCTTTACCAGCCCCCCAAAGTCGCCCCGTGGATACGTAGACTACCCACTACCCCAAGTGACTACCCCATGACGACCCCGTCACTTCCCCAAGTGACACAAGTGAGAAAGCGCCCGCTCCCCACGGGCGCTTTCTTCGTTTCGGGTCTGGATCATCTCAGCGCGGCGACACCGGCGCGGCCTGCGGCACGGTCTCGACCAGCTTGCCGGTGAAGACGACCGGACCGGTCACCGCGCCGGTCGGCGAGCCGCCCTCGGGCTCGATGCTCACCGCGTAGGTCGCCTGGTTGATGGTGTCGGCATCATAAGCCGCGAGCGCCGGACGGGCGGTGAAGTCGCTGGCGCCGATCACGCCGAGCGAGCGCGGCTGCGCAAACTTGTCCGACACCAGCCACAACTCATAGCTCTTGCCCTGCTCCGCCTCGGCGCCGACCCGCCGCACGGTGAACGCCTTGCCGGCGACATCCACCGTCAGGATGAAGGCGGGCGCGTCCGTGCCCTTCTGCAGCACTGCGACGAACTGCGCCGGCGTCGGCGCAGGCACCTGAACAGGGACCTGAACCTGCACGGTCTCGATCCGTGGCTTGCCGCGCAGCGCCGCCGGCAGCAGCTCCGGCCGCACCAGCTGCGTCACCATCACCGCGGCCAGCGAGGCCGCGAGCGCAGTCACGATCCCCGCAAGATTGCGCCAGCGCCTGGCGCGGCTCTCGAACGCGATCACCTGCGCGCGCTCGGCGGCGACGTCGACCGCGGGAGCCACCGGCTCCGGCGGTGGCGGCGCGGGCAATTCCGGCAACTCCATCGGCAACTGCTGTGTCGTCAGCCCGATCGCGGCGCGAATGCGGCCCCACAGCTCCGGCGACGGCTCGACCGCGCCGACCATGGCGTTGAGCTCGCCGAGCCGGTTCTGCCAGCTCTCCACCAGGCGGCGATAGTCGGCATCGACCGCCATCATGGTCTCGACCTGGGCGCGCTCCTCGACATCCAGCGTGCCGAGCACGTATTCCGCCGCCAGGACGATATGGTCTTCGCTGTAGCTCATGCACCCATCGTCAGGTCAATCATCGACACGTCAGTCCAATCACATCCGTCCAGTCACGTCAGTCCAGTCACATCAGCCCAAGGCATTCCCTGATCTCGAGCATGCTGCGGCGCAGCCAGGTCTTGATCGTGTTCACCGGCGCGCTGAACGAGGTCGCGAGCTGCTCGCGGCTCCAGCCGTTGTAATAGGCGAGCAGCACCAGCTTCTGGCGATCCGGCTCGAGCCGGCCGACACAGGCCAAGAGCCGCCGCAATTCGTCGGTCATCTCGCGCCGCTCGAGCGGATCGGGGCTGTCGGAAGCGACTTCCATCGCGGCAGGCTCCTCCTCGATCGAAACCTCGCCGCGCTTGCGCACCATGTCGATCGCGCGGTTGCGCGCGATCGAGACCATCCAGGTGATCGGAGACGCAAGGCCCGGATTGAACTGACCGGCCCCGTTCCAGATCTTGACGTACGCGTCCTGGACAACCTCCTCGGCGAGATCCTGTCGACGCAAGATACGCAGCACCACGCCATAGAGTTTCGCGCGGGTCGCCGCATACAGCCGCTCGAACGCCGCCTCGTCGCCCTTGGCAACGGCCGCGAGCAGCCAGACCAGCTCAGCCGGCGTCAGCATGCCATGTCCCCAGCCCCCGAAACCCCACGACGTCGGTCCTCTGCCCCTTCTGCAACGCGCCCAAACCCGCGCCACCGCCCGCAACCGGACAGCGAAACAATAACGTTGGTATCACATCTTGCCGCGGCGGTGGCCAGCCCTGCACACCCCATCAGATGCCGACGGGGTGATTCGCCCACCAAAAAGCAAAACCCGGGCCGACGGCCCGGGTTTTGTGATTCTCGCAGATGCGGAGAGCCGCGTCGGCTCAACCGGCGTTACGGCTGCAGCGTGGCCAGCGTCAGGCCAGCGCGGACAGGCGCGCCCGCATCAGGCCGATGCCATCCATGTCGGCCTGCTCGCGCGCGTTCTCTTCGGCGCGCTCGCGGGCCTGATCACGCTCGTCGAGCAGCTCGACCTTCTTCAACTCCTCGAACGCCTCGCCGAGCGCCGCCTTGGCGTCCTCGAGTTGGCCACGCAGCTCGTCCGCCGAGCGGGTCAGGTTCTCGCGGCGCTGGATCGCGGCCTTGGCGTAGGTCGGATAGGCGAAATGGGTCGGATCGCTGATCCCGGCCCGCTCCTGCTCCAGCAGGATCTCGCGCTCGAGATCCGTCGACATGCGCTGGAAATCGGCGATCATGCTCTCGATCTGAGCGACCCGACGGCGCTTCTCGTCGACCTGAAATTTCTTCAGCCGGATCAGCGTGTCTCGTGACTTCATCGACTCGTACTCCCCAGAAGTCCCCCTGTGAACGCGGGACAGTGCCGGTCCCTCGGAAGGGCCCCACCGGCATTCACTGCAAATTGCGACAGATCATGGCCCGACAAAGTTAGCGTTCCGTTTCCAACACCCCGACAATTTGCTCAAGCCTTTGGTAACCTTCCAGAATGCCAGTGGCCTCGCTTTTGCCCTGGCGCAGGAAGTCCTCCAGCGGATCGTGCAGACGGATTGCCTCGTCGACTTCCAGGCTGGAGCCGGCGCGGTAGGCGCCGAGCCGGATCAGCTCTTCCATGTCGGCGTAGGTCGCCATGATGCGGCGCGCCCGGGTGATCACCGGCAGGTAGGCGGGATCGGCCGAGCGCGGCATGGTGCGCGACACCGACTTGAGGATGTTGATCGCCGGATAGCGGCCGCGCTCGGCGATCGCGCGCTCCATCACGATATGGCCGTCGAGGATGCCGCGCACCGCGTCCGCCACCGGCTCGTTGTGATCATCGCCGTCGACCAGCACGGTGAAGATGCCGGTGATGGTGCCCGTGCCCATGCCGGGACCGGCGCGCTCCAGCAGCTTCGGCAGCTCGGTGAACACGGTCGGCGTATAGCCCTTGGCGGTCGGCGGCTCGCCGGCGGACAGGCCGATCTCGCGCTGCGCCATAGCGAAGCGCGTCACCGAGTCCATCAGGCACAGCACGTCCTTGTCGTCGTCGCGGAAATACTCGGCGATGGCGAGCGTCAGGTACGCCGCCTGGCGGCGCATCAGCGCCGGCTCGTCGGACGTCGCCACCACCACCACCGAGCGCGCAAGACCTTCCTCGCCGAGATCCTCCTGCAGGAACTCCTGCACCTCGCGGCCGCGCTCGCCGATCAGCCCGATTACCGAGATGTCGGCGTCGACGTTGCGCGCCAGCATCGACAGCAGCACCGACTTGCCGACGCCGGAGCCGGCGAAGATACCCATGCGCTGGCCGCGGCAGCAGGTGAGGAACGTGTTCAGCGAGCGCACGCCGAGATCGAGCGGCGCGCCCACTCTCTTACGGGAGTGCGCCGGCGGCGGCGCATTGCGATAGGGCATCGGCGAGGCGCCCTGCACCAGCGGCCCCTTGCCGTCGATCGGCTCGCCCATGGCGTTGAGCACGCGGCCGAGCCACGCCGGCGACGGCCGCACCTGGCCGGCCGCGTTGGCGATCACCGCGCGGCAGCCGCGGCGCACGCCCTCGAGTCCGCCGAACGGCATCACCACCGCATTGCTGCCGGTGAAGCCGATCACCTCGCAGGGAATGAGACGGTCCGGCGCCGTCTCCACCACGATACGCGCGCCCACCGACATGGCGTGAATGGGACCGGCGATCTCGACCATGAGGCCGCGCACGCCCACCACTCGGCCATAAATATTGACGCCTTCGATATCGCCGATTTGTTCCGCGAGCGCTTTCATTGCGAAAACCTTAAGTTTTGGAACCGCTAGGGGGCGCCCTTAACTTCGTGTTTACCCGCATCGTTAATCATTGCGTCACTGTCTTTGGTAACTGATCGCGCTCGCCCTCAGAAAAAGGGCGAGTCGCGAGAGTCGGTTAACGCCGACTCTTAAAGTGGAACTTGAACGCAGGCGGGTACAAAAAGCTGGTTACGCGCAATATCTTAGGTCGATTCGGCGAATTTTGCACCGATAGAGCTTGCGCAGGCGAATCAGGTTTTGTTAACCATAGTCAGTCAGGGTCCGAATCAGTTGTTCAAAGGCGTTTCCAGTGCCGCACGTTCGCGGCTCGACCTGACGCCCGGAGCGGCGATTATAGGGGACTGGCATGCGCGTATTGCTGATTGAAGATGACAGCGCCGTCGCGCAGTCGATCGAATTGATGCTCAAGTCCGAGAGCTTCAACGTCTATACGACGGATCTCGGCGAAGAGGGCGTCGACCTCGGCAAGCTCTACGACTACGACATCATCCTGCTTGATCTGAACCTGCCGGACATGTCCGGATATGACGTTCTCAAGCAGCTGCGGGTTTCCAAGATCAAGACCCCGATCCTGATCCTGTCCGGCCTCGCCGGCATCGAGGACAAGGTGAAGGGCCTGGGCGTCGGCGCCGACGACTACATGACCAAGCCGTTCCACAAGGACGAGCTGATCGCGCGCATCCACGCCATCGTCCGCCGCTCCAAGGGACACGCCCAGTCGGTCATCCAGACCGGCGATCTCGTCGTCAACCTCGACACCAAGACGGTGGAAGTCACCGGCCAGCGCGTGCACCTGACCGGCAAGGAATACCAGATGCTGGAGCTGCTCTCGCTCCGCAAGGGCACCACCCTCACCAAGGAAATGTTCCTCAACCACCTCTACGGTGGCATGGACGAGCCCGAGCTGAAGATCATCGACGTCTTCATCTGCAAGCTGCGCAAGAAGCTCGCGAACGCGTCCGAGGGCCGCAACTTCATCGAGACCGTGTGGGGCCGCGGCTACGTGCTCCGCGAACCGCACGAGGAAGACGTTCGCATCCCTGCGTAAAGGCGTCTTGACGGCGAGCCGCGAGGCTCTCTCCTCCCGACTGAACCCCGCCGCAAATGGCGGGGTTTTTGTTTTTTTGGGGGGGCGGCCGATCGAACCTCCCACGCTTCGGCGGCGACAGATCAGCGGCGCAATGACGGCGCAGGCATTCCGTGCGACCCTGCTGCCCGACACATACGCGAGTCGGGGGGCTGAACCGATGATCCTGCAATCGCTCGCCGGGCTGCCGGCGTTCCTGGTGTATTTCTGCACGGCGATCGTCGCCGTGCTCGCCTATCTGTTCGTCTACACCCGCGTCACGCCGCACGACGAGTTCAAGCTGATCCGCGACAACGTGCCGAGCGCCGCCATCGCGCTCGGGCTCAGCCTGCTCGGTTTCACGCTGCCGCTCGTCAGCGCCATGATCCATGCCGCCAACGTGTTCGACTGCCTGATCTGGAGCGCCATCGCGCTGATCGTGCAGATCGTCGTCTACTTCATCGTGCGCATTCCCGTGCCCAACCTGTCGGCGCGCATCGCGAGCGGTGAGCTCGCGCCAGCGATCTGGCTGGGGCTGTCGTCGCTCGCCGCCGGCGCGCTCAATGCCGCCTCGATGACCACCTGAGGCGCGCGGAATGAAACGCTCGACCCAGGTCATGCTGCTGCTGATGGGCACTGCCACCGTCGGCGGCACTGCCTACACGCTGATGCCGCGCGAGGACTGCCGCGCCGACCGTCCGGCGATCACCGGGCCGGATGGCACACAGGCCCAGCAGGACTGCGCGCGCCGCTCGGGCAGTTCCTCGTCCTCCGGTGGCCATGGCTGGTCCGGGCGCTCCTGGAGCTACTTCGACGACAGCCCTTCGTCCTCGTCCCCGTCATCGTCCTCGCCTCATACCACCTCGAGCAGCGGCCCCGCCGGCGACAGCGGCGGCGGCCACGTCACGCGTGGCGGCTTCGGCTCGTTCGCGCACGCCATCAGCGCCCACTTCTCCGGCGGTTGAAGGCGCATCATGCGACGCATCATGTGCCCGGAGCGCGACGACTGGCAGGCCACGGCACAGGCCATGGGCTTCGTGTTCCATGCGCCCGGCGGCGAGCGCTACTGGGACGAGCGCGCCTACTATGGCTTTACCCTCGACGAGATCGAGCGCGCCATCGAGACGCCGACCGGCGAGATTCACGCGATGTGCCGCGAACTCGTCGCCCGCGTCATCGACAGCGAACGCGACCTGAAGCGGCTGCGCATCCCCGAAAGCTTCTGGACTTTCATCGCCGCGAGCTGGAAGCGCGGCGACGCCAGTCTCTATGGCCGGCTCGACCTGCGCTTCGACGGCGAGGCTCCCGCCAAGCTGCTGGAGTACAATGCCGACACGCCGACGTCGCTGTTCGAGGCCGCCGTGTTCCAGTGGACATGGCTCGAGCAGGCGATCGAGCGCCAGATCATTCCGCGCGCTGCCGACCAGTACAATTCGCTGCACGAGCGGCTGATCGCGCGCTGGGCGGAGATCGCGCGCGGCAAGCCGCTGCACCTCGCCGCAATGATGGACAGCGAGGAAGACGCCGGCACGCTGGCCTATCTCGAGGACACGGCGCGGCAGGCCGGCCTCGCCACGACGCACCTCGACATCACCGCCATCGGCTGGCGCGACGACGGCCACTTCGTCGACCTCGCCGACCAGCCGATCGCGCTGGCGTTCAAGCTCTATCCCTGGGAGTGGATGCTGCGCGAGGCCTTTGGCGCGCGTCTCAAGGGCGCCGGCACACGGTGGATCGAGCCGCCCTGGAAGATGATCCTGTCCAACAAGGGCATCCTGCCGCTGCTGTGGGAGATGTTTCCGAACCACCCCAACCTGCTGCCGGCGTTCTTCGACGACGACCCGGCCGCCGCGACGCTCAGTGCGTCCTATGTGCGCAAGCCGCTGTACTCGCGCGAGGGCGCCAATGTCACGATCGTCAGCGGCGGCGAGACGCTGATCGCCGAGGATGGTCCCTACGGCACGGAAGGTTTCGTGCGCCAGGCGCTGGCGCCGCTGCCGAACTTCTCGGGCCAGCACCCGGTGCTCGGCAGCTGGCTCATCGGCGACACGCCGTGCGGGCTCTCGATCCGCGAGGACGACAACCCGATCACCGGCAACCGCTCGCGGTTCGTCCCGCACGCGATCCTGTGAGCTATGGTGCTTTGAGAGTCCGACTCAAAGAGAAGCCAATGAGCTCCGGCGCTCGTTGCCGAACTCGTCATGGCCGGGCTTGACCCGGCCACCCACGTCTTCCTCCACTACTCAGCGACGGTAAAGACGTGAATGCCCGGGACAAGCCCGGGCATGACGGAGAGAGCCGATATTCCGCGTACTTCAACCAAGGCTCTAAAATGTCGACTGCGTTTCAATCAGCCCCAGAGGACACTAGCTACCGGTTGCGATCTTGAACGGCCGGGCGGCGGCAGCCGCAGCTGCGCCGGTCCCAAGCCCCGGCACCAGCCCCGGTGCCGCGCGGGTCGGCAGCGTGTTCGGCGAATAGAGGCCGCGGCGATCCGGATAGGGCTTGAACGCGTCGGTGAGGCCAACCACGGTCTCGGCGGCGCCGAGCACCAGGAAGCCGTCCGGCTCCATCGACTTCACCAAGCGGTTGAACACCGCGATCTTGGTGTCCTGATCGAAATAGATCAGCACGTTGCGGCAGAATACGATGTCGAACACGCCGAGATGGGAGAAGTCCTGCAGCAGGTTGAGCTGGCGATGCTGCACCATGGCGCGGATCTCGGGATTGACCTGCCAGGACTCGCCGACCTGCTTAAAGTACTTCACCAGGAACTGGATCGGCAGGCCGCGCTGCACCTCGAACTGGCTGTAGATGCCGGCCTTCGATTTCTCCTGCACCTCGACCGAGATGTCGGTGGCGAGGATCTCGAGCCGCCAGCCGGCGAGCTGCGAGCCCATCTCCTTCAGGATCATCGCCAGCGAATAGGGCTCCTGCCCGGTCGAGCCTGCGGCGCACCAGATGCGCAGCGATTTGCGGTTGGCACGCGCCTGCAGCATTTTGGGGACGATGGTGTCGCGGAAATGCTCGAACGGCACCTTGTCGCGGAAGAAGAAGGTCTCATTGGTGGTCATCGCCTCGACGACGTCCACCGTCAGCCGTTCGTCGCCGGCCTTCATCTTCTGGACGAGCTCGACGATGCCGGGCAGGCCCGCCTTGCGGGCGAGCGGCACCAGGCGGCTTTCCACCAGATACTGCTTGTCCGCCGACAGCACGAGGCCGGAGCGGTCCTTCAGGACTTTGCGCAGGTAGTCGTAATCCAGCGGCGTCACGGGCGGCCCCCTGCAAACATCCGGTTGAGTTTCGGCGCGATCTGGTCGAGCGGCAGCACGGCGGCGCAGATCCCCGCTTGCGCGGCGGCGCCCGGCATGCCCCAGACCACGCTGGTGGCTTCGTCCTGCGCGATCACGCTGCCGCCGGCATCGACGACGGCCTTGCCGCCACGCATGCCGTCGGAGCCCATGCCGGTGAGGATCACCGCGAGAATGCCGGCCTGCCAGACGTCGATGGCGGAGGTGAACATCGGATCGACCGCCGGCTTGCAGAAATTGACCTGCGGCCCGTTGTCGAGCGAGATCACCGCCTGCGCGCCGCTGCGCACGACGCGCATGTGCAGTCCGCCCGGCGCCAGATAGATGCGGCCGGGCAGCACCGGCTCGCCATCCACGCCCTCATGGGCGGGCCGGCCGCTGGTGCGCGTCAGATGCTCGGCGAGAATGGTGGTGAAGGTCGGCGGCATGTGCTGGGTGATCAGCACCGGCACGCGGTCGATCACCGAACCGATCTCCGCCACCAGCGACATCAGGGCCTGCGGTCCGCCGGTCGATGAGCCGATCAGCAGCACCCGTGGCGCCACCATGCCGAACGGACGCGTGGCGATATGCCCGCCGGCCGCGGTCGTGGCCGGCGCAGCCGCCGGCCGCAGCGCTTCGCGAAGGCGGCCGATGCTCGGCGCAACCGGGGCGGCGGGGGCTGCGGGCGCGACCGGCGCGAGCGGCGGCGCCACCATGGGGCGGCGCAGCCGCGCGCCGAACTGGCGGATCTTGAACAGAAGGTCGCGCTTGAAGGTGCCGGCGGCATCGATCTCGCGGGTGGTCTCCGGCTTCGGCACATAGTCCGAGGCGCCGAGCGACAGCGCCTTGAAGCTGATCTCCGCGTTACGACGGGTCAGCGTCGAAGCCATGATGATGACGAGGTCGCGCTTCTTGGCCAGCAGCAACGGCAGCGCCGAGATGCCGTCGAGGTCCGGCATCTCGATGTCGAGCACCACGACGTCGGGATCGCAGCGCTCGATGTTATTGACGGCGTCGCGGCCGGTCCGCATCGAGGCAGCCACCGCCATGTCCGGCTCCGCCTCGATCCAGCGGGAGATCAGCCCGCGGATGACGACGGAATCGTCGACGACCATGACGCGAATAGGCCCCGGCTGCGCCGTGGCCGACGTGCGGGAAGTCGCTGTTACAATACTCATTACTCACCGAAAAACGCCGAACACAACAACGACAGCGAAGCCGGGCGGTCAGATCAGCCCGACTTCATGAAATTTGGCGGTCACGATATCCTTGTCGAACGGCTTCATGATGTACTCGTTGGCACCGGCATGCAGCGCCCGCGCAATATGCGCAACATCGTTCTCGGTGGTGCAGAACACCACCTTCGGCCGGTCGCCGCCCGGCATCAGGCGCAGGTTGCGCAGGAATTCGTAGCCGTCCATCACCGGCATGTTCCAGTCGAGCAGGACAGCGTCCGGCAGGCCGCGTTTGCAGGCATCGAGCGCCTTTTCGCCGTCCTCGGCTTCGGTGATCTGGAAATCCAGACCTTCGAGAATGCGCCGCGCCACCTTGCGGATGACACTGGAGTCATCAACGACCAGACACGTTTTCATTTCCAACCTCGATTGTCAGGGTCCGCGGGGGACCGCTTGTCTCGGACTTGTCCGTTGTCAGGCGCGTCCGTCACGCCGCCATCTTGTCAGTCGAGATGTCCAGCACCCGATCGACGTCGAGCACGACCATCAGCTGGCCATCGAGCCGGTGTACGCCCGCCGCAAGCTTGGCCATGCGCGGATCGAGATTCACCGGGTTCACTTCGCGGGTATCGTCGGCAAGCTTGAGCACCTCGCCGATGGTGTCGATCAAGAGGCCGTAGGATTCGCCCCGCAGCTCGACCCCGACCGCCATCGGCGGCCGGTCGTCCTCGCTCTTGGGCAGGCCGAGCCGCGAGCGCATGTTGATCGCGGTCACGATCCGGCCCCGCAGGTTCAGCACGCCGGCGACGTCGCGCGAGGCGAGCGGCACCCGCGTCAGACGCTCCGGCATGAAGACGTCCTGCACCCGGGAAATCGGCAGGCCGAACAGCTGGCCGCCGATCATTGTGGTGACGTATTCGGTGACGCCGGTGGGAATGGTATCGGTCTTGGTGGTCATCACCGGTCTCCTCAGGCCGCCTGGTGAACTTCAGTGGTCTGTTCTTTGAGCGCCGCGATCAGGCCGGGGCGGTCGAACTTCGCGACATAGTCATGGAAGCCGGCCTGGCGGCCGCGCTCGATCGCCGCCGGCGAGATCACCGACGACAGCGCGATGATCGGCGTCGTGCCGAGCTTGCGGTCGGAGCGGATGGTCTCGGCGAATTCGAAGCCGTTCATGTCCGGCATCTCGATGTCGGTCAGCACCACGTCGAACTTCTGGCCCGCGCGCAGCACGCCGAGGCCTTCCTGGGCGTTGGTGGCGACGGTGACGCGATAGCCTGCGGCCTTGAGCACCGGCGCGAGCATGTTGCGGAAGAACGCGGAGTCGTCGACCAGCAGCACGCTCTGCGACGCCGACGACACCCGCATCTCCTTGCGGCTGAACCAGTCGGAAAACGCCATCGGCAGGAAGTGGCCGACGTCGATCACCTCGGTGGCCTGGCCCTTGATCACCGCCGAGCCGAGCACGCCTTCGCGGCCGCTGGCGACCTCGATGTTGAGCCGCTCCTCGACGATATCGATGATCTCGTCGACGACGAGGCCCATCGAACGGCCGTCGTCGGAGAACACCAGGATCGGCTGCACGCCGGTCGTGCGGATCTCGACGCCCTCGATCCGCACCAGCGGCATCAGCTGGTCGCGGTACTGCACCATGTAGCGGCCGTTCGACAATTCGATCTTGTCGGTCGGCAGCTCTTCGAGACGGGTGACCAGCGCGAGCGGCACCGCCTTCGGCTGGGTCGAGCCGGCGCGGAACACCAGCAGCGACGTGCTCTGGTCGGCCTGGTGGCGCGCCGCCGCGTTCTCCTCGGCGATCTGGTGCTGGGCATCGATCGCGGTGCCGAGCGCCTGGGCGATGCCGTTCGGATCGACGATCATGATCACCGCGCCGTCACCGAGGATGGTGTTGCCCGAGAACATGTTGATGTGACGCAGCATGCTCGACATCGGCTTGACGACGATTTCCTCGGTGTGGAACACGCCGTCCACCACGATGCCGAAGGTCTGGCCGCCGATCTGCGTCACCACGATGAAGCCATTCTCCGGATCGGTCGCTTCGCCATCGTCGATCTTGAGCAGCTTCTTGAGATGGGTCAGCGGCAGCAGCTTGTTGCGCAGCCGCAGCACCGGCGTGTCCTTGATGCGCTCGATGCGGTGCTCGGAGTTGGCGCGCGCCCGCACCAGCTCGACCACGGCGAGCTGCGGGATCGCGAAGCGGTCGCCGGCGGCCTCGACGATCAGCGCCGACACGATGGCGAGCGTCAGCGGGATCTTGATGGTGACGCTGGCGCCCTCGCCCGGCACCGACTTGATATCGATGGTGCCGCCGATCTGATCGATGTTGGTGCGCACCACGTCCATGCCGACGCCGCGGCCGGAGACGCTGGTCACGGCGGCTGCGGTCGAGAAGCCCGGCGCGAAGATGAACTTGTGGATCTGCGCCTCGGTCATCTTCTCCAGTTCGGCCTCGGAAACGAGACCGTTGGCGACCGCCTTGGCCTTGATGCGGTCGGTATCGAGACCGCGGCCGTTGTCGGCGATGCAGATGATGATGTGGCCGCCCTCGTGATAAGCCGAGAGACGGATGGTGCCCTGCTCCGGCTTGCCGGCCTTGGCACGCTCGGCGGGCGTCTCCAGACCATGGTCGGCGGAGTTGCGCACCATGTGCGTCAAGGGATCCTTGATCAGGTCGAGTACCTGGCGGTCGAGCTCGGTGTCGGCGCCGTGCATTTCCAGCTCGATCTGCTTGCCGAGTTCGCTGGAGAGGTCGCGCACGATGCGCGGCAGCTTCTGCCAGGCGTTGCCGATCGGCTGCATGCGCGTCTTCATGACGCCCTCCTGCAGCTCGGCAGTGACGCTGGACAGCCGCTGCAGCGGCACCTTGAACTCGTTGTCCTCGTTGCGGCGGCTGATCTCGAGCAGCTGATTGCGCGTCAACACAAGCTCCGACACCATGGTCATGAGATGCTCGAGGGTGTCGACGTTGACGCGGATCGACTGGTTGGAAATCTTGTCATTATCGGCGGCAGCGGCGGCGGCGGCGTCTTCGACCACAGCCTTGCGCGCGACCGGCTTTGCGCTCGATTTGGACATCGTCTTCTCCGCAACATTCGCCGCGGGCTCGGCCGGTTGTGCCGAGGACGCCAACGGCGGGGACGCCACTTCGACTTCGACTTCAGTTTCACGAAACGCGCGCTCGAGATCGTCGAGCGAAACCTCGCCGGGGCGCAGCGGCCGCTCCAGCACCTGCAGGACCAGCGATCCGGTCGCGACCGCCGGCTCCGGCGCGGCGGGCGGCGCCTCGGGCTCGGCCTCCGCCACAGCGTCGGCGCCATGTTCGGCGAGATGATGCAGCTGCTCGATCAGGTCCTCATCCGCGCCCTCGGGCTCGGCTTCGGTCGCCTCGAGCTGATTGAGAATGTCCTTGATGCGATCGATGGTGGTCAGGATCAGCGTCACAGCCTGACCAGTGACGGGCATGCCGTCACGGAATTTGCCCATCAGCGTCTCGGCCGCGTGAGCCAGCGCCTCGAGGCGCGGCAATCCGAGAAAGCCGCACGTCCCCTTGATGGTGTGAACGAGGCGGAAGATGTTGTCGAGAATCTTGGCGTTGTTGGGCTCCTGTTCGAAGCGCACCAACTGGTTGTCGACAACGTCGAGACTTTCGTTCGTCTCGGTCAGGAACTCTCGGAGCAGATCGTCCATGGACAGGCCTTCGAACACCAGGCGCGCGACCACAGCACGCCTTTCAGGGCCTGTTCAGTTTCTATGCAAAGCGTTTAATTTTAGTTGCGCGACATGAAAAGAACGGACGCGCCAAGGAGATGGACGGATTTGCCGGGAATTGGCGCAAATCCGTCAATCAATCCTTAACGCTGCGGCCGCCTTTTACCCGGCCGACACCGTCACCGCATCGCCGTCGAGCACCAGCGTCACCGTCAGGCCGCAGGCCTGCGCGAGCAGGCGCGTATAGTAAGGCTGCACGGCATGCGCATCGACCGCGGCGCCGGAGGCCGCGAGCGTATCGGCGATCGCCTGCGGAATCCGTGCATTGAGCCCCTGGGCGCGAATACGGAAACTCGTGGTCTCGCCTTCGCCGATGGGATCGACGGTGAGCGTGCCGCCGCGCGGAATGGTCTGCTGCGCGATCACCAGCATGTTGAGCAGCAGCTTCACGCGGTTCTTCGGCAGCAGCACGCGCGGCGGATTCCACGTGATCTTGGTCCTGTCGTCCTCGAACTGGCCGCGCGCCATGTTCTGGGCATCGCCGAGATCGATCTGCGCGCCGGCCGAACCGGCCGCACCGAACGCCAGGCGGCAGAACTGCAGGCGGGCGGAGGCGGTGCGCGCGCTCTTGCGGATCAATTCGAGCGCGAACTCGCGATCCTCTTCCTTCGGATCGTCATCGAGCACTTCGAGGCCGTTGACGATGGCGCCGACCGGGCTGATCAGGTCGTGACAGACCCGCGAGCACAACAGCGCGGCGAGTTCGAGGGCATCGGGAGCAGGACCGGAGGCAGGAGTGCCGGACATGGGTGCGTTCCTCGCAAGGCCGCGCAGCGGGCACGGCGAATCAAACACATCCCAGGTTGATACACTGCGGGCGTTCCCGCTGCCACCCGCCAGCCCTCGGGCCCCGGCCGACCATGCTGCGGGCCTTCATGGCGCCCGCCTGTGCTCCAGTTCCGCCCCTGTTTCATGACGGTTTTCTTGCGGAGCGCTTGTTGATATGCCGATGTCATGGAGGCGCCGCGACAGTGGTGCCGTGACCTTGAGCATGACAGTCAGAATGAAGGGACGACCGTGACCACGCCGGTGATCGAACGCGACGCCGCCCTCGCCCTGCTCGCGCCCCTGACCGACCTCGTGGCGAAAGCCGGCGCCGCGATCCTCGCGGTCAACCGCCGCGCCATGACGGTGACGGGCAAGGCCGATGGATCGCCGGTGACGGAAGCCGACCTCGCCGCCGACACCGTGATCGCCGAGGGGCTCGCCCGCCTCGTGCCGGAGGTGCCGACGCTGTCCGAGGAGCGCGTGGACCAGGCGGCGCTGCCCTACCGGCACAGCTTTTTCCTGATCGATCCGCTTGACGGCACCCGCGAGTTCGTCGCCGGGCATGACGAGTTCACCGTCAACCTTGCGCTGATCACCGACGGCCAGCCGCTGCTCGGTATCGTCGGGGCGCCGGCGCTGGGGCTGATCTGGCGCGGAGTGGTCGGACACGGCGCCGAGCGCGTCGCCGTCACCGCCGACGGCGCGGTCGGGGCCGCACAGGCGATCCGCCCCCGCGCGTTTCCAGGCAGCCCTTGGGTCGCGGCGGTCAGTCGCTCCCACGGCGACCCCCGCACCGAAGCCTTCATCGACGCCCGGCCGGGCGCGGTGCGGCAGGCGATGGGCTCGGCGGTGAAATTCTGCCGGGTGGCCGAGGGCAGCGCCGACATCTATCCGCGGCTGGCGCCGACCTGTGAGTGGGATGTCGCCGCGGGCCACGCCGTGCTCACGGCCGCCGGTGGCCGGATCGGCGACGCGCAGGGCCAGCCGATCCGCTTCGGCGAGACGCGCGAGGACTTCATCATCCCCTCGTTCATCGCCTGGGGCGATCCGTCCGCGGCTTAGCGCGCGAGTGTCTCGCGCAGGGCGGGCCAGCTCGCCAGCGCCCCACGGACGACCGTGTCGGGAGCGGCCGCGAACGCGTCACGATTGTCCTCCCGCGAGAACAGGTAGAGCCGCTGGCCATGGATCAGCCACAGCCGCGGCTGGCCGGCGACCGCAACGCCGCGTGCGACATCCACCGGATCATAGCCGCCGAACTGCGGCGCATAGATCTGTGGCGCCGCGGCGAAGAACGTCCGGTTGTCCTCGTTGCAGAAGCGCCAGACGGCGCCCTGCGCCGTCAGCTCGAACTCCGGGCTGCCCTTGAGCATCTGCCCGTCGGTGAAATAGGCCACCGGGTCGACCCCGCCGAGCGCAAGGCCGGTGTGGGGATCGACCACCAGCCGTTCGGTGGTCGCCGCCAGCGCCCGCACACCGCTCAAAGCCAGCAGGAAAAGGCCGATGACTGCCGCAATCCGGCCGATTTCAGGCCATCGCCCTTTCATTTCCTGCCGCCGTGCCGTCATAGTTGCTGCGGATAACCCCTTTGAGTCGGGAAAGCTGGCCAACCTTTAAATTCATCTTCTCAGTATCCGGTTAAGCTGAGGATCGGGATTACATCTTTGAGACGAGAGGCCTTCATGACCTTCGCTTCGCGCCTGACGGCGCTGATGCTCGCGGCGTTCGTGTGCTGGAGCGCGCCGGCCCTGGCGCAACAGAGCGCCCCTTCGCAGCGGCAGGGCGACACCTTCGGTCCGGATGAACTGGTGAACGCCGGCCATCGCTTCTTCGGCAATGTGTCGCGCGGCCTCGCGTCGGTGATCGAGAAGGCTGTCAGCCAGTGGGGCCTGCCCAACGGCTATGTGCTGGGCGAGGAAGGCAGCGGCGCGTTCGTCGCCGGCCTGCGCTACGGCGAGGGCACGCTCTACACCAAGAACGCCGGCGACCTGCGCGTCTACTGGCAGGGTCCCTCGCTCGGGTTCGACTGGGGCGGCGACGGCGCCCGCACGATGATGCTGGTCTACAACCTGCCCGCCACCAACGCGATCTACCAGCGCTTCGTCGGTATCGACGGCTCGGCCTACCTCGTCGGCGGCTTCGGCATGACCGCGCTCACCGCCAACAACATCGTGCTGGTCCCGATCCGCTCCGGCGTCGGCCTGCGCCTCGGCGCCAATGTCGGCTACCTGAAGTTCACCCCCCGGGCCACCTGGAACCCGTTCTGACCGAAGCGCCCGGCCCGGAAGGCGGCCTTGCCCTGATTCCAGCAGCCCGGCGGAACCCGCGGGATTCACGATAACGCGCGGTCACGCTGGATTTGCCAGGGAACGCCATGGCATGGTGAATAAAGGGTTGCCCGTGAATGGCTCCGGAGCACGCAGCCGCGCTGCGTCATCCTCCCAACCCTTTGGAAAATATGCCTTTCCTGCCTCGGACGGCGGTTCCCCCGGGCAGGAAATGGTGTCATGCAGGAGTCCTCCATGGTCGAGCCGATCATGTATCTGGCGATCGGTTTTCTGATCTCGGCGCTGCTCGCCCTGATGATCATGCCGCTGGTGCACAACCGGGCGGTCCGCCTGACCACCAAGCGGCTGGAGGCGTCGACGCCGATTTCCATGGCGGAGATCCAGGCCGACAAGGACCAGTTGCGCGCCGAATTCGCGATGTCGGCACGGCGGCTGGAAATGAATGTCGACCAGCTCAGGAACAAGACCACCAGCCAGCTCGCCGAGCTCGGCAAGAAGACCGATGCCATCAACCGCCTGCGGATCGAGCTCGGCGAAAAGAATGCCGCGATCTTCGCGCTGGAAGCCCGCGAGAAGGCGCTCAAGGATCAGCGGCACGCCACCGAGGACGAGTTCGGCAGCAAGACGAAGGCGCTGCGCGACGCCGAACAGGCGCTCGCCGACAAGCAGCGAGAGCTCGACCGGCTGCGGCAGGAGCTGTCCGGGCAGAGCACGACGACTGCGAGCCAGCAGGCGGAGATCGCCGCGCTGAATGCCCAGATCGAAGCCGTGAAGCAGCAGGTCAGCGCCGCCGAGCGTGACGTCGGCGACACCCAGCAGAAGCTCACCGCCCACCGTGTCGATTCCGACGCCGCCACGCGCGACCTCCTTGAGGCGCGCGGCCGCGCCGCAGGCCTCGGCCAGCGGGTGGGCGAGCTCGAGGCCCAGCTCGCCGCCCATACCCGCGATGTCGAGACGCTGAACGGGCGAATCGCCACGCTCGAGCAGGAAAACCAGCAGCTGCGCCAGCAGGCCGGCGCGGCGACGGCCGCGACGCCCGACGCGTGGCGTGCCGAGAAGGCGGCGTTCGAGGGCCAGCTTCGCACGAGCGGCGAGGAGCGGGCGCGGCTACAGCGCGAGCTCGCCGCGCTCCAGCAGCAGACCGAAACCTCCTGGGCGAGCGAACGGATGGAAAACGCGCTGCTACGGGAGCGCATCAACGACATCGCCGCCGAGGTCGCCAAGCTCGCCTCCGCCATCGAGGGCCCCGACTCCACCATCGAGGCGATCCTGGCCGCCGATCCGGCGAGCAAGCCCGCAGCCACGGCGCCCCAGGCGGCCAACGGCACGGGCGCCGCCACGGGCGGGACGCTGGCTGACCGCATCCGGGCGCTGCAATCCCACGCGTCCCGCGCCCGTCCGGCCGGCTGATCGCCTCAAATCCCTGGATTTGATGGAATTGTCGCCCCGCGGTGCTTGACACCCCCGACCCCGTTCCGTAAATCGCGGCTTCGGTGACTTGTTTGGTGACTTGCGGCCTCCGCCGCACCATGGTCACGGGCGCATAGCTCAGCGGGAGAGCGTTCCCTTCACACGGGAGAGGTCCAAGGTTCGATCCCTTGTGCGCCCACCATTCCGCGCTTGGCTCCAATGACTTAGCTGCGTGATTCTCCCGCCGTCTCAGATCTGTTGGTCCCGAACCGCACGTCCAGACGTCAAATCGCCGGCCTCGGCCACTTTGGCCACCCCGACGCTTGTCTTTGTTTTTTGAACTCCTGAGCAGCATACGTCCGCGATGCAGTCCTGACCGCAATTGGTCCCTGCCGCTGGCTCCGTTAATCGCTGCTGTCTTGGGGCGCGTCGACGGCCTCTCTAAAGGTCCCCGCCTCCCAGGATTTTCCTGCCCGCGGCGACTTGGGACATCGCATCCCTGCAAGGCTCGCTCACCTCTGCCACGTGCGATTTAATACAGGCCCTGATGCCGCCGGTGCCCGGCACAATACCGGCACACAGCTTCGCAATGTCGCCCTTGCACACCTTGCCGGTCACCGCCACCGTCAGCACGCGGTCCTCGCAGGCGGGCGACAGGTTGGTCAAATGCGATTTGATGCAGGCCTTGATCCGGCCTTGGCCGGGTTGAATGCCGGCACACAGTGATTTGATATCGCCGGCACAAGGTCTGCCCGCCTGCTGCGCCACAGCGGCAGAACCTGACAGAAGCAGCGCCGTCAACATGACAAGCCCAGATCGCATTCCCACCATTTTAGACTCCTCTGTGAGATAACAAGGGGAACAATGGCAATCGTATCCGAGACCCGGCTGCAGCTTACCAGTGCCCTGATCAAATCCGAAGTTCGCGAAAGGGTTAGCCGCGAAATCGCGCGAACGTCGGATGCGGGACACTCGTGGATCACTCAATCATACGTTCCACCGAGGTTCGGAAATTCAGGCTCGTGGCTCAGTCCGAGCCGCACCAATTCCAGCAGAAACAGCGGCCGCGCAGCCTGTTTGGCCAAATCGACGATCCATGCCTGCAATTCCCTGACCTTCTCGGGATTCTGCTCCGCGAGATTGGTTGCTTCCGAAGGATCCTTCGACAGATCGAACAGCTCGGTTTGTGGCGGAAGCAGCGCGGTCCAAACGAGCTTCCAGTTTCCTTTCCGCACGGCGGCCCGATAGGGCTCGACGTTGTACACCATATCGACCCGAGGACTCGGCTGACCCTCGGTGATTGCTGACCAAACGTCGACACCGTCGAGCGGCTTGTTCTTGCCAAGCGAAGCGCCGCCAAGTCCGGTCAAGGTCGGGTACAAGTCCACGATATGCATCATCTCGGTTACGACGCCAGGCTTTATCCGGCCCGGCCAGTTCGCAAGCGCAACCACTCGCGTCCCCCCCTCGTAGACTGAGCCCTTGCCATCACGATATGGACCATTGTTCGGCGGCAGTTCACCCTTCACCTCCGCCTCGCCGACGAAAAGGTTCGAGCGCGTGCCGCCGTTGTCGCTGACGAAGAGAATGAGGGTGTCGTCGCGCATTTTCCGCTTTTCAAGCACGTCGACGACACGTCCGATTTGATCGTCCATGGCCGTGATCTGGGCCGCATAGGCACGGCGCAGCGGGTCGGCGATCCCCTTGTACATGTCGAGATAGTTCTGCGGCGCCTGATAGGGCGTGTGAGGAGCTGTGAAGGCAAGATAGAGAAAAAGAGGCACCTTGCTGTCATGTTCGTGAAGCAGCCGAACGGCATCCGCGCCGAGCAACTCCGTGTCGTATCCCGGCTCCTTGACCAGCTTGTTGTCCCGGTACCAGTCGGTCACGCCATGCGAAGCGTGCTTGAAGTGGTCGATCTCTCCGATTAATGGCCCGTAGGAATAGTCAAAACCGCGCTGGCTCGGCCAATACTTCTGGTCGAAGTGCCCGAGATGCCACTTGCCCACAATGGCGGTCCGGTATCCGGCTTGTTTGAGCGCCTGTGGCAACAGCCACTCGTCGGTGGCGAGACCGTACCTTCCGGCGGATGGGATGACCGCCATCTGCAAACCATAGCGCAACGGATAACGTCCCGTCATGAACGCTGCGCGGGACGGCGTGCAGATTTGCTGGGAGTAAAACTGCTCCAACCGCCCACCCGATCGCGCCAGCTTGTCGATGTTCGGGGTCTTGATGTCGGAACCATGGTAGCCGACATCCTTCCAGCCGAGGTCATCAGCAAGGATGAAAACAATATTGGGTCTCGTCTGCGTCATGGCAGCTGTTGCCTGAAGGAGGCCAAGGGCCGAGCCCATGGCGAGCGTTGAGCCACCGAGCAGAACGTCCCGTCGACTGGTTTCGCCATTTTTCCGGGGAGTCCCTGTCTGTTCACTCGCCACGCTTACCTCCCTGGTCTGATGATGCATCGAAACCCGACGTGGCTCGTAGACGTATCCACGGCCTGCGCATGGCGCGCTGCCGGACGGTAACGGCGGCAGTAATTCGGTGCGCAGAGATGCGAACCGCCCTTGATGACCTTGCGCGGAATTTTGATGTCGGGCGGATGAGGATCGTGGCTTCCTTCCTCGGCGCCGCCGAGCGGATTTCTTGGAACGCAACACCGCTTCGGGGAATTGGCCTCGTGCCTGGGAGAATACCAATCCCTGGTCCATTCCCACACGTTGCCGATCATGTCGCAGAGGCCGAACCCGTTGGGCGGGAAGACCATGACCGGGGAGCTGCGCTCAAAACCATCCTCGGCAAGGTTCTGCCAAGGAAACTGTCCCTGCCAGGTATTGGCCATGTGACGGCCGCCGGGCGTGAATTCATCGCCCCATGCAAATTCGGCGGCATCGATACCGCCTCGTGCAGCAAATTCCCACTCCGCCTCGGTCGGCAGTTCCTTGCCGGCCCACGCCGCATAGGCTTCAGCATCGCGATATGCAATGTGGACCACCGGATGATCGTCAAGGCCACGGATGGAGCTGCCCTCGCCGTAGGGCCGCCGCCAATCGGCGCCGAACTGAAACAGCCACCAATTCGCAATATTGGTCAGATCGACCGGATGATCGGGCGGCATGAACACGAGCGAACCAGCCCTGAGCATATCCGGTAGCGCCCCCGGATAGTCTCCTGGATCAGGCGCCATCTCCGCGCTCGTCACGTAGCCGGTCGCGTTCACGAATTGATGAAATTCGCGGTTGGTGACCGGCGTCCGATCCATCCAGAAGGGATCAATCGTGACGCTATGGACGGGGGCTTCCTCCGGGTAGTGGCGATCCGAGCCCATGCGGAAGGTCCCGCCCGGGATGGCAACCATGCCCGCCGGCAGATCTCTCTCAACGGAGGGCCGAACAGTCACCTGCATGGCTCCGCGTCCTTGCCAAAGTTCAACTTCTGGCGACCACGCGTTCAGAATGGGAAGTACGATGCGTGGTGGCTACTCAAAAACCGCAACACCAGACCCAAAAAGTTCATCGCAACGTCCGGCCTCGTTTTTGCTCCGATGGCTGAAGAGCTCCCGAGCTGAATAGCGATATAAGTTCTGCGCGATGGAGAAGCGAAGCAGATGATCCCGGACGGCATACCCGCGAGCCGCGATGGATGAACCGAACTTTACAGCTCCCCGCTAACCTGCCGGGAGATTGGGTGAAGATGAGACTTTGATCGACTTGCCGGCTTTAGCACCTTCAATCACCGAACCGGGATGCGAACGGCGAAGCGTTGCCGATGGCGGCTCGCCGAATGCCCGTCGGTAATAGTTCGAGAAATGACCGAGGTTGCCGAAGCCGCAAGCAAATGCCACGGAGGTCACTGTTGTCGCCTCACCGGCATCACGCAGCATCTTCCACGCGTGGCCGAGCCGGATCCGCTTCACCAGGTCCATCGGTGAGTAGCCGCGCCTCTTTCGGAAAGAATGAAACAAGGTGCGCGCGCTGACACCGGTTACCAGCGCCAGCGCTTCGATCGTCATCGGCTGATCCCAGTTGGCCTCGATATAGGCTTCTGCGCGCTGAACCTGCCAGGTCGCTGCCGATGGTACCCTGCGATGCAGCTGAACGCTGTAATTATTGTCGTTCGCAATCAGGAAGGAAACCAGAACGGCCTGCTCAGATTCCGCGAGGGCCAGTGGCGGGAATTCCGTTTCGTGCGAATCGAGCTGGTCCACCATGAGCATGAACTGACGCCTGAGATGTTCGGCCGCCGGACGGCGGAAATCCGCGGCAGGGGCGAAAACCAGCCGATCGGTCAAGGTTTCTCCGAGCAGAGCTTCCAACTTGCTCACGAGTGCGACCGGGCTCACATTCAAGATGAGGTGCTCGAAATTCGCCCCGTAGTTCAGCACGACCGGCTCTCCAGCCGATGCAACCAGAGCCGAGGCGCCAGCTATTCCGACTTCCGCCCGGCCTCGCATCGCCTGCGCACGGCCCTTGAAAGCGAACAGCAGGGCGTGGGAATTGAGCGCCGGAACGCTGATACTCAGCCGAGCGCCCTGGCGGCTGTAAGCCAATGCGATATCATGCAGGACGCACCGGCAAGCGACGGCATCCAGCTGGCCCGCATTCCTCTCCATCCTGAAAGAGACCGCGGGATAAATGCGCCGGACGGCCTGCTCGAGCACGGCAACGCTTCGAGTCTGCACATGCTGAAAAGCACGGAGCGGCGGGGAATTACTCCCGGCGTCATCGAGAGACATGCGAGCCACCAGCAATTGAATGACTTGCAAAAAGTCCAGATATCGATCGCAATATTAGCGCAATCTGAGCAAATGGAGCAAGCTGGTGACAGGCTGGAGGCAACACGCCGGCGATTGAGACTAGGGCGGAGTGTCATAGCACCTCACGCGGGTGAAAGTATTTTCGTCGCGTGCTTGTGTCACCGATGACGCTCGGGTCACTTCTGCGCTATTGCCTGGATGATCAGGTCGCGACACGCCTTGTCCCCGCGAGCTGCGCACCGGCAAGCCCCTGAAAGTGAATGAGGTAGCGTGGTCGTGAGTGAAGTCTGCGCCCGGGCAACAGTCGTTGACGCGGGCATGACAATGCAAAATCGATCTGTTCGTGGAGTCTGGTTCCCTCCGAGGCGCCACGTGCGATCCGTGTCCGTCCGGACTTCGGTCGGGCGCAGTGGCTAGACGGGTATTCCGGATTACTCAAAAGGTATCAGTCGTAAACTTCCGCAGCTTCACTTGCGCAAATTGAGTAGTCAGCGCTCGCCAGCCGCGCGATAGATGCCATGGACCACCACTCCCAAGGCGTTGACCAGCGGGATTGGCCTCGGCGGCATCGAACCATCATGACGATCCGTCACAAGATATTTCTGCTCGCAGGTGTCCTGCTGGCGCTGTTCGGCGCAGTGGTCGGCGTCCTGGCGTTCGCCCAGAAGCTGGACCGCGATCAACTCGAGCACATCAGCGAGTATCAGCTTCCCCTGATGGGACTGGTCGCCGATTTCGACGTCTTCACCGACCGGTACGAACTTGAAATCCTGCGCAGCCTGCGCACCGGAAGCAGCGACCCAGCCGAGCAGCAGGCCGACGCAGCGCGGACCAAGGCGCTCGCGGAGGAGTTGCGCTCGGTTGTCTCCAAGGGCGGCGCACTGCTGTCCAAGGCGACGCGGGATCCTGCCTACGCCACCGAAGATCGCGTCGAGCTCGCCAGAATGGCCGGCGTGCTCCGCTATATCAGCCGCGGGCTCGACGAATTCCTTGCCCTCGGCGATGCAACCCTTGCGTCGCTCGCCGAGGGCCGCCGCGACGATGCGCGCGCCACGTCAATGGGCTTTGCCAAATTTGCCGAAGCATTCGGGCCAGACCTTTCGCAGATCCGCCACGACCTGGCCGACCTGACCAGCCGCTCGACCGCGGCCGTCCTCGCGCGCCAGCGGCTCGGGACCTATCTGAGCTTCACCCTGTTCCTGGCCGCCTGCGGCATCGGGCTTGGGGTGAGCGCGATCGGCTCCTCACGGGCGGTCGCAGGCCTGCGCCAGCTCGTCGCCAGCACCAAGGCGCTCGAAGCCGGTACCGAGACCATGCCGGTGGCGATCCGCAGCCGTGACGAGGTCGGCGAACTCGCCCTTTCATTCAATCGCATGATCGAGGAACTGCGTGAGCGCGACCGCCTCAGGGACACTTTTGGCAAATTCCTTGATCCGAGGCTGGTGAGCCGGTTGATATCGAGCGGCTCCGACCAAGCGGAACGGCGCATCCTCACGATCTTCTTCTCCGACATCAAAGCATTCTCCGGCATCAGTGAGCAGCTGACAGCAAATGCGGTCGTGCATCTTCTGAACAATTATTTCGGCACCGTGGCGAACGTCATTCACGCGCATCGCGGCATCATCGACAAATACATTGGCGACGCGGTCATGGCGTTCTGGGTGCCGCCATTCTCCAGCGGTGATGAGCACGCCAGCGACGCCTGCCGCGCCGCGCTCGCGCAGCAACAGGCCATCGGCGAGCTGCGCACCCGCGTGCCGGAAATCACAGGGATGCGCCGCAGCGCGCCGGAAGTGGTCATCCGCATGGGCATCGCCACCGGGGAGGCCGTAGTCGGCACCATCGGATCGGATTCGGCGCGCTCGTACACGGTCATCGGCGACAGCGTCAATCTCGCCTCACGCCTTGAGAGCATCAACAAGGTCTACGGAACGCTGATCATGATCAGCGAGGAAACCTACCGGCTCGCGCAAGGGGCGATCGAGGCCCGCGAGATCGACCTGATCACCGTCGCCGGCAAGACCGAGCCGGTCCGGATCTACGAGCTGCTGTCGCTGGCAGGGGAGCTCGATTCCAACCGCGAGAAGCTGCGCCAACTGTTTGCTGACGGCCTCGAAGCCTATCGCAACCGGGATTGGGACACGGCCCAGGCGCGGTTCGAGGACTGCCAGCGCACCGTCAAGGACGACGGACCGTCTGCCCTGTTCCTGAAGCGGATCGACCTGCTGCGCGCCTCGCCACCACCGGACGACTGGGACAGCATCTGGCGGCACACCGAAAAATAGCAGGGGGACCGAGGACGTGGCGCAAGACGAGCTCCTGGTACTGCACCTGCGAGGACACATCGCGATGAAGCAGTTTCTCGCGCTGGCCCACCTCCTTGCCTTCGAGCACGAAACGCGGCCGTTTGCGAATCTGCTTTTCAACTGGTCGGACCTGGAGTCCTGGGACTTTCAACCGCCGGGCAGGCACGAGATTCAGCCTTGGCTGGAAGACACGCACTTCATCCATCGGGCTGCCATCGTTCATCGTCGCGGCTGGAATCGCCAGGCCGCATGGCTAAGTGCGCTGCTACGCACCAGAGACTGCGTCGTCCGCTCCTACGGACACAAAGACTATCGCCAGGCAATGACGTGGCTCTGCGAAGGGGTGCCGAAGCAAGGTTCACCCGGCCGCGAGATCCGTATCGACAACGGCGTACTTTGCAGTTTGATGAGCGGCAAAACCTCCCAAGCCTGTTCATGACGTCCACGCGCGGATCCCTGACGCGCTCAGGGCCGAGCCATCCTCCAGTTGCTCCGGCAGAAGGTGTCCCCGGTCTTGAGCCCGTTGAGGTTGCAACCGGGCGCCGCGACGCGCTGAGGCGACTTCTGATTGCGACTGTTGCAAGTGCAACCGGAAATTCATCGACCGATTGCACGATTTGAGTAGCCAGCGAGAGGTCCGATCTGGTTGCATCACTTTTGGCTCACGCCAGCAAACCAGCTAGGGGATCTCGATGATCCGCGATGGTGAGGATTACCGACGGCACTCAAGGCACGCCGTTCTCAGCCTCTCCGTGGGACCGGTAGCGGCCGGAACCAGGTCCGCGATGATGGGCCCTGGCATCGAAGCGGCGCAGCCTCAGTCGGCCGCCAACCTCCGTCGGCGCACCCCGGGCAGGCCCGGTGACCAGGAAGCGACCCACCTGCCGTTCGACGTCGTTCATCCCGGCATCAGGGTCGGACAGGACCGTCGTACGCTGACCGGACATATCGACGTGGTGCCGACGCGGCTGACGGTCGCCGGGGTGACACCGGAAGAAGCCGGCAATCCAGCTGCCGCCGATATTCGTGCGCCGCGGGGGGCGATCCTGTTCACCAATAGCAGGCCCGGCGCCAATGACAGCACGCTGCGGCTGGTCGCCGGAGAAACTCACGCCGCCAGCAAGAAGCCCGCGCTGGCCCTCCCGAAGAGCGGCTTCAAGCCGGATATCAAGGAGCGCGACGGCCTGCGGGCGACGTTCGACGGCACCGGATCACCAGCCAGGGGAGGCAGGGAATGAACAGTCACAGGGCGACGTTGGGCATGCTGCACCGGGTATGCGCATTCGCGCTCGTCGCGGGCACAGCAGGGTTTGCAGGGTCGCCTGCATTGTCGGACGAGGCGGGCGTCAGCGCCTGGCTTCCCGGCACTTTCGGATCGATGGCTGCCGTACCAACCGCCCCGGGATGGTCAGCTGCGACCGTTTACTATCATACCTCGGTCAGTGCGGGCCCCGACGTGGCTGCCGCGCGCGAGGTGCAGATCGGAAGATTCACCCCGACGGCCACGGCCAGCTTGAACGCCAATCTGAACGCCACTGCCGATCTCTTCTTCTTTGCCCCGACCTACACATTCGCAACACCAGTGCTGGGCGGGCAGGCCTCCATCGGCTTCACCAGCGTGGTAGGACGCGCCAATTCGAACTTGAACGGCACTCTGACCGCGACCATTCCACCATTCACCTTGATGCGCTCTGATTCGATCAGCGATTCCGTGACGGGATTTGGAGATCTGTATCCCACAGCCACGCTGAAATGGAATCAGGGAGTAAACAACTGGATGGTCTATATGAGCGGCGACGCACCGGTCGGCGCTTATGATCGCACCAGAACCATCAACATTGGCATCGGCCACGGCTCCATCGACGGCGGCGGCGGCTACACCTATTTCAACCCGAAGACGGGCACCGAGTTTTCGGCGATCGCTGGCTTCACGTACAACTTCAAGAATACCGCGACCGACTATCAAAACGGCATCGACTTTCATCTCGATTGGGCAACATCGCAGTTCGTATCCAAACAGGTCTTCATCGGTGCAGTTGGATATGTCTACACGCAGCTAAGCGGTGACAGCGGATCCGGCGCCAAACTGGGCCCCTTCAGGTCTCGCGTCGAGTCGATCGGCCCGCAGATCGGCTACGTTTTCCCGATCGGAGCCATGCAGGGCGTTCTCAACGCAAAGGGTTATTGGGAATTCGACGCCGAGAACCGCGCCAAGGGATGGAACACGTGGCTGACGTTTGCGATCTCCAACCCGCCACCTCCTCCGCCCACGGCCGCAAAGCTTGTCACCAAATAGCGAGATGCAACGCAGGTGTTGATTGCCATGGTCGTGTCATCGAAACAACGTGATCTCCACCTGAACGGCTCATCATGGCGGCCGAGTTGTCCTCGCCGTCGTGCGCCGAGCCCGCCGTCCCTCCGCCGAACAAAGGAGGCGCGCTGACGCCGTCATACGACATTCGGATCAACTTTGGGCATCGCAAGCTGGCTGATCAGCTCGTTGTGTCCCTCAAGGTTTGGGGTGCCCTTATTCGCGACGACCCGGTCCGCAAACACGAGGAAGAGTGCAGGACCGCCAAAGAGCTTTGACTAACCAAAACTCGGCCGCACGAGATTGGAGCGTGTCATGGTTACTCAGCATCCATCTGGCCTCTTTAATTCGATCGAGCGGGACCTGCGGCTCGACCTCTTCCGCGGCATCGGATTGTGGATGATCTTTCTCGATCACATTCCGCACGATGTCGTCTCCTGGCTGACGCTGCGCAACTACGGTTTCAGCGACGCCGCCGAGTACTTTGTTTTCATTTCCGGCTATCTCGTCGGCTGGATCTATACGCCGATCGTTTCAGGCGGCCTGTTTTCCGCGGCGCTCAAGCGCCTGTGGAAGCGCGCCGCGGAGCTGTACGTCGCGCACATCATGCTGTTCCTGATCTTCACCGCACAGATCGCGCGCACGGCGCGGCGGTTCGACAACCCGATGTACGAGCACGAGTTCAATGTCTTCAACTTCCTCCAGCATCCGGACGAACTGATCGGCCAGGCGATCCTCCTGAAATACAAACCAGTCAATCTCGACGTGCTGCCGCTTTATATCACCCTGGTGTTCGCCGCGCCCTTCGTGGTGTGGTGCCTGGTGCGCCGCCCGAACATCACCCTGCTTTTCTCGGCGGTGTTCTACGTGCTGGCGCGCAAGTTCGACTGGAACGTCGCGTCCTATCCACCCGGCACGACCTGGTACTTCAATCCGTTCTGCTGGCAGCTCATGTTCGTGTTCGCCGCGTGGTGCGGCAGCGGGCAGGTGCAGAAGATCTCGCAACTGGTCTGGTCCAAGCCCGTCATGGGAATCGCGGCTGCATGGCTGGTGTTCGCGTTCGTGATCGTGATGAGCTGGCACGTTCACGCGCTCGAAGCACTGATCCCGAAATGGATGATCAAGCTCATCTATCCGATCGACAAGACCGATCTCGACCTGCTGCGCTTCACGCATTTCCTCGCGCTGGCGACGCTGGTGACCTCTGTCGTCTCGCGCGACTGGGTGTCGGCCAGGAAAACATGGCTCCGCCCCGCCATTCTTTGCGGCCAGCACTCCCTGCCGATCTTCTGTCTCGGCGTGTTCCTGTCGTTCGCCGCGCATTGGATCCTGACCCAATATACCAATGGCGTGTGGGAGCAGCTCGCGGTCAGCTTGACCGGCATTGTGATCCAGATCGGCGTTGCGTGGGTGCTGGAGCGGACCTCGCAAGTGCCCGACCTGTTTGTGAAGGTGATCGACGTCGAGGGACCGAAGCCCGCCCTCGAGCGCAGCAAAGCGGGGGCTGCCGCGGCAGCCCCCGCAAGGGGCTGACAATGAACTGCCTTGCCCGGTGATGTGTTCATGGAGAGGTGCATGTCAGGACGTTTGTTGGCGATTGCGGTGACGTTGCTGCTTCTGGTGTGCAGCGCTTCCGCACAGGCCCCGTCGCCTGAGGCCATGACCGCGGCGCGTAAGCTCGTGGTCACCATGAAGCTGGCGGATCAATACCGCGCGCTCCTGCCCCAGCTTCTGCTCAAATTGAGACCTGTGCTGACGCAGGACAGGCCGGAAATCGAGCGCGACTATGATGCGATAACGGCGGCAGGCTCCGATATCTATGCGCCCTTCCTCAATTCGATGATCGACCAGATGGCGACCGTCTACGCCAACAACTTCACCGTCGAGGAGCTGCGTCAGGTCGAAGCCTTTTTTGCCCAGCCGGTGGGGCAGAAGTTCCTGGATAAATCGAACCTCTTCGCACTGCAGAGCGCCCTGATCGGCCAGGATGTCGGCCGCAAGGCTACCGAGGAACTGCAGGCCCGCCTGACCGAAGCGTTGCGACAGAAGGGAACGCCGCGACCTTAGGAGGTTCGATGGCGATTCTGGTGCCAGCGCACGGGAACTGGTGCGTCGATGTGATCAACGAGGGGCGCTCGGTCGTTGTCGGACGGCGACGCTGACAGAACCTGCTCGGGGATCAGGCACCGGCGTGCCGTGAGCAATAAGATGTCGATGAGTAAACCGGTAACCAGAGCCGCTCCCGACGGCGCGACGACGACCAGGAGATACGGTGTCTGGCCATCGACTTCGACGGCGGCGGTCGCCACCCTGCCGACGATCCCTGGTGAAAGAGAGCTCCGCATCGATATGTTCCGGGGGCTTGCACTGTGGCTGATCTACCTTGATCATGTTTCTCCTGATCTCCTCGCCTGGTTCACCATCCGCAGCTATGGCTTCAGTGACGCCGCGGAGATCTTCATCTTCATCTCGGGATTCACGGCCGCATTCGTCTATGGCCGGACCATGTTCGAGGGCGGCTTCGTTATCGGCAGCGCACGCATTCTGCGACGCGCGTGGCAGATCTATTGCGCCCATCTCCTGCTGTTCTCGGTGCTGATCGCTGAAATTGCCCTGGTCACGAGCCTCACCGAGAAGCCAACCTACATTCGGGAGATGGAAGTCGCGGACTTCTTCAGGGACCCGGGCCCGACCATGGTTCAGGTCCTGCTGCTGCGCTTTCGCCCGTTGAATATGGACATCCTGCCGCTGTATGTGGTTCTGATGACCGTGCTGCCGCTGATCCTGATGCTGGCCAAATGGCGCGCCGATCTACCGCTGGCCATCTCGGTCGTGCTCTATGCAATAGCCATCCGCTACGACGTACATCTTTCGACCTCTCCCGGCGGCTTCTGGTCATTCAATCCTTTCGCGTGGCAGCTGCTGTTCGTGTTCGGCGCCTGGTGCGCACTTGGTGGAGCCAAGAGGATCGCGCCACTCATCAATACCCGCATCGCCTTCTGGATTGCTGTCGGCTACCTCCTGGCGTGCTTCATGGTGACGCTGACCTGGTATTTTCCGCACCTTGAGCAATTCATGCCATCATGGCTGATCAGGTTCATCTACCCGATCGACAAGACTGATCTCGACATCCTGCGCATCGCCCACTTCCTGGCGCTGGCCACCGTTGTTCTGCGGTTCGTTCCGGCCGGGTGGCGCGGGCTGGAAACGCTGTGGGTTCAGCCCCTGATCCTGTGCGGGCAATATTCGCTGCAAATCTTTTCGCTCGGTATCGCGCTGGCCTTCGCCGGATACGCCGTGCTGATGGAGACCTCGGCGGGACTGGCCCTTCATGCCGTTGTCGGTGTGATCGGCATCCTGATCATGTGCGGCGTGGCACTGCTCTTCACCTGGTATAAGCGCGCTCTGGGCACGGCGGCGCGCCGGCACAGACCGCACGCGGTGCATTCCGCATGACGCGCGGGCGCCCATCGATATCGTTCCGTCTGGTCGGCCGACCTCGCACCGCGGCTCTTCTATCCGGCGATCACCTCTGCACGTTCGGCAAGCGTCCGCCGCCGGATGACGCGATTGATTACGATCCAGGCGTTCGACCCGCGCCATGTCCCGGACTGTCGCTAGGCCTCATTCGTCAGTCGTAAAACTCCGGCGCTGACCTGACACGCATCCAGGCCTCCGCGTCATGCCCGGGGACCACGGTGGCGGCGACCTGCGCCGCCAGCGCACGCAGCTTGCGCACCGAGCGCACCGCTTCCAGCGCCGAGGTCATGAAGCCGGGCAGCGCCGTCTCATTCCAGTGATCCATGGTGTAGGCGGCATCGGCCGTCAGCAGCAGCGCGCCGGTGTTGGGCAGCGTGACCAGGAACGACTGGTGGCCGACCGAATGCCCCGGCGTGAACACCATGCGCAGCGTACCGTCGCCATAAAGATCGTAGCCATCGGTCGCCGTGCCCTCCAGAAACTGCCATGCAAGGCCCGGCCGATCGAAATCCCGACGGCAGTAGGCCGCCGCCGCGAACCAGTCGGGGGTGAAGGCATACGCGTACTCGCGCCGCTGCACGATGTGGGTGGCGTTCGGAAAGCGGCCGATCGCGCCGGTGTGGTCGGAATGCAGGTGCGACAGCACCACGTAACGGATGTCCTGCGGCGCAATGCCGAGCGCTGCGAGCTGCGCCGCGCATCCCTCGCGCGCCGTCATCTCCGTCCTGAACAGATCGGCCGAGGCGCCCCAGTAGCCGCTGGGATCGGCGAGCCCTTCGACCGCCAGCCCGCCATCGATCACCACATGGCCGCGGGGATGCATCAGCACGAACCACGGCACAGGGATCACGCAGTCGGCGCCATTGCCCTCGTTCATCTTGATGTCGTGCACCTTGCAATGCTGGATGCCGGACTGAAGCATGTAGAGCCGGATGGCGCTCATCGATCGACCTTTTCGCGGAGTGAGTCATGGCGTCGCGCTGCACGGGACGCGCGGCGAGCTTGCCCGCCTGCCCGGCGAATGTCGGCCGGGCGCCCTGCATCCGGTAGGTCGCGCCGTCCGATTACATCCATCGGCGAAGCTGATATATCCGCGCCATGGACCTGCTGGCGGCGATGCGGATTTACGTGAGGGTGGTGGAGCGCGGCAGCATGTCGGCCGCCGCGCGCGATCTCGGCATCGGCCAGCCGGCGGTGAGCGAGCGAATCGAACGGCTCGAGGCCCATCTCGGCGCATCGCTGCTGCGGCGGAACACTCGCGCCATTTCGGTGACCGACGCCGGCGCAGCGTTCTACGACCGCAGCAAGCAGACGCTGGAGGCGGCCGACGAGGCGCTCGCCGCCGTGACGCAGGAGCGCACCGTGCGCGGCACGCTGCGGATCGCGGCGCCCCACGGGCTCGGCGAGGTGGTGCTGCCGCCGATCCTGCAGGGCCTGCACGAACGCCACCCCGAGCTCAAGGTCGAGCTCGTGCTCAACGACCGCATCGTCGATCCGGTGACCGAGGGGGTCGACCTGTCGCTGCGGCTCGGCGACCTCAGCGACGGCAGCTTCGTCGCGCGCCGCCTCGGCCATGTCCGCCGCGTTCTGGTGGCCTCGCCGGATTACCTGGCGCGACAGGGAACACCGATGCGGCCGGACGACCTCGTCGAGCATCCCTTCGTCCGCGTGACCGGCCTGTTCAACGATGCGAGGCTGCCGCTGGTCGCGTCACGGGGACACACCATCCTCGCGCCACTTCGGATCGTCTGGTCGATCAGCCACTGGCGGCCGGTGCACGCCCTGCTGCTCGGCGGCGCCGGCATCGGCGTGCTGCAGGAGCCGGTCGCTTCGGATGCACTGGCGAGCGGCCGGCTCGTCCGCCTGCTGCCCGGGTTCACAGTGCCGGGCTTCGAGCTGCACGCCCTCATTCCGCCCGGCCGCCCCCTGCCGCCGAAAACGCGGACGCTATTGTCGACGCTGGCGCAGCAGTTGCCGGCATCACTTCCTCCAATCAAGGCCTTGAAATAACAATACAAAAAACCCCATTCCCGGGGCGCGCTTCGGCGACAGCCCGTCAGTTCCGTGCCCCGCGGCCCAGTATGACAACACCTCCGCCGTTCGACTTGACCCGGACGGGTTAACTCCAAACTCAGCTTCGCGCCCTATGGTCAGCCGCATCGCCGCCCCAAACGGGCGGCCGAACCCGAATGGACAGCCTGCGATGGCGATGGAAGCGACGGCCCTGCCCCCGACCGGAACGAGCCCATCGGTGGCGCCCGTGCCGCGCAAGATCGTCGTGCTCGACCTCGTCGAACGGGCCATCGTCAGCGCCGTGTTCTGCCGCTTCGCCTATCTGATGCTGCAGAACGTCTCCGACACCGCCAACATCGGCGCAGCGCTGATGTTCGTCTCCGAACTGCTGGCATTCGTGCTCATCATCATCCGCCCGCTGTCGGCGACGCTGTCGATCCGGCCGCTGGACTGGCTGTTCGGCGTTGCCGGCACCGTCGCGCCGCTGCTGGTGACACCGGCGCCGGTGGCGCCGCTGGTGCCGGAGGCGGCCTGCTTCGCCGTCATCATCGCCGGCATCTACCTGCAGATTGCCGCCAAGGTGGCGCTCGGCCGCAGTTTCGGCATCATCGCCGCCAACCGCGGCGTCAAGGTCGGCGGCCCCTACCGCTTCATCCGCCACCCGATGTACGCCGGCTACACCATCACCCACATCGGCTTCCTGCTCACCATGCCGTCGCTGCGCAATGCGCTGTTCTACGCCATGGCGCTGACATTCCAGGTGGTGCGCATCCTGCGTGAGGAGCGGGTGCTGAACGAGGCGGCGGACTATCGTGAGATGGCCGCGCGCGTGCGCTATCGGCTGCTGCCGGGCGTGTTCTGAGCTGATCGGGGAAGCGTCGGGCTGATCCGCCGCGTTGCGCGGTCGGGCGTTACGGCTACTGCGACGAGACGGCCGTGGTCACCGAGTTGTACTTCGTGCCCAGCGAAGAGCCCATCTGCGTCACGATGACCGCGATCACGATCGAGACGCCGGACGCGATCAGGGCATACTCGATCGACGTCGCACCGGACTCGCAACGCAGAAACCGTGCCAGCATGTTCATCGACCGCCCCTCGTACCTGGATCGGCGCGCAATCTAGGCGGGAATGTGCTGCGGAAAGCTTAAGGGCCCCGGCCGATGATACTACCCGGCGATGAATTTCGCCGTGTGCGTTTGAATCGAATTGCGCACCGCGCGTGCGCGTCACGGCACCATCGCGTTGCGCCAGCCGGAAAATCATGCGTCGCACCATGCAAATCGGCATCTTGTCGGACGGGCGCGAATACCGCAGTCTTCCTTCACTCAAAAATAACCCTGGCCTCCAACTCGCGGGGGCCAACAGACGCCAACGGCGCATCCCGGGAGAAGCCCCAATGTCCCTCACCACCAGCACCATCCTCAAGGGAGCGGCCTGCGCGGCGGCGTTCGCCCTCGCCTTGACCAGCAGCGCATCGCTCGCCCAGAAGCGCTACGACCCCGGCGCCAGCGACACCGAGATCAAGATCGGCCAGACCATGCCGTTCTCCGGCCCCGCCTCGGCCTACAGCACCATCGCCAAGGTGCAGGCGGCGTACTTCAAGATGATCAACGACCAGGGCGGCATCAACGGCCGCAAGATCAACCTCGTCCAGTACGACGATGCCTACAATCCGCCGAAGACGGTGGAGCAGGTGCGCAAGCTGGTCGAGAGCGACGAGGTGCTGCTCACCTTCCAGCTCCTCGGCACCGCCTCGAACGCCGCCGTGCAAAAATACCTCAACGCCAAGAAGGTGCCGCAGCTGTTCACCTCGACCGGCGCAGCACGCTTCACCGACCCCAAGAACTTCCCCTGGACCATCGGCTACAACCCGAACTACCAGACCGAGGGCCGGATCTACGCGCGCTACATCCTCGCCAACCATCCCAACGCCAAGATCGGCGTGCTCTACCAGAATGACGACTTCGGCAAGGACTATGTGATCGGGCTGAAGGCCGGCCTCGGCGACAAGGCGGCGAAGATGATCGTCGCCGAGATCCCTTACGAGGTCACCGATCCCACCATCGACTCCCAGATCGTCCGGCTGAAATCGCTCGGCGTCGACCTGCTCTACGACATCACCACGCCGAAATTCTCGGCCCAGGCCATCCGCAAGGCCGCGGAGCTCGACTGGCACCCCGTCCACATCCTCGACATCAACTCGCAGTCGGTCGGCGGCGTCATGAAACCCGCCGGGTTCGAGAACGCGCAGGGCATCGTCAGCGTCAACTACGGCAAGGACCCGGGCGATCCGACCTGGGACAACGATCCCGGCATGAAGAAGTGGCGCGCGTTCATGGACAAGTATTATCCCGAGGGTGACAAGAACAGCAGCTTCAACACCTACGGCTACGGCGTCGCGCAGTTGCTGGAGATCGTGCTGCGCCAGTGCGGCGACGACCTCACCCGCGAGAACGTGATGCGGCAGGTGGCCAGCCTGAAGGACGTCAACACCGACCTCGCGCTGCCCGGCATCACCATCACCACCAGCCCGACCGACTTCCGCGTCATCAAGCAGCTGCAGATGATCCGCTTCAAGGGCGAGCGCTGGGAGAGCTTCGGGCCGATCATCAACGACGACGACTGAGGCTTCTTTTATCTTTATCGCTATCTGTACCGCCAGAAACGGCGCAGCGCGATCACCGCGCTGCGCCGTCCTCGTTTCAGAGCACCACCTCGATCAGGCGCGGCCCCTTCTGGGCGTTGGCGTCGGCCAGCGCGGCGTTGAACTCCTCGGCGGTACGCACGGCCCGGCCCTCCACGCCCATGCCCTTCGCCAGCGCCACCCAGTCGAGCGCCGGGCGGTCGATGTTGAGCATGTCGAGCGCGCGTTGGCCGGGCTCGCCGGCGTCGACGCCGGTGAACTCGCCGCGCAGGATCTGGTAGGTGCGGTTGGCGAACACGATGGTGGTGACGTCGAGCTTCTCGCGCGCCTGGGTCCACAGCGATTGCAGCGTGTACATGGCGCTGCCGTCGCCGACCATGCAGATCACCTTGCGATCGGGACAGGCGACCGCCGCGCCGGTCGACACCGGCGTGCTGAAGCCGATCGAGCCGCCCATGTTCTGCAGCCAGTCGTGCGGCGCGGCCGAGCCGGTCGGCGGAAAGAAGCCGCGTCCGGTGGTCAGCGATTCATCGACGAGAATAGCGTTCTCGGGGATGGCGCAGGCGATCGCCATCGCGACATTGGCGTAGCTGAGCGCGCCGGTCGGCTTGACCAGCTCGACCTTGGGCTGCGGCAGCACGTCGCTCGCCTTGGCGCCGAGCGCGTCGGCCAGCGCTTCCAGCGCCGCGACCGAGCTCTCGCCGGTCTCGCACATGCGATGGACCTCGCAAGCCTCGGGCCGCAGCCGGCTCGGCTTGTTGGGGTAGGCGAAGAACGCCACCGGATCGGCCGCCTCGACCAGCACGATGTGGCGGAAATCCTTGAGCACCGGCAGCGCCTGGTCGACCGGATAGGGAATGCGCTCGATGAAAGTGCGGCCACGGCCGCGCGCCATGCGCGGGTTATAGGTCTGGCCCATCACCTTGCAGCCGGTCTTGCCGGCGATGCGGGCCGCGAGCGCGAGCCCCTGCTCGGTCAGCGCCTGGCCGGTCAGGAGCAGCAGCGTCGGCTCGCCGCTGCGCAGGGCGCGCACGGCCTCCGCCACGGCCTGGGGCGAGTAGCCCGCCTGCTGCGCGACCGCCGGCACCTGTGCGATGCCGTCCGCTTCGTTCCAGGCGGTGTCCGCGGGGAGGATGAGGGTCGCGATCTTCGGCGGGTGGCCCTTGGCCGCGGCGATCGCCTCGGCACCGTCCCGCGCCACCGACTGCGCGTCGGGCGAGGTCTTCACCCAGCCCGACATCGGCCGCGCCAGGCCCTCGATGTCGGAGGTCAGCGGGGCGTTGTAGCCGATGTGGTAGGTCGCGTGCTGGCCGACGATATTGACGATGCCGGAGTGCGCCTTCTTGGCGTTGTGCAGGTTGGCAAGGCCATTGGCGAGGCCGGGGCCGAGGTGCAGCAGGGTCGAGGCCGGCGTGCCGGTCATGCGGAAGTAGCCATCGGCCGCGCCGGTGACGATGCCCTCGAACAGGCCGAGCACGCAGCGCATGCCCTCGGTCCGGTCCAGCGCCGCGACGAAATGCATCTCCGAGGTGCCGGGGTTGGCAAAGCAGACGTTCACGCCGCCCGCGACCAGCGTCCGCACCAGACTTTCCGCTCCGTTCATCGTCTCATCCTTGTTGCGCGCCCTACCGTCCCGCAGGGGGATTTTGCAGGCATCTCTTTCGACCTCCCAGAACAACCACCCTTCGCCGCGTTCGTCAAAGCCTCTGCAGCCTCCCCGTCGTGCGGCCCGGTCATGGCGGGTTGCAAAACCCGCCGGGCGGGGCGCCACGTCCGGCGCGCGACCGCCCTCGGGGGGATCGACGCTTTTGGGCAACGCCCGGCCACCAATCGCACGGCCGGAGCGACCGGCAGCTTGCGCGGCGGGGGCAATTGTGGCCTTTCTTGGTCATGTCGGCAGGCCGCTCCCCGGACGCCTCGAACCGTCCGGTTCCGCTCGTCGCGTCGACGGACCGGATATTTGCGAGGAATTTTATGGCTCGTCTTGCTGCCCTGACATTTGCCGTCATGACCGTCGTCGCGACCTCCACCTCGGTGATGGCCCAGAGTTTCTATGAGGACTTCCTCTCCGGCGGCGCCCCGCTGAACCGCCGCCACCAGTTCGGCTTCGGCGGCTCCGGCGGCACGGGCCCAATCCCGCGCACCACCGTGAGCTACCCCGGCAACTACGCCCCCGGCACCATCGTGGTGAACACCGCCGAACGCCGGCTGTACTTCGTCACCGGCAACGGCCAGGCCATCCGCTACGGCATCGGGGTGGGCCGCGACGGCTTCCGCTGGGGCGGCGTGCACAAGATCTCCGCCAAGAAGGAGTGGCCGGATTGGACCCCGCCGTCCCAGATGCTGCGCCGCCGTCCGGACCTGCCGCGCCACATGAAGGGCGGCGAGGAGAACCCGCTCGGCGCCCGTGCGCTTTATCTGGGATCGACGCTGTACCGCATCCACGGCTCCAACGAGCCGGAAACCATCGGCCAGGCGGTGTCTTCAGGCTGCTTCCGCATGGTCAATGATGACGTTATCGACCTCTACAACCGCGCCTCGGTCGGCGCGACCGTGATCGTCAAGAACTGACGCCGCCTCGGCCGCGAAGCTGATCCCGCTTCGCGGCCGGTTGCGCACGCGCCGACGCCCGCCCTTGCGCGGCAAGACCACATCCGGCAACGTGCCCCGCGATGCGCGGACACTTTCGATCCCGCCGGGCGCTGCTCGGCCTCGGCCTTATCCTCGCCGGAACAAGCATCTCTGACGCCGGTCCGACGCGGACACCGGCGGAGGTGCCGGCCGTCGCGCAGCGCCAGCGCGCCGAGCGCAAAACCTTCACAGACGACGAGATCATCAACGGCTTCCTGCGCACCGCCTTCGGCGCGGAATATCATCTCGCCGGGCGGGTCGACCGCATCCGCAAGTACCACAAGCCCGTCCGGGTGTTCATCGAGGCCACCGGGCGTGCCGACCGCCGCGCCCAACTCACGGCCGTCATCGCCGACATCGCCCGGCGCGTGCAGCATCTCGACATCACCGTCACCGAGCGGCGTGACGAGGCGAGCGTGGTGGCGAGGCTTGTGCGCGACCGCGACCTCTACCGCACCATCACCTCGTTGTACGGCGCCGACCGGGCGCGCGAGATCCGCACCTCGCTCGATCCGCAATGCCTGTCGGGCTTCCGCAAGAGCGACAATTTCGAGATCATCAATTCGGATGTCCTCCTCACCGTCGACAACGGCGACTTCACGTTCTTCGACTGCGCCTATGAAGAGCTGCTGCAGTCGCTCGGCCCGATCAACGATACCAGCGCGGTGCCATGGACGATGTTCAACGACAACGTCCAGATGGGCTTCTTCGATGTCTACGACCAGTACATCCTCAACATCCTCTACGACCCGCGCATCAGGGCCGGCATGACGGTCGACGAGGTGCGCGCGGTGCTGCCGGAGGTGCTGGTGAGCGTGCGGTCCTGGATCGCGCAGGTGAACGGCCTTCAGCCGTAAGCCGGCAACTGCACAGCCTCCCGGTCCAATGCCGACCGACATTGCCGGCATCCACCCTCATGGTGAGGAGGCGCGCCAGCGCCGTCTCGAACCATGAGGCCGAGACGCTTTTTACGGCATCGTGGCCTCGGGCCTCATCCTTCGAGACGCCCGCTGCGCGGGCTCCTCAGGATGAGGGCAGAAGACCGCGCCCGCCCCTACGCCGACTTCTCGAACAGCTCGCGGCCGATCAGCATGCGGCGGATCTCGCTGGTGCCGGCGCCGATCTCGTAGAGCTTGGCGTCGCGCAGCAGCCGCCCGGTCGGGTAGTCGTTGATGTAGCCGTTGCCGCCGAGCAGCTGGATGGCGTCGAGCGCGCATTTGGTGGCGCTCTCGGCGGCATAGAGGATGGCGCCGGCGGCGTCCTCGCGCGTGGTCTCACCGCGGTCACAGGCCTTCGCCACCGCATAGACATAGGCCCGCGAGGCATTCATGGTGACGTACATGTCCGCCAGCTTGCCCTGCACCAGCTGGAAGGCGCCGATCGGCTGACCGAACTGCTTGCGGTCATGGACATAGGGCATCACCACGTCGATGCACGCCTGCATGATGCCGAGGGGACCGGCGGCCAGCACCGCGCGCTCATAGTCGAGGCCCGACATCAGCACGTTGACGCCGCGTCCGAGCTCGCCGAGCACGTTCTCCGCGGGCACCTCGCAGTCCTCGAATACCAGCTCGGCGGTGTCGGAGCCGCGCATGCCGAGCTTGTCGAGCTTCTGCGCGGTGGAGAAGCCCTTCATGCCCTTCTCGATCAGGAACGCGGTGATGCCGCGCGGGCCGGCGGCGGGATCGGTCTTGGCGTAGATCACGAGCGTTTCCGCGACCGGGCCGTTGGTGATCCACATCTTGCGGCCGTTGAGGACGTAGCGGTCACCCTTGCGCTCGGCGCGCGTCGTCATCGACACCACGTCAGACCCGGCGCCCGGCTCGGACATCGCCAGCGCGCCGACATGCTCGCCCGAGATCAGCTTCGGCAGATATCTGCGCTTCTGCGCGTCGCTGCCGTTGCGGCGGATCTGGTTGACGCAGAGGTTGGAATGGGCGCCGTAGGACAGCCCGACCGAGGCAGAGGCGCGTGACACCTCCTCCATGGCGATGCAGTGCTCGAGATAGCCGAGCCCGGAACCGCCATACTCCTCCTCCACCGTGATACCGAGCAGGCCGAGCGATCCGAGCCGCGGCCACAGGTCGCGCGGGAACTGGTTGCTCCTGTCGATCTCGTCGGCACGCGGCGCGATCTCGTTCGCCGAGAAACCCCGCACCGTCTCGCGGATGGCGTCGGCGGTCTCGCCGAGGTCGAAGTTGAACATGCGTTGCACGTTGGGAATCATTTTGTCGCTCTCCCCGGCGACGGCGATACGCCGGCCTTGTCCTGCCGCAAACCCGGGCGATCGGGCCTTTGTCGGTTGATTGGCTCAGTCGGCGGCACATGTGCCGTCGCCGCGCGGGCCAAACGCGCGCCGGCCCGTGACACTGCCACGGGCCGGCGGACAAGAGAAGAGGAGGCGGAGCCGATAGAAACTCAGGCGAGTGCGCGCGCGGCTTCCGCAACCTTGCGCGTGGCGCCATCGACCGAACGCGTCTCGCCGGCGATCTCGTTCATGTTGGCGCTGATGTCGGTCACGCCCTTCGCCGCATCCTGCATGTTCGAGGAGATCGACTGCGTCACCGCAGCCTGCTCCTCCACCGAGGCAGCGATCGCCGCGGAGATCTCGTTGATCCGCGAAATCGTCTGCGTGATCGCCTCGATCACCTCGACCGCATTGGTCGTGGTGCCCTGGATCTCGGCGATCTGGCCGCTGATCTCGTCGGTCGCCTTCGAGGTCTGGGTCGCCAGGCTCTTGACCTCGGCCGCCACCACCGCGAAGCCCCGGCCCGCCTCGCCGGCGCGTGCCGCCTCGATGGTCGCGTTGAGCGCCAGGAGGTTGGTCTGGTCGGCGATGTTGTTGATCAGCTTGACCACGTCGCCGATCTTCTGCGCCGCCGAGGCCAGCCCGGACACGATGGCGCTGGTCTCGTTGGCCTGGTCGACCGCCTGCTTGGAGATGCCGAGCGCATTGGCCGCCTGGCGGCTGATCTCGCTGACCGACGCCGCCAGTTCCTCCGCGCCGGTGGCGACCGCCTGCATGTTCGAGGACGCCTGGGTCGAGGTCGACACCGCCGACGTCACCCGCTCCGACGTGGTGGCCACCGCGCGGGAGATCTGCTGCAGATCGGCATCGATCGTCTTCTGCACCTCGCCGCGGCGGATGCGGTCCTGGACCTGCTGGGTGGTGTCGACGGCGAACTTGACGACCTTGGCGATCTTGCCTTCGGCGTCGAACACCGGATTGTAGGACGCCTGGATCCAGACCGTCCGGCCGCCATTGCCGACACGCTCGAACTCGCCGGCCTGGTATTCACCACGGCGCAGCGCATCCCAGAACTCGCGATAGGCCGCGCTGTTGCGATAGGCGGGCGTCGCAAACATGCTGTGATGCTTGCCCCGGATCTCGTCCAGGCGATAGCCCATGGTCTTGAGGAAATTCTCGTTGGCGGTGATGATGGTGCCGTCGATATTGAATTCGATCACCGCCTGCGAGCGGTGGATCGCATGGATCTGGCCCTCGTGATCGGCGGCCTGCAGCCTTGCGGCGGTAATGTCGCTGGCGAACTTCACCACCTTGAACGGCTTGCCGTTGGCGCCGATCAAGGGATTGTAGGACGCCTGGATCCAGATCGGCCGCCCGCTCTTGGTGATACGCTTGTAGGCTCGGGCCTGGAATTCTCCGCGGCGCAGCGAGTCCCAGAATTCCCGATATTCCGGGCTGACGCGGGTGGCGTCGTCGACGAACATGCTGTGGTGCTTGCCCTGGATCTCGTCCAGCCGATAACCCAATGCATTCAAAAAATTCTCGTTGGCCGTAATGACGGTGCCATCGAGGTTGAATTCGATCACCGCCTGCGACCGGCCGATGGCGTCGAGCTTCGCTTTCACTTCCTGTGACGTCGAATTGAAAAGTCGCATTACTGCGCCCTCCAGCAGCGAATGTCCCATTTCTGCCAGCCAAGATTTAATTTTTTGAGAAATTTTATTAAATTTATAAGCCATATTGCGAATTTTTGTTACGTACAAACAACAACCTGAGCGGTATTTGCAGAGGATCGGGCGTGGCGCCACGGCGCGGCTGGCGCGGCATTCGAGCGCTTGCCCTCCTGCAAGTGAACGGCTGTAATTACGACAAGCGCGTCCCGGCGATCGAGAGTTGGGAGGCAGCATCATGCTGCCATGGCGCGCGCAAGCGCCGGGAGGACCAACGCCATGACGCCGATGCGCCGCATCACCCCAATTCCGCCACACGGCATCCACGGCGCGACAGATGAGCATCACCGGCGGCCGTCCGCATCATACGACCGCACGCATTCGACATCCGCCCGGCAGTGTGCACGGATGCGCAGCGACGAGCAGCTCTGACGACAATGCGGCTGGCGCGACGACCCGGCCGGAGGACAGTGAGGACCTGACATGCACGGAACAATCGACAACGCCCGCCGCCGCGCCCAGCAAGAGGCCCGCGACAAGGCCTATGCGACGCCGCTGGCCGAATTCCACCCCGGCAGCCCGGAGCTGTTCCGCTCCGATACGCTGTGGCCCTATTTCGAGCGGCTGCGCAACGAGGAGCCCGTGCACTTCTGCAGCACGAGTCCGGTCGGCAACTACTGGTCGGTGACGCGCTATCAGGACATCATGCATGTCGACACCAACGCGGCGATCTTCTCGTCCGACGTCAAACTCGGCGGCATCATGCTGCGCGATGTCGAGCCGGACTACGCCTGGCCGAGCTTCATCGCCATGGACGAGCCGCAACATGCGCCGCAGCGCAAGACGGTGCAGCCGCTGTTCACGCCGGTGCATCTCGACAAGCTCGCGATCCTGATCCGCGAGCGTGCCAGCCTCATCCTCGACAACCTGCCGCGCAACGAGACCTTCAACTGGGTCGACCGCGTGTCGATCGAGCTCACCACGCAGATGCTGGCGACGCTGTTCGATTTCCCGTGGGAGGATCGCCGCAAGCTGACGCGCTGGTCGGACCTCGCGACCGCGCTGCCGAAGAGCATGATCTACGACAGCGAGGAGCAACGCCTTGCAGAGCTCGGCGAATGCGCCGACTATTTCACGCGGCTGTGGAACGAGCGCGTCAACGTCGCGCCGCGCAGCGACCTGATCTCGATGATGGCGCACAGCGACGCCACGCGCTACATGGACAAGAACACCCTCCTGGGCAACCTCATCCTGCTGATCGTCGGCGGCAACGATACCACGCGCAATACCATGAGCGGATCGGTGCTGGCGCTGAACGAGAACCCCGACGAGTACGACAAGCTGCGTGACAACCCCGCGCTGATCGACAGCTTCGTGCCGGAGGTGATCCGCTGGCAGACCCCGCTCGCCCACATGCGCCGCACCGCGCTTGCCGACACCGAGCTCGGCGGCAAAATGATCCGCAAGGGCGACCGCGTCGTGATGTGGTACGTCTCCGGCAACCGCGACGAGCGCGCGATCGACAATCCCGACCAGTTCATCATCGACCGCGCCCGGCCGCGGCAGCACATGTCGTTCGGCTTCGGCATCCATCGCTGCGTCGGCATGCGGCTCGCCGAGCTGCAGCTCAAGATCATCTGGGAAGAGATTCTCAAGCGCTTCCGCCACATCGAGGTGGTCGGCGAGCCGAAGCGCGTCTACTCCAGCTTCGTGCGCGGCTATGAGGAACTGCCGGTGCGTATTTCGTCTTGAGGAATTCCATGTTCAGCACCTGCCGGTGCCGGACCGCCGCAATGGCGGGCGCCCCCCATGCGAACCGGCAGGTGCCGACGGCCAGCCAAACACCGGGCGGCGCCGAAGCTATGCAGGCAGCGAATGCGGCAGCGAGTGGGATTGGCGTTGCAAAGCGCGAGGTGATCTCTCAGAACAGGTGAGGCGGCCGCGACGATGCAGCCGGACCATCCCATGAGCCGCTGAACTTCTCCGCAGAACTTTTGGCCGAGAGCGATGACCCAGACCGAAGCCGACGACTATCATGACATTCGCAACGCCGTCGCCAAGCTGTGCGAGCAGTTTCCCGGCGAATACTGGCGCAAGCTCGATCGCGAGATGGCCTACCCCTCCGCCTTCGTCGACGCGCTGACCAAGTCGGGCTACCTGTCGGTCCTGATCCCTGAGGAATATGGCGGCGCCGGGCTGAAGATCTCCGCCGCGGCCGCGATCCTCGAGGAGATTCAACGCTCCGGTTGCAACGGCGGCGCCACCCACGCCCAGATGTACACCATGGGCACGCTGCTGCGGCATGGCAACGAAGCGCAGAAGAAGCAGTGGCTGCCGCGCATCGCCAGCGGCGAATTGCGCCTGCAGGCGTTCGGCGTCACCGAGCCGACGAGCGGAACCGATACCTCCTCGCTCAAGACCTTCGCGCGCCGCGACGGCGACCACTACGTCGTCAACGGCCAGAAGATCTGGACCAGCCGCGCCGAGCATTCCGACCTGATGATCCTTCTGGCGCGCACCACGCCGAAAGACCAGGTCGCCAAGCGCACCGACGGCCTGTCGGTGTTCATCGTCGACATGAAGGCGGCGAAGAACAACGGCCTGACCATCCGCCCCATCCGCACCATGATGAACCACGCCACCACCGAAGTATTCTTCGACAACATGAAGGTGCCGGCGGAGAACCTGATCGGCGAGGAAGGCAAGGGCTTCCGTTACATCCTCTCCGGCATGAATGCCGAACGCATCCTGATCGCCGCCGAATGCGTCGGCGACGCCAAGTGGTTCATCGCCAAGACCACGACTTACGCCCGCGAGCGCGTGGTGTTCGGCCGCCCGATCGGCCAGAATCAAGGCATCCAGTTCCCGATCGCCAAGGCCTATGCGTCGATGCGCGCGGCCGAGCTGATGGTGCGGGAGGCGGCGCGCAAGTACGAGGCCGGCCTCGATTGCGGCGCCGAGGCCAACATGGCCAAGATGCTCGCGGCCGACGCGTCGTGGGAAGCGGCCAATGCCTGCATCCAGACCCATGGCGGCTTCGGCTTCGCCGAGGAGTATGACGTCGAGCGCAAGTTCCGCGAGACGCGGCTCTACCAGGTGGCGCCGATCTCGACCAACCTGATCCTGTCCTATCTCGCCGAGCATGTGCTCGGCATGCCACGGTCGTACTGACGAAGAAACGGAGACGACGTACCTTTGCTCCTGTCGTCGCCGGGCTTGTCCCGGCGACCTCGATCAGGAAGGCACTGCGTCCCTAAGCGGGATGGCCGGGATAAACCCGGCCATGACGGAGACAATGCCAAGCGCCGCAATGTGCAAAGCCGCGTACTTATGATTCAATCCAAAGGGACTGTGCTCTAGAATGTTGCCGCTCGAAGGTCTCACTGTCATCGCTGTCGAGCAAGCCGTCGCTGCTCCGTTCTGCACTTCGCGGCTTGCCGACGCCGGCGCCACCGTGATCAAGGTCGAGCGCCCCGAAGGCGACTTCGCCCGCGGCTACGACGCCGCCGCAAAGGGGCAGAGCAGCTACTTCGTCTGGCTCAACCGCGGCAAGAAGTCGGTGGTGATCGACCTCGCCACGCCCGAAGGCCAGCGCACCTTGGAAGGGCTGATCGCCGGCGCCGACGTGCTGGTGCAGAACCTCAAGCCTGGCGCCATGGACAAGCTCGGCTTCGCGCTGGCGCGGCTGCGCAAGGATTATCCGTCGCTGATCTGCTGCACCATCTCCGGCTACGGCGACGACGGGCCCTACGCCCATCGCAAGGCCTATGACCTGCTGATCCAGGCGGAGAGCGGCCTCGCCTCGATCACCGGCGGCCCTGAGGGACCGTCGCGGGTCGGCGTCTCCATCGTCGACGTCGCCACCGGCGCCACCGCCCATGCGGCGGTGCTGGAGGCCCTGATCGCGCGCGCGCGCACCGGACAAGGCGCCGACATCCGCATCTCGATGTTCGACGTCATGGCCGACTGGCTGACCGTGCCACTGCTCAACGCCGAGGCCGGCAATCCGCCGCAGCGCATGGGCCTCGCCCATCCCTCGATCGCGCCCTACGGCGTGTTCCGCTCGAAGGACGGCAAGGACATCCTGATCTCGATCCAGAGCGAGCGGGAGTGGAAGAAACTGTGCGCCGACGTGCTGGGGCGGCCGGACCTGCCGAACGACCCGCGCTTCGCCAACATGGTGGAGCGGGTGCGCAACCGCACGCTCACCGACCAGGTGGTGGGCGAGGTGTTCGGCACCCTGACGCGCGACGCACTGCTGCAGCGGCTTGCGGACGCTGACATCGCCTTCGCCGAGGTCAACACCATGGCCGACCTCACCACCCATCCCCACCTGCGTCGCATCACCGTGGACACACCTGCCGGCCCCGTCGCCTATCCGGCACCGGCGGCGATCTTTGTCGACGAGGAGCGGACCTATGCGGCGGTCCCGGCGGTCGGCGCCGACACCGACGCAATCAAGCAGACATAGCCCGGCGAAAGGATCTCATCGTGACCTCTGCGATCGATCTCGACCATCTGCGCGGCTGGATCGGCCGCAGCGAATCCGCCTCGGACATCGTCACCGCGCAGCTCGTGCGGGCCTTACGCGCCACGCTGTTCATGGAGCCGGGCACGCCGCAGCGCGGCGATCTCGCGCCGCTGACGGTGCACTGGTGTCTCGCCCAGCCGGTGGCGCCGATGGCCGCGCTCGGTCCCGACGGCCACCCCGCCCGTGGCGGCTTCCTGCCGCCGGTGCCGCTGCCGCGCCGGATGTGGGCCGGCGGCCAGCTCCAGTTGCAGGACCGTCTGCGGGTCGGCGACGAGGTCACCCGCACCTCGAAGATCGCCGACGTCACGCTGAAGAGCGGCAGCACCGGCCCGCTCTGCTTCGTCACCGTCGAGCATGTCACAGAAACCGCGCGCGGCGTCGCCATCCGCGAGCGCCAGGACATCGTCTACCGCGAGGCGCCGAGCCCGTCCGCCGCACCGCCGGCGCCGCCCGCCAGCGCCGCACCGGGGCAGCATCGCGTCAGCCACTTCGCCGATCCGGTGCTGTTGTTCCGCTATTCGGCGCTGACCTTCAACGGCCACCGCATCCACTACGATCGCGACTACGTCACCAAGGTCGAGGGCTATCCCGGCCTCGTGTTCCACGGACCGCTGCAGGCCGCGCTGCTCATCGAGTTTGCGGCCACGCTCCATCGCGACACCGCACCGAAGACGTTTGACTATCGCGGCGTCAGCCCGCTGTTCGACGGCGCCGAGTTCAGCCTCAATGCCAACGAGACGCCGACAGGGCTCGCGGTGTGGACCGCCAACGCCACCGGCGTGCCGACCATGAAGGCGACCGCCGCCTGGTAACTCCAGCCAGCGCCGTGCCGGTTCTGGACGGGCAGCAGCATTGAGAAAAGCCGCGTCGCCGAACCTGCTGCGTAACTCCTCATCCTGAGGAGCGGCGCAGCCGCGTCTCGAAGGATGAGGCCCGCGACGGCGATGCCTTGCCCGCCATGCCTCGGCCTCATGGTTCGAGACGGCGCTTCGCGCCTCCTCACCATGAGGAATACCCTCAGCTCTCTTTACCCCTCGCGCAGCTTGGCCTGGATCTTGGCCATGCCGCCGATCCAGCGGTCGTAGTTGTCGAGCTTGGCGCGCATGTAGGTCGCGACCTGCGGGTGCGGCAGGATCAGGAATTGCTCGCGCTCGATGCCTTGCAACGCGGACTCCGCGACCGCCTCCGGCGAGAGGTTGCCGTCGGCAGACTGCGGCCCCTTGGGCAGGCCGCGCAGCATGTTGGTGTCGACGCCCTGCGGGCACAGGATGGAGACGCGGATGCCATGGGCCTTGTGGGAGATGGCGAGGTTCTCGGCAAACCCCACCGCCGCATGCTTGGTGGTGGAATAGGCCGCGCTGCCGACCTGCGAAAGGAGGCCCGCCGCGGACACGGTGTTGAGGAAATAGCCGCCGCCCCGCGCCTTCATCAGCGGCACGAGATGGCGCGCCGCATAGACATGGGCCATGACGTTGACCGCCCAGCTCGCCATCCACGGATCGTCGGATGTGCCGCCGGCGTTGACCGACAGCGGATCGAAGCCGCCTCCGATGCCCGCATTGGAGCAGAACAGGTCGATCGGGCCGAAGCGGCGCTCGGTTTCGCTGATCAGTCCGGCGACGTCGGCTTCCTTGCCCACGTCGGTGCGAAACGCGGCGCCGCCGAGCGACGCCGCGACGGCCTCCGCGGCAGGCATATCGAGGTCGGCGACCACGACCTTGGCCGCGCCCTCGCGATGAAAGATTTCGGCCAGCGCCTTGCCGATTCCATTGCCGCCGCCGGTGACGACGACGACCTTGCCCTGCACCTGCATGTTTCAACCCTGCGGTTCGCGGCCTTGCCGGCCGGCTTCACACTCTTGAGATCCTCAGGCGAGGACCAGATCGAGCACCGCAGTATAATGACAGGCCGCACCGAGTAAAACGAAAGCGTGCCAGATCGCGTTCTGGAAGCGCAGGCGTTCCCAGACATGGAAAATCACGCCGGCCGAATACAGCAGGCCGCCGGCCGCGATCAGGCCGAGGGTCAGCGCCGAGAGCGAAGCCACCACCGTGTCGTAGATCATCACGCCGCTCCAGCCCATCGCGAGATAGAGCACGATCGACAGGCGGTCGAAGCGGCCGGGAAACACGATCTTGAGGAAAATGCCGACGGCGGCAACCGCCCACACGCCGGCCAGCAGCCCATATGTGAACGGGCTGTCGTTCATCTCGACGATGAAAGGAGTGTAGGTCGCCGCAATCAGCAAGTAGATCGCCGAATGATCGAAACGGCGCAGCCACCATTTCCAGCGCGACACCGGCAGCATGTTGTAGGTGGCGGAAATGCCGAGCATTGCCAGCAGGCCGGCGGCATAGATCACCACCGCTGCGACCTCGGAGCCATTGAGATACCGGTTGGCGAGCACGATCAGCACAACGGCAGCGACGAGGCCGCCGCATACCCCGACCATATGTACGACGCCGTCCGCCCACAGCTCGGCGCGATCATAATTCCAGCGCACGCCCTTCGGCGCGCCGATCAGTGCCGTCGAGGCGAGTTGCTTCAGTCGGAAAATCGTCATGCCGCCGCGTCACATCCATCGGTGAGGCGGCGAAACTATGTTCCCCCTCTCCCTTGAGATTGGGTGGCACAGTGCGTCATTCAAGCGCAGCCGGCAAAGATGTCGCACAACGCGCCCCTCGTCCCCATGTTGATGCCGATGTGTTGATTTTCTTCGAATATCCACGTTTGATCGGCCCCAATGACCCCGAATTTCTCCGATCTCGTCGAAGAGGCCCGCCTGTCGCTGCAGGCCCTCGTCGACTATGGCGACCAGCTGTTCAACCCCACCGTCCGTCTCGGCGTCACCGGCCTGTCACGCGCCGGCAAGACGGTGTTCATCACCGCGCTGATCCATGGACTATTGCGCGGCGGCCGCTTTCCGGTGTTTGAAGCTTTTGCGACAGGGCGGATCGCCCGTGCCCGGCTCGCGCCGCAGCCCGACGACGCGGTGCCGCGCTTCGCCTATGAAAGCCATGTCCGCACGCTGGTGGAGGAACGGCAGTGGCCGCATTCCACCGTGGACATCAGCGAGCTGCGCCTCGTCATCGACTACCAGCGGCCGAATGGCGCCGACCGCACGCTGACCCTCGATATCGTCGACTATCCCGGCGAATGGCTGCTCGACCTGCCGCTCCTCGCCAAGAGCTATCAGCAGTGGTCGGCGGAAAGCCTGAATCTGTCGCGCGCAGGACCGCGGGCGCCGTTGGCGGCGGCCTGGCACGCGCATCTTACGACCCTCGATCCGCTCGGCCGCGCCGACGAGCAGGCGACACTGACTGCGGCAAAGCTGTTCACCGACTACCTGCGTGCCTGCCGCGACGAGCGCTTCGCCATGAGCCTGTTGCCGCCAGGCCGCTTCCTGATGCCGGGCGGTCTCGCCGGCTCGCCGGCGCTGACCTTCGCGCCGCTCGACGTGCCGGCCGGCGGCGCGGCTCCCGACGGCTCGCTGTGGGCGATGATGGCGCGACGCTACGAGGCCTACAAGGACGTGGTGGTGCGGCCGTTCTTCCGCGATCACTTCGCCCGGCTCGACCGCCAGATCGTGCTGGTGGATACGCTGGCGGCGTTCAACGCCGGCCCCGAAGCGCTGCACGACCTGCAGGGGGCGCTCGCCGGCATCCTCGACTGCTTTCGCGTCGGCCGCCGCACCTTCTTCGCGTCGATGCTGCGGCCACGGATCGACCGCATCCTGTTCGCGGCGACCAAGGCCGACCACCTGCACCATGCGAGCCACGACCGCCTCGAGGCAATCCTCCAGCGCATGGTGGAGCGTGCGGTGAAGCAGGCGGAGTTTGCCGGCGCCGAGGTCGACGTGGTGGCGCTCGCCGCCGTGCGTGCCACGCGCGAGGTGCGCCTGCGGCGTGGCCATGAGCAGCTGCCCGCGATCGTCGGCACGCCGCTCGCCGGCGAGGTCGCCAATGGCGAGCCGTTCGATGGCGCGACCGAGGTTGCCACGTTTCCGGGCGATCTGCCGGCGCAGCCGGACGCCCTGTTCAGCGAACCGGCGGACAGCGGCCCGTTCAAGGGCCTGAGCCATGGCACCGCGGACCAGGCCGACTACCGCTTCCTGCGTTTCCGGCCGCCGCAGCTCGACAACAGCGGGGGCGACACCCCATATCTGCCCCACATCCGCCTCGACCGCGCGCTCCAGTTCCTGATCGGAGACCGACTGACATGAGCGACCGCCCCACCCACCGCCGGCCAGCGACGTTCAAGCTGGACGACCCGCATGTGGTGGTGATGGCGCCGGACGATGCTGGCCGTCCCGCCCGAGGCACCGTGCAGGTGGTGCCCGAGCCGGAGCCGGCCACGCTGCCCGTGCCGCGCGACGACAGCCTGCTGGCGCCGCCGCGCGGCTTCCGCTGGGGCACGTTGTTCTGGAGCTCGCTCGGCGGGCTGGTGCTGCTCGGCACCGGCCTCGGCCTTACCAACCTCGTCGAGGATCTGTTCAACCGCAGCCAGGGGCTCGGCTTTCTCGGCCTCGCAGTGACGCTGGTGTTCGTGGTGGCGCTGATCGCCATTGTCGGGCGCGAGTTCATCGGTCTTGCACGCCTCGCCACCATCGAGAAGCTGCATGCGCGTGCCGAGGCGACGCTCGCCAGCGACGATCGCACCGAAGCGCAGGCGATCGTGCGCGACCTCCTGAAGATCGCCCATGGCAATCCCCGCCTCGCCCATGCCCGCGGCACGCTGCAGGGCCATGCCGGCGACATCATCGACGGCGCCGACATGCTGCGGCTTGCCGAGCGCGAGCTGATGAACCCGCTCGACCAGGAGGCGCGACGGCTGATCTCGGTCGCTGCACAGCGCGTCTCGATCGTCACCGCGGTGAGTCCGCGCGCTGTCGTCGACGTGCTGTTCGTGTTCGCCGCCGCGGTGCGCCTGATCCGCCAGCTCGCCCGCCTCTATGGCGGCCGCCCCGGCGCGCTCGGCATGATCAAGCTGACGCGACAGGTGATCGCGCATCTTGCCATCACCGGCGGCCTCGCGGCCAGCGACAGCCTCATTCAGCAGGTACTCGGCCACGGCCTTGCCGCCAAGCTGTCGTCACGGCTCGGCGAAGGCCTGCTCAACGGCCTGCTGACCGCCCGCCTCGGCCTCGCTGCCATTGACGTGACGCGGCCGCTGCCGTTCACCGCGCTGCCGCGGCCGGCACTGTCCGACCTCGCGACCGACCTGCTGCGCAAGCGTGAGGAAGCGGAGGCGCCGGACGGCAAGGACTGAGCGGGCGGTTACGGGCTCCGCGAATCTCGAGGGGGGAACAGTCTCAAAACATCACAGCGCGTAGCCCGGGTGAGCGCAGCGACACCCGGGATGCCAATCACACCGCCCCGGATATCGCTTCGCTCATCCGGGCTACGGAGCTGAGTTCGCATCCCGTCAGTCCAGCTTCACCCACTGCTCGGCCGGCATCACTTCCGGCGTCTGGCCGTAGCCGCGCGTCCACAGGTCGACCACCCACTCCACCCGCGTCACCTTGTCGATCAGGATCGCGGTGTTGTGCGGGGTCTGGCCGACCAGCGCGTTGCCGCGATAGCGCGGATCGCCGACGGTGTGATGCTTGAACAGCCCCCAGTCCTGCAGCACCAGCAGCAGCGCGGTGGTGTTGCGCGTCGTATCCCAGCAGTCGTAGTTGGTGGCGTCGGAGCCGGCGCGGAAATCCGCCCGCGCCACCCGCTTGTCCGTGCCGATCATCGGGCCGAGATGCCGGTCGAGCCACACAACGGCCTTCTGCGCCGCCGCACGCTCAGCCGCCGCCGAGCCCTTGCCGCCGGCCATGATCGACGTCAGCGCGGCGCGATCGCCGGCGCTGAACACGTACTCCAGGCGGCGGCGGCACTGGAAGCCGTAGCACACGGTGAACGCACCAGACTTCGGCGGATAGGCCGACACGTCGGTATAGAGCTGATTGACCGCACGGCTGATCTCCATGGCGGAGGCCGGGGACGCGAGAGGCTGCGCGAGCAGGCCGCCGAGAACAACACAACCGGAAAGCATGCGGCGCACGGCGCGCCCGCTGGAAACCATCGTGACCATACCTAAACCTAACCTCAAGGACCCGTCCCGACGAAGCTGCGGTTCCAGGTGGGACTGATCAGGATCTCGTTGACGCAGACCCGCGGCGGCATGCTGGCGACAAAGGCGATGGTGCGGCCGAGATCCTCGCCCTGCAGCATCCGCGCCATGTCCTCTTCGCTCGGCGGCACCGGCCGCAGCTTCATGATCGGGGTCGCCACCTCACCCGGCGATAGCGCGCAGGCGCGGATGCCGTGGCGGAACTCTTCCATGTTGAGCGAATGAGTCAGCGCGACCACCGCGTGCTTGGTGGCGGTATAGGCCGGCCCGGTCAGCTTGGACACGATCCGCCCGGCCCAGGACGCGACATTGATGATGATGCCGTCCTGCTGCACCCGCATCGCCGGCAGCACCGCGCGGATGCAGTAAAGCACGCCGTTGAGGTTGATATCGACGACATGGTCCCAGTTCTCGACGGAAATCTCGCCCCAGCTGCGCTTGGGCACATTGACGCCGGCGCTGTTGACCAGGAGGTCGATGCGGCCGTGCTCGGCGAGGATTGCCTGCGCCACCCGCTCGGCGTCGGCGGCCTTGCCGACGTCCATGGGCGCTGCGGAGATGTCCCCGCCCTCGGCCCGGATCGCTCGCACCGCCTCGTCCAGGACGTCCGCACGTCGTCCCGAAATCACCACCCGCCAGCCCTCGGCCGCCAGTGCCTGCGCGCCGGCGAGCCCGATGCCGCTGCCGCCGCCGGTGATCCACGCGACCTTCCTCGATGCCGTCATCGTTTCCCGCCTGTTCTCGACGCTTCACATGCATGCCGTTGTCGCACGTTTCCATGCAACCACGCAGTCCGGGCTTTTCACATCTGCGTTGCGTTCCGCCCGCTGAAATTAGCCGCCCGAAAGCCGCCGGCTCAAGCGGCGCCGCCCACCAATCCCCCGAAATGCTGCAACGCATTCAAGGCCTTCGCGCACGATCCGTCTGGCACATGGTTTGAATCTGCGATTAAATTCGTGCCCACTGCGGGGGCAGTGAGGACAAGAGGGGCAATTATGAGCAGTGATATTCATCCGGTCGACCAGGTTCTTCCTTATCCGCGCCTGTTCGCGCTGGGCTTGCAGCACGTTCTGGTCATGTATGCGGGCGCCGTCGCAGTGCCCTTGATCATCGGCCGCGCCTTGAAGCTGCCGCCGGAGGATGTCGCGTTCCTGATCAGCGCCGACCTGTTCGCCTGCGGCCTCGCCACCCTCGTGCAGTGCATCGGCTTTCCCGGCGTCGGCATCCGTCTGCCGGTGATGATGGGCGTCACCTTTGCCGCGGTCGGGCCGATGCTGGCGATGGCGGGCAGCCCCGACATCGGCCTGCTCGGCATCTACGGCGCGGTGATCGTTGCCGGCATTTTCAGCATCATTGCCGCACCTTTCATCAGTCGGCTGCTGCCGCTGTTTCCGCCCGTGGTCACCGGCACCATCATCATGGTGATCGGTATCTCCCTGATGAGGGTCGGCATCAACTGGGCCGGCGGCGGCCTGCCCACCTTGACCAAGGTGGTGGACGGCGTGCCCGGCGCGTTCCCGAACCCGGCCTATGGCCAACTGCAGGGCCTCGGCATCGCGCTGTTCGTCCTGCTGGTGATCCTGGCGCTGCTCAAGTGGGGCACCGGTTTCGTCGCCAACGTCGCCGTGCTGCTCGGCATCATCGCCGGTGCGGTGCTCTCCAGCCTGCTCGGCGTCATGCACTTCGAAAAGGTCGCTGCCGCGAGCTGGGCCGACCTCGTCACGCCCTTCCATTTCGGCATCCCTAAGTTCTATCTCGTGCCGTGCATCACCATGTGCATCGTCATGATCGTGGTGATGATCGAGTCGCTCGGCATGTTCCTGGCGCTCGGCGACATGACCGACAGGAAGGTCGATCGCGAGGCGCTGGCCCGCGGCCTGCGCGCCGACGGCGTCGGCACACTCCTTGGCGGCATCTTCAACACCTTCCCTTACACCTCGTTCTCGCAGAACGTCGGCCTCGTCGGCGTCACCGGCGTGAAGTCGCGCTGGGTCACAGTGGCCGGCGGCGTCATCATGCTGGTGCTCGGCCTCGTGCCGAAGATGTCGGCGCTCGTGGAGGCGGTGCCGCAGGTGGTGCTCGGCGGCGCAGGCCTCGTGATGTTCGGCATGGTGGCCGCCACCGGCGCGCGTATCCTGACCACGGTCGACTTCCGCACCAACCGCTTCAACCTGTTCATCGTCGCCATCTCGGTCGGCTTCGGCATGATCCCGCTGGTGGCGCCGAACTTCTTCAAGCAGCTGCCGCACGACCTGCACCCGCTGCTGGAGTCGGGCATCCTGCTGGCAGCGCTGGTGGCCGTGCTGCTCAACGCGTTCTTCAATGGCATCGGCACCGGCGAGAGCGCCCATGCGGATGCGGCGGGCGCAGCGGCGGCGGCGGAGCACGTGTGAGGCTGAGCGTCTCCCACCCGACGCGTCATTGCCGGGCTTGACCCTACGAGATGCACACATCTTTGGGCAGGCTCTTTGCACGCGACAAAAACCCGAGTCTATTCAATGCCGCTGCTTCGAAGACGACCCTATCTTTCGATAATCGGGGGGGCAGCTAAGTCCTTGTCTTTGAGTCTGTTTTCGAGATGTGTGAATCTTGTAGGGCTTGACCCGGCAATCCAGCTTCTTCACAGCGCAACACAGGCTCTTGAAGCTGGATCACCGGGTCTCGGCGCTACGCGCCGGCCCGGTGATGACGCTGAATATGCAGAAGCGCGCTGCATACCAGCCATGGCGATCGAGAAACGAACTAGCGCCCTCAGCTTCCCCGATACGTCGCATAGCTCCATGGCGTGACCAGCAGCGGCACGTGGAGGTGGCCTTCGGGCTCGGCGATCGCGAAGCGGATCGGTATGACGTCGAGGAACGGCGGGTCGGATTGCTGCACCTTCCTGTCGGCGAAGTACGCCCCGGTGTGGAACACCAGCTCGTAATGCCCCATCGGCAGTGGCCGGCCATGGATCAGCGGCTGGTCGGTGCGGCCGTCGGCGTTGGTCTCCCCGCGCGCGATCAGGCGATTGACACCAAGCGCGCACAGCTCGAACAGCTCGATGGCGATGCCGGCCGCCGGCGAACCGCCATGGGTGTCGAGCACATGGGTCGACAGGTGGCCGTTGACCGGCAGCCGTTCACCGCCGCCAACCAACTGGTCGAGCCGCAGCGCCGCGATACGGCAGATTTCGCGGATCGAGGTGACGACCTCTGCCGCGGTGTCGTTCGGCAGCCGCCGCTCGAAGTCCCGCAGGATCGAGTCCTTGGTGTGCCGCCGCACGCAGACGATGTAGGGAAAGCCGAACTTGCCGCGGTAGGCGTTGTTGACCCGCTCGAACGCGGCGTATTCGGCATCCGACAGCGCGTCGAGGCCGACGCTGGTCTGCTCGGCACTGGATTCCACGGTCAGCCCTGCGGCACGCTGGGTCTTGTTGGCGAGATCGGGGTGCGCCTTGATCAGCGCCATCCGCTGCTCGGCCGAAGCCTGCTCGACCGCCGCGGTCATCGCCGCCAGGAGGTCGGCGAGGCGCGCGAACGGCCGCTGCACAGCGGCCTGCTCGGCGATCCAGGGCGAATGCTCGAAGATGTTGCCGAGCGCGGCGACGAACTCCGTCTCCGGCATGGTGTTCAGCGCATCGAGGGTGAGCTGGGACATGCGGCGCTCCTTCAGGTCAACGGCGCGGCGGTGGCAGCGAGGCCACGATGATGGCGATGCCAATGCTCGGCGATGGCGCGCCGGGTCGGCGTCCACACCCGGTCGTGGCGTGCGATATAGTCGAGGAAGCGCTGCAACGCCATGGCGCGGCCGGGCCGGCCGACCAGGCGGCAGTGCAGACCGATCGACATCATCTTCGGCGCAGTCTCGCCCTCGGCATAGAGCAGGTCGAAGCCGTCCTTCAGATAGGTGAAGAAGTCCTCGCCAGTGCTAAAACCCTGCGGGTTGATGAAGCGCATGTCGTTGTTGTCGAGGGTATAGGGAATGACGAGATGCGGCTCGGTCGGCCCGTTGAGCCAATACGGCAGGTCGTCGGCGTAGGAGTCCGAGAGGTAGAGCAGACCACCCGCCTCCGCCACCAGCCGCAGCGTGTTGATCGACGAACGCCCGGTGTACCAGCCGACGGGGCGCTCACCGGTCGCTGCGGTGTGGACACGGATCGCCTCAGCGATCGCGGCGCGCTCCTCGTCCTCGGTCATCGCCTTGTGCTCGATCCACTTCAGGCCGTGGCAGGCAATGTCCCAGTTCGCCTCGCGCATCGCGGCGACGGCGTCGGGATTGCGGGCAAGCGCGGTGGCGACGCCGAATACGGTGACGCCGATGTTGCGCGCGGCCAGCATCCGCCACAGCCGCCAGAAGCCGGCGCGCGAGCCGTACTCGAACATCGATTCGATGTTGGCATGGCGCTGGCCCGGCCAGGGCTGTGCGCCCAGCACGTCCGACAGGAACGCCTCCGACGCCGGATCGCCGTGCAAAATATTGTTCTCACCACCCTCCTCGAAGTTGACCACAAACTGCACCGCGACGCGGGCGCGCTCCGGCCATTGCGGATGGGGTGGGTTGCGGCCGTAGCCGCTGAGGTCACGGGGATAGGATGGCGTCGTCATGCAGGCTCGTCATTCGGCAATGGATCGTCCGCCACGTCGGGCGTTCCCCCACATTGCGGCCGGGCCTCGCATTATGCAAGCCGCGCCCGGGGACCATGATGGTCTCGTGACAGATCGCACTCCCATGCGATCATCTTTCTTCACCCTGCAAGCTGTGATTACATGGTCGGCGATTTCATGTGCTCGATTTGAGACGTCTTCATTTTCAGGTCATCCTGCCATGGTTTCCCGCTCTGGCTCGCCGCTTTCAGACGACGAGAAACGCCTGTCGCCCTATGAGCATGCCGTGAACTCGGCCGAGGCGCGGGTGCGCCTGGTGTGGTTCACGCTCACATCCCTCACGGCCTATGTCTTCGTCGCATTTCTGTCGACCTCGCATGAGGACATGCTGCTGCAAAGCCGACAGAAGCTGCCGCTTCTTCAGATCGAGCTGCCGCTCGACGGCTTCGCGCTCACTGGACCGATTTTGCTGCTGCTCGTCCACATCATGACCCTGGTCAACATTCTCTACGTCAAGGACGCCCTCGGCGACTACTGCGGGATGCTCGCCGCAACGAGCAGCAGCAAGGCCAGATCCGCATCATGGAGCCGCATCGCCTCCGGGATCTTCATTCGCGGACCCGGCCTGCCTGTTCCGGCCGTGCTGCGGGCTGCGCAATGGCTGCTCGAAGCGATCACTGTGTGGCTGGCCCCGCCGATCACCCTGCTGTTCTGCCAGCTGCGGTTCCTGCCCTATCACAACACGTCGATCACCTGGGTGCATCGCGCCGTTCTTCTGCTGGACGTCCTGTGCATCGCGATCGCGTCGATCGCCTCCGCACGATACCTTGCCAAGCGGCAACCTTGGTCGCGCGGACAGCTCGCACGCCGCAGCGCCCTGCGCTTCGCACCGGGAATAATCGTTCTCGCCGGCGTCTGTTTCCTGTCCCTGTTCGTATTCCAGCACCGTCAGGATCAGCGGTGGAATCCCCTGCCCCGGTGCGGACCGACGCCCTGCCTCGTCAAATCTGTGTTCGAACGTGTGGTCTGGCCGAACCTCGAAGCCCGTTCGCCATTCCTCTACCGCGACATCCACGCGCCCGCGAGCCGTGCCGTCATGGAGCCAACCGACAAGCTTGCCGACCTCCCCTACAGCATCTCGTTGCGCCTCAGGGATCTGGAAGGCGCCGAACTGCAAGGGAGCCGCTTTTTCAAGGCTGATTTTCGCGGCACCAACCTGCGAGGCGCGAGCCTGCGGGACGCCGACCTGCGCGAGGCACTGTTCGGGTGCTTTCGGGATCCGAGCGAGTATCGGTGTGCCAACCTACAATTCGCGGATCTGAGCGATGCGTTGATGCAAGGCGCGGACTTCAGTTCGGTCGAGGCGCAGGGCGCGAGCTTTTCCTCATGGGAAAGTCATGGCGCTCAGCTCCAGCGAGCGAACTTCTTCCTCGCCAAGCTGACAGGAGCCCAACTCTATGGGGATATGTCGGGAACGAGTTTCCATCTCGCATGGCTTATCGGTGCACGACTATCCGGGGACCTGACGGGCGCGGACTTCACCAAAGCCGATCTGAGCTATGCAAACCTTTCCAGTGAGCATCTGATCGGGGTGAATATCAGCGACGCATTGCTGCAAGGTACCGATCTTTCGAAATCGCATTCATGGCGCGTTGTCGGCACCCCGACATCGACAGAGGATGGCAGGCCCATCACCACCGACTGCCGTGACGTCAAGCGAATGACACTATCGAAGAAGGATTACTTATCTCTCCTCGACAAAATGCAGAAAATTCCAGTGACCCTCGATCGACCGTTCGCTGATTTTTCGTACATGGACCCTGCCAATGATCGACCCAATGCCAGCACCACTGTCGCTATTTCGGATATGCCCGACTGGCTGACGCCCTGTAAGAACTACGATCCTGCAAAGCAGGATGCGGATCTCGCCACGCAATACGTGCAGCAGATCTGCGCGGGGATGCTGACTGGCGATGTCGACAGCATCGCGGCATGGCCACAGCACGGCTATTCCGGTCGGTTTCTTTCGACGAACTTCGATCCTCCGATCCGTCGTCGGCTTCTTGAGGCGTTCTATCGCCAAGTATTCAGTCTGCCTGAATGCTCCCACATTCTCGCGGCAATTCGCAAGCCGTCCCAATTGACAGGGTACCGCGACCTTTTCCACGAGATATGGAGGGGCGCTCAGGCTGCCGGGATTGCAGCGCCGACGATCGCTGCCGCGATAGGCCCGTGCACCGACTGCACTAGCGACACACCGTCGAAAGCTACCACATCGAAATAGGGCGACGGGCGGGCGGCACCCGACACGCAAGCCTGTCGCGAGATCGGCTTACATCGTCGCCCCGAGCACCCAGGGCGCGAACTCGGCGCCGCCGAAGTCGAAGCTCTCGCTCTTGGTCGGCTCGCCCGAGGCGACGCGCAGCATCAGCTCGAAGATGCGCTGGCCGCACTGCTGCACGCTCTCGTCGCCGTCGAGAATGGTGCCGCAGTTGACGTCCATGTCGTCTTCCATGCGCTTGTACATCGGCGTGTTGGTGGCGAGCTTGATGGAGGGCGACGGCTTGCAGCCGAACACGCTGCCGCGCCCCGTGGTGAAGCACACGAGATTGGCGCCGCCGGCCACCTGCCCGGTCGCCGCCACCGGGTCGTAGCCCGGGGTGTCCATGAACACAAAACCCTTCTTCGTGATCTGCTCGGCGTAGTTGAGCACGTCGACAAGGTTGGTCGAGCCGGCCTTGGCCATCGCACCCAGCGACTTCTCCAGAATGGTGGTGAGGCCACCGGCCTTGTTGCCGGGGCTGGGGTTGGCGTTCATCTCCGCGCCTTCGCGCGCGGTGTACTCGTCCCACCAGCGCATCAGGCCGACCAGCTTCTCGCCGACCTCGCGGCTGACCGCGCGCCGCGTCAGGAGGTGCTCGGCGCCATAGGTTTCGGGCGTCTCCGACAGGATGACGGTGCCGCCATGGCGCACCAGGAGATCGCTTGCCGCGCCCAGCGCCGGATTGGCGGAGACGCCGGAATAGCCATCGGAGCCGCCGCACTGCAGGGCGACCGTCAGTTCGCTCGCCGGCACCACTTCGCGCGTCACCTTGTTGGCATCGCTGAGCGCCTCGCGCACGAAGGCGACGCCGGCCTCCACCGTCTTGCGGGTGCCGCCGAGGCTTTGGATCTCGAGCTCGCGCAGCCGGCCGGCGAGTTTCTGCTCCTGCATCAGGCCGCCGATCTGGTTGACCTCGCAGCCGAGCCCGAGCACCACCACCGCGGAGAAGTTGACATGACGGGCGTAGCCGCCAAGCGTCCGCCGCAGCAGCTTCAGCGGCTCGTCCTGGGTCATGCCGCAGCCGGTCTTGTGGGTCAGCGCCACCACGCCGTCGACATTGGGAAAGTCCGCCAGCGGGTTGTGACCGGTGAACGGGTTCTTGCGAAACACGTCCGCCACCATGCCGGCGACATGGGCGCTGCAGTTCACGCTGGTGAGGAGGCCGATGTAATTGCGGGTGGCGACGCGGCCGTCGGGCCGGCGGATGCCCATGAAGGTCGTCGGCACCTCCACCGGCTCCGCCGGGCGCGCATCGACGCCATAAGCATAGTCCTTGGCGAAATCCCCCATGCCGCAGTTCTGGGTGTGGACATGCTGGCCCGGCTCGATCGGCGCGGTGGCGAAGCCGATGATCTGGCCATAGCGCCGCACCGGCTCGCCAAGCGCGATCGGCCGCACCGCCACCTTGTGGCCGGCCGGCACGCGATCGCGCGCGACCACGCCATCGGCGACCGCAGTCCCCGGCAGCAGGGTGGCGCGGGCGATGACGACGCTGTCGTCGGGATGCAGGCGGATGACGGGAGGGGGAGTCATGGCGTCCTCTTGGGGTCCTCGTTCAAGCAGATCGAATGCTGCTCCTCATCCTGAGAAGCGAGCGAAGCTCGCGTCTCGAAGGATGAGGCTGCAGCGTGGCCTCATGGTTCGAGACGCGCGGCGCTGCCGCGCTCCTCACCATGAGGAGAAAAGTCCTTAAGCGCGTCCGCCGGAATCCTTGCGCGTCTGCTGCACGGACGTCTTGGCGAACTGGGCGAGGAGACCGCTGTCGTTCAGCAGCGTCACCAGCTTGAAGCCCATGTTGATGTTCCGGGCGGCGCCGGCCGCGCCGCTGCAGTGGATGCCCGGATAGATGCCGCGCTTGTCGCATTCCTTGAGCAGCTTGTCGTAGATCTTGAGGATCTCCGGCTCGTCGCGGTCGAGCTTCGGCACGAGGCCGTAGGAGAAGCCGAGGTCCGACGGGCCGATATAGACGCCGGCGATGCCCTCGACGTCGAGGATCGCCTCCATGTTCTCGACCGCGGTGCGAGTCTCGATCATGGGCAGGCACAGCACCTCGTCGTTCGCGGTCTTCTGATAGGCACCGGCATCGCCATAGAGACCGGAGCGGATCGGGCCGTTGCTGCGGTTGCCGCGTGGCGGATACTTGGCGGCGGCGACGAATGCTTCCGCCTCTTCTTTGGTGTTGATCATCGGGCAGATCACGCCATAGGCGCCGCCGTCGAGCACCTTGCCGATGATGCCCGGCTCGTTCCACGGCACGCGCACCATCGGCGTCACCGGATGACCGTTCATCGCCTGGAAACACTGCACCATGGAGAGATAGTCCTGCACGCCGTGCTGCAGGTCGACGGTGATGCTGTCGAAACCGCATTGCGCCATCACCTCCGCGGAAAAGCCGGACGGGATCGCGAGCCACCCGTTGACCACGGCCTTGCCCGATGCCCAGATTTCCTTGACCTTGTTTGCCATCATCTCGTCCTGTCGTTGGCTTGTTGGTTTGCTGTCCCGCGCAGCATAGCGATTTCCCGCGCCCGAGCTATGCCGTCACGCGCGCAATCACGTCTTCACCTATGCCGACATCGCGGGCCGTGGCCACGATCGCAGCCCAGGTGTCGTCCGGCAGCGGCACGCCGTTCGCCATCCGCTCGGCGCGCAGGCGCGCCTCGGGCTCGCCGGGCACGAGCACCTCGTCATGACCCGCCGCCGGCCGGCTGGCCTTGAAGAAGTCGACGTAGCGGCTGATCTCGTCGTCGAAGAATTCACCGACATCGACCCGCTTGGGATCGAGGAAGATCGCGAACATGCCGTTGGCGAAACGCCGCGGCGCACTGGTCGCGCCGTTGCCGGTGAGCGCACCGCCGAGCAGCTCGCAGATCAGCGCGAGGCCCGAGCCCTTGTGCTCGCCGAACGCGCGGATGGCGCCGACGCCCTTGGAATGATCGCGCGTGCCCTGTGGCTCGTAGGGACCATAGAGCAGCGCCGGATCCTCGCTCAGTGAGCCGTCCGGAGCGATCAATGCTCCCTTCGGCAGCTTCTTGCCGCCGCGACTCGCCACCAGCACCTTGCCTTCCGCCACCAGCGAGGTGGCGAAATCGAGCACGACCGGCGGCTGTCCATGGCCGCGCGGAATGCCGACGCAATAGGGCGCGGTGGACAGCCGGCGATCGACGCCGCCATAGGGCGCCACCAGGATCGAGCCGGCTGCCGTAACGAAGTAGATCGACACCAGCCCTTCGGCCGCCGCCATCTCCGCCCAGTCGCCGATCCGGCCGATATGCCCGGAGTTGCGCAGCGTGATGGCGGCGAGCCCCGCCGCCTTGCACTTCTCGATGCCGATGGCGACCGCCTGCGGGCCGACGGTCTGGCCATAGCCGAAGCAGCCATCGATCACCGCCAGCGACGGCGTATCGACCAGAAGCTTCACCGTGCGATCCGGCTCGATATCGCCGCTTCGCAGCCAGCGCATGTAGACCGGCACGCGGATCACACCATGGCTGTCATGGCCGGTGAGATTGGCGGTGACGAGATAGCGGCCGATGCGCTCGGCCTCGGCGGCGGAGGAGCCGGCGCGGCCGAAGATCTCGGCGACGAAATCGGTCAGGGTCTGGTAGGGAATTGTAACCATGGACAAGTTTGCCTTGCGTTTCTCCGGCGGTCGCTAGTGTCCCGGTTCTAACATTCGTATCACTTTGCAGCAGGCTCTTTTACGAATGTTAGAACCATCAGGGACACTAGCAACTATAAGTTTCTAGTGTGGTTTTGGATCTGACATTCGCTTGGAGGACTTGCGGCAAATGCTGAAGCGAATGTCAGATCCACCACACTAGACCGCCATTTTGGTATGGCCGCCGAGATAGGCGGCGCGGATCGCTTCGTTGCTCCAAAGCTCGTCGGGCTTGCCGCCGAGCACGAGACGTCCGGTTTCCAGCACATAGCCCTGGTCGGCGACCGACAGGCCCATGCGCGCGTTCTGTTCGACCAGCAGCACCGTGGTGCCGCGGCGCTGAATTTCGGCGATGATGCGGAACACCGCCTGCACGATCACCGGCGCGAGCCCGAGCGAGGGCTCGTCCAGCAGCAGCAGGCGCGGCTTCGCCATCAGGCCGCGCGCCACCGCCACCATCTGCAGCTGGCCGCCGGACAGCGTCCACCCCAACGCATCGGCAAACTTGCGGATGTCGGGAAACAAGTCGAACATGGCGTCGGCCTCGCGGGCGAGCTCGGCCTTGCCGGCGCGGCGGTTGGAGCCGCCGAGCATGATGTTCTCCCTCACGGTGAGGCCGGGAAAGACCCGCCGCCCTTCAGGCACATGGGCGATGCCGAGCCGCACGATATCTTCGGGATGGCGGCCGGCGATCGACTGGCCGTCGAACAGGATGTCGCCGCTCGCCGGCTTGCTCAGGCCCGAGATTGCCCGCAGCGTGGTCGACTTGCCGGCGCCGTTGCTGCCGAGCAAGGTCACCACCTGCCCGGCCTCGACGCTGAACGAGATGCCGCGCAGCGCCTCGATCTCGCCATAGCGGACGTTGAGATCTTTGACCTCCAAGAGGGCCATCATTCGCTCCCGAGATAGGCGGAGATGACATCGCGGTGCTGCAGCACCGCGAGCGATTCGCCGTCGGCGATGCGCCGCCCGAAATTCAGCACCGTGATGTGCTGCGCCGCTTCGCGCACCAGTGTCATGTCGTGGTCGATGATCAGGATGGTCAGGCCGTGGGCCGCGATCCGTTTCAGCAAGTCGTGCAGCTCCACCTTCTCGGTCGAGTTCAGCCCCGCCGCCGGCTCGTCGAGCAGCAGCAGCGTCGGGTTGCCGGCGAGCGCACGGGCGATCTCGATCAGCCGCTGGTGGCCATAGGAGAAGCTGGTCACGAGCTCGTTGGCGCGGTCGCCGAGCCCGACAAAGCTCAGCGCCGCCAGCGCCCGCTCGGTCAGCGCCCCATGGCTGGCGCCGGCGGCCAGCGCGTTGCCCGGCCGCTCGGCGCCGATGATGACGTTTTCCAGCGCCGTCATCGAGCGGAACAGGCGGATGTTCTGGAAGGTGCGCCCGAGGCCTGCGCTGGTGCGCCCATGCGGCGACAGCGTGGTGATGTCGACGCCGTCGAGCACCACCTTGCCGGCCGTCGCCTTGTAAAGGCCCGACAGCACGTTGAGAGTTGTCGTCTTGCCCGAGCCGTTGGGGCCGATCAGCGCATGCACGCCGCCGCGGCGGACGTCGAAGTCGACACCGTCCACCGCCTTCAAGCCGCCAAAATACTTCGACAGGCCGCGAACCTGCAGCACGATGTCGCCGCCGGCCGACGCGGGCGCGAGCTGCAGCGCGGTCTGTGCCGCTGCGGGCTCGACCTTGCGCCGCCAGCGGTCGGCGATCGTCTGCACGAAGCCCCAGATGCCATCCGGCATGAAGCGCACGATCAGGATCACCGACAGGCCGTAGATCGCGAGATAAAGGCCGGGCAGGCTCTTGAGAAAGCGCAGCCATTCCGGGATCAGGATCAGCAGCGCCGTGCCGATCACCGCGCCGATCGGCGAGGCCACGCCGCCGAGCAGCGCCATGGTCATGAACACGATCGATTCGGCGAACGAGAACTGGTCGGGGCTGACATAGGAGAAGCCGCCGGCGAACAGGCCGCCCGCCAGTCCCCCGAGCAGTGCCGACAGCGCGAACGCCGCGACCTTGGTGCGGTAGACGTCGATGCCGGCGATGCTGGCCGCCAGTTCATTGTCGCGCACCGCACGCATGGCGCGGCCGATCCGCGTCTCCGGCAGTTGCCACACCGCGTAGCCGACCAGTGCCAGCGCGGCGACGCAGAACGCCAGATAGGCCTGCGACGACGTCAGCAGGCCGGGCCGGCCGATATTGCCGACGCCGTCCGGACCGTGAGTCAGGCCGATGGCATTGATCATCACCAGCGTGACGATCTGCTGGAACGAGATCGTCACCATGGCGAGGTAATGCCCGCCGAGCCGCAGCGTCGACATGCCGAGCACGGCGCCGGCGCCGAGGGCGAACACCGTGCCCGCGACGAGGCAGATCCAGAAATTGAGATGATAGTCGGTGGTGCCGATGCCGACCGCATAGGCGCCGAAGCCGAAGAACGCGGCCTGGGCGAGGTTGATCTGGCCGCACAGCCCGAGCACGACGGACAGCCCGAACACCGCGATGGCGAAGGTCGAGGCCTGCATCAGGATGTTGAGGATGTAGCCATCGAACGGCAGCACACCGGCGGCAATCACCGCCGCCGTGGCAAGCAGGAAGTACGGCGAATGCCGCACCAAGGTCGGGACCGGGCGCGCGGCGGTCATGGCGAGATTTTCGCTGGACGAGCTCATGCTTTCTCCGCCACCCGTTCACCGAAGATGCCTTGCGGCCGGAACACCAGGAACACCACCAGCACCAGGAAGGCGAAGCCGTCCTTGTACGGCACCGAGATATAGGCGGCGCCGAACGTCTCGATGATGCCGAGCGCGAGCCCGCCGATGATCGCCCCGGCAACGTCGCCGAAGCCGCCGATGATGGTGGCGGCGAACGCCTTCAGCGCGATGGTCGAGCCCATCTGGATCGAGACGAACAGCACCGGCGCCACCAGGATGCCGGCAATGCCGCCGAGCACCGCGGAATAGATGAACGTGATCATGATCATGGTGGACACGGAGATGCCGAGCAACGACGCCATCTCCTTGTCCTGCGAGGTCGCCTGCAGCTTCTTGCCGAGCAAAGTGTGCTCGAAGAACCAGTACTGGATTCCGACCATGGCGATCGCCACCGCGATGATCAGCAGGTACTGGCTGTCGAGATAGACCGGGCCGAGCTGGATGCCGGGGGTGTCGAACCACGGCGCCAGCACCTGCGGTTGCGGGCCGTAGATCGCCAGCACCGAGTTGGCGAGCAGGATCGAGGCGCCGATGGTGGCGATGATGACGGGCAGGAAGCTGCGGTTGCGCAGCGGATAGTAGACGCCGAGATTGAAGATGACGCCGAGCAGCGCCATGCCGGCGAGCGCGAGCAGGAACGACAGCCAGTAGGGCCAGCCAAGATCGACCGCGAACACCACCATCAGATAGGCCGCGACCATGGAGAATTCGCCCTGGGCGAAGTTCACCACATTGGTGGCCCGGAAGATCAGCACGAAGCCGAGCGCCACCAGCGCGTAGACTGCGCCGATGCCGATCCCGGTGAACAGCAGTTGCAGGACGAGATCCATGGGACGCTCGCGTTTTCAAGGGAACGGAACGCCCGGCGGCGCGTGGCGGCCGGGCGACGAACGCGGCCCCCGAGGGAGGCCGCGGCCAGGCTTTAGTCTGCGAACTCGATATGCTTGTCGAAGACGATGTTGCCCTTGTCGTTCCGAACGATGTTGTAGCCGTGCAGGCCGTCGCCGTTCTTGTCGAAATTGTACTCGCCTTCGGCGCCGGCGAACTTCCTGGTCGCTAGGATCGCCTCACGGACCTTGTCGGGTGCGGTCGAGCCCGCCTTGTTGATCGCCGCGCTCAGCACCGTCATGGCGTCGAAGGTCCACGAGCTCTGGTTGTCGGGCGCGACCTTGTGAGCATCGCGGTAGGCCTTGCCGAACGTCTTCGACCCCTCGCTGGAATCCTCGGCATAATCGGCAACGCCGTAGGTGTTGTAGAGCGCAGGTCCCGCGAGCTTGAGCGCCGTGACGTTGACGATCGAGGGTGAGCCGACCCACGGGATATTGACGCCGAGCTGGCGCAGCTGGCGGGCGAAGATGCCGAGGTCGTTCTCGAAGGTGAAATACGAGCCGAGGATATCGGCGCCCGATTGCTTGATGGCGAGCACCACGGGCGTGAAGTCCTGGCTCTGGTTGGCATAGCCTTGGTCGAGCACCGGCGGCGCCTCCAGCTTGCCCAAAGCCTCGGTCAGGGCCTTGCCGCCGGCGGTGCCGAACGCGTCGGTGGAATGCACGATCGCCCATTTCTTCTTGCCGAGCGTCTTGACGCCATAGTCGGCGATGACGCGGCCGGAATAGCTGTCGTTGGGGCGGAAGCGGAACAGCCAGGGATTGCCGAGATGGGTGAGCGTCGGGTCGGTGCCGCCAATCATCACCGGCTTGCCGAGCTTGAGCACGTCCGGCTGCATCGCATGCACCTGGGTCGACCGGATCGAGCCGAGGAAGCCGACGATGTCCGATTGCGCGGCGAGCTTGCTGAACGCCAGCACGATCCCGGGATTGGTGGTCTGGTCGTCCTCGATGATCAGCTCGGCCTGCTTGCCGAGAATGCCGCCGGCCTTGTTGACCGCCTCCAGCGCGAGCTTGGCGCCGTTGATGGCGTATTTGCCGGATTCCGCCGCGGGACCGGTGACCGGCGCGCACATGCCGATCTTGATGGTCGCGCCCTCAGCCCAGGCGGAGCGCAACAGGGCGGGCGCGGCGATGCCGGCCGCCAGCCCGACGGAAAAATGACGTCTCGTCAGCTTCATTCAATCCTCCCTTGTGCGCCGAACGTTGGTGCCGGCTTGTTGAAACGAAGGGAACGCGAACCTCATCCGGTGCGCACAACGCGCTCTGTTGCGGTGCACGTCGATGCCGCCGGCCCTCAACCCAGATTGTGGACAGCGCGGTGTCCCCGCGACGCCATCACGCCCCTCGCTTGCGGCGAGCTAATCACGACCGTACATTGCATGCAATAGACACAACGCACCTCCGATGCCCAAAGCAACGCCACAGCCCCGACGCAAGCAGCCGGCCTACGCGCTGATCACCGAAACGCTCGCCCGGCGCATTCGCACCGGCGACGTGCCGGCCGGCACGGTGCTGTCGGAACCGGCCATCGCGAATCTGTTCGGCTCCAGCCGCTCGCCGGTGCGGCAGGCGTTCGAACGTCTCGAGGGGCTCGGCCTCGTGCGCCGTTTCGATGGCCGCGGCGTCATCGCCGGCCGCCGCCGTGCCGAACCGAAGCGCACGGCGGTGACGCCCCAGATGCTGGGTCTCGCCGAGGGGCAACCCGAGACGCTGCGCGGCGACGGCTGGGACGCGCTGTACTATGAGCTGGAGCGCGACATCATCTACCGCTCGGTGTTCGGCCGCTTCCGCGTCAACGAGCTGGCACTGGCACGGCACTTCCGCGTCGGCCGCACGGTCGCCCGCAACCTCCTGCTGCGCGGCCAGGCGGTCGGCCTCTTGGAGAAGGGCCCGAAGGCGCACTGGTATGTGGTCGCGCTCGACGACAGCCGCCTGCGCGACATCTACGAGCTGCGGCTCAGCCTCGAGCCACCGCTGATCGCCAGCGCCGCCGGCAAGATCCCACGGGACGCGCTGGACGCGATGGCGGCGCGGCTGCGCGCCACCATCGCCGCGCGGCCGCATGTGAGCATCGCCGAGCTCGACCAGCTCGAGCACGATCTGCACATCCGCTGCCTCGGCTACGGCAAAAACCGCGAGATGGTGGAGGCGCTCAAGCGCACCCATTGCAGCTTCGTGATCGGCAAGCACATCCAGCTCGCGCTCGCCAAGCGGCCGCAAATTGATCCGTTCATGGACGAGCACCTGCCGATCGTCGAGGCGCTGCTGCGGGGCGACGGCGCGGCCGCAGCCGCGGCCCTGCGGCGTCACCTCGACCTCTCGCAGGTCAAACTGGTGCGCTGGTTCGCCGCGTTCCGCGCCCTCAACCTGATGACGCGCGTGCCGTATATCGTCTAGCGCCGGAGAGAGGCGTCAGGCTGCCGCCTTGGCAGCCACCGGCGCCGGTCGAGCCAGATTCAGCAGATTGCCGGCGAGAATGACCACGGCGCCGACGATGGTCAGAAGATCGATGTTTTCCGAATAGACCAGCCAGCCCGCCATGGCGCTGAGCGGCACGCGCAGGAAATCCATCGGCACCACGATGGTCGCGTCCGCATAACGCATCGCGTTGGTGAAGCAGTAGTGGGAGAAGGTGCCGCAGAACGCCACCACCACGATCCACGGCCAGACATGCAGCGACGGCCAGGACCAGTAATACAGCGCCGGACCGAAGCCGATGGCCGACTGGATCACCAGCATCCAGAAGATGATCACCATCACCGCGTCGGTGCGGGTCAGCGACTTCATCATCACGATCGCCGTGCCGAAGCCGAACGCTGCCACCAGCATCACGAGATGGCCGATGTTGCTGGCGCCGATCCCCGGCCGCACGATGATCGCGACGCCGGCAATGCCGAGCACAATGGCGACGCACTTGCGCCAGGTGATGGTCTCGCTGAGGAAGATCGCAGCCATGATCGCGGTCCAGATCGGCATGGTGAACTCGATCGAGACCACCTGTGCGACAGGGATCAGGGTCAGCGCCAGGAACCAGAGATATTGCGCGGCATAGTGGAAGACGTTGCGGCCGACCAGCAGCCATGGCCGCGCCGAGCGCATTGCCGCAAACCCGCCATGCCGGAGTACCAGCGGATAGAACAGCACGAGGCCGATCAGCGAGCGCAGCTCCATGATCTCGAAGACGTTCAGCTCGCGCGTGGTCTCACGGCCGGCCACCACCAGCATCAGCATGGCGGCATGCCAGCCGACCATCCACAGGCCGGCCTTGAGGTAGGATTGCTGAACGGGAGATACCGACATCGGACCGGCGCCGTCTTCCTGCTTGTCGCTGCGCATATTGGCCGCACATATGCATAAAAAGCAGGCGGCAGCTATGCCACTTCGCTCAAGGCAGCCCCGCAACGACAACGCCGCGGCGCACCTTTCGGGGCGCCGCGGCGGACGGTCGTTTTCGATAGATCAAGCTATATAAAGTGTCACTCGCCGTGGCGGGTGTCGAGCAGGGTCCAGCGGCCGCCCTTGGCCTCGACCACATAGATCGGCTTGATCGAGTCGCGGTCCTCGCCGAATGAGATCTCGCCTTCCAGCGCCGCATAGCCCTTCAGCTTGGACAGCGCGTCACGGATAGCGGTGCGCTCGGCAGCGACCTTGTCGGCGGCCCCGGTCACGCCGGCGCGCTTGATCGCCTCGGCATAGAGATAGACGATGTCGTAGGCGGACGCGTCCTGCTGGTTCGGCTCATGGCGCGCAATGCCGGCCTTGGCGGCGCGCACGCCGAACTCCTTGGCGAATGCGCGGGTGCGATCGTTAAGGTCGGCGAAGAAGGTGGTGCCGATGGTCATGCCGTCGCCGGCGCCTTCCATGCGCTGCGGCAGATCGGGATCGGCGACCGTGGTGCCGCCAACGACGCGGGCAACCACGCCCTGGCGCTTGAGCTCCTTGGCGATGTTGACGGCGGCCTCCGGCGGCGCGCCGAGGCCGATGATGTCCGGCTTCATCTGCGCGAGCTGCGACACCTGCGGTGACAGGTCGAAGGCGTTGTACTGGAAGTCGACCGCGCCCTTGGGGTTGATGCCATACTTGTTGAACAGTCCCGGCAGCACCGTGGTGCCGACCGATTTCGACACCGTGTCGTCGGTAGCGTAGGCGGTCGCGCCATTGGCCATCGGCAGCTTCTTGTCGCGCAGCGCCGCCAGCACCTGGTCGATCACCATGCGCTCGTCACGGGTGTTGCGGAAGGCATAGGAGAAGTCCTTGGTCAGCGCCGGTGCCGACGACGACATCGACATCTGCACGATGGCAAGCCGCTCGCCGGCCGGAAACGCGACACGGACCTCGCCCGACGAGAACGGGCCGATCACCGCCAGCGCCTTGTTGTCCTCGGCGAACTGGCGCACGGCGAGCGCCGCCTGCTTCGGGTCACCGCCGGTGTCGAACTTGACCAGCTTGATCTTCTTGCCGTCGATGCCGCCCTTGGCGTTGATCTCGTCGACGGCCAGATCCACCGCCACCTCGTTGGTGTTGGCGAGGCTGACATAGGGGCCGGTCTTGGCCATGGAGAAGCCGATGATGAGATCGTCGGCGCGCGCCGCGCCGGTGACCAGGGCAAGGGCCGCAACCCCAGCCAGGAACATACCACGTCGTATCATATCCCCACTCCTTCGTTTTGATTTTGAGAGATGCGACTTCAGGACATCACCCGCAGTGCCGGCCGCTGCTCTGCGGACGGCTCGGCGCTACGGCCGAGATAGGCTTCCTGCAGGCGCGGATCGGCCTGCAGCACCTGCGGATCGCCAGCCATCACCACACGTCCCAGCTCGATCACGGTGGCGCTATGGGCAACGGAAAGCGCCTTGCCGGTGTTCTGCTCGACGAGCAGGATGGCGAGGCCATCGCGGTTGAGTTCCCTGATCAGGTCGAACAGCCGCGACACGAACAGCGGCGACAGGCCGAGCGACGGCTCGTCCAGCATCATCAGGCGCGGCCGCGCCACCATGGCACGACCGATCGCCAGCATCTGCTGCTCACCGCCCGACAGGCACGACGCCGCCATGTGGCGGCGGTTGGCGAGGTTCGGGAAACGCTCATAGATCGCAGCGATATCGCTGCGCACGCCGGCCGGATCGCGGCGCAGATGCGCGCCGACCAGGAGATTCTCCTCGATGGTCAGCGAGATCAGGATGCGGCGCCCTTCCGGCACCAGCACGAGGCCCTGTGCCAATCGCGCATGCACCGGATCATCGGCGACATCGCGGCCGCCGAAACGGATCGCGCCGCTGCGCGCCTTGACCGCGCCCACGATGGCGCGCAGCAAGGTCGACTTGCCGGCACCATTGGCGCCGAGCACGGTGGCGATCTCGCCCTCGCCGATGGTCAACGATACCTTGTCGAGCGCAGTTACGCGCCCATAGGTCACCGTCAGGTCGGATACGGACAGCAGCGTCATCAGGCAGCCTCGTCGAAACCGAGATAGGCCGCGCGCACCTGGGCGTCGGCCTGCACGGCGCTGAGCGTGCCTTCGGCGATCTTCTCGCCGAAGTTCAGCACCACGACGTGGTCGCAGACATTGCCGATGAAGTGCATGTCGTGCTCGACCACCAGCAGCGTCACGCCGCGCTGCTTGAGCAGCTCGAGATGGCCGCGCAGCGCCTCGGTCTCGGTCGGGTTGAGACCCGCCGCCGGCTCGTCGAGCATCAGTAGCGAAGCCCCGGCAAGCGTCGCGCGCACGAGATCGATGCGCTTGCGCACGCCGTAGGGCAGCTCGCTGACGGTAGAATCGGCGTGGACAGCGAGCCCGGCCTCGTCGAGCGCCGCGATCGCCTGGCGGCGCCAGCGATGGTTGGGCCACAGCCGGAATGGCGTCAGCAGGTTGAGGAGGCCGCCGGCGCGCACATGCTGACCGACGATGAGGTTCTCACACACCGTGAGATGCGACATCAGGCGCACGTTCTGGAAGCTGCGAGCGATGCCATGGCCGATGCGCTGGCGCGACGGCACCGCAGTGATGTCCTGATCGTCGAGCAGGATACGGCCCGAGGTCGGCGCATAGACGCCGCTGATGATGTTGAACACCGTGGTCTTTCCGGCACCGTTCGGGCCGATCAGCGCGGTGGCCTCGCCACGGCGCACTGAGAAGCTGAGGTCACGAATGACCTGCAGGCCGCCGAACGCCTTGCTGATGTGGTCCAGCGCCAGGATGGGAGCAGCATCTGTCATGACGACACCTGTTCGGCAGCGCGGCGCCGGCCGGTGAACCAGCGGCCAAGCGCCGGCGTGATCAAGCCCTGCGGGCGCAGCGCCATGAAGCCGATGATGAACAGCGCGAACAGCACATAGCGCCAGCCGCCGCCGGCGCGCAGCAGTTCGGGGATCAGGGTGAAGAAGGCGGCGCCGACCAGCGGGCCCCACACCGTCTGGGTGCCGCCGAGCAGCACATAGAGCACAGTGTAGACGCTGAGCGCGACACTGAAGTGCTGCGCCTCGACGAAGCTGAAATGGTGGCCATAGAGGCCACCGCCGATGCCGGCGATCGCGGCGCCGACGGCGAAGGCCGCGACCTGCAGCGCCCGGACGTTGAGGCCGAGCAGATCCGACACCACCGTGTCGTTCTTGATCGCGGTGAGGTAGAGCGCAAAGCGCGTCCGCGACAGCAGGACCACGAACAGTACGACGCCGGCCGTCGCCGCGAACACCATCCAGGGCTTGGCGTAGGCGATCACCTGGTAGCCGGCAGCGGCGCCGACCACCTCGAGATTGAGGAACACGGCCGAGATCACCTGCCCCAGCGCGAAGGTCGCGAGCGCAAGATAAATGCCGTGGGTGCGCAGGATCGGAATCGCGACGATCAGCGCCAGCACGCCCGACGCGGTGCCGCCGGCGACAATCGCGGGGGCCAACGGCCAGGCCAGCTCGTTGGTGAGGTAGGCGGCCGTATAGGCGCCGACCGCCATGAAGCCGGCGATGCCGAGGTTGAGCTGGCCGGCGGCGAGCGGCAGGTACACCGCATAGGCGGCGATGATGTTGAAGCAGAGGATGACCAGAAGGCCGACCTGATAGCCGCTCATCACAGCTTCTCCCGCGCCGGCGGACGGCCGAACAGGCCCTGCGGGCGCACGATCAAGAGCGCCAGCAGCAGGCCGTAGACGGCGATGTTGACCATGTCGGCGCCGAGGAAGCGGATCGACAGCACCTCGGCGAGGCCGATCAGAAGGCCGCCGAGCACGGCGCCCCAGACGCTGCCCATGCCGCCGATGATCATGGCGGCGATGCCCTTGAAGCCGACGCCCTCGCCCATGAACGGCGACACTTGCAGATAGTTGAGCGCGAACAGGATGCCGCCGAGCGCCGTGAACAGCGCGCTGAATACGAAGATCTGCGGAATGATGCGGTCGACGTCGATGCCGAGCAGGATCGACGTTTCGCGGTTCTCGGCAATGCTGCGGATCTGCCGCCCGAGGTTGGTCTTGTGCAGCATCACCGACAGCCAGACCACCAGTGACAGCGCCACCACGAGGCTGATGATCTGCGCCGTGCCGATCACCAGATCGCCGATGCGAATGTTGAAGTCGGCGATCAGTGACGGAAACGCCTGCTGGTCCGAGCCCACGGTCACGAGGGCGAGGTTTTCCAGCAGCACCAGGAAGCCGAGCGAGGAGACGAGCGGCACTTCAGGGTCGCTGGCGCGGCTGCGGCGATAGGACAGCCGCTCGACCAGCAGCGCGATCAGCGCGGCTGCGAACAGCGCCGCGCCCGCGGCGAGGCTCCAGTGCCAGCCGCCCTTGAGCATCACCCAGGTCACCATGCCGCCGACCATGAACAGGCCGGGGATGGAGAAGTTGAGGAAGTTCAGGATGCCGATCGCCAGCGTGAACGACACGCCGACCAGCACGTAGATGGCGCCGAGCATGACGCCGTTGATGAGCTGCTGGGCAATCATGCGGTCCTCCCGCTCCGGGACGCGGCCGCCGCGGCAATGCCGCGACGGTCATGGGCTGGACCTGTGAGGGGAGAAACAAACCGCATGCGGCGCACCTTGCGTCAGACCGGATCGAAGTAATGGAGTTCGAACAGCAGGCAGCCCTTTTCCGACTTGAACGGCCCGTGGAACGCGCCCGGCGGGCGGCAGGCATAGGTGAAGGGCTGGAAGCTCTCGCCGCCGTTGCCGTTCTCGTCGTTGCCCACCGTGAGGTCGCCGGAGACCAGGAAGACCTCTTCCCAGTACTCGTGCACGAACGGCTTGGTGGTGTAGACGCCGGGCTCGAAGCGCAGCAGCCGGCTGCGGGTGCCGCGGCGGTTCTCCTCGTCGAGCGCGCCGGCGAGGATCTTCTGCTGGATGCCGGCGGGATAGCCGGCCGGCACCTCCCATCCGGAGGTCATGTCGACGGTGCGGAATTCGTCGTGCAGCTTGTTGACGGGCATGGATCTGTCTCCTTCGGGTCAGCTCAGGCGGCGGCCTGGGCGCGGCCGAGCTCGTCGGCGAGGTCGTAGCCGTCGAGAATGTGATTCACGAGAGCGCCGGCCGCGTTCCAGTCATAGCAGCGGAACGAATGCCCCTTGGTGACGAAGGTCGCACCGGCATAGAACATCTCGTACTGCTGGTGACGCGAGGCGAACTCCGAGCCGACCGCATCCCATGCCAGCTTGTAGAACTTGACCTTGTCGAGGGCGCTCGCCGCCGGCGACTGCTGGGTGCGTTCGATCAGCGACGCCAGCTCCGGATTGCGGAAGTCATCGACCGAGGACGGCAGCATGATCATGCCGCCGCCGGCGAGATCGCGCAGGGTGTTGAGGATCTTCGGATAGAGCTGCTGCGTCAGGGTCTGCGCCGCATAGAGGGTATGGCGATCCGGCACATAGTAGCGGCCGTGCTGATAGCCCTTGGCCTCCATCGCCGCGACCAGTGCGTCGATCATGCCGCCTTCGGCGGCGAGCTGGCCGAGGGTTTCGCGGACCTGCGGGAAGCCCAGGACGCCGTTGATCTCGGCGGAGCGGCGCGCAAGGCCGAGCAGGAAGCGCACCTTCACCGACAGGCGGATCATGGCCTGGTAGTTCTGGTAGACATGCGCCGGGGTGGCGTGGAACTGCTTCTGGCACATCTCGATGTTCTTGAACACGAAGATGCGGTCCCACGGCACCTTGACGTCGTCAAAGTACAGCACCGCGTCGTTCTCGTCGAAGCGGCTCGACAGCGGATTGTCGAACACCGACGGCGCGCCGGCCTCGTAGGACTTGCGCGACAGCAGCGTCAGGCCCTTGGTGTTCATCGGGATGGCGAACGACAGCGCATAGGGCTCATCGCCCGGCTGCAGCGGCTGGATGCAGCTGACGAACACTTCATCCGCCATGATGCCGCCGGTGGCCAGCATCTTGGCGCCGCGCACGGTGATGCCCTCGGCGTCCTGGTCCACCACGCCGGTGGTCAGGAAGGCGTCCTTCTGCTGCGCCGCGCTCTTGGAGCGGTCGGCCTGCGGATTGATGATAACGTAAGTGAGGTAGAGGTCACGATCGCGGGCGTAGGCGTAATAGTCCGCCAGCGCCTTGGCGCGGTCCTTGTCATAGGCCTCGAACACCTCGAGACCCATGTACATGCCGGCGATGCAGGATGCGACATGGTCGGGCGCGCGGCCGAGGAAGCCGGCGTGCTGGCCGTCCCAGGCCTCGAGCGCGCGGCGGCGATCCACCAGCTCGGCATAGCTCCCGGGCAACTGCCAGATGCGGTTGGCGCGGCCGCCGCTCGGCGTCTTGAAGGTCATGAGCTCCTGGTTTTCAGGCGCGCTGGCGTAGTCGAACAGCTTGCCGACCGACTGCACCGCGCGGGCGAACGCCGGATGCCGCGTCACGTCATCGACTCGCTCGCCGTTGATGAACACGGTCCGGCCGTCGCGCAGTCCCGCGATGTGCTTTTCACCGCTTTTCATGATCGCTTGCTCCATGTTGCGCTGTCTCGCTTGATCAGTAGTGGATGGGGAGCGGCCACATCGGCTCGCTCTGATTGTGAACGCTGAGGCTGTGATACCTGCCGCGGAAGAATACCAGCGGGTCGCCGTCTTCCGCCGCGGTGAAACGCACGACCCGACCAATGAAGATGACGTGGTCGCCGCCGTCGTGATGGGCGTAGGGCTCGCATTCGAAGTGCGCCAGCGCGCCGTCAAGCAGCGGCGCCTCGGCGTGGCCGAGGGTGTGCGCGACGTTGTTCCACTTGTCGCCGAGCGCCTTGGCGAACTGGTTCGACAGCGCTTCCTGCTGTCGCGCCAGGATGTTCACCGCAAAACCCTTCGCCGCGACCATCGCCGGCAGGCTGAGCGCGCGACGATCGACGCTGAACAGCACCAGCGGCGGATCGAGCGACACCGAATTGAAGGAGCTCATCGTCATGCCGATGGCCTCGCCGGTGTCGCCGCGCGCCGTGATCACGGCGACGCCGGTCGCGAACTGCGACAGAGCCCTGCGAAAACTGCGCTGATCGACGGACAAGGACGACCTCCCGATTAATTAGCTTTGATGTAAAGCTATCTCGTAAAGGCAGTCAAGCGCAATCGTGCGGCAGCGACTGCCGACTTATGCGGCAGCGCAACACGCACCCCGCGTCGCGGGCTGCAAAACAACAGCAGAAATCAGGCCTTGCGCACGGCCTTGATGGCGGTCTTGCCCGCTGTCCTGGCGGCGGGCTTGCGCGGCACAGACGCGACGACGGGCGCGGGGGTGCCTGGCCCCGCCATGAAGGCCAGCAGCGAGACGGCCTTGTCGCCGCACGGTACAAGGCGCGCCATCATCGAGGAAAACTGCAGGAATTCCTCGGCGCTGAGACAATCGAACAGCGCGTCGTTGACCGGCGCCTGCACCTCGACGAGGCCATCGAGCAGCCTGCGGCCCTTGGGCGTGACGGTCAGCAGCACCCGGCGGCGATCGCTCTTGTTGGTGCGCTTCTTCACAAGGTCCGCCTTGACGAGCTTGGAGACCTCGATGGTGACGAAGGCGCCGGAGAGATGGAGATGCTCAGCGATGCGGCTGACGCCGACGCCCTCCTCGCCCTGCAGATGGGCGATGGAAATCAATGTGGTGTAGGCGATGCCGGAAATGCCGAGCCGCTCGCCGAAGCCGGTCCGGCACTGATCCACCCGCGCGCTGAAGGCGAGGAAGTTGTGAATGAAGCTGCGGAACCTGGCGTCGTCCCCTCCAGGCATCAACTCCGGCTTCGTGACGGTGGACAGCGGCACGGCGATCGGCTCCCTTGATGGCGCGGGCGGGACGCATACCCCTCCCGCGCGAATCCTACAATCCTCGCTGGGCCGGATTTGACAAGGGTGATCTGTGCACGACCGCCAGTGCCGCCGATCATGGCACCGGACGTCGACAGGAGCATCGCGCTGGAGGCGGGCCCTGGATCAGGTCCCGCCGACCTGGCGCGGCAGCAGGGAGCGGGCGAGCTTGTCGCGCGCCACCGGCGCACCGAACAGCGGTCCCTGCACCAGATCGAAGCCGGCGTCACGCGCACGCGCGAACGCCTGGGGATCATCGATGCCGGTCGCGACGGTGCGCAGGCCATGACGCCGCGCGAGATCAAGTACGCGACTGCACCGCGCATGCTTGCGCCGGTCCTCCGCATGGTCGGGCAGTGACGACCGATCGACCTTGATCTCGACCACCGGAACCTCCTCGAACAGGCCGCGCGGCAGACGGCTCGCCTCGAAATCATCGAGCGAGATGCCGATGGTGCTGCGGCGGATCGCGCCGAGAATGCGGCTGAGCTCCGGCAGGTGCGCCACCAGATCGCGCGCCCGCATCTGCAGCAGCAACGTCGGCATCGCCGAATGATCGGCGACCAGCGCATCGGCCAGCTCGACGACACGGCGGTCCGGCGCCCCCAGCACCGGGACGTTCAGCGTAAACGCATCGCGGCCGCGGTCATCCACGGATGAGCAGATATCCTCGACGCTGCGCTTCAAGGCAAAAGCCGACAGATCGGACAGCTCGGACGGCTCGTGGCGCGCGGGACGGAACAGCCGTCCACCGGTCGCCTGCGCCGACGGGCGCAGCACCAGTGCGGCCTCGGTACCGCGCATCTCGAGCCGGCGGGCATCAATCTTGCCGTAATAGACGAGATCAAACCGCTCGCCGCGCAGCGCGTCGGCCACATTCACGGTGTCCGCGGCCCGCGTCCGCGCACTGCGCTGCGGCCGCGACGCCAGGAATTTGTGCAGGCGATCGTGCAGATCCATTGCCCGGTAGGGCGTGCCGAGCGGCGTCAGCATCGTCAGCGACAGTTGCCGACCACAGCTTTGCGCCTGCTCCATCGTCTCGTCGGCGCCGACCAGCAGGATATCGCCCTTGAAGCTGCGCGCGTGCAGCAGGGTCAGGACGTCGATCGCGGCGCGCGCCCCGTCCGAAACGCGCGACACCACCACGTCGGGGCCGCTGTCGAGCAGGGTGGCCAGTTCGCCGGCATCGGCGCACGCACGTGTGACGAAGCCGAGGCCCCCGATCTCGTCGCACAGGAAGGAGCGCAGATGCCGCTTGGGGTCAACGACGCAAACGACCGGCGCGGCCGACGCGCCTGGTGATGATGTACGCAATTTAACTTGCTCCGTTCGGTATGGATCGCGGCGCCTGCCGACAACTGCGCGCGCTCGCTGCGCAGGTCGTGCCGGTGGCCACGGCTGCGGCGAACCTAGCGGGCAAAAGCAAAGCCAAGGGTATTTTCGTAGGAACAGTTTTCCGAAAAATATTAGCGGTTCGGATGTGAACGCGTAACGAAGACCCGGTTCCGCCGGGTTCCTTCAGAACCCGAGATCGAGCTGTCGGCGCGGCTTGGCATAGACGATGCCGCATTCACCGACCTGCGCTAACGCAGTGAGATGTGCGTCGTTTCGCTCGTGCTCGTCGATCAGATGCACGACACGATGACCACGGACGATCAGATAGTCGGTGAGGATCTGGCGATGGCATTCGCGCCAGTGCTTCTCGGCACACATCAGCACGGTGTGCGGCGCGAGCGCGTCACAAAGTCGCGCCAGCGCCAGCTGGAATGGCGATGTCTGCGCGTAGTCGGCGTAGTTGCGCAGGAAGCCCGGCGGCCAGGCGGTGTTGGGGCTGGCGGCGGCGGCAGCCTCCGCGCCGGGGCGGAAGCCGCCGAGTTCCGGGGCGTGGCGATAGCCGATCCCCACCTCCGCCAGCGCCCGCTCCATCTGCGGCCTGCAGAAATGCGGATGACGGCGTGACATCGGAAAACGGCGAATGTCGACGAGCTGGCGGATCGATGCGGCGGCGAGCACCGCCATGAACTGCGGCCAGCTGCGGTTGGAGTGCCCGACCGTGAAGATCGGACCGGCCGCGCCGGCGCCGGGATGACCGTCGATCATTCCGCCTCCCCGGCATCCACAGCAAATGCGCGTCGCGCCGCCCGGACACTGGCGACGATATGATCATGCACCACCGCGACCCGGCGCGCATCATGGGTATCGGGATGCGACATCAGCCAGTAGGTGCGCACGAAGCGGGTGTCCGGCAGCAATCGCTTCAGCTCGGGGTAACGGCGCGCCGCATAGTCATGGAGGATGCCGACGCCGTGCCCGGCGCGCACCGCCTCCATCTGCGCGACCACGCTGCCGCATTCATAATGGCGCGCCATCACCTTGCCGAGCGCCGCCGCATAGTCGAGCGCCCGGCTGTAGACGAAATCTTCAACATAAGTGACAAACAGGTGGCCCGAGAGATCGGCCTCCGTCCGTACCGGTCGATGACGCTGCAGATAGCTCCTCGCCGCATAGAGGCTCAACGTGTAGTCGGTGAGCTTCTTGACGATCAGGCGGCCCTGCTTCGGACGATCGAGCGTGATCGCGATATCCGCCTCGCGCCGCGACAGGCTGAAGGTGCGCGGCAGCGGCACCAGTTGAATCACCAGTTCCGGATGGCGCGCCGCCAGCGCCCCGAGGTGGTCGGCGAGGAAGTAGTTGCCGAGGCCGTCCGGCGCGCCGACGCGCACCGTGCCGGACACCGCCTCGGAAGTGCCCTTGAGCGCGCTGCCGACTTTCAGAAACTCGGATTCGGCACGCTCGGCGGCAGCGACCAGGGCCTCCCCGGCCCCGGTCAGCACGCAACCGGTGGTGTGCCGCTCCAGCAGCTTGGTCTTCAGGCGGTCTTCGAGCGCGCTGATCTGGCGGGCGACGGTGGCATGATTGAGCCCGAGCCGCCGCGCGGCGCCGAGAATCTGGCCGCTGCGCGCGACCTCCAGGAAAATACGGACATGATCCCAATCCATGGCGCGACTTTAATTTCTGCACATCGAAACCGCAATGGCTCGTATTGATGTGCGTTATTGATCAATCTCCTATGGCGGCCTGCTTTACCGAAAGGATCCGCCCATGGCCCAACGCATTCCCCACTACATCGACGGCACCCGCGTCGACGGCAGCCGCGATGCCCGCACCTCCGGCGTGTTCAACCCGGCGACCGGCCAGTCGACCGGCCTTCTCCCGGTCGCGACCGCCACCGTGGTGGACCAGGCCGTCGCCGCCGCCAACCGCGCCGCGCCCGACTGGGCGGCGACCCCGCCGCTGCGCCGCGCCCGCATCCTCAACCGCTTCCTGCGCATCCTCGAGGAGCGCATCGACGAGCTCGCTGATGTCATCACCGCCGAGCACGGCAAGGTGTTCTCCGACGCCAAGGGCGAGATCCAGCGCGGCATGGAAGTGGTGGAATTCGCCACCGGCGCGCCGCAACTGCTCAAGGGCGAGGTGACCGAAAATGTCGGCACCCGGGTCGACAGCCATTCGCTGCGCCAGCCGCTCGGCGTCGTCGCCGGCATCACCCCGTTCAACTTCCCGGCGATGGTGCCGATGTGGATGTTCCCGGTGGCGCTCGCCTGCGGCAACCCGTTCATCCTCAAGCCGTCGGAGCGCGATCCCTCGGCGTCGCTGCTGCTCGCCGACTGGCTGACGGAAGCCGGCCTGCCGAAGGGCGTCTTCAACGTCGTGCACGGCGACAAGGAGACCGTCGATGCGCTGCTGCATCACCCGGACATCGCGGCCATCAGCTTCGTCGGTTCGACGCCGATCGCGCGCTACATCTACGAGACCGCGGCCCGCACCGGCAAGCGCTGCCAGGCGCTCGGCGGCGCCAAGAACCACATGATCGTGATGCCCGACGCCGATCTCGACCAGGCCGTCGACGCGCTGATGGGCGCGGCCTACGGCTCGGCCGGCGAGCGCTGCATGGCGATCTCCGTGGCGGTGCCGGTCGGCGAGAAGACCGCCGAGGCGCTGATCGAGCGCCTCGTGCCGAAGATCAACGCCCTGCGCGTCGGCCCCGGCACCGATCCCGAGGCCGAGATGGGCCCGCTGGTGACACGCCAGCACCTCGACAAGGTGCGCGGCTACATCGACGCCGGCGTCGCCGAGGGCGCGAAGCTCGTGGTCGACGGCCGCGGCTTCCGCATGCAGGGCTACGAGGACGGCTACTTCATCGGCGGCACGCTGTTCGACCATGTCACCACCGACATGACGATCTACAAGGAGGAGATCTTCGGACCGGTGCTCAGCATCGCCCGTGCGCCGGACTACGCCACCGCCGCACGGATGATCAACGCCCACGAGTTCGGCAACGGCACCGCGATCTTCACCCGCGACGGCGATGCCGCGCGCGAGTTCGCCCATGCCATCAAGGTCGGCATGGTCGGCATCAACGTGCCGATCCCGGTGCCGATGGCGTTCCACTCGTTCGGCGGCTGGAAGGCCTCGATGTTCGGCGACCATCACATGCATGGTCCCGAAGGCGTGCGCTTCTATACGCGGCTGAAGACCATCACCAGCCGCTGGCCCACCGGCATCCGCGCTGGCGCCGAGTTCGTGATGCCGACCATGGGCTGAAGTGGCGAACGCCGCGGCGTCCACCACCCACGCCGCAGCGTCGCATCGACCACCCCGAACGTGCCGCCGCCATGCCATACAACCGGCATGGCGGCCGCTGACACGACGCGACCATGATCGCCGATTGCGCCCCGCGCGCCCTGCAACTGCAGCGACATCCCAGCCTGCGCACCGGCATCATGGCACCTTCAAAAAATCTTAAGATTCAACGTGGAAGCTGCTGTCGTCGCGCACTGCGCGGCATCGTTCTCATCGAGATGGCCGGTTCACCGGGGCATGCCGGCCATCGCGACAGTCAAGGCTTTGGGCGACCCGACAGCAAGCACCAGTGGATCAGGCCGCACCGACTTCCGACATCAGCAACGGCGCCACAGCCGCCGCCTTCCCAGAGCTTGCCAGCGTCGGGCCTGACACGGCTGCGAACGCGGCCTGGCACGACGACGCTCTGCTGCTGACACTGGATGCCCTGAGCGAAGCAATCGTCGTACAGGACGGCATGCGCCGCGTCATCGCGCGCAACACGGCGGCGGCACGCCTGCTCGGCGATTGGGAGGGCGGCCTGCTCGGCTCTGGCAACGGGACCGTCGCCGTCCGTGCCATCCGCGAGGACGGCTCCAGCTTCCCGCACGAGGATTTCCCGACCGCGCTCGCCTGGCGGACCGCTGCCCCGCAGCGCAACGTCGTGATGGGGCTGTCGCGCGAAACCGGCCCGATCACCTGGATCTCGGTCAGCGCGGTGCCGATCGGCGCCGACGGCGCCCCGGCGGCACGCCGCGTGATCACGTCCTGCGCCGACATCACGGCGCACAAGATCGCTCAGGAAACCCTGCACGAGGCGGTTGGCGCGATCCCCGACGGCTTCGCCGTGTATGATTGGGACGACCGCCTGATCATGTGCAACGATGCCTACCGGCGCATTTACGCCGAATCGGCTGAGGCCATCCGGCCCGGCGCCTCGTTCGCGGAGATCGTCCGCTACGGGGTGCACCGCGGCCAGTATCCCGAGGCCGGCGAGACCTTCGAGCAGCGCGAAGCCTGGGTCGAGGAGCGCGTCAACCTGCGCCGCACCATGCCGCGCGATATCCTGCAGCAGCTGCCGCGGGACCGCTGGCTGCAGATCCGCGAGCGGCGCACGCCGAGCGGCTACACAGTCGGCTTCCGCATCGACGTCAGCGACCTGAAGCGCGAATCGACCCGGCTGCAGGCGGCGATCGACAATTTTCCCGGCGACGTCTCGTTCTTCGAGCGCAACGGCACGCTGGTGGCCTGCAACGACGGCTTTCGCACGCTGCTCGGCCTCCCCGACCGCTTGTTTGGCGCCGGCCCGCCGTCGCTCGACGACATCGCGGACGTCATCGACGCCGAACTGGACCGGGCCGAACGCAACGAACTGCTGAAGCAGGACCTCGATCTGGTCCGCTCGGGCGAGGCGCACCTCTCCACGCGCATCTGGCCCGATGGCCGCGTGATCGAGGCGCACGGCGCCCCAGTGCACGGCGGCGGCTATGTGCTCAACTACATCGACGTGACCGAACGTCATGCCGCCCACCAGCGGCTGCGCGACAGCGAGCAGCGCGCCCGCACCCAGTCCGAAATGCTGCAGATCACGCTCGCCCATATGAGCCAGGGCCTGTCGATGTTCGACGGCGACGGCCAGCTGATGGTGTGGAACGATCGCTACCTCGGCATCTACGGCATGTCCCCCACGGTGGTGAAGCAGGGCGCGCACATCCGGCAGATTCTGGAACACCGCCGCGAAGCAGGCGATCTCGATATCGACGTCGAGCCCTATCTGCAGAACCTGCGCAACCGGCTCCAGGACAACAGCGTGGTGCCGAGCATCACCCATATCCGCCATGGGCGGATGATCGCGATCGTCAACACGCCGATCCCCGGCGGCGGCTGGGTGGCGACCCACGAGGACATCACCGACATCCGCCGCTCCGAGCTGCTGCTGCGCGAGAAGGCCGAGGAGCTGTCGCGCACCAACATGCGGCTCGACGCGGCGCTCTCCAACATGTCCCAGGGGCTGTGCCTGTTCGACGCCGACAAGCGGCTCACCATCTCCAACCGGCGCTTCCGCGAGATCTACGGCCTCACGGAGCAGCAGGCCGAACCCGGTATCCATGTCGCCGATATCCTGCGGCAGCACGAGCGCAACGGTGAGACCAGTCATCGCGCCATCGACGAACTGGTCGAGGCGATGCCGAAAACCCCTTGCGAGACCTTCCGTCTCCGTGACGGGCGCGTGATCTCGATCCGGCGGATGGCGACGCCGGACGGCGGCTGGGTCGCGACCCACGAGGACATCACCGAGCAGGAGCGCGCCAGCGAGCGGATCAGCCATCTCGCCTACCACGACGTGCTCACCGGGCTCGCCAACCGCGCCGAGTTCACCCGGCAGGGCGAAAGCGCCCTGCAGGACGCGGTTCGGCAGAACAGCCCCATCAGCCTGCTGCTGGTCGACCTCGACCGCTTCAAAGCGGTCAACGACACCTTCGGTCATTCCGCGGGCGACAAGCTACTGCAGTTGGTCGCCGAGCGGATGCGCCAGAACGTCCGCTCCTGCGACATCGTCGCGCGGCTCGGCGGCGACGAGTTCGCCATCATCCAGGCTCCCGAACCGGACCAGCGCGAAGCGGCGATCGCGCTGGCGGCACGGCTGGTCGACACGCTCAGCGAGCCCTATCAGATCGGCGATCACCAGGCCATGATCGGCGCCAGCGTCGGCGTCGCGGTCGCCACCGACCGCCGCGACTCGATCGAGCAGCTGATGCATCGCGCCGACCTTGCGCTCTACCGGGTGAAGGGCCATGGCCGCAACGGCTACCGGATCTATGAGGACGGCCTCGACCGCCGCGCCGACGACCGCCTCCGCCTCGGACAGGAGCTGCGCGCGGCGATCGCCAATGGCGAGCTCGTGCTGCACTATCAGCCGATCGTTGCGCTCAAGGACGAGAGCGTGTGCGGCATGGAAGCCCTGGTGCGCTGGAAGCACCCCGCGCGCGGCATGATGTCGCCCGACCAGTTCATTCCGATCGCCGAGGAGACCGGACTGATCGTGCCGCTCGGCGAATTCGTCATCCGCCAGGCCTGTCTCGACGCTAGCCGCTGGCCCGAGCACGTCAGGGTCGCCGTCAACATCTCGCCGACTCACATCAAGCGGCGTACGCTGATGGACACCGTGACGCGGGCGCTGCTCAAGGCTCGCCTTGCGCCGGAACGGCTGGAGATCGAGGTGACCGAGACCGTGCTGCTGCAGCAGGACGAGGACATCCTGACCGAGCTGCACCAACTGCGCAGCCTCGGCATCTCGGTGGCGCTTGACGATTTCGGCACCGGCTACTCCTCGCTGAGCCATCTGCGCATGTTCAGCTTCGACAAGATCAAGATCGACCGCTCGTTCGTCGCGGAGCTGACCGAACGACCGGACTCCGCCGCCATCGTCTGCGCCGTCACCGGCCTCGCCCGCAGCCTCGACATGAAGACCACCGCCGAAGGCATCGAGAACGAGCAGCAGTTGCGGATGCTGCAGGCGGCCGGCTGCGTCCAGGGCCAGGGCTACCTGTTCGGACGCCCGAAACCCGTCACCGATTCCATCTCCGACATATTCGCAGCAGCGCCGCTGCGACAGACCGCATGAGCCGCCGGTGCGAACCGTCGACCGCCACAGTGAACCACGATGAACCAGCGATCCCTTCTGATCGAACAACTTGACAGCGCGCTCGGCGGCTGGTCCGCCGCACGCGGCGTCCACATGCTGCAGCAGATCACCGACCTGTTTCTCGGCGGCTCGGCCTATTCACCGGAACAGATCGAGCTGTTCGACGACGTGCTCGGCCGCCTCAGCGACGGCGTCACCGCGGCGGCGCGCACCCAGTTGGCGCAGCGGCTGAGCGACGCCTCGATCCCGCCGCTGCGGCTGCTGCGGCGCCTCGCGCTCGACGACCTCAGCGATGTCGCGGCCCCGCTGCTCGCCCGCAGCCAGCACCTCGACGACAACCTGCTGATCACCTGTGTCGAAACGCGCAGCCAGCGCCATCTGCTGGCGGTCTGCCAGCGTCCGCAGGTCTCCGAGATCGTGACCGACCGGCTGGTCGATCGTGGCGAAACCCCGGTGCTGCTGGCGATCGTGGAAAACGCCGGCGCGCGGTTCTCCAACAGCGGCTTCGGCACGCTGGTGCTGCGCGCCGGCGGCAGCGATCCGCTCGCGATCAAGATCGGCGCGCGCGCGGACCTGCCGCGCCACCATTTTCTCCGCCTCCTGACGGTGGTGCCGAGCACCCTGCACGAAACCCTGGAAGCCGGCCGCCCGCCCGACGCGACCCAGGTGCTGGTGTCGCGTGTCGCCGAAACTGCGACCCGCCAGGCGCCGGCCGCGCCGCGCAACTACACCGCCGCGCTCGGCCGCACCCGCGCCCTGAGAGGCTCCGATTCGCTCGGCGAGCGCGAATTGCTGCAATTCATCTCCGAGAGCAAGCTCGACTACGCCATCGCCGGCATCGCGGTGCTTGCCGACGTCGACGTCCGGGTGGTCGAAGATGCCTACATGCAGCCCCGGCACGAAGCGCTGCTGACCATCGTCAAGGCCGTCGGCCTCGGCTGGCCAACCGCGAAAGCGCTGCTGCAGCTTCGCGGCAGCGCCGCCGGCGAAATCGAGCAGGCGCTGGCGAGCTTCGTGCGGCTCAAGGCCGACACCGCGCGGCAGGCCCTGCAGCTCAAGCAGGCGACGACCTGACGGCGCGCCGAGACCCTCGTTACGAACGCGACCGCCGCACGGACGGCCCCCGAAGGCGCCGTCCGGACGGCATCACTCAGCCGGCAACGGCAACCTGGCGCAAAGCCTCGACTGCGCCCGCGACCGTGGTCCGCATGCCGAGCTTGTCGAGCAGCTCCGCGTCACGGTCGCGCGTGGCATTGCGCGTCGTCAGCAGCACATTGCCGACGAAGATCGAGTTGGCGCCGGCGACGAAGCACAGCGCCTGCAGCTCGTCGGTCATGCCGGCGCGGCCCGCCGACAACCGCACGATGCTGCGCGGCATCAGGATGCGCGCCACGGCAACCAGACGGGCGAATGCAATCGGATCGGGTTTTTCCGCCCGCTCCGCCACCGGTACGCCCGGCACCTCGTTCCACATGTTGATCGGCACGCTCTCGGGATGCGGATCGAACGAGGCCAGCGTCAGCAGCAGGCCGAGGCGGTCGGCGACCCCCTCGCCCATGCCGACGATGCCGCCGCAGCACACGTGGATGCCCGCGGCGCGGACGTGGGCGATGGTATCGAACCGATCCTGCATCGTGCGCGTGGTGATGATCTCGCCGTAGTAGTCCGGCGAGGTATCGATGTTGTGGCTGTAATAGTCGAGGCCGGCGTCCGCCAGGCGCTCGGCCTGGTCGCGCGTCAGCTTGCCGAGCGTCACGCACGCCTGCATGCCCAGCGCCTTGACGCCCGCGACCATCTCGCAGACCCGGTCGAGGTCGCGGTCCTTTGGGCTGCTCCACGCCGCGCCCATGCAGAAGCGGCCGGCGCCGGCGGCTTTCGCCACGCGCGCCTGGGCGATCACGTCATCGGCGCGCATCAGCTTCGACGCCTTGACGCCGGTGTCGAAATGCGCGCTCTGCGAGCAGTAGCCGCAGTCCTCAGGGCAGCCGCCGGTCTTGACGCTGAGCAGGCTCGCCGTCTCGACCTCGGTGGGATCGAAGAAGCGGCGGTGCACCTCCTGGGCGCGATGGATCAGCTCCGGCAGCGGCAGCGCGTAGAGCGCCTCCGCCTCGGCGCGCGTCCAGTCGGACCGTACCAGCTCGGCCGGTCCGTTGCGGGTGGCGAGGCTGTTTATCACGCCGCCTCCTTCCAGCGCAGCAGCACCGCCGCGGTGACCGCGGCGAGCAGCACCTTGAGAAGGTCGCCGACCAAAAATGGCGTCACGCCAACCGCAAGCACCTTGTGCCAGCCGACGAACGGCACGAGCCACAGCGCGCCGCACAGGTAGATCACGCCGAGCCCGGCGAGCATCGGCGCCAGCGCAGCGCCACCGCCACGCGCCTGGGTCCGCCGCATCCATTCGCCGGCGACCAGCGCTGCGATGGCAAAGCCGGCGAGATAGCCGCCGGTCGGTCCAAACAGCGCCGCGAGCCCGGCGCCACCGCCGGCGGTGCCGGCGAACACCGGCAGGCCGAGCGCCCCCTCGATGAGATAGACCAGGATCATCCCCGCAGCGAGCCGACCGCCGGCGAGCGCCGCGAGCAGGAAGGCGCCGAACACCTGCATGGTCATCGGCACCGGCCAGAACGGCACCGTGGTCTTCGCACAGGCCACCATCACCAGGCTGCCCCCGGCCAGCAGCGCTGCGAGTCGTGCGACGCGGGCGAGCGGCGGGCGCGCGGTATGGCCCGTGATCATCGTTTCTTCCGACATTGTCGATTTCCTTCCAACCTGATCATAGATAAATATTGAAATTATCTATGATATTGCTAGTAAGGATCAGGCTATCCATGATCCGCGCTCCCTTCACGCTGAATCTTCATAGATAATCTATCAATGCGCGAGAAAATCGACCCGATCGCGACCCGCATCGCGGCTGCGCTCACCGAGCAGATCATCACCGGCGAGCTGCCGCCCGGCGCACCGCTGCGCCAGGATCATGTCGCGCACGCCTTCGGCGCCAGCCATGTCCCGGCGCGCGAGGCGTTCCAGATGCTGCGCGCCGCCGGCCTTGCGGTCAGCGAGCCGCGCCGCGGCATGCGGGTGGCGCCGCTCGACGCCGGCGCGATTCGCGAGGTGGTGGAGATGCGCGCGGCGCTGGAGCTGCTCGCGTTCCGCCACGCCGTGCCGCGCTTCACCGCGGTGCATATGGCGACCATCGAGGAAGCCGCCCTCGCCGGCGAGCAGGCCGCGACGATCGTGGCGTGGGAGGCGGCCAACCGCGACTTTCACAAGGCCCTCGTCGAGCCGTGCCGGATGCCGCGCCTGCTCGCGACGCTGGAGCAATTGCGCCTCGCCAACTCGCGCATCGTGCTCGCCGCCACGCGCACGGCGTCGTGGCGGCCACGCTCCAACACCGACCACCGCCGCATCGTCGAGGCGATCCGCGAGAAGAACTTCGAGCGCGCGGCGACGCTGCTGAAGCAGCACCTCCACGGCATGGAACGTACCGGCGCGCCTGCCGCGGTGGAGAGCTGAGCGACAGCTCGACCGCGGCCCGCGTGTCAGCCGTTGTCGCTGGACCGCTCGGTCCCGACCGCGATATCGAGCCAGCCGAGGGGATTGACCGTCACCCGATCGCCGCCGTTGATCACGACGGTCGTGGTCTCGGCCTCGATGATCGCCGGCCCGGCCATAGCATGTCCCGGGCGCAGCCGCTCGAGCGCATAGACCGGCACCTCGCGCCACGCGCCGAAGAAAGCTGGCCGCGCGCCCGTCGCCACCGCGTGCTCGACGGCGGGCGTCGCACTCTCGCTCCGCGCAGGTCCGGCGACGGCGCCGACGGCGGCCGCGCGGGCATTCACGAACACCACTTCCTGATCGCGCGAGGCGTAGGTGTAGAGCTCTTCATGGCGGCGATGGAAGCGCTCCTCCACATCGGCCACCAGCGTCGGCACCTCCAGATCGACATCACTCAGCGGCACGTCGACCTCGAACACCTGTTCGCCATAGCGCATCTCCGCCGAGCGCTCGATGGTGATGGGGCCATCGAACCAGCCGCGCAGGCGATCCGCGGCTTGGCGCTCCAGGTCAGCGAAAATCCTGCGAATATCTGACGCCGACGACCGCGCACCGGACTCGAAATGGGTCCGGCTCATCTCGTAGCGCAGGTCGCTCGCGAGCATGCCCCAAGCCGACAGCACCGAAGCGGTGGTCGGCACGACGATGCGGCGAATGTCGAGTTCGCGGGCGACCTCGACCGCATGTAGACCGGCCGCGCCGCCGAAGCTCAGCAGCGTGAAGCGCCGTGGATCCACGCCGCGCCGCAACGTCATCAGGCGAATGCCGTCGGCCATCTTGAGGTTGACCAGACGATAGATCCCGGCCGCCGCCTCGTCGCGGGACACGCCGAGAGATGCAGCCAGACGGTCGATGGCTGCCTCCGCCGCGCCACGGTCAAGCGGACGCCGTCCGCCCAAGAAGGCCGCCGCATCGAGATAGCCGAGAATGACGTTGGCGTCGGTCACGGTCGCAGCCGTGCCGCCATTGCCGTAGCAGGCCGGTCCCGGCATCGAGCCCGCGCTTTCCGGGCCGACGTGAAAACTACCACCGGCGTCGACGCCGGCGATGGAGCCGCCCCCTGCCGCGATACTGGCGATGTCGAGACTGCGCAGCGCGATGCGCTGGTCGGCGAGACCGCCATCAGCCGAAAGCGCGGCGCGGCCGTCGGCGATCAGCGAGATATCCGTGCTGGTGCCACCCATGTCGAACGGCACGAGGTCAGGCAGCCCCAGCAGCTCGGCGCAGCGCCGGCACCCCGAAATGCCACCTGCAGGGCCGGACAACACGGTGCCGGCGGCGAGACGTGCCGCCTCCTCGACCGGCGCCATGCCGCCATGGGAGAGAATGATGAACAGGCTTCCTTTGAAACCCGCCTCCGCCAGGCGTCGCTCCAGCCCGGTCAGATAGTGCCGAACCGCAGGGCCAACATAGGCATTGACGATCGTGGTGGAGACGCGCTCGTACTCCTTGATCTGCGGCAGCACGTCACTGGAGCGCGAGACATTCACGCAGGGCAGTTCCCGCGCCAGCCGCTCGGCCGCGGCGATCTCGTGTGCCGGATTGCGATAGGCATGCAGGAAGCAGATCGCAACCGACGTCGCCCCCGAAGTGCGGATCGCGGCGATCGCTTCATTCAGCGAGGCGTCGTCGAGGGGCGCCAGCACCTCGCCGTTCGGCCGCAGCCGCTCGCGCACGCCAAAACGGCGCTCGCGCGGCACCAGCGGCTCGGGCGGCGGCGTCCGCAGGTCGTAGCGATTGCTCTTCAAGCCTTCGCGCATCTCGATCACGTCGCGGTGGCCTGCTGTCGTCAGCAGGGCGACCTTCGCTCCCTTGCGCTCCAGCAGCGCATTGGTCGCCACCGTGGTGCCGTGAACCAGCCGATCCGTCGCAGCCAGCATCTCAGCACGGGTCAAATCGAGTCGCCGCGCCAGCTCGTCGAGCCCGCTCATGACCCCGATCGACTGATCCTGTGGCGTGGAGGGTGATTTCGCGAACACAGTGCGTCCGGTCGCATCGATCGCGACCAGATCGGTGAAGGTGCCGCCAACGTCAATACCGATCGTCAACATCTCTACTGAACCACTTCTGTCGTTACGTTCCGCGTCACGAGGCCCTGCTCGGCATCACGCCGCCGCGCTTGCGGCGACCGCCGCTCGGGCGGTCCCCATCCGCCGCCTCCGGCGGAGCGCACTTCCAGGCAGTCGCCCGGGTGGATCTCGATGCCCGCCTCCTTGGTGCGCAGCACGCGCGGATCACGTCCCGCCGACAGCAGGCGGTAGTGATGCGGCGCGCCGTCCTGACCGCCCAGCATGCCGCACGCCCCGTGCCGGGCGCCGTCCCCAGCCGTATTGCCGAGCGCAGGCTTGTCGACCTCGAATACGAGATCGAGCGCGACGCCGAGGCCGCCGCGAAACTGGCCGTCGCCGCCGGAATCGGCGCGATACTCGTGGTGGCGGAAATGCAGCGGAAACCGCGCCTCCGCGACCTCGAGGCTGCCGAACTTGAGGCCACCGACCGTGTGCCATTCGCCGATAGACGACCAGCCGTCTCCGCCCGAAGAGGCGCCGCCGCCGGGACGGGCCTGAAACATGTGCCAGATGAAGGTTCGCCCGGTGCGCGGATCCTCGCCCTGGACAGCGATGCGGAAGCGACGGCTCCAGCCGCCCATCACCCGCTCCGGACAGGAGGCGGACAGCGCCTTGACCACGGCCTCGACAATCTCGTTCGACGGATGACTGGTGCACAGCGTGACCGGCCGACCGGAATCAGCCCACACGATGGTGCCCTGCTTCGCCTTCACGGTCAGCCCGCGCAACGCACCGGCATTCTTGGGAATGTCCGCGTCGATGAGATAAGCGAAGGCCATCACCACCGCGGCGTGCATATTGGCGTGGGAGGAGTTGGCGAAGCTGGTGGTCTGCGGATCCGAGGCCGACAGATCGACCTCGATGTCGCTGCCGGTCTTGGTGACCTTGGCCGCGATCCTGATATCGCTGCGACCGTGGCCGTCGTCGTCGAGAAACGCCTCGCCATGGAAGACGCCGTCTTTCCAGGTCGAGACGACCGCGCGCGCCTGCTGCTCGGCCGCATCGAGAATGGCTTCGATCGCAGCCTCGACGACGGGAGCGCCGAACTCGGCGAACAATTTGCCCATGCGCCGCTCGCCCAGCCGCGCCGCACCGATCATGGCGGCCAGATCGCCGCGGAAATCGTAAGGGTTGCGCACGTTGAGCGCCAGCATGTCGAGGATGTCGTCGCGCAGCCGGCCCGCCTCGTAAAGACGGATCGGCGGAAGGCGCAACCCTTCCTGCCAGATGTCCGTCGCCGTCGGATTGTATGCCCCATGGGTGGCGCCGCCGATGTCGCTCTGGTGCGCGCGGACGATGCTCCAGAACAGTCGCCGGCCGCCGTCGAACACCGGCACGAACGCCGTGAGATCCGGCAGATGGCTACCGCCGTGGTCAGGATCGTTCATCAGGATGACGTCACCGGGCGCGACATCCGTGAAGCGCTCTTCGACCGCACGCGTCGCCCATGGCAGCGCACCGACATGGACCGGAATATGGTCGGCCTGCGCGATCAACCGCGACTGCACGTCACAGATGGCCAGCGAAAAATCCCGACTGGAGTTGAGAATCTGGGAATAGGATGTGCGAAGCATCGCTTCGCCCATTTCCGACACGATCGAGCTCAGCCGATGCTGAACGACGGACCGCGTGATGGGATCGACCTTGCTGGCCATTTGCTCACCTGTCTCGAGACAATAGTGTTCCCTAACGCGAAAGCCCGCAGGGCCTTCGCGCGACTTCCTTGTGAATTCGACGACGCAGGCCGGCGTCAGACTTGTGCAGCGACCACCGCCAGTGCATCCGACGCGGCGCGAACGATGGCCTCGGCGTCGGCGTCCGTCATCGGCAATGACAGGGCCATCAGGCCGTAACCCGCCGACAGAACGCCGCGATTGAGGAATTCGAGATTGAAGACGCTCTGCCGCTTCGCCTCGCGCTCGGTCATGTAGGCCGACCGGTAGTCGCGAACCGGCCGATCGGAGAAGTGGATTTTCAGCAGCGATCCAAGCCCGACCGCGACGCCGGGCACGTCGTGCCGGCGAAACGCGCCGTTGATGCCCTTGCGAACGACATCGCCGATCGTATCCAGCCGCACGAAGGCGTCATGATCCAACAGCTCCATCGCCGCGATGCCGGCGCGCATGGTCACCGGATTGGCCGAGAAAGTCCCGCCATGCGGCAACGCTGGTTTGCCCTTGGTCGGATCGAACACCGCCATGATCTCGGCCTTGCCGGCGATTGCGCCGACCGGAAAGCCACCACCGATGATCTTGCCGAGCGTCGTCAGATCCGGATCGATCCCCCACAACCCTTGAGCGCCATGATAACCGAGACGGAACGAGATCACCTCGTCGAACACCAGCACCGCGCCGACCTCACGCGTCGCCTGGCGCAGCGCTTCGAGATAGGCCTTGTCCGCCGGCACGAGGCCCGCCCGGTTCGGCATCGGGTCGACCAGCACGCAGGCGAGATCCCGGCCATGCTCGCGGATCAGGCTGACCGCTCCATCGATATCGTTGAAAGGGATCGTCACGACATCAGCCAGCACATTCTGCGGCGTGCCCTTGGCATAGGCGACCGACACCGGCGCGTTGCCGCCCCAATCCGCCGGTGACGGATCCAGGCTGACCTCGGCATAGTCGTAGGAGCCATGATAGGCGCCTTCGCACTTTGCGATTTTCGGCCGCCCAGTGAAGGCGCGCGCCGCCTTCAGCGCCATCATCACCGCCTCGGTGCCGGAATTGGCGAAGCGCACCTGCTCGACGGACGGCAGACGCGACGCCAGCAGTTCGGCAAGATCGATCTCGGATTCGGTCGGCATGCCGAACGCCGATCCGAGCGCGAGCTGCCGCATCGCAGCCTCGATCAGCGTCGGATGGGCGTGGCCATGGATCAGCGACGTAAAATTGTTGATGCAATCGATCAGCTCGTTGCCGTCGACATCCCACACCCGACAGCCAGCGCCACGCGCCGCGTAGATCGGATAGGGCTTCATGAACACCGTCGTGCGGGTGTTGCCACCGGGCAAGCTTGTCCGCGCGCGGTCATAGAGTGTGTTCGACTGCGACGAGAGGTCTGGGTACATCTGGTTATTTCCTTCCCCGAAAAATCAGCGTCCGAGATAGGCTTCGCGGACACGCGCATGCTGTTTCAGTTCCGCGGCCGCACCTTCCAGGACGATACGGCCGGTCTCCAGCACGTAGGCGCGATCGGCCACTGACAGCGCCAGCACTGTGTTCTGCTCCACCACGAGAATGGTCAGCCCACTGTCGGCGATCTGCCTGACGCGCTCATAGACCTCTTCCGCGAGCCGCGGCGCGAGCCCGAGCGAGGGCTCATCGAGCAGCAGCAGACGCGGCCGCGCCATCAGCGCCCGTCCGATCGCCAGCATCTGCTGTTCGCCCCCTGACAATGACCAGCCGAGCTGTTGTCGCCGTTCTTTCAGGCGCGGAAACAGGTCGAACACGCGCGCGAGATCGTCCGCGATCGGCTGCCCCCAGCGCCGCCAGTTCACCGTCGCCAGCGACAGGTTCTCCTCCACGGTCAGGCCGGGGAAGATGCGGCGGCCTTCCGGCGCCTGCGCGATGCCGAGGGACACACGGCGGTCGCTCGCCGTTCTGGCGATCGACACTCCGTCGAACAGGATGTCGCCGGAGCGAACCGGATTGAGGCCCGAGATCGCCTGAAGCAGCGTGGTCTTGCCGGCGCCATTGGCGCCGATAAGCGCGACGGTCTCTCCGCGCCGCACGTCGAGCGTGACGTCCTCCAGGGCGACGATGTCCCCATAGGCGACCGTCAGGTCATTGCATGCCAGCATGGCCGTATCCTTCGCCGAGATAGGCAGACAGCACCACGGGATTGGCCTGGATCTCCGCCGGCGTGCCTTCGGCGATCTTGCAGCCGAAATTCAGCACGACGATGCGCTGCGCGAGGCGCATGACCATCCCCATGTTGTGTTCGATCAGCACGACGGCGAGCCGGTGCCTGGTCCGCAGCTCGGTCAGACGATCGACCAGTTGGTCGACCTCGCCGGAATTCAACCCCGCCGCCGGCTCGTCGAGCAGCAGGACGCGTGGCTCGCATGCCAGCGCGCGGCACAGCTCCACCATCCGCCGGCGGCCATAGGACAGTGATCCGATAGTGGCGTACGCGTCGTCCGCGAGCCCCATCTGGTCGAGCGCCGCCATTGCCCTTGCGCGCAGCGCGGCTTCGCAACCGCCGCGAATGGCGGCACCGGTCATGACGTTCTCGATCACGCTTAGGCGCGCGAATGGCCGGCCGTGCTGGAATGTGCGGCCGAGGCCGGCGCGGACCCGCTTATGCGTCGCCGCGCGGGTGATGTCGCGGCCGTCGAGCACGACCCGGCCGCCGTTCGGCAGCGCAAGGCCGGTCAGCACATTGAGCAATGTCGACTTGCCGGCCCCGTTCGGGCCGATGACGGCGACGAACTCGCCTTCGTCCACCGACAATCCGACGTCGGACAACGCCGCCAGTCCGCCGTAGCGCTTGTCGATCGCTGTGGCCTGCAGCAGGCTCATGTGCGCGCCTCCCTGGATACGGCATTGATGGCGGGTGATCGCGAAGCGGCGATCGGGCGACGGACGAGCTTCCGGCCGAGGCCAACGAGTCCGGCCGGCAGGAAAACGAGAATGGCGAGCACCAGCAGACCGAAGAACGCGAGATAGGCCGAGCCGAGGAACCGCAGCCATTCGGGCAGGAACGTCAGCAGAACGGCGCCCACCACCGCACCGGCAATCGCCCCTTCGCCGCCGACGATCAGCATCGCCAGATAGGTGATCGAGTGCGCGTAATTGAAGTCTTCTGGCGAGATGAACCGCATGTGGCAGGCGAACAGGCCGCCGGCGATCGCCGCATAGATCGACGATAGCACGAAGGCGGAGATCTTGACCCGCGTGACGTCGATGCCGGTCATGGCCGCGGCGGTTTCGTCGTCGCGCACCGAAATCATGGCGCGGCCCTGGCGCGACGCGTGAATGACGGCCGCGACCACGACGCAGATGGCCAGCACGACGAGCGCGAACCACAGGTAGCTGCGCTCGTCGGACAGCGCGCGGCCGCCGATCCACAGCTCCGGAATGCGAGCGATGCCATTGGTACCGCCCGTCAGGTCGATCCAGTTGGCCGTGACGATGGAGAAGGAGACGTTCATCCCGAGCGTCGCCAGCGCCAGATAGTGCCCCTTGAGCCGCAGCAGCGGGAAGCCGATCAGCGCGGCGAACACCGCGGTCGCGGCGATGGCCGCCGGCAGCGCCAACCATGGCGACCAGCCGAGCAGCGTCGTCAGCAACGCGACGCCATAGGCGCCGGTGCCAACGAACGCGGCATGTCCCAGCGAGATCAGGCCGGCATAGCCGAACGCAAAGTTGAGGCCGACCACTGCAATGGCCGAGATCACCGCGAGGTTGAGCAATCGCAGATGATAGTCGGCCAGCATGGCCGAGAGGACGAAGCCCGCGACAAGAACGGCGACGGCAAGCAGGAGCGGACCACGCATCGTCATCGGCTCAGCCCCTGTCTTGGATACGTTCGCCGAACACGCCCTGCGGGCGAACCAGCAGGAATACGATCATCACACCGAAGGAGATGAGGTCCTTGTAGGCCGATGACACGTAGGATGCGCCGAGCACCTCGGTGAGGCCGACGAACAGCCCTCCAACAATGGCGCCGGGCAGACTGCCGAACCCACCGATGATGGTGGCGGCGAAGGCCTTCAGCGCGATCGGATCGCCCATGCTAACGTCGGCGAACCACATCGGCCCCAGCATCAGCCCGGCGACGCCCGCAAGAACGGCCGCGAGGATCCACGACAGCGCCAGCAGACGGTTGACCTTGAGGCCCATCAGCCGCGCCGCCTGAATGTCCTGCGCCACTGCACGCATACCGATGCCGAGTGTGGTGCGGAACAACAGCAGCCACAGCAGCACGACCATGGCGGCGGTGACCGCGACCACCGCGACGGCATGCGCCGAGATGGAGGCGCCGCCGATCGTCAGGTTCAGACCCTCGACCGGCGACGGCAGGCGGAACGGCCAGGAGCCGAAGGTCAGAAGCGCCGCATTCTGCATGGTGATGCCGATCGCCACCGTGCCGATGATGATCGTCACCACCGGGCTGCGGCGCAGCGGGAGGTACAGCGTGGCGAAAAACAGTGCGCCAAACAACGCCATCGCCAGCAGCGCCGCGCCATAGCCGAGCGGCCAGGGCAACTGCGCGTTAAGCAGCATGGCGACGCCCGCGAAGGTTCCGAACATCACGAACTGCCCCGCGGCGAAGTTCACGACGCCGGTCGCGGCGTAGACGATGACGAACCCGATCGCAGCAAGTGCATACACGCCGCCGATCGCAAGTCCGTTGATGAACAGTTGAATGAAATCCGTCATGGTCCGCCGGTAGTGTTCCCAGGGCTGGCTGCAGGCGAGCGTCGGCGATCGCTGGCCGATCGCCCGCCAGTCCGATCCACACGCCAGCCATGAAACGAGGCCCGGACGCGCCGGGCATCGCATGTCGAGAAGTCAGTTCAACTTGACGGTCTGCACCAGCTCGAGCGACTTGGTGCCCGCCTTGGCCTTGACCACTGCGAGGTCGAACACGCCATTCCCCCTGATGTCGTAGGAATAGGAATGGCCGATGCCCTGCCAGTTCTTCACCGCGGCGAGCCAGTCGCGCAGGGCCTTCGGATCGGGGCCGACCTTGCGCAAGCCCTCGGCCGCGAGCATCGCGCCATCGTAGTAGGCGAGCCCATACGGATCGGGATCGGTGCCGAACTTCGCCTTGTAACGCTCGATGAAATCCTTCATTCGCCCTCCGGCCGACGGATCGATGAATGCATCGACCACGCCCCACACACCGTCGAGGTCGGCCGGCGACAGCAACTGCAGCGCCGCAGGCACCAGCGCAGCGGACGACGTGACGAGCGGCATCTTGAGGCCGAGCATCTTCGCCTGGCGCAGCACCAGTGCGCCATCCTGCGGGTAGTTGAAGATCAGGATGACATCGACGCCCTTGCCGCGCAGCGCGAGCAACTGCGCCGAGAAATCCTTGTCGTTCTGGCCGTAGGCCTCCACGCCGACGACCGGGACGCTCGCCGCGTCGAAGCGCTTGGCCGCGGCCTGAGCTCCGCCCTGCCCGAAGTCGTTCTGGATGTAGAGGATGCCCGGCTTCTTCGCCTTCAGCACATTGAGGGCACACTGCACCATTCCCTCGGCCGACACGCTGTCGGCCGGCCGCACGCGGAACATCCATTCGTTGCCGCCCGCGGCGATGATGTCGGCGCCACCCGCATAGAATGCCGGCACCTGCACCTTTTGCAATTCGGGCGACACCGCAAGATTCTGGGTCGAGTAACTCGACAGGAAGAACAGCGACGGCTTGACGTCCTGCGCCAGCTTGACGAACGCATTGACCGCCGTGCTGTTCGACGCTTGCGTATCCTCGAACACGATCTTCAGGTTTCGACCGTTGATGCCGCCGGCCTTGTTGATGTCCTCCTCGGCCATCATCAGCGAGTTGTGGTACTGCTTGCCGGTGAGGGACAGAGGGCCGGTGATCGGCACCGTCGCACCGATCACGATCGGATCTCCCTGCTGAGCACGGGCCATGGCGCCCCACGGCATCACTGCCGCCGCCAGCAACGCTTTCAGAAAATCCTGTCTCGTCAGCCGCATCTTCGTCCCCCTCCTCGCGCAACCGCGGTCCGCCGTCGCGCGGACATTGTCGATTGCTCTTGACTTTCGTTCCGTTTTTCGGAATAATATTCCGGTATTGCGCAAAGCTAAGCCGTTGACGCGCGGCAAGTCAAGCTGGAAGGCGTAGGCACGCATGCACAAATTTTGGTTCGGGCTCGAAAGCATTCCGGAATGACGTCACCTGAAGAATCGGCCGGCCCGCTCGATCGCTACATGCAGGTGCTCGAGCTCGTGGCCTCGTTTCCCGGCGCCCTGACACTCGCCGACGTATCGTCGCTGCTCGACCTTCCCAAGACATCGGCGCACCGACTACTGAAGGGACTCGTGCGTGCGGGGCTGGCGAAGGACAGCGCAGGGGGACGCGCCTATCAACTTGGCGATCGCCTGCTGCGCCTGCTGCACGCGGCGGCCGATGACGACTGGATTGCGGCGCTGGCGCGCGGGCATCTGCAGCAATTGACCGATGCGACGTCGGAGACGTGCTACCTCACGCGCCTGGTCGGCGCGCGCGTCGTCGTCGCAGTCGCGCTGTCGCCCGACGCGCGCTGGCGTGGCTACGTGCAGCCCGGAATCGAGATGCCAGTCAACGCGGCGGCGACTGCCAAGGCCATCATGGCCTATCAGAGCACGGAAATATTGAACGAGGCGCTATCCGTCGAACTGCCGATCTTGACCCCCAATACCCGCAATGATCACGCGTGGGTGGCCCAGGAACTCGCTGCGGTGAAAAGCCGCGGCTATGCGACCTGCATCGGCGAGATCGACGAAGGACTGGCCGCAATCGCCGTGCCCATCATCCTGTCGGGTGGCCGGGTCTATCATGCCCTCGGCATGACAGGGCCGCTCCAGCGCATCATGAACGAACAGTTGCCGAGCCGCGTGGCCGCGTTGAAATCCACGGCCGAGGCGCTGTCGCGATCGCTTTCGATCGGCGAAAAGCTGCGCACGCGGAGTGCGACACAAGCCGATTGACGCCTGCCGTGGCCCGACGCTGCCGCAGACGACGGTTGCGGCGGTCACGGCTCGACATCTCCCGCGCATACACTACGATTTCACCATTGAACTGACAGTGGGGAAACGACACGTGACAACAACACCGATCTGGCAGTGGTCTGCCGTCGACACCGCCGCGGCGATCCAGAAGGGCGACGTGACGGCGCAGGAGGTGACCCGCGCGCATGTGGCGCACATGCATGCGGTCAACCCGGCGCTGAACGCCGTGGTCGTCGACCTCGGCGACGCGGCGCTCGCGGCGGCCAAGGCCGCGGACACGACGCTGGCCGAAGCGAAGAAGCAGGGCCACGGCGTCGGACCGCTGCACGGCGTTCCCGTCACCATCAAGATCAACATCGACGTCGAAGGCCAGGCCAACTCCAACGGCGTCGTCGCCCTTAAGGACAACATCGCGCCCGGCGATTCCCCGGTGGTGTCCAACCTGAAGAAGGCGGGCGCCATCATCATCGGCATGACCAACACGCCGGAGTTCTCGCTGCGCGGCTTCACCGACAACACGCTGCACGGCCTGACGCGCAATCCCTGGAATGCGTCAGTGACCTGCGGCGGCTCGTCGGGCGGCGCCGGCGCCGCGGTCGCCGCCGGCATCGGCGCCATCGCCCATGGCAACGATATCGGCGGCTCGCTACGCTGGCCGGCGCACTGCAACGGCGTCGCCACCATCAAGCCGACGCAGGGGCGCATCCCGGCCTACAACCCCAGCGCCACGGTCGAACGACCGCTGATGGCGCAGTTCATGTCGTCGCAAGGGCCGCTCGCCCGCTCTGTCGCCGACGTCCGCCTCGGCCTCGAGGTGATGGCGCAGCGTGACCCGCGCGATCCCTGGTGGGTGCCCGCCCCGCTCGAAGGGCCGAAACCGAACGGCCTGATCAAGGTCGCACTGGCGAAAATTCCCGCCGACATGGACACCGACCCCGGCGTCATCGCGCTGGTGCGCAAGGCTGCCGACCATCTGTCGGATGCCGGCTACGCCGTCAGCGAAGTCGAAGTGCCCGATGTCAATGCGGTCTGGCAGCTGTGGGCCGACCTCATCATGAGCGAAGTCTGGACGCTGCAGAAGGACCAGATGCTGGCGGTCAGCAGCTCCGACTTCCAGAAGACGCTGCACGGCTTCGTCGCGCTCGCCACCCAGCTCGACAAGGCCGGCTACATGAAGGCGATCGCCGACCGCTCGCGGCATATCCGCAACTGGCTCGCCTTCCTCGAGGAGCACCCACTGGTGCTGACGCCGACCACGGTGAAGCCGACGCCGGCGGTCAACGCCGATCTCGGCGGCGACGCACGGGTCAAGGAGCTGTTCTGGAACGACCTGCGCTTCATCTCGTCGGTCAACGTGCTGGGTCTGCCCGGCGCCGTCGTGCCGGTCGGGCTGCACAACGGGCTGCCGGTCGGCGTGCAGATCGTCGGCTCGCGCTACCGCGAGGACCTCTGTCTCGACGCCGCGGCAGCGATCGAGCAACGCGCCGGCAGGCTGGTCGAGCAGCTGTGGGCCCGCGGCTGACGCGGCCCCGCGGTCGCACCGACGACCATCAACAGGCCGCGACGCGGCTTGCGAGGGCGCCGGCTCCGGCCGGCGCCTGCGGCGCAGCGTCCTCGGCGGACCAGCGCCATTGGCCACCGCCGGCACGCTTGGCGGCATAGAGCGCCTGGTCGGCCTGATCGAGCAGCCGCGCGGCGCCGCCGGCCGGCAGGCTGGCCGGCGCCTCGCTGAGGAGGATGCCGGCGCTGGCGCCGATCCTGACCGGCTCGTCGAGAATGAAGAACGGCAGGGACAGCGCCGAGACCACGCGCCTCGCCAGCGCCTGCGCGGTGTCGGTGCCAACGGCCCCCTCGTCGATGCATGTCAGCAGCATGAACTCGTCGCCGCCGAAACGCGCCGCCAGGCTGTCGGGGCCGATGCAGTGCCCGAGCCGCTCGGCCACCTGCTGCAGCAAGAGGTCGCCGGCCTGATGGCCGAGGCGGTCATTGACCGGCTTGAAGCCGTCGAGATCGACGGCGACGATCGCGACCCGGCCGCTCGCAGCATCGAGGGCGGCGCAGAAGGCCGCGCGATTGGGCAGGCCGGTGAGAAAATCCTGATGGGCCTGGCGCGCCAACGCCTGCTTGGCCTCCAGCCGCTCGATGAACGCCATGCTGAGATGCCGCGACGCCTCCCGAAGCGTGATCCAGAACAGGATCAGCATGCAGGCGCCGAGCTTGTAGGCCATCTCCGGCCGGGACAGGCCGGCCACGATCGTGGGCGTCAGCAGCAATGCCGAGGCGAGCAGCACGATCCACGGCCGCACCGCGGCCCGCGAGACCATGCCGACACAATAGGAGATCGAGAGCCCGAACGCGATCCACGCGCCCGGCGCATCGCCGAGCCATAGCGCGCAAGCCGAGAGCATGCCGAGCGCGACGGCAAATGCCGCCGCCCCCGCGCCGTAGATGCGCTCCCACTGCAGAACCTCCGCATCGGACAGCGCGCCGTGCGCAAGGCGGCGCTGATAGGCCCACAGGCTGACAAGCCGCGCCGTTCCCGTCAGCGTGATGGCCCCGGACACGACGACATATTGGATGTTGCCGCTGACCACGGCGAGGCTGACCGCCCCGGTGACCGAGGTTGCGACGGTCGCGGCCACCTGCGGCAGCGACGTAAAGAGCATTTCGATGAGCTCGCGCCGGATGTCCGGCCGCGGCGAAGCGATCTGTCCCATGGCCGCACCATGATCGCGAGTCCCTAACGAGAGGTAGGCACCTGACGCTTCACGAGGGCAGCTTTGGCTGAGGCTTAAGAGGACGTGAACGCTCGCCATCATCCTCGTGCCGGCTCAGGCCATCCGCCGGCACGGTCAGACGACGTCCGAGGCTTCGCCCCGGACCCTACTTCAGCAGGTCGACCAGACGATTGAGGGCTCCGCCAAACCCCTTCATCGAGACCTTGAACGCGGTGGGCTGCGTATTGCCGAGCGTGCCGGCCGTGATGTTGATCGCCGTGCCGGCCTTCAGCTTGCCGACGGTGGCGGCATCGAACGCGACCGGAACCAGGCAGCCGGCCGGAACGCACGTCGAGAACGCGAGCGCCGACCCCAACGCCGCCTCGTCGAGCTTGAGGCTGACGCCCTGCGCCAGTGCAAGGCCGAACGGCAGCAGCAGGGCGCCTTCCAGCTTGCCGCCCTGCGCATTGTGCAGCTCGACCGCCAGCACGGTCTGGTTGGTCTGGGAATTGGTCTGAACCTGGCGGATCAGGCAGGTGACGTTGTTGTTCTGCGCCTGGCAGGCAAGGCTCCAGTCCTGATAGCTCTCGACCAGCGACCCGGCGCCGCCCGGAAGTGATGCGGCCTGCGCCGCCGGAGACAAGCCTGCCCCCGCGAGGGTGAGGCCGAGCAGCAGACGAAATGTGGCCGGCAGTGCCGCGGCCCGGCGGCGATCGATCGCAAAAACCATGGTCGTATCAAAATCCTGATGGGAATCACCCCGCCTTCCAGCGCGGGGCCATCCCCTGTTTCCATCCTGCCCAGGCGACATTGTCAATCACTTGCTGGCCGCCGCCCATGTCCCGGGAGGCGGATGAAATCTCTTCTCAATCAGCGCAAAGCATACAAACCACCCGCGCCATTTAACCAAATCTGAATGACCTGCCCAACCATTATCCGCGTCCGCGCCGGCCTGCACCTTTGGCCTGCTCCGACGCGGAAGCCGGCCGCCCGCGCCATTCGCTGCCAAGCAAGACAGAAACAGAGGTGGACAACAAGCCATGAGCACCATCGGTATCCGGGGTACGTTCTTCGATTTCGTCGACGATCCGTGGAAGCACATCGGCAACGAGAAGGCCGCCGCCCGCTTCCACCAGGACGGCCTCATGGTCGTGACCGACGGCACCATCACGGATTTCGGCGCCCACGATGAGGTCGCGCCGCGCCACCCGGGCCTCGCGGTGACCCACATCCAGGACCGCATCATCGTCCCCGGCTTCATCGACGGCCACATCCACCTGCCGCAGACCCGCATCCTCGGCGCCTATGGCGAGCAGCTGCTGCCGTGGCTGCAGATGTGGGTCTACCCGGAGGAGCTGAAATATCGCGACCGCGATTACGCCCGCGAGGGCGTCAGGCGCTTCCTCGATGCGCTGCTCGCCAGCGGCACGACCACCTGCCAGGCGTTCACCAGTTCGTCGCCGGTCGCGACCGAGGAGCTGTTCGACGAGGCAGCCCGCCGCAACATGCGCGTCATCGCCGGCCTCACCGGCATCGACCGCAACGCGCCGGCCGAGTTCGTCGACACGCCGGAAAACTTCTACCGCGACAGCAAGCGACTGATCGCGCAGTACCACAACAAGGGCCGCAACCTCTACGCCATCACCCCGCGCTTCGCCTTCGGCGCCTCGCCGGCGCTGCTCGAGGCCTGCCGCCGCCTCAAGCATGAGCACCCGGACTGCTGGGTCAACACCCACATCTCCGAGAACCCGGCCGAATGCCGCGGCGTCGTGGTCGAACATCCGGACTGCCAGGACTATCTCGGCGTCTACGAGAAGTTCGGCCTGGTCGGGCCGAAGTTCTCCGGCGGCCATGGCGTCTATCTCTCGGACAGCGAATTCCGCCGCATGTCGAAGGCCGGTGCTGCCGTGGTGTTCTGCCCCTGCTCCAACCTGTTCCTCGGCAGCGGCCTGTTCCGTCTCGGCCGCGCCACCGATCCCGAGCACCGCGTCAAGATCGCGTTCGGCACCGACATGGGCGGCGGCAACCGCTTCTCGATGATCCATGTGCTCGACGACGCCTACAAGGTCGGCATGTGCAACAACACCATGCTCGACGGCTCGATCGATCCGGTGCGCAAGGACGTCGCCGAGGCCGAGCGTAACAAGCTGTCGCCCTACCGCGGCTTCTGGTCGGTGACCCTCGGCGGCGCCGAGGCGCTCTACATCGACGACAAGCTCGGCAACTTCAATCCGGGCAAGGAAGCCGACTTCGTCGCGCTCGATGTCAATGGCGGCCCGATCGCTCAGCCCTGGCACCAGTCGCTGATCGCCGAGGGCGGCGGCCCGCGCACCATCGACGAGGCGGCCAACCTGCTGTTCGGCGTCATGATGGTCGGCGACGACCGCAGCGTCGACGAGACCTGGGTGATGGGCAAGCGCCTCTACAAGAAAGCCTGAGCGGACCGCGGATGACCACGAGCCGGGACGCAACCGACGGGCCGGTCGCGCTCGTCATCCAGCGCCGCATCGCCGACGAAGGCTTCGCCGCCTTCGCGCGCTGGAGCGGCGCGATCGGCGAACGGCTGAAATCCTGGCCGGGCTTTCTCGGCCAGGAGGTGGTGCCGCCGCAGCCACCGGCCCATGTCGACTGGGTGCTGATCCTGCGCTTTGCGTCCGCCGCAGCGGCGCGCGCCTGGCTGCAGAGCGATGAGCGCGAGCAGCTGCTCGCGCAGGTGCGCCACCATTTCGTCGGGCCGGAGGACATCCACCTGCTGCCCGACGCCGGCCCGCGCCAGGAGCGCACGGTGTCCGCCGTGATCTCCTTCAAGGTCCCGCCGGGCGAGGACGACGCCTTCCTCGCCTGGCAGCAGCGCATCCAGGCGGCGGAAGCCGAGTTCAGGGGCTTCCTGCGCCACAAGATCGAGCCGCCGATTCCGGGCCTGCATGACGACTGGATCATCATCCTGTCGTTCGACAGCGACGTTCATCTTTCCGCGTGGCTGGAGTCGCCGGAGCGGCAGACGCTGCTGCAGGAAGGTGAGCGCTTCAATGCCGGCATGAACGTCAAGCGCACCAGCTACGGCTTCGACTTCTGGTTTCCGGCGGGTGTCGCGGCACCGCAGAGCGCCGCCGCCATCTTCAAGTGCAACCTCCTCGTCCTGCTGGTGCTCTATCCGATCGTCTATCTCTGGGGCTTCTTCGTCAGCCGGCCGCTGATCGACGCCCACGGCGTACCGTTCTGGCTGTCGCTGTTCATCGGCAACCTCGTCAGCACACAATTGCTGGGATGGTGGGTGGTGCCCGCCGCCTTCAAGGCGTTCGACTGGTGGCTCAAGCCGAAGACGGGCATGGGCCGCCAGATCGGCGGCTATGCACTCGTCGCCGCGCTCTATGCCGTCGCCATGGCGGGCTTCGCGCTGCTGTTGGCCTGGAACTGGGGCAAGGGCTGAACCATCTCATCACGTTGCACGCTTCGCGGCAGGCGCGGCGGAGACAGCCGCCACGCCTCGGCGATCCCCGCCGACATGTCGTCAGCGCGCGCTGAGCTTGCGTCGCTCCTCCTCGGTGAGGCCGCGCGTGTCCTGCTCGGTGAGCGGGCCGTAGCCGACCACCTTGATCGGATCGTCGGGATTGTAGCTCTGCCGCTCGGCTGCAGGCGGCCGCCGCTTGTTGTCCGGCGCATCGCCATCCCCCGAGCCCCCGCCATAGCCGAGCACCTCGACCATGATGATCGACGCTTGCCCTTCGTTGCGGGCCGGCGGCGGCGCGGCCTGCTGGCTGGCTGCTACGGTGTTCGATGCAGCCGTCAGCGCCGCCGTCGGCGGGCCCTGCACGGTGGGCAGCCCCGACGCCGTGCCCTGTCCGCTGATGTTGGCGGCGTTGACGATCTGCAGCGCCGCGATGCTGATGTTGCCGGAGTAGCGGATGCCGGCCTCTCCCGCATCGATGGTGCCGAGCGGCGCGTAGAGATCGATGTCGCCCGGTGGAACCTCGGCAATCGGGGCAAGCGTCGCGATGCCGGCACCGGTCGACGGCGCCGTCGGTGACAGCGTGACGTTGCCGTAATCGTCGTAATCCCGCTTCGGCGGCGTGAAGATCGTGGTGGTCTTCGCGCCACGACCGGCATTGATGTCGCCATTCGCCGACCAGGCCAGGATGTTGCCGCCGAACGTCGTCATGATGCGCGACAAGCCCAACAGGATCGAGCCCTTGGCATAGATCTCGATGTCGCCGGCGCCTTGCGTGATCAGGCCCGACGACCCCGGAGGCACCACGCCCTCGACGCCGATGATCAGCTTGCCGCCGGGCGTGAGCGACTGGATGTCGCCGCCGCGCAGCGTGCGCACGCCAGAGCCGCCGAACATCGTGATGTCGCCGGCGTAAGTGATCGGCCGGCCCGCCGCATCCTGCTCCGGAAACAACGCCGCGATGGCCTGGCGGCCGCGCAGATAGGACAGATAGCGCGCGCCCGATGGATCGTTGTACTCGCGGCCGCCGGCACGCAGCTCCGCAAAGTACACCGTTCGCAGGAAGACACGCTGCTGCTCCGCAGGCAGGCGAGCGAACATCGCCCGTGCCTCATCGGTCGAGCCGGCGAAACCGAAGGTCGTCGCGAGCCAGTTCGCAAGCTCCTGCTCGTAGGTCTTGGCGACCTTGCCGGGCTGGTCGGCGAGCGGCACGCCGGTCCTGGCGAGGTTCGCCGGATCGAGATACAGTGCCGCGAGCCGGGCGTAGTCCGGCCCCGCAGCGCCGAGTCCCGCGGCCATCGCGATGGACGCACCGGGGCGCTTGTCACCGGCGACGATGGTGCCGATGGAGGTCGCCGCGCCCTTGTCCTCCATCAGGATATGCCGTCCGGCATCGATTTCGAGCGTGCCGGGGCCGGCGACGACGAAGCTGGAATACAGGATGTCGCGGCCGGCCTGGATGGTCGACACGTCGGTGGCGTTGCTGTGAACGATCAGGTTGGGCACGCCGCCCTTGAACGGAACGCTCGCCCAGGCGAGGTCGAGGGAGCCGCTGGACACGATGTCCCGACCAGCCCTCATGCGCAGCGGCCCGCCCCCTACATACCAGGTGGGGAGATCCCCACCAATCCACCAGGGTTTTTCGTAGGTCAGCATTTCACCGGTGGAGAGACCGACGATGTCGCCGTTCACCGCGTAGATGCGGATCGGCTCCGCATCTCCACCACGTGGAGCCGCTGTCGCGGCGGTGTTGGGGCCGAAAGCAAAAAGGGAATAGGTCGCGCCCCTGATGTCACGCCCCGCCCCGCCGAAAGGATCGACATTGCTCGTCCCCTGCCCCGTGAAGGCGGGATCGAACGGGGTCGGCAGGCGGGTGCCGGTGGTGGACATGACGAGGGCGTGGCGCGCCATATAGGGATCGCTGGGGAAGAAAGTGCCACCATAGATCGACCCCGCGGCCAGGATCGACAGTGCGCCGGACGGCGACGGGGCCAGAACGTCGTGGGTGTAAGTCCTCATGTTGTCGGCCCCGGCGGAGTGACCAAAATAGAGGTTGCCGCCCAGCGCGGCGACGCGCAGCGTCGCCGGCCAGGTATCGGCGACGTCGTGGACGCTGGCCGAGGAATCTATCGCCACCTTGCTGGGAGCCATGTTGCCGCCGGCCGACACCAGGTTGATCGCGGTGTGATCGGTCCACAGGGTGAACCAGTTGTCGCCGCCGACAGAGTTCAGAATTCGACTGCGGGTGCCGTCGCCGGCTCCGGCGATCACCATGTCGCCGAGGGTGCGGAGATAAACGGCTGAATCGCCCGGCACCAGCGTCAGACCCGAATAGGAGTGGGCGTCGGGCGTGGCGAACGGATCAAAGCCGCGCGGATCCACATCGTTTTTCCAGACACCAATGCCGCCATAGGACGTGCGGATGGTACCGATGGCGGCCGCCTCGCCCCGCACCGTGCCACGCAGGTTGACGATGCTGCCGGAGAGCGCCGTGCTGACGTTGTTGATGTCGGTCATCGCCATGGGGTTGAGGACGCCGGCGATGCGCATGTCGAGATCGCCGCCGCCGGTCAGGGTCAGCGTGCCATCGTCTCCGATCCGCCCCGTGGACCCCACCGCCACCACCAGCCCCTGGCTGCGGCTCGTGATATCCAACCCGCCATAGAGGCCTCGTTGCGCGATCTTGCCGGCATCGCCCCCGACACGCAGCGTGACATCGCCGCCGCCCAAGGCGCCGAAACCGGTAAACCCGACCAGGAACGGTTTGCCTAAAGTACCGGTGGGATCCAACGTGCGGGCGTAGGTGCCGAAATTGACCCACCAGGCGGTGGGGATCGGGGTGGCGACCGGAGCGCTGCCCGAACCCTGACGCCACAGCCAGTTGCCGACCAGCGACGTGGTGGTATCGAAGGCACCGAACGCGATGTCGCCGGTCAGGTTGCCGCCGGCGGCAATCAGCAAATTGCCACCGTGGTCGGGATACCAGGCGTGATAGCCAGCCAGCGCGCCGGAGTAGTCGACCAACTGATCGCCGATGATCGAGCCGTCATCCAGAACGCCGCGCGGCTGGTCATAGCGGCTATCAGCATTGGTCGCCGTGCCGGCGGTGTAGACACCGTAAAGCGAGTTCATGCCGATGTCGCCGGCCGCCAGCAGCGACAGATCGCCGGTGCCGGTGCGGATCACGCTGAAGGCGGTGTCGCGTGGCAAGTCCTTTTGGACGACCGGGGTGCCGCCGACTGAGCCCATTTCGCAAGTTGCGGGGTAATCCCGGCACCATCCCTGTTTGACAGGGTCGTCGCCCACGGGGTCGCCGCGCTTGCCGAACCACCAGTCTTCACCCTTCTGCGTCCAGACCAGAGCCGGCGTGCCGCCGACAGAGCCCATCCTGAACGTATAGACGTAGTGGGTATCGGCGAGCCGGATCGTGCCGTGCGCGTTCGGCGCGAGCGCGCGGCGGTCGGCCGACGCGACATCGGCGCCGGCCACCAGCGAAATGTCCCACGACGGGGTGCCGGCCGGCAACATGGGGGCCACGGCCCAGTTCCTGCTGCCAGCCCCACCGCGCAGGTCGACCGTCTGGCCGTTCAGCAGTCTGACATCGGTCATGGACGGGATCAGGGCGCCGCGCGCCAGCGGCACCTGAGCGGTGATCGCCATCTGTATGGGCAGCTTGACGCCCTGCGGCCAGGTCAAGGCTGCCACCGCGGCATCCGACAGCAACGGCGTCCCCGCCGCCAACCTGCTCCCCACCGGCAAAGTCAGGGTGCCGTTCAGCACGGTGCCTGCGGCAACGGTGCTGCCATCGGGGTTGGTGATGGTGGCGGCCACCACTGTTCCGGCAGGCAGCGTCATGGACGCCGTCAAGGTGGCATCGACCGGCAGCACCGTGCCTGCGGGCAGCGTCATCGCCGCGACCGGCACAGAATAGTTGAGCGTCACGCCCGCCGGATAGGTGGTGCCGATATCCAGCGTGACACCATCGCGCGGCACCACGATATCGCTACCGAACGGTGTGATCCCCTGGATCAGCATCCAGCCGCTGTCGTCCGGGGTCGCCGCCGGCGTGGCGAAACCATCGGTGATGCTGCCGTGAATGGTCAGGTCGCCCTTGGCACGCAGCACCAGCACCCCGGGCTCGGCGCCCGGTCCATAGCGATAGCCCGACAGGTCAAGGTCGCCGGACACAGTGAGATTGCCCGTCGGGTTGGTGACCGCGTTGCTGACGATCTCGACACCTGGGCGCAGATGATAGGCTCCCAGCCCGGCCAGACGACCGGACAGCGCTGTGTTGGCCAGCGCCGCGGTGATGAAGGCCCTGCTGTCCGCATCGATGGCGTCGAGGTAGCCTTGCGTGATGTCCTGCGGGCGGCTGCCCGACACATCAGGCGCGGCGGCCAGCGGCGCGCCGTCATAGGTGCGGAAGGCGTTGACGGTGATGCTGCGCGCGCCCTGGATGGCGGGCGAGCCGATCACGTCCACAGCCACGTCGTTGTTGCCGAGACGCGGCGCGTTCAGACTGAGCGTGCCCAGTGACACTGGCCTGTCGCCGGTCCCCGCCCGCAGATCGAAGGCCGCGGTGTCGGCCAGGATCAGACGGCCCGCCGTGGTGGTCAGATCGATCACGGCGCGATTGGGACTTTCGATGACCTTGCCGTAGCTGTCCACCCGCAGGCCAGCGCCGTGGGCGTCGAGCTTGCCGTTGATCACGAGATCGCCCCTGGCCGCCAGCCGGATGCTGCCGACCTTGATGCCGCTGGCATCGATGGCACCGTTGACCGTCAGACGGCCGTCATCCAGGACGATCTGTACGTCGCGCGCCTTGACCCCGTCGCCAATGATCAGGTCGCCCTGCCCGATCCGGAAGCGCCGCGCTCCGAACACCTGGCCGGCGTTGAGGCGGGCGTTGAGCGCGGCGAAATCGGCATCAGCCAGAACGCGGGTCCGCACCGTCAGTTCGGCGGTGTCGAACGGGACCAGGGTGCCGCCGGCATCGTAGCTGCCGCTGGCATCGCCCTGGATGCCGCCGCCGAGGTCGACATGGCCGGCGGCGCTCCCCAACGCCGTGGCCGTCAGCGTGCCGCCGCGGTTGAACCGCGCCGAGAGATCGATGACCGAACCGGCCGCGGCAGCGATGTCGCCCTGCTCGCTCGACAACACGAGATCACCACCCCAGCTGTAGCGCCTGGTATCGAACAGGGTGATCTCGCGCCCCGCCAGATCGATGCGGGCGTGATCGCCCAGGCGAACGTCCTGCAGGGCGGCCAGCGTCAGCTTGCCCGAAGGCAGCACCACGGCGGTGTCCACCGTGATGGAGCGACCGGACACCGACAGCTGCGCTCCCAGCGCGTCGCTCATGCCGGTCGCGCTGCCCGTGATCGTCACGTCGCCGCCCGCGGCGACGGTGAACTTGGATCCCGCGCCGCCGGTGAGCAGCGGCGTGGTGATCGTCACGTCGCCGCCGCTGTACTGCCAGCCCTGGCCGGTCACATAGGCTCCACGATCGCGATAGACCGACAGGCTGCTGGTCCCGCTGGCAGCGATCCTCTCGCTGGCGTTCAGGCTGACGCTGGAGAATCCCAGCGCCAGACGGCCGTCCACCGCCGAGTTGGAGGGCTGGGTGTTGGGGCCATAGCCGAAGCGAATGGACCTGGCCTCGATGGCCAGCCGGCCGCCGCCGAGGCGGTCGGCCATCGGCGCCCCGGCGACACCTTCAGCACCGGTCCAGACGAATTCGCCTGCGCGGATGATCGTGGTGTCGGTCGCGGCGCCATAGCCATAGATCGCCGGCGTACCCAGGACGATGCGTTCCAGCGACGAGGCGTCGAGGGTGACTCCGCCAAAGACATTGACGGCATCGTGGACGTTGAGCACCAGGGTCTGCAATGCCGGCGCGCCGACCGTGGTGTTGCCCGCGAGCAATTCCGCCAGCCTCGTCTGATTGAGCATCAGGCCGGGAGGCAGCTGGCCGGCGCCCTGCATCGCCTCGATCGCAGCGGTCTCGCCGATATTGATGGCGCTGACGCCGAGCACCAGATTCTTCGCGCCATAGGCAACGTTGTCCGCCATCAGCAGCGACCGGCGGGTGGCAACGGCAAGGGTGCCGTCCGCCAACAGCCGGGTCGGCGTGGCGCACCCGTCGGTGATGCAAGCGCCGATATTGATGTTGACGCCGGTGTTCGCGTCGCTACCCATTGGCGCTTCGCTCAGGATGAGATTGATCCAGCCGCTGGACGCCACCAGGACGCCGTCAGCCCGGAACACGTAACCGTCGCGTGAATCGAAGATGCGCCGTCCGCTGCCCCGGGCGATGATCGACGCGCCCTCCTCGATGGTGATTGAACCGTCCCCGACGGGATAAGACGAGCGGCTGCCGCCCAGGACGATTTCACCGGCAACGAGCTTCGCACCGCTGCGGACGATGAGATCACCCCTGCCAGTGAGCTCAACATAGCGGCCGTTCTGCCCGTTCGTCGTAAGGACGGTGGCATTGAGCAGCAGGCGCGGAGCATCGAGCGCATTGAGCGCGTCGTCGGTTATGGACACGCCTTTTAGGCCTGCCGCCGCCGTCTGCCCGCTCGCCAGCACCTCGCCGACGCCACGGACCTGAACCAGGCCAGCATAGCCGGTGCTGCCACTCTCCGCGTTCTGCAACAGCGTACCGGCGAAGTCGAGCGGCGCCCGCAGGTCTCCCGGCACGGTGCTCTTCAACATGTTGAGATCGAGAACGCGGGCATCCGTGGTCAGCAGGCCGCGCGGCACGCCGAGCCGCGCCGCATCGGCCTGCACGAAGGCGTTGTAGTCCATCTCGTTATAGGTGGAGTGGCGGCGCACCATGTTGGCCGGCGTGACGATGACATGATGGGGCAGCGTCTCCCTCACCGCGGTGTTGGAAGTGCCGAGGCGACCGGCGACACTGTAGGAGCCGTTGCCCAACGCCGTGGCGCCGGCCAGCATGGTCTGGTTGCCGGCACCGATCTCGATGCGGAATGCACCGGGCAGCAGCGCATAGGTGGACGGCATCAACGTGTAGGTGCCGGCCGACAGGCCGGGCACGCCCTCGGGAATGGTGACCTGCTGCCCCATCAGCGGGGCGCCGTAGCCGGCCTCGGCCGCCACCGGCGCATAGGCTGCCGCGCGACCGGGCACGATGGCGTAGACGGCATTGCCCGCAGCGCTGAGGCCGTAGCCGGGACCGGCGCTCGCCAGCGGCGCAGTCAGGATGTTGACCGAACCGCCTCGCCCGGAGACGAAGCCTGCACCGGTCAACCTGCCGCCGCCGGACAGGTCCAGCGTCGCGCCGGCATCGGCGGACAGATGCGCAGTATTGAACCCGATGCCGTTTTCCGCATTGTTGTCGGTCATGTTGGCGATCCGTTTGAGCGTGATCGCCGCACCGTTGTAATTGTAGATGATGCCATCCACGGTGCCACCATAGGGCATCACCAGCCCGGCGCCGCTGATCGACGTGATGCTGCCCGCAAGCAGGTTGACGCTGTCGGACAAAGCCCCGAAGGGGACCGATCCAAGCGTCAGCATGCCGAACGGCGCCCGTACGATACCGCCTTGATTGATGGTCTCAGCGTTGAGCTGCAGCGAACCGAACGCCGAATAGGGCATCTCGACAATGCCGGAGCCAGCCCGGCGGATGGTCAGCGACGTGCCCGCGACGAACGGCGCGCCCCCCGCGGCATAGCCGGCGACGATCCGTGCGCTCGCGTCAGACGCCGGATAGATCTGCGCCGCCGTCAGCAGCAGATTGCCGGAGGTCGCGAGTTCAGTGGTGAGACTGCCGATCAAGCCGCGGCCTGTCGTGCCGCCGAGCAGGCGCAGGTCGCCGGCGCTGGTCAGATCGACCAGCGAGAAGCCCAACCGGTCCACCACTGCACCGCTGGCCTGATCGATGCCGCGCACGCCAAACCCGACACGATCGCGGATGTCGATCTGCGAGGCGTGCGCCTGGAAAATGGCGCTGGTCGCCTGCTGCGACGGACCGTTCCACCATTGAACGATGGGCATGGTCTGCCCGTCCCTCGCGGAACGCGTGACGCCGGCAAGGCGGAGATAGGGTGCGGTCAATGCAACCGTGGCCTCGGACGCCGTGCCGTCGGCCAGGCCGAAGGCCCCGGCATACAGGCGCAGGCTCTGACCAAGATTCAGCGAGACATTGCCGTCGAAGCTGAGGGGACCGTCGACCAGCAGCGAGAGCGAACCGAAGCCGCCGGCGTTGATGCGATCCACACCGAGCCGCGCCGTGCCGGGCACCAGAAGCGCGCGCACGCTCTGTGCCGTCGCATCGTCGGCCAGTCCGCTGGCACCCTGGGTTTGCGCCAGCAGGAATTCGCGGTGACGCAGCACGTCGCCCGTGGTGCTCTGCCGGTCATAAGTGGGTGTCGCCAGCGCCAGCGCCAGCGTCCCCCCTGCCGCCCCGTCGCCGCCCGCTTCCGCCCGCAACGTGCCGTCAAGGATCAGGCCTGTATTGGATTTGACGATGATCGAACCACCATTGCTGGTCACTGCCGTCGTGCCGTCGACGGTCCAGAGCACGGCCCTGGTCCCCGAGGCATCCAGCCGCGCCCCCTTCTGGATCACGACGAACGCGTCGGGGGCGAAGGCCTCACCCTTGTCCTCCCAATCCATCGCGCCGCCGATACGGATGCTGCCGCCGTCCATGACCGCGCCGTAGGGACGGACGCCGCGATCGGAAGCCGTCACCGCGCGCGCCGCGACATCCACCACGGCACCGCCGCCGATCCAGATCAGGCCAGGATTGGTCCCGCCGATTTCCTTGAAGGTTCTGACGCTGGGCACCGCCATGGTGATGGTGCCGCCCGGAGCCGTGAGGCGGCCGTCCACCACGATGTCGCGCCCGGCCAGGCTGATCGACTGCGCGGCATCGGCATTGATCGCCGCATTGGCGGCGACGGCGATCGGCCCGCTGGCCCCCACGATCAGGGTGGAGACGTTGAGCCCGACGGACTGCAGCGTCAGGCTTGCGCCGATGCGCCGGCTCAGCACACCCTTGACGGCGTCGTCCAGATACTCGGGCGGGGTCCACAGCTCCAGTGCCGCAGCCGGCTCGGCGCCGGTGGCGACACCGAAGGACGCCGTGTTGAATCGATAAACCGGCACGGCGACATCGACCTTGGCGCCGGCCATCACCGCCACACCGGTACGCCCGGTGATGTCATAGTTGGTGAATCCCGCCTGGAACAACGCGGTGTCGAGCTGAAGATTGGGTTTGACCTGAGCCGGATTGGGCAGAACCGCGCCCGCGGTCAACACGCCTCCTGCCGGGATCAACAGATCGACAGGCGATGGATGACCTGCCTTCACGGTCTTGGCATATTCTGGAACCGGCAGGCCATTGGGAAACACGTCCCTGGGAACGATGTATCCGCCAAGATGCGCGGCATCACCGCTACTGCTCGCGTAAAGAGCCAGGCCGGCAGGAAGATAGGGCAGAAGCTCCCTTTGCCCCGTTGTCATATTCAGGGCTGTAAGCGGTCCCCGCCAGGACCCGACGTCGATGACGGTGTCATAAGGCCCCTTGCCGTCGACATAGAACGGCTTATCCGCCCGCAAGTTATAGTCACCTTGTGGCGGGGACGTCCAATTCATTTGAGGTGTGAATTTGGCGCCGGGCTGCACGCCGACCGAGGGCACGGCCTCGCCCGGCTGCGCGACTTTGACCGTATAGTTGTAGTCGATCGGCAGGATCTCGCCTGTCTTCACCTGATAATCCTGGGTGAGGACAAGATCGACCAGAGCTCTTTCGCCAGCCGCCAGCACGCCGTCGGTCGCGGTCAGCTTGCCGCCAATGGAGATGCCTGTGGCGGAGGAAAGCTTCAGAGTCCCGCCACCGTTGACGCCATAGCCGGCCACCTTGCCGTCGAGGGTCAACATGCCGTCGGCGGTGACGCCCGACATTTCAGTGTCGGCGGCGAGCGTGACGCTGCCGCCCTTGCCTCCCTTGGTGGCGCCGTTGACCAGGAGAGCGGCTCCCGACGAGACGTCGATCAGGCTGCCCTTCGACAAGGTAACGTTGTGGGTCGAGGACAGCGCGGCGCTGCCGCCGTTGATCCAGGCCAGCTTGTTGAAATCCGCGGCATTGGCCGCGGCGTTGACCCATATGCCGCGCAAGTCGAGCGCGACGCCATTCCCCACGGTGATGGCGGAAGCGCCATTTTTCAGCAGGGCGACGGTGCCCAGTTGCGCACTGTCGGGCTTGAAGATGTTGGACGCGGTGACGGAGCCGCCGCGCGCGGTGATGTTGGCGTTGATGTCGACGACGGGGGCGACGAGCTCGAGATAGCCGCCATTCGCCAGGGCCAGGGGAGCATCGACGGAGATCGCGTTGGTGGTGACGGCTGCGAGGCCACCGAGGTTCTGCTTGGCGAGACGCCCCGCATCGAGCCAGACGGTGCCAGCGGCGCGCCCCAGGACGGTCAGGTCGTCACCGGCCGCCATGCGCTCGGTGATGTCGGCGATCGAGCCCACCTTGATATCCGAGGCGTGGCCACCGATCCGGCCCGTCGCGTCGTAGCGCCCGATCGACAGGGTTGCGGCGCTGGCGACGGTCATCTGGGGTTTCTTGTAGCCGTCGCTCAAGGCCACGGCGGAGACGTCGATCTGGCGCAAGCCGTTGATCACGCCCGACACGATGTCGCCTTCGAACACCGCTGTCGGCGCCGACAGGATCAGCTTGCCGGCATCGCGGCCGACCGTGTAGCCATCCTGCCAGACGCTGCCGCCAAAACCGAGCGGGCTGGCATAGATCTCCGTCAGCCGCTGATCGACCTTGCCGCCCTGCTTGTGCTGGACCACGAAGCCGTTGACCACGGCGGTATAGGTCAGGTTCGCCGGCGCGCTGGCGATGTTGTAGATGCGCCCGTCGCTGCCGAGCACGTAGGTCTGCGGCAGGAAGCCGCCCTGGTAGGTCACCGAGCCGCCGGAGAGATTGAACGACGAGCCGCGCTGCGCCACCACCTCCGGCGCCGCCAGCGTGATGGTGCCGCCGACGGCGGCCCACTCACCGATGGTGTGCGCCGAGTTGCTGATATAGCCGGCGACTTCCAGCAGCCCGCCCGACGTGTAGTAGCGGTCGGACGCATAGCCGCCGGTGCCCGCCGGCACCAGCGTCAGGTTGCGGACATCGATCCAGACGTTCTGATTGAGCAACATGCCGCTGTCACGATTAAGCGGCGAGTCGCGCAGCTCGTTGCCCTGGATGTTGACCTTGATCAGGTTCGCTCCCATCGCCAGCTGCACACCGCGCACACCGGAGACATCGAGCACCGCCCCATTTTCGGTGAACACCCGCTTGCCGGCAGAGACCGCGATCTGGCCGCCCTGCGCCATGGTCTGCGAGCCGCCCTGGATATCGACAACGCCGCCGGTGACGATCTCGACCCGCGAGCGGTCCTGCCGGTCGGCCAATGTCGACAGATTATCGAACTGGCCGGCGGCCTGGGGGTTCACCCCCGAGGCACCGATCAGCGCATCGCGCCGGGAGTTCAGCGCAGTGTCGGTGGAGGACAGCTCCGGCATCACCAGCATGGTGCTGTTGGCCGTGAGCGTGACGCTGCCGGCGCCATCCTTGACGGAGTTCAGCAGATGGATCGTGCCGCGCTGGTTCACCGACGTGGTCGAGACGAGTACGCCATCCTGGATCAGTGCGCGGCCGGCGAGCGTGATGTCGCCCTGCTGCGACAGGATCAGACCGGTGTTGCCGACTGTGCCGCTCTGGCTGCCGGCATAGAGCACCGGCGCGACCTCGCTGCCGCTCGTGGTGGAGAACTGGTTGGTGGTGGTGCCCAAACCCGAACGCAAAATGAAGTCGTCACCGGCGGCGAGCAGCGCTTGCCCCCTCGGCGCGGTGATGGTGCCGGCGTTGCGCACCTCGGTGCCGAGCAATGCGACGAAGCCGCCGCCGGACGTGACGGACGCCGGCGCATTGGTCGTGATCAGCGCGCCGTTCTCGACCACGATCTTGCCGCCCGCGCCGGTAAAGCTCGGCTGGTAGGTCGTCCCGCTCTGGGGTGAGTAGATGCCCTTGGTGAGGAATTGCGGATCGGCAATGTTCGCAGTCGATGCGATCAGCGAGCCGACATTGATCTGGCTGGCGCCGCCGAAGATGATGCCGTTCTGGTTGATGACCAGCACCTGGCCGCGGGCATTGATCTGGCCGAGGATCTGGCTTGGCCCCGTGTTGCCCGTGACGCGGTTCAGCGCGGTCCAGGTCGAGGCCTGCTGGTTGAAGTTGACCGTGGTCTGGGCGCCGACATTGAACGTCTGCCAGTTCAAAATCGCCTGCGGCGCGGTCTGGTCGATCGTGACCGTCGTGCCACTGCCGCTCGCGCTTTGCACCGGTGCATTGGCGCCGCTCCAAGCGCCGGTGGGCGCGACCTGCAGGCCGCCGGATGCAAGACCGTTCGGCACCACCACCTGCGGCAGCGTCACCGAGCGCTGCGCGGCTGCGGCAGCCGCGCGTGCTGCGGACTGAGCGCCCTGCATCGCCTGGATCGCCTCGATCGAGCGCCGCATCGCGCTCTGGCCCTGCTGAGCTGCCGCGGCGGCCTGCTGTGCGGCAAGCGCCGCCGCATCCATCGTATAACTGGTCGGCGGCGCCCCCATGCCGCCGCCGAGCTGCGCGGCGAACACGCCCTCGCCGCCAGCCACCAGCAACGCCAGCAAGCTCGATCCGGCCAGCAGCACGGTTCGCGACATGACATGCGCCCGCGACAGCGGGGAGAGCGGCGCCATGCGACGCGGATGCGAACGGCGACGGCTGGCGGCTTGGCGATGGGGCATTCCCTGGTCCTCTCGGCGATATCGATGTCGATCCGCTGCGAAGACGGATGCCGTCCATCGAATCCACCGGCGCGCCGAAAATTTTTTGGTGTGGCGCAAAAGCGGGAGGTGCCGGACGGGGCTCTCAGCCCACCAGCACGACGCCCCCCGGCAACGACCGCACCCGGATACCCATCGCCTTCGCCATGAAGTCGACGACGTCGTCGATGCGGTCGAGACGGAAATTGGCGACGATCTGGCGCTGGCCGAGCGCTGCATCGACCAGGATCACACGTCCCGAACGGTAGCGGTTGACCTCGTCGATAACGCGGGACAAAGGCTCGCGGCGGAACATCAGCAGGCCGCGCTTCCACGCCGTGATGGTCTCGGGATCGATGGCGGTGACCTCGCCAATGCCCTGCCCGTCATAGGCGAGCTGCTGTCCGACGCCGACCGCGACGGTACGATCCCGGCAGGTCACCGCCACGGCTCCGGTGATGCAGCTCACGCTGACGGCGGCGCCATCCTTCCGGATGTTGAACGACGCCGCGTGCGAGGCGACGCGGCCATTGCCGGCGATCACCACCAGCTCGCGATCGGTGGCGCCGCGCGTGGACACCGCGGCCTCACCGGTGATCAGCTCGATGCGGGCGTCGCCGTCGGCCGGTGGCCTCAGGTCGAGACTGGTGCGCGTGTTGAGTTCGACCGCCGCGACGTCGCCGATCTCAAGCTGGCGTCGCTCGCCCGTGCCGGTTCGATAGTCCGCGGCCAGCTCTGCGACAGAAGGCCACAGCGCGAGCGGCGGGCGCACCGCCAGCACACCAGCCGCGGATGCGGCAAGCGCCGCACCGCCGACGACAAAACCGCGCCGGGTGGGGTGCCGATCCGGCCGGAGCGCCGGCATCGCAATTGCTCGGTCTCGCTCGGCCTTGCCGGCGGCCTCGCCGAGAACGCCCCAGAACAATGCAGCATCCGCGAAAGCGCGGGCATGCGCAGGACTGCGGGCCCGCCACCGCTCCAGCGCCTCCGCGTCCGCGGGCGTGGCTTCGCCGCTGTGGAGTCGGCGCAGCCAGTCGAGCGCCTCCGTCCGTAGCGCAGCCTTGTCGGCGGGAGTCAGGTCGGGCATCTCAGCCGGTCCAGTGCCATTCCTCTCAAACGATCGCGTCATGTCTGAGACGGTCCCCGGCCGTCTGTTCCACCCTCTGCATCATCATTTTTCCAGACCTTGTCGAGGTGATCGAGGGCGAGCGCAAGCTCCCGGTCGACGACCCGCACGGTCACGCCGAGGCGCGCGGCAATGGTCTTGTAAGGCAAGCCTTCCAGGCGCGCCGCGGTGAAGACCTCGCGACGGCGCCGCGGCATGGCGTTGATGGCATCGGCCAGGGCCTGCAACTGCAGGCGCGCCTCGGCGATGCGCGCGGGATCGAGATCGTCCTGGGCGCGCATGTGAATGGCCTCGACATCGGCGACGGCAAGCCGCGACCGTTCGGCACGCTGGCGATCGGTCGCGACATTGAGCACGACCTTGTAGAGATAGGCCTTCGGGTTCTGCACCACCGCGACCGAAGCGGCCCTATCGCTGCGCTGCAACCGCAGCCACGCCTCGTGCAAGACTTCACTTGCGAAATCGAACGAGCCGAAGCGGCGACCGAGCCGCTCCTTGAGGCTGGCATAGTCGTCGACCAGCAGGCGACGAAGCGCCGAGAACAGCGTGTCGCTCATCGCGCGGCCCCGCGCCTTCCGCCCGACAGCTGGGCGCAATATCCGGCACCGGCATCTTCGGAGGTGATGAGCAGGGTGACCGGCTGCGGCAGGTCGATCGGCGGCGACGATCCCAGCACGAGCCCGCGAAAGCTTGCCGCTAGCAGGGCGTCGCGACGGACATCACCCGACGAGGTCAGCAGTTCGGCGCGGTCGGTCGTTCCAGTCGACCCGATCCATACCTGCGCCAGCACGCGATAGGAGCCCGGCGCTGTCTCTCTGAAACGGCACAATGCATTGCGCATCGCGCTCTGCAGCGTTGCCGAATAGGCGTGGAAGCGGCGCACCGTCGGCGACATCTCGCTGCCGTCGTGCGCCCCCCCTTTCACCGACACGGCAACGAGCGTGAAGCCCTGGTCGCCGATCACGCGCGCGGCGATGCCGGTGCCGGCAAGCAACAGCCCAAGCGCGGCCTCGGCACTGAAGGTTCCTTTCAGGCCGCGCGCGCGACGGCCTTCCGTGAGGGTGGGATCGAACAGCAGCTGGATCCCGGTCGCCGCGCCGTAGGCGCTGAGCGCCGCATCCAGCGGCTGGCCCGGAATGTCGAACGTGACGAGTTGCTCAGCCGCTGTCGATATCTGCGGAAGGAAGCCGGCGATCGCCGCCGCCAGACTGATCAGCATCAACGCGATCGAAGGGTTTGAAACACGCCCCACCCGTCGGGGACTTGACACCACAGCCATCTTTCCGGACCCAGGGACGAAGCCTCATGGCGTCATCCCCCGCTGGCCGGGATAGGTAGCGTCGACGCATGACAGTCACGTGACGGGTGTCGAGACGCACTGTCGCAGTCTGATGAGAAGTGCTGTTCGCAGAGACGGTTTGCGCGATGCATCGCTCCGCCGGCGAGACATCATCACATGACAGAGACCTGCGCCCCGCGAAGGCATGATCACCTTCGAGGAGCGCAGGTCCGTGGTTGGTTGCGCGCGGCTTACCAGCCGTAGCGCACGACGCCCTTGCCGGCGTAGGAGCGCGTGACGTTCGAGAACTCGCCCTCGAAGGTCGCCGCGGCCGACCAGCCGTTGCGCCACACCTTCTCCACCGACGCGGTGACCAGCGCTGCGTCCGACGCCTGCGCCGCGCCGTTGACGACGAAGCTCGCGCCCGGCAGCGTCTGGAACGAAGTGGTGAGCGCACGGTCCGGATTGAAGTCGTGCACCCAGGCGAGGCGGCCGCGCAGGTTGAGCAGGCCGTCCTGCAGGGCGAAGGCCTTGTCGGCACGCACGCCGAGCTCGCTGCGCGTGTCGGTCGCGGTCTTCGCCGCATAGGCCAGCGCGAAGGTGCCGGCGCCCGCCGTCACGCTCTCCGCATAGCCCGGCAGGTCGAACGCGGTGACCTGCGCCGCCGCATAGGGCGTGAGGCCGATGCCGCCGGCGACCGGCGCGACGAAGCGATAGCCGCTCTCGACACGGCCGGAATACGCCAGCGCGGTGAACGCCGCATGCAGCCGGTCGGCGCCGAAGGCGGTGACCGTGCGGTCCATCGTGACGTCCTGCCAGCCGGTGGCGACCGCGGCGGTCACATAGGCCGGACCGTTGTCATGGCGAACATAGGCGCCGGCCTGGAACAGGTCGGAGCGGCCCGCACCCATGCCGTTGACGCTGAAGTTGGTGCCGCCGCCGCCGAGCGCGAAGCCGGCCACCGTGTTCGGCGCGATGCGATAGTCCGCACCGACCGCGGTGCCGTAGACGCTGCCCGTCGCCGCGCTCGATCCGGCGAGCGCGTTGCCGTCCGTCGTCTGCGAGCCGCCGAAGCCGGACACCCACACGCTCCAAGGCTGCGCGCAGCTCGTGCCGCGCGGCGCCTTGGCCGGCAGGTCCGCGGCGCCGCAGCCGCCCTGGCCACGGCCGCCCGCGGACGTATCGGTCATCGTGCCCATGAACAGGTTCATGGCGTTGAAGGTCGTCTGCTGCGTGCTGGTGGCGAGCTCGCCGGCAACCTGCGACAACGCCGCCGGCGACATCATGCCGAACGCCAGCGGGATGCTGCCGTTGCGGTCGAAGTAGCTCGACGCCACTGCACTGACGCTTTGCTGGTTGCGCGTCAGGCCGCTGCCGTAATCCAGCGCCAGCGTCAGGTAGGCGTGGGTCGGATCATAGGCCAGGGACGACTTGAAGTTGGTCGGCAGCGTCGCGTTGACCGTGCCGTTGAAGGTGCCGGACACGCCGCCGTCGGCGGTCAGGATGGTATAGCGCTTGGCGATGGTGCTGCCGCCGATGAACGACGCCGTCACCGTCGCACCGCCCGGCGTGGTCTGCCCGGTGTCGTAGGTCGACGACGACTGCGTGCCGTAGAGGCTGACCACGTAGCTCGCGCCGGACTGGAACGCGAGGTTGCCGGTGATGGTGAGCATGCCGACCGGGTTGGTGGCATTGCCCGGCGACAGCGTGCCGCCCGACGCGATGGTCGTGACCGCGGGCGGATCGACGAGGCCGATGCCGCTCAGGATGGCGCCAGAGCCCACGGTGACGTTCGACGAACTGGCGATCGAGCCGTCGACCTGCAGCCGGCCGCCGCTGATGGTGGTGCCGCCGGTGTAGCTGTGAAGGCCGGTCAGGATCAGCGTGCCGGCGCCGGACTTGATCAGGCCGCCGGGCGAGGTGCCGTCGCTGATGGAGCCGGTCAGGATCGTGGTCAGGCCGCCATTGACATTGAAGTCCGAAATGCCGGTGAGCGTGAAGGCGTTGGCGACGACGCGATTGCCCTGGAAGTCCAGCGTCGTGCCCTGCGTCATGGTCACGGTGCCGGTGCCGAGCGCGCGGTTGTTGCCCACCACGAGGGTGCCGCCGGTGACGTTGGTGCCGCCGGAGTAGGTGTTGGCGCCGGTCAGGACCTGGGTGCCGCTCGCCTGGGTGAGCGTGCCCGCGCCCGAGATCACGCCGGCGAAGGTGTTTTGCGCCGAACCGTTCAGCGTCAGCGTGTTGCCGTTCGACAGGATGATCTGTCCATTGCGGCCACCGGTCAGGTTGGTGAGCGACTGATTGAAGCCGTTGGTGTCGAACCGGCTCTCGATGTCGACCGCGCTCGACGAGGCGATCACGTTGGCCGCGCCGGCCTGCAGCGTGCCGCTCTGCACCAGCGTGGTGCCGGTGAAGCTGTTGCCGGGGTTGGACAGCGAGACGAGGTTGTTGGCGGCGACGACGAGGTTGCCGGTGCCGGTGAGCGAAGCGGCGAGATCGGCGTTGGCGCCCACCGCACCCGCATCTTCGGTGAGGACCAGTTGCTGGCCGCCCTGCAGCGCGAGCTGGGTCAGGCCGTAGCCGACATAGAGGCCGTCCCGGTTCATGCCGGTGGTGAGGTTGTAATTGTAACTCGCGATCGCGACCGTCTGGCCGTTCTGCTGCAGGTTGATGGTCCGGCCTGCGGAGATCGCGTTGCCGTTCTGGTCGCGTAGCGCCAGTCCGCTGCCAGAGCCGACGACACGGCTGGAGGACGAGATCAGCTGGAGCCCGGCATTGGCGTGGCTCTGCTGGAACAGCGACAGGTTGCCCGGCAAGGTCGATGCCGGCAGCACGTAGGTACCGGGGATGTTGATCCAGATCGCGCCCGAGCCGCCGACATTGAGCGAGCCGGCGCTGATCAGGCTGCTGGCACTGGACTGGGACGGCGCCGTCGCGTCGAACACGACCTTGCCGCCGGCGATGGTCAAGCCGCCGATGGCCTGGATTCCGGTGCCCACCGTGGTGACGTTGCCGGTGCCCAGCGACAGCGTGGCGTTGGTCAGGGCCGCGGTGTTCGCGCCCGACAGGGCAAAGGTGTTGTTGGAGAGCCCGACGGTGCCGGCAAAGGCCGTGCCGGCAGCGGCATCGAATGCAAAGGCCTGCCCCACATTCGAGGCCGTCAGCAGGCCGGAGCCCGTCAAGCTGTTCCTGAAGGTGAATGCGCCATTCGTGGTGGCCTGGAGCACGCCCTGAACGTTGACGCCCCCCGTCCCGAGATTGGTGGTGCTGTCGGTCGCCGTTGCGCCGAGCATGAGGAGCCCGCTGCTGACCAGTGTCCCGCCGGAATAGGTGTTGACACCGCTCAGTCTCTCGCTGCCAGCGGCAAGCGTGAACCCACCCGTGCCGGTGATGGAGCCGCCGTAGTTGCCGTTTGCATTGGTCAGCGTCAGGGTCTGGCTGCCGAGGACGACGGTACCAGCCGCACCACCGCTGAGGGCCTTGATCGACGCCCCTGCGGTCGTGCCGGAAATATCGAATGTCGCGGCGCTGACGGTCACGCCGGATGATGCCGCGATCGCCCCCGCGCCGCTCAACGCCAGTGTACCGTCGCTGATGGTGGTGGCGCCGGTATAGGTTGCGGCCGCGGTCACGTTCAGCATGCCCGCGCCGCTCTTCGTCAGGAACCCGGAACCATAGATTAGGCTGGCCACTGTCAGCGTTGTGCCAGCATCAGTCTGGATGGTGCCACCCGTGGCGAGTCTGATGAAGTGGTTCATCGTAAACGATGCGGAGGTCTCCAATGTGGTGCCGTAGAGCCCGACTCCCCCACGCAACGAGCCAAGGCTCGCGTCCTGCGAAATCGCGAGCGTTCCCGCCGAGACCGTCCAGTTGGTCATGGCGGCCTGCACGCCGGTCAGCGTCCAGGTGTTCGTTCCGATTTTCTGAAACGTGCTGAAGCCCTGATACTGCGCACCGATACCGGAGACATCGAAAGTGCCATTGGTGCCATTGAAGTCACTGCCAAGTTGGAACACGCCGTTGCCGGTCTGATCCACGACGTTGCCGTGGATCACGGAGGTGGCCCACAGTTCGAGACTGTTGTGCCCGCCGGTGAAGGTGATGGCGTTGGCGGTGGCGCCGCTGTTGCCGGCACCATAGGCGCCGGCATTGATCGTCCCGCCATTCTTGACATTCAGATCGCTGCCGATGATGCCCGCGCCGCCGGCGCCGGCGCTGTTCTGGAGATAGCTGCCCGGCGTGGAGACACCGCCGACACCACCGGCCGCACCGCCGCTGCCGGTACCACCATGGGTGGTGTGCACGGCATTGAGGCTGCCATCGCCACCATTGCCGCCGGAGATGACGCCGGTGCTAAAATTAAAAATGGTCAGACCGGAACCATAAATGCCCGCGCCGCCGCCGCCGCCCGAGCCGGCATCGTTCACGGTCCCGCCGTTGCCGCCATTGCCGCCGACGATGTTGCCGTTGTTGTTGATCATGCCGTTGTTGTTGATCATGACGCCGGTGCCGATGATGCCCGCGCCGCCGCCACCACCACTGCCGCTGCCGGTGTTGATGCCGGGATGGGTAGGGTCGTAGACCCCCGTACCACCTCCGCCACCGGCACCGCCCGCGATCGTGCCGTTGTTGGTCAGGGTGCCGGCGGACATCGCCCAGCCGTCACCGCCACCACCGCCACCACCACCGGCTCCCGTGGACGAGGGGGTACCACCGATGATGCCTGCGCCACCGGCGACAGTGCCGCCGCTGGCCACCGAGACATTCGACGAGCTGCCGAGAGCACCACCCGCGCCGCCGGTCGCATCGCCATAACCGCCGGTACCGCCTTGGCCAGGAGGGCCCCCCGTGCCGGGCTGGCCCGGACTGCCGTCGCGCCATGCACCGGCGTCGCCACCGCTGCCGCCGGCGAAGGCCGGAGCGATGTCGAGCGCCAGCGCCAGCAGGCCGACCAGCGCCGTCGTTCCCAGCCATGCGCGCCGCCGCGCCTTGGCGACTGGGGATCGCGCTGCACCTGCATCGTGGCGAGAAGGAGTATTCGGCATGACGGCACGGCGCTCCAGTTTCAGTAAAAAGGACGAGACTTTGACCACACCTCCTTTACCTGCCTCGACGCTGTGGTTGATCGCCAACGCCACTGCGCGATGTAAATGCATGTAAAGATGCGGCTCGGCGCCAAGAGATCGGCTGCAAGCCTGCCTATCGTCGTGCCCCGTATCGCCGTCGGGAACGACGTCGCGAAGATCTTGAAAACAAAAAAACCTGCGCTCCTCGAAGGCATGATCGCCTTCGAGGAGCGCAGGTCCGTGGCTGGCTGCGCGCGGCTTACCAGCCGTAGCGCACGACGCCCTTGCCGGCGTAGGAGCGCGTGACGTTCGAGAACTCACCCTCGAAGGTCGCCGCGGCCGACCAGCCGTTGAGCCACACCTTCTCGACCGACGCGGTGACCAGCGCCGCGTCCGACGCCTGCGCCGCGCCGTTGACGACGAAGCTCGCCCCCGGCAGCGTCTGGAACGAGGCGGTGAGCGCACGGTCCGGATTGAAGTCGTGCACCCAGGCGAGGCGGCCGCGCAGGTTGAGCAGGCCATCCTGCAAGGCAAACGCCTTGTCGGCACGCAGACCGAGCTCGCTACGCGTGTCGGTCGCGGTCTTCCCTGCATAGGCCAGCGCGAAGGTGCCGGCGCCCGCCGTCACGCTCTCCGCATAGCCCGGCAGGTCGAACGCGGTGACCTGCGCCGCCGCATAGGGCGTGAGGCCGACGCCGCCGGCAACCGGCGCGACGAAGCGATAGCCGCTCTCGACACGGCCCGAATACGCCAGCGCGTTGAACGCCGCATGCAGCCGGTCGACGCCGGTGATGGCAACGGTACGGTCCATCGTGACGTCCTGCCAGCCGGTGGCGACCGCAGCCGTCACATAGGCCGGACCGTTGTCATGGCGGACATAGGCGCCGGCCTGGAACAGGTCGGAGCGGCCTGCGCCCATACCCTTGACGCTGAAGTTGGTGCCGCCGCCGCCGAGCGCGAAGCCGGCGACCGTGTTCTGCGAGATGCGATAGTCCGCACCGACCGCGGTGCCGTAGACGCTGCCCGTCGCCGCGCTCGATCCGGTGAGCGCGTTGCCGTCCGTCGTCTGCGAGCCGCCGAAGCCGGACACCCACACGCTCCACGGCTGCGCGCAGCCCGTGCCGCGCGGCGCCTTGGCCGGCAGGTCCGCGGCGCCGCAGCCGCCCTGGCCGCGACCAGCCGCGGACCTGTCGGTCATCGTGCCCATGAACAGGTTCATGGCGTTGAAGGTCGTCTGCTGCGTGCCGGTCGCGAGCTCACCGGAGACCTGCGACAGCGCCGCCGGCGACATCATGCCGAACGCCAGCGGGATGCTGCCGTTGCGGTCGAAGTAGCTCGACAGCGCGCCGCCGACGGCCTGCTGGTTGCGCGTCAAACCGCTGCCGTAGTCCAGCGCCAGGGTCAGGTAGGCGTGGGTCGGATCATAGGTCAGCGACGACTTGAAGTTGGTCGGCAGCGTCGCGTTGACCGTGCCGTTGAAGGTGCCGGACACGCCGCCGTCGGCGGTCAGGATGGTGTAGCGCTTGGCGATGGTGCTGCCGCCGATGAACGACGCCGTCACCGTCGCACCACCCGGCGTGGTCTGCCCGGTGTCGTAGGTCGACGACGACTGCGTGCCGTAGAGGCTGACCACGTAGCTCGCGCCGGACTGGAACGCGAGGTTGCCGGTGATGGTGAGCATGCCGACCGGGTTGGTGGCATTGCCCGGCGACAGCGTGCCGCCCGACGCGATGGTCGTGACCGCGGGCGGATCGACGAGGCCGATGCCGCTCAGGATGGCGCCAGAGCCCACGGTGACGTTCGACGAACTGGCGATCGAGCCGTCGACCTGCAGCCGGCCGCCGCTGATGGTGGTGCCGCCGGTGTAGCTGTGAAGGCCGGTCAGGATCAGCGTGCCGGCGCCGGACTTGATCAGGCCGCCGGGCGAGGTGCCGTCGCTGATGGAGCCGGTCAGGATCGTGGTCAGGCCGCCATTGACATTGAAGTCCGAAATGCCGGTGAGCGTGAAGGCGTTGGCGACGACGCGATTGCCCTGGAAGTCCAGCGTCGTGCCCTGCGTCATGGTCACGGTGCCGGTGCCGAGCGCGCGGTTGTTGCCCACCACGAGGGTGCCGCCGGTGACGTTGGTGCCGCCGGAGTAGGTGTTGGCGCCGGTCAGGACCTGGGTGCCGCTCGCCTGGGTGAGCGTGCCCGCGCCCGAGATCACGCCGGCGAAGGTGTTTTGCGCCGAACCGTTCAGCGTCAGCGTGTTGCCGTTCGACAGGATGATCTGTCCATTGCGGCCACCGGTCAGGTTGGTGAGCGACTGATTGAAGCCGTTGGTGTCGAACCGGCTCTCGATGTCGACCGCGCTCGACGAGGCGATCACGTTGGCCGCGCCGGCCTGCAGCGTGCCGCTCTGCACCAGCGTGGTGCCGGTGAAGCTGTTGCCGGGGTTGGACAGCGAGACGAGGTTGTTGGCGGCGACGACGAGGTTGCCGGTGCCGGTGAGCGAAGCGGCGAGATCGGCGTTGGCGCCCACCGCCCCCGCGTCTTCGGTGAGGACCAGTTGCTGGCCGCCCTGCAGCGCGAGCTGGGTCAGGCCGTAGCCGACATAGAGGCCGTCCCGGTTCATGCCGGTGGTGAGGTTGTAGTTATAGCTCGCGACCGCGACCGTCTGGCCGTTCTGCTGCAGGTTGACGGACCGGCCTGCGGAGATCGCGTTGCCGTTCTGGTCTTGCAGCGTCAGCGCACCACCCGAGCCCGTGACGGCGCCCGAGGCCGACACGAGCTTGAGCCCGGCATTGGCATGGCTCTGCTGGAACAGCGACAGATTGCCCGGCGGGGTTGATGCCGGCAGCACGTAGGTGCCGGGGATATTGACCCGGATCGCTCCGGTGCTGCTCACATCGAGTGACCCGGTGCTGATCAGGCTGTTGGCGCTGGTCCGGGACGGCGCTGTCGCGTCGAACACGACCGTGCCGCCGCTGATGGCCAGGCCGCCGATGGCCTGGGTTCCGGCGCCCACCGTGGTGACGTTGCCGGTGCTCAGCGACAGCGTGGCATTGGTCAGGGCCGCGGTGTTCACCCCGGACAACGCGAAGGTGTTGCTCCCGAGCACGACCGTGCCGGCGAAGGCCGTGCCGGCAGCGGCATCGAACGCAAACGCCTGGCCGGAGTTAAAGCCGGTCAGTTGGCCGCTGCCCGTGAGATTGTTCTTGAACGTAAAGGCGCCACTCGTGACGGCCTGAAGGCGGCCACCGGCCTGGACGTTGACGGTGCCCGATCCGAGACTATAGGTGCTGTCGGCGCTCGACTGGCTCACTGCGATGTAACCGGCTGAACCGATCGTCGTCCCGCCGGAGTATGTGTTGTGGCCGAACAGACTCTCCGCCCCGCGCGAGACGACCAGGCCACCGGTGCCAGTGATCGAGCCGTTGAAGACGTAGGGCGCGCCAATGGCGTTGGTCACCGTCAGGGTCTGGCTGCCGAGCACGACGGAGCCAAGAGCAGCGGCCCCGCTGAGGGCCTGGATCGATGCCCCCGCGGTCGTGCCGGAAATATCGAATGTCCCGGAGTTGACAGTCACGCTGGATGAGCGGGCGATCGACCCCACGCCAGTCAACGCCAGTATGCCGCCGTCGTTGATGGTGGTGGAGCCGGTATAAAAGGTAAAGGAGGCTATGTTCAACGTACCCGCGCCGGCCTTCGTCAGACCGCCACCGCCGTAATCCGCGATCCCGTTGGCCAAGGTCAGCGTCGTGCCTGGATCCGTCTTGATGACGCCCCCCGATGCGGAGATTCCGACCAGGTGATTCATCGTGAATGACGCTGTCGTCTCCAACAGGCCACCGTCCAGCTTGACGATCGCACTTAGCGAGCCAAGACTTGCGTCCTGCGAAATCGCGAGCGTTCCCTGAGAAATCTGCCAGAGGGTCGTGCCTGTCTGCACGCCGGTCAGCGTCCAGATCCCGTTTCCGACTTTCTGAAACGTGCTGAAGCCCTGGTACTGCACGCCGAGGGCAGAAACATCGAAAGTGCCATTGGCTGAACCGCCGAGACGGAACGCGCCGCTGCCGGTCTGATCAACGACGTTGCCGGTGATCCCGCCGCTTCCCCACAGCTCGAGGCTGTTGTATCCGCCGGTGAAGGTAATGGCGTTGGCAGTGGCGCCGCCGTTGCCGGTACCGTACAAGCCGGCCTGGATCACCCCCGCATTGACGACGCTCAGGTTGCTGCCAATGATGGCGGCGCCGCCGGCGCCGGCGCTGTTCTGGAGATAGCTGCCCGGCGTGGAGACACCGCCGACACCGCCGGCCGCACCGCCGCTACCCGCGCCGCCAAAGTTGCCATGCAGGGCATTGCTGCTTCCTGCACCACCATTGCCGCCGGAGATAAGGCCGCCGCTGGAATTGACGATGGTCATGCCCGAGCCAAAAATGCCCGCGCCGCCGCCGCCGCCCGAGCCGGCATCGTACGTGATGCCGCCGTTGCCGCCGCTACCGCCGTAGATGACACCGCTGTTGTTGATGGTGCCGCCGAAGCCGACGATGGCCGCGCCGCCGCCGCCACCGCTGCCACTGCCGGTGTTGATCCCTTTGCCGGGATTGGTCGGGTCGTAGATCCCGGTGCCGCCAGTGCCGCCGTTACCGCCATAGATCCTGCCGGTATTGGTCAGAGTGCCTGCGGAAATCCCCCAGCCATCACCGCCGCCGCCGCCGCCGCCGCCGGTCCCGGTGGACGACGGGGTGCTACCGGCGCCACCGGCGCCACCGGAGATGGTGGCCGTGTTGGTCACCCCAATGCTCGACGAGCCGCCGAGAGCACCGCCCGCGCCGCCGGGCGCGTCGCCATTGGCGCCGGCACCACCTTGGCCAGGAGCCCCCCCCGTGCCGGGCTGGCCCGGAGTACCGTCGAGCCACGACCCGTTGCCACCACCGATGCTGCCGGCGAGGGCAGGACCGATGTCGAGCGCCAGCGCCAGCAGGCCGACCAGCGCGGTCGTCCCGAGCCACGCGCGCCGCCGCGCGGTGGCGACCTGCGATCGCGCTGCACCTGTGTTGGGGCGAGAGGGTGTATTCGGCATGGCGAGCACGGCGCTCCAATTTCAGTAAAAATGACGAGACTGTGGTGAGACCTGATTTACCTGTATTCACGCTGGAGTTGAGGGCTAATGCGACTGCGCAATGTAAACGCGTGTAAGGACACGCGCGCCGTCACACGCATGTGCGACGGCGACACTGTCTCGCCATGTGTGAGATGCTCAGCGCGTCGGATCGCGCGACGCAGCGTGATCAGGACGTCGCTATCGCGTCACCAGCCGTAGCGCACGACGCCCTTGCCGGCGTAGGAGCGCGTGACGTTCGAGAACTCGCCCTCGAAGGTCGCCGCGGCCGACCAGCCGTTGCGCCACACCTTCTCGACCGACGCGGTGATCAGCGCCGCGTCCGACGCCTGCGCCGCGCCGTTGACAACGAAGCCCACCGCCGAAAGGCCTTGCAGCGATGCCATGACCGAGCGCTCCGGGCTGAAGTCATGTGCCCAGGCGAAACGGCCGCGCAGGTTCAGCAAGCCGTCCGGCAACGCGAACGACTTGTCGGCGCGCACGCCGAGTTCGCTGCGCGTGTCGGTCGCGGTCTTCGCCGCATAGGCCAGCGCGAAGGTGCCGGCGCCCGCCGTCACGCTCTCCGCATAGCCCGGCAGGTCAAACGCGGTGACCTGCGCCGCCGCATAGGGCGTGAGGCCGACGCCGCCGGCAACCGGCGCGACGAAGCGATAGCCGCTCTCGACACGGCCCGAATACGCCAGCGCGCTGAACGCCGCATGCAGCCGGTCGACGCCGGTGATGGCAACGGTACGGTCCATCGTGACGTCCTGCCAGCCGGCGGCGACCGCAGCGGTCACATAGGCCGGACCGTTGTCGTGGCGGACATAGGCGCCGGCCTGGAACAGGTCGGAGCGGCCCGCGCCCATACCCTTGACACTGAAGTTCGTGCCGCCGCCACCGAGCGCGAAGCCTGCGGCCGTGTTCGGTGAAATGCGGTAGTCGGCGCCGACGGCCGTACCGTAGACATTGCCGGTCGCCGCGCTCGATCCGGTGACCGCATTGCCGTCCGTCGTCTGCGAACCGCCGAAGCCGGACGCCCACACGCTCCACGGCTGCGCGCAGCCCGCGCCGCGCGGCGCCTTGACCGGCAGGTCCGCAGCGCCGCAGGCGCCCTGGCCGCGACCAGCCGCGGACGGATCGGCCATCGTCCCCATGAACAGGTTCATGGCATTGAAGGTCGTCTGCTGCGCGCCGGTCGCGGTTTCCCCCGCGATCTGCGACAGGGACGCCGGCGACATGGCGCCCCACGCCAGCGGAATGCTGCCGTTGCGGTCGAAGTAGTTCGACAGCACCGCGCCGACGCTGCGCTGGTTGCGCGTGGCATTCGGACCGACATCCAGCGCCAGCGTCAGGTAGGCGTGGGTCGGATCGTAGCTCGTCGACGCCTTGAAGTTCGTCGGCAGCGTCGCGTTGACCGCGCCATTGAACGAGCCGGACACACCGCCATCGGCCGTCAGGATCGTGTAGCGCTTGGCGACGCTGCTGCCGCCGATGAACGATGCCGACACCGTGGCGCCGCCCGGCGCCGCCTGCCCGGAGACGTAGGTTATCGACGACTTCGTCGCATCCAGGCTGATGGCGTAGGTCGCGGCCGACGCGAGCGCGAGGTTGCCCGAGATGGAGAGCGTGCCGAGCGGGTTCGCGGCATTGCCCGGCGACAGCGTCGCGCCGGACGCGATGGTGGTGGCATGCGGCGGGTCGACAAGGCCGATGCCGCTGAGTGTCGCGCCGGCGCCGACCACGACGTTCGACGAGCTGCCGATCGAGCCGTCGACCTGCAGCGTGCCGCCATTGATGAAGGTGTCGCCGGTATAGGTGTTGTGGCCGGTCAGGATCAGCGTGCCGGCGCCGGTCTTGGCGAAGCCGCCGGCCGACGCGCCGTCGCCGATGACGCCGCTCAGCACCGCCGTCTGGTGGCCGTCGACGTTGAAGTTCGCAACGCCGGTCAGCGCAAAGGCGTTGGCGACGGCGCGGTTGCCGAGAAAGCCCAACGTCGCGCCCTGCGCCATGGTCACGGCGCCGGCGCCGAGCGCACGGTCGTTGCCGACAATGAGGGTGCCGCCGGTGACGCTGGTGCCGCCCGTGTAGCTGTTGGCGCTGGCGAGGATCTCAGTGCCGCCGGACAGCGCCACGCCACCAGGACCATCGATGTTGCCGGAGAACATGCCGCTTGCATTGGTCAGAGTCAGCGTCGCGTTGCCGAGCCAGACCGAGCCGCTGCCGTCGAGGCTGTTGACCGACGTCTGCCACGTCGCCGAAATATCCAGCTGCCCATTGGCAATCACACGCGACGACGACGCGATCGAGCCGGTGTCGGCGATCACCAGGATCGCGCCGCGATCAATCTCTGTCACGCCGGAATAAGTGTTGACCCCGCCGAGGGTCTCGATGCCGCCGGCGAGCCTCAGCCCGCCGGTTCCCGTGATCGTACCGTAGAACGGATCGTTCGCGTTGGTCAGCGTCAGGGTCTTGTTCCCGAGCGCGACGATGCCGGCGGTATCGACATTCAACAGGCTCCGGATCGAGGCCCCCGCCGCGGTCTGAGAGATATCCAGGATGGCGTTCACGAACACGAGTTCGGACGAGGCGATCGAGCCCGCGCCGCTCAGCATCAAGGTGCCGCCATCGATCCACGTCATTCCGGTGTAGGTATTGGCCGCCGTCAGGTTCAGCGTACCGTCGCCGCTCATGATCAGGCCACCGCTCACGCCGGTCGCATTCGAGATCACGCCAGCGGCGGTCAGCGTCGTGCCGGCATCCGGCATGAAGGTCGCCGCGCCGCCGAGCGTGATCGCGCGGTTGGTCGTGAACGACGCCGTCGTGATCAAGGCCCCGCCGCTCATGGTGAGGCCTGCCGTGGCCGCGCCGAGGCTGCCATCCTGCGAGATGGCGAGGCTTCCCCCGAAGAGCCGCCAGCCGGGCATGGCCATGTGCGTGCCGGTCAACGTCCAGGTGCCGCCGTTCACCTCGAAGGACGCGAAGCCCTGGTATTGCGCACCGATGGCGGAGACATCGAAGGCTCCCGTCCTCAGGCCGCCCAGGCGAAACGTGCCGTTGCCCGTCTGGTCCACGACATTGCCGTTGATCGCAGAGCCGCCCCACAGCTCGAGCACGTTGGCGCCGCCGGTGAAGGTGATGGCGTTGGCGCCGGCACCGCTGCGACCTGCGCCAGCGGCGCCCGCGTTGATCTGCCCACCATTCGTGACGGTCAGATTGCTGCCAATGATGCCGGCGCCGCCCGCGCCGGCCGCAGCCCCGGCATAGCTCCCGGAAGCCGGAATGCCGCCGACACCACCCGCGGCGCCACCGCTGCCGGCGCCACCATGGGTGGTGATATCGGAGCCGGACCGGCCGACGCCGCCATTGCCGCCGCTGATGGTGCCGCCATTGGTGATGGTGAGGCCGGAGCCGGAAATGCCTGCGCCGCCCCCGCCGCTGGCTCCCGCGTCGGTGTACGAGCCGCCATCACCACCATTGCCGCCGGTGATGCTGCCCCTGTTGATGATGCTGCCGCCGGTGCCGACGAGACCTGCACCGCCGCCGCCGCCACTGCCGCTGCCGGCGGTGCGGTAGGTGGGACCGCTTCCCTCCGACATGCCGTTACCACCTGCACCGCCGGCACCACCGGTGATGTTGTAGATATTGGTCAGAACTCCTCCGGAAACCGACCAGCCGTCGCCGCCGCCGCCGCCGCCGCCGCCGTTGCCATAGGTTGGCGCATTGCCACCATTGCCGCCGGCGCCGCCCGCGACCGTCGTGGAGTTCGTCACCGCGCCGCTGGACGAATTGCCGAGCCCACCACCAACGCCACCCGCACCGGTGCCATTGCCGCCCGCTCCGCCCTGCCCGATGGATACGCCCGGCGTGCCGCCCGTACCTGGCGTGCCGTCGGGCCACCCGCCGTTGTCGCCACCGCTGCCGCCCGCGGACGCCGGCCCCGCCTGAAGAACCACAGCCAGCAGGCCGGCGAGCGCTGTCGAGCCGAGCAGTGCGCGCCGCTGCGACCGGGCCACGTGCGGCCGCGCAGCAGGTGATGGTCGTCGAACAATGTCAGGGGAATTGCACATGGCGAGCGAAGCGATCCAGGTCGTCCGATGAGGACAGAACGTTGACTGGATCCCGGCTTAGCTGCCCTCGCCCAAAAATTGTGGGCCGTCATTGTCGCACGTTGTAAATGCATGTAAGCGTGCGGCGCGGTGCTGCGGCATTCGTGCTAGAGCAGCAAGACCCGCATTTTTTCATCCCAGCCGACAACAGCCCGTGATTCTCAACCGTCGTCCCGTCTCGCCCCGCTCACGCCCGTGGCGCGCGCCCCTCCTGCTGCTCGTGCTTTCGACCCTGGTCATGAGCCTCGCATGGTCCTGTGGCATCGCCCGCGCGGACGACGATGGCGTCGACCTGGCCGGCATCACCGACCACCGCTCGCTCGTGCAATCGTTATCATTGCTCGAGGACCGCGATGGCCGGCTCTCCGCCGCTGAAGCGCTCGGGCATGCCGGATGGCAGGCCGTCACGCCGCGATCGCTGGCGCGCGGCTACAGCCCCTCGGCGTTCTGGCTGCGCGGCACGTTCGAGAACAACAGCAATGTGCCGGTGACGCGTTGGCTGTCAGTCGGCGCCCCGCGGCTCGAGGACGTGCGCTATTTCCGCTTCGCGCCCGGCACGGAGGCGCCAGCGGAGGTCTTGCTCGGCGGCAACCGCGTGCCGCTCGAAAGCCGTCCGGTCCGGGCGACGCGCTCCGTCTTTCCGGTGACGCTCGCCCCCGGCGAACGCATCGTGATCGCGTTGCGGGTGCAGAGCCGGTCGTCGGTCAGCATGGAGTTCAGTCTGTGGACGCCCGCCGCCTTCCAGGGAGCAGAAACGCCCGACTCGCTGATCGAGATCCTGTTCATCGGATCGATGGCGACCATGGCGATCTTCACCCTGGTGTTCGGCCTGCTGCGGCGCGATCCGATTTTCTTGACGCTCGGCGCCGGCGCCTTCGCCGAGATTGTCTACGATCTCGCCTTCCAGGGCCTGCTGTACCGCTACATCCTCACCGGGGGCGGCGAGATCGTGCTGCGCACGCCGGCCGTGATGGGCGCGGTCGCCCATGTGCTGCTGTGCGCGATGGGCATCCTGTTCATCGGCATGCACCGCATTGCCATCTGGCGCGTCACCCTCGGCCTCTTCAGCTGCGTCCTGCTCACCGGTGCCGTCTATGCTGCGATCGGCGACTATCGCACCGCCGCCGCCGGCCTGACGACGCTCCAGGTCGTCTACGAAGCGGTCTGGATCATTGCGATTCTGGACTGCTGGCGACGGGGACTCGGTAACGCCCGCCTGGTGCTGCTGGCGAGCGGACCGGCGACATTGCGATTCTTCCTGTATCTCGGCCACCTGCTCGGCGCCTGGCCGGCCTCCTGGTCGGTCGGCTCGGAGATCGCCTGGAACAACCTCACCGTGATGCTGCTGCTGATCCTGATCACGATCGCACGTCTCAAGGAGCTGCAGCGCGAACGGGAGCAGACGCAGCGTGAGCTGCTGGACCTCAAGGAACACGAACGCGAGCGCCTGCAACACGCTGTCGACGAGCGCACCCGCGAGCTGCAGACTGCGCTGATCGCCGCGGACGAGGCCAATCGCGCCAAGTCGGATTTCCTCGCCGTGATGAGCCACGAGATCCGCACGCCGATGAACGGCATGCTCGGCGCCATCCATCTCCTCAAGACGATGCAGCTGGAGGACCGCGTGCGCACCACCGTCGATGTCGCCGAGCGGACCGGGGCGGCGATGCTGACGACCATCGGCGGCATCCTGGATTTCGCCAAGATCACCGAGAGCAGGCCGGATGTCGACTTCGCGCCGTTCGACCTGCGTGCGCTGCTGGCCGATGTCCAGGCGATCATGAGCCTGCGGGCCGCGCAAAAGGGCGTGGCGCTCACCGCCGTCGTCGATCCGCATGTGCCGACGGCAGTGACGGGGGATGCGGATCGGCTGCGGCAGGTGCTGTTGAACCTCGTCGGCAACGCCGTGAAGTTCACGGATGCCGGCGAGATCCATCTCCGCGCGACGCCGGCGCCGGACGCCCCCGACATGATCAGACTGACGGTCGCCGACACCGGCATCGGCATTCCCGAGGGCAAGCTCGGCCAGCTGTTCGAACCGTTCGTGCAGGCCGACGCCTCGATTGCCCGGCGGTTCGGCGGCACCGGCCTTGGCCTTGCCATCTCGCGGCGGCTGGTCGAGGCAATGGACGGCACGATCACCGTGGAGAGCCAGGCGGGACGCGGCAGCACGTTCGAGATCCGGCTGCCGCTGCCCGCCGCCGATCCCAGCGAGCTGCTTGTCCCGGCGCCATCGGACGGCGCCGCGCGGCCCTCACGCCGCATCCTCATCGTCGACGACGACGACAGCAGCCGTTTCGTCCTCTCAGGCCTGCTCGAGGTGATGGGACATCATGTCGTCGAGGCGGCCAACGGCACGCAGGCGCTCGCACGACTGATCGATGACACGATGGACGTGGTGCTGGCCGACCTGCAGATGCCAGGCATGGACGGCACCGAGCTCGTCCGCCGCATTCGTGCCTTGCCGGGGCAACGCAAACATATTCCGATCATTGCCGTCACCGCCAATGTCGCGGCGGGCATTGCCGAGCGATGCAGTGCCATCGGCATGGACGGCTACCTGTCCAAGCCGGTGCTGCCCGACGATCTGCGACGTGCGATCGATGCGGCCTGCGCCGGCCGCGCGCCGATCGTGACCACCCCCGCGGCCAGCGCCCGCGATTTCCTGGCGGAGGTGGAGCGCGAGCTCGGCCCGGAGACCGTGGACCAGTTGGTCGACCAGGCGCTCGCGGCGGTGGAGCGGGGAGCCGCGGAGATCGGTGCGGCGCTGCGGCGTCGCGACGGCGAAACCGCGCGCCGTGCGGCCCACCGGCTGGCCGGATCGGCGGGACTTGCGGGCCTGACGTCGCTCGGCATGACGGCCGCGGCCCTGGAGCAACGGCTCGCTACCTCGCAGACCGAGGACATCGACGCGGAAGCCGATGCCCTGCTCGCGCTTGCGGAGCGGTCGGCGGAAGATCTACGAAGCGTCTATGCAGGGCTGGCGCAGAAGCGGTAGCCGATGCCGGGCACGGTGACGATCAGCCGAGGGGCGCGCGCCGGATCACCAAGCTTGCGCCGCAGGGTACTGACGATGACGTCCACCACACGCGACGGCCCGACCTCCCCCGCGGACGCGATGGCGTCCAGCAGGTGCATGCGCGACACCGCGCGGCCGGCGGCGGCGATCAGCGTCGCCAGCACATCGAACTCGGACGGCGTCAGCGACACGGCCTGCGCGTCGGCGTTCAGCAGCACACGAGCCGCCGGATCGAACGTCCACCCCTCGAACCGGACCGCACCACCGGTTTCGTCGGGCCGGCCGAGCAACGCCATCAGGCGCGTGGTGAGCTGCTGCGGGTGGAACGGCTTGACCAGATAGTCGTCGACGCCGAGCTCGGCCGCAACCGCGCGGCTGGCCGCGGAATCATCCCGCGTGGTGATGCAGATCGGCACGTCGAGCCGCGTGCGCAGTTGCCGCACGAGCGCAAGCCCTTCCTCGTCGGGCAAGCCGAGATCGAGCGCGATGACATCGACCGGCTGGCCGGGCAACCGCAGCGCCGCACGCATCTCCGCCGCCGTCGACGCCACCGTCACCGCGACCCCCTCCTTCTCCAGGTAGGCCGCCAGAAGCGTCTGCACAAAAACTTCATCCTCCACCAGAAGGACCGATGGACGCCGCTCTGTCATGGTCGATTGATCCAGCCCCTTGTCGAATCGACTATTTTCCCCGTTTTTGTTTAGTCCATCATGGGCGGATTGGGCACCCGAAAAAATGCGGGGCGGCCCGGCGTTATGGCCATTGCCGATCCCCACAAGACCAGCGCGCTCGGTGCGCCTGTCACGGCGCGCCGCGGCTCATGCGCCGGACATGTCGAACTGCGGCAGACAACGCCTATTCGGTGAACCGCGCATGTCGGGCGTCAGCCAGGAGTTCCCGAAACGTGCTTCCGGTGACATGAACAAGGCTGGCGTGGTCGCCTCCTTCGAAATAGATCTCCGGCTCGTTGGCCAGGCTGTCATCGACGATGACCTTGAGTCCGTAGGCTGCCCCGAGCGCGGGAACGGCGCCCCGCTCACAATCGTGAAACAGCGCCTCGACCTGCTCCTCGCTGGCCATGTCCACATCGGCACCAAGCTCTTCATGAAGCTGCCTGAACTGAATGTGGCTCGATGCCGGCAAGATCGCCAACGAGAAGCCGTCGTCGCCCTTGAGCACGACCGCCTTGGCGAGGCGATCGAGTGAGATATGGCTCGCCCTACCACTCTCCAGCGTCGTCATCGTATGCGGATGCTCGACCACGTCATATGCGACCCCTCGTTGGGCGAGGTATTGCGTTAACGTCGTGGCAATGCTCATAACTGCCTCCTGTTCGATCGAATGCGATGAACCTTCATTGCCAGGAGTGGGCGGGCAACCGAAGCGACCACGGCGTTGCGACAGCCACTCCTTCCTTCGAGAATTCATCCCGTACGCTTGACGCCCATGGGCCGCGCGACATCGCAGGATTGATCTCGCTCAAGGTTCGGGACAACATGGTCCGCAATGCTAGAATGGTTTCGGCCGGCGATCTGTTCCGCCTGGCTGCTGCTTCATTTCCGTCCGGGGCAACACCGTCCATGGGCTTGACGGAGCTTGGGACCTGTCCCGATTGTCGGCTCGTCGCGGATCCCGTCCAGCAACCGTGCGGTGTGCACGCGCCGGCCTGCATGAGTTTGCACAGCCTGACTGCTCCCAATCCGAAGGAGAAAATCATGAATCTCCTTTCAAGCGCCTTCGCCGATGGCGCACACATTCCGCGGCGCTTCACCTGCGACGGCGACAACCGATCGCCTCCTCTGCAATGGTCCGGTGCGCCGGCAGGGACGCAGAGCTTTGCCTTGCTGTGCGATGACCCCGATACCCCCTCGGGCACATGGCATCATTGGGCTGCCTACGATATTCCGGCAAGCGTCACTGAGCTGGCAGAAAATGCCGCCCAGGACACGAAGATGAAACAGGCGATCAATGATTTTCGGAAATCAGGCTATGGCGGGCCCTGTCCACCGCACGGCCACGGACGACATCACTATCACATCCGGCTGCTTGCGCTTTCAATGGACCATCTTCGGATCTCGCCCGCATCCTCCTGCCGTGATGTCGAGACGGAAGCCCGCCGGCACATGATCGCGGAAGCGACACTGGTGGGGTGGTACGAAAGATAGCCTTGAGCGTACCGGCCGGAGCGGCCCTGGGAGCAACGGGCTCCGGTGTCATAAGACCACGAGCCGGAACGCCTGGGACAGGCCTCGGGGGCGGTGCGAAGCACCTTGCAATATCGGCACGGGTCGTATGTATTTCTGCCGGGGACTTTTGATTTTGTCTTTGGCTGGTACGCGGTGTTGCCCGTGACGATGTCCCCGTTTGCACCTCTTGGCTTGTCGACCCTCTCTGGACTCTGCGGACACCTGCCGCGGCGAGCGGTCGCCCCATGATCCGAATGACGTTCGGAACAGACGATCTGCCCGCGGATCTCGACGACGAACAGCGTTTCGCGCTGTGGCGCGCGTTCTACGCCGACCTCTATTGCGCCTACGACCAGTACCGGCCGAGCCATCACAACTTCTCCGCGCACTTCACCTCCGCGCAGTGCGGCGACGCGATCGTCGGCCGCTTCGACGGCGCGCTCGAACGCTGCGAACGCACGCGACGCCATCTCGCACACGACCCCTCGCACCTGCTGTCGCTGTCTTTCAACCGCAGCAAGGGCGTCATCCGAAGTGTTCAGGGCGCGCGCACCATGGACCTTGCGCCCGGCGCGGCCACGCTGATCACGACGTCGGAAACCGGACGGTTTGAGGCGCAGGCCGACTTCGACTGGATGAGCGTCGCGGTGCCGCACAAGACGCTGGCCGCGCTGGTGGCCGATCCGGAGGACCTGCTGCTCCGGCCGCTCGATCCGCAGACGCCGGCGCAGCTCTATCTCAGCCGCTATCTCGGCTTCGTGCTGGCCGCGCCGGATATCGATGCATCGCTGGATTCCCATGTCGAGACGACGCTGCTCGACCTCGTTGCACTGGCGCTCGGCGCCAGGCGCGACGTCGCCGACCTCGCCAGGACCCGCGGCCTGCGTGCGGCACGCCGCCAGGCGATCATCGCCGAGATCATGAAGCGGTTCACCGATCCCGGCTTCTCGTCGGAGCATGCGGCGCAGGCGCTCGGCATGTCACGGCGCTATGTCAACGACCTGCTCGCCGAGACCGGCACCGGCTTCGCCGAGCGGGTGCTGGAACAGCGGCTGCAGCGGGCCCGCGACATGCTGACCAGCGGCCGGCACGACCATCTCCGGATTGGCGACATTGCGCTCGCATGCGGCTTCAACGAGGTCTCCTACTTCAACCGCTGCTTCCGCCGCCGTTTCGGCCTGTCGCCGACGGCCAGTCGCGGCAGTGCCTGACGCACCCGGCCGCCCCGTGCGGTTGATTGTGATAATTTCACCACAAACGCGAATTTCTCCGCCCCAGTTCCCGGCAGTCCCGATCACCTGCCCGCCTGTGCAAGACGCAAAACCCGCAATTCCCTAATTCCTTTCAAGAGGTTCGGTCAGGGCCGGCGATTCCGTGCGGCCCCTGTCCGGTGATGAAAGGTGATCATTGTGAGGTTCGCGCCCATGTCCAACCGCTCCGGCATCTTCCGCCATGCCACGGCCCTGCTCGGCACCACGGCGCTGGTGGCCGTCACGTGTGCCTCGCCGGCCGCAGCAGGCAATGTGAACTGGGTCGGCGCGAACACGAGCAACTGGCAGGACGGCAGCAACTGGAGCGGGAGCTCGGTGCCGACCACCGGCGACACCGTCACCATCGACACCCAGGCCGCTCACCGCACCGTGCAGGCTTCGGGCATCGCCAATGCCGGCACCCTGATCGTCGGCGACACCGGCAGCGCCGACCTGAGTGTTCGTTATGGCAGCGGCCTGAGCGTGCTGGGCAGCACCACCATCGGCAACCAGGCAGGGTCGAACGGCACTCTCACCGTGAGCAACACCGGATCGATCCTCACGGTCGGCGTCACCCCGCTCGATGCCTTCAATGTCGGCGTTCAGGGCGTCGGTACCCTCAACGTGCAGACTGGCGGGGCAGTCGTCACCTCCGGCGCAATGACGGTGGGCAGCCTCGCCGGCGGACAGGGGACGGTGACGGTCGACGGCGCCGGATCCTCGCTCCAGGTGGCCACCGCTCTGGCGGTCGGCCGGAACAGCACCGGCACCCTGACCATCTCGAACGGCGGCGCCGTCACCGTCGGCGACAATTTCAGCCTCGGCTTCAACGGCGACGGCCACGTCACGGTGACGGGGGCAGGCTCGGCACTGAAAATTCTCGGCAACGACTTCTTCGTCGGCACGACTGGCAACGTCACCGTGGACATTACCAACGGCGCCATGCTCAGCAGCAAGAACATCATCACGGTCGGAAACGACATCGGTCAGGCCGCCGTCACGGTCGATGGCCAGGGCTCCACCGTCAACGCCCGCCATCTCTATGTCGGTTCCGGGTCCAACAGCCAGACCGTGACCATGACCGCCACCAACGGCGGCGTGATCAACGGCGGGTATGGCGTCGTCGGCTTCGCGTCGGCCAGCAAGGGCCTTCTCGGCGCCGATGGCGCCGGATCGTCGCTCAACTACAATGCGACGTTCGCCGGCAATTCGCTGATCATCGGCCAGGACGGGCACGGCACGGCCTATGTCTCGAATGGCGGCAGCCTCACCGCGGCCGGCAACATCGTGATCGCTCAAAACAGCGGCTCGTTCGGCTCGCTGGTGATCGGCTCGACGTCGCTGACCGCGCCGGCAGCGCCCGGCACGGTCAACGCGCCGGCGATCACCTTCGGCAGCGGCGCCGGCTGGCTGGTCTTCAACCACACCAGCACGGGTTACACATTCGCCACGCCGATGTCCGGCAACGGCCGCGTCATCAATGCCGCCGGCCACACCATCCTGACCGGCAACTCCAGCGCGATGACCGGGCAGGTGCTGGTCAATGGCGGCATCCTCACGGTCGATGGCTCGCTGGCCGGCGCACCAGCGCAGGTCAACAGCGGCGGCACGCTCGGTGGCGTCGGCGCCATCGGCAACCTGCAGGTCAATGCGGGCAGCGTGTTCGCGCCGGGGTCGGGCGCTGCAGGCAGCTCCATGACGGTCGGCGGCAATCTCGCCTTCCAGGCCGGCGCCGCCTATCTCGTGCAGCTCAATGCCTCCACCGCAAGCTTCGCCCACGTCACCGGCACCGCCACGCTCACCGGCGCGCAGTTGGTCGTCAATGCCCCGAGCGGCATCGCCGCGCCGTTCGGCACCCGCTACACGGTGCTGACGGCGGACGGCGGCGTGAGCGGGCGCTTCGCCGGGGTGAGCGGCCTGCCGGCTTCGACGGCCTTCCTCTCGATCCGCGACACCTATGATACCAACCACGCCTATCTTGCCGTACAGAAGTCGCGCAACTTCGCGGACGCCGGCCTGACACCGAACCAGATCGCGACCGCGCACGGCCTCGACAGCCTCGGGCCGGGCCCCCTGACTAACGCTGTTGCGGCGTTGAGCACCGACGCGCAGGCACGCGCGGCGTTCGACCAGCTGTCGGGCGAGGCGCATGCCTCAATGAAGACCGCGCTGATCGAGGACAGCCACCTCGTGCGCGATGCGGCCATCGACCGGCTGCGCGCTGCGTTCGATACCGTCGGCGCCGTGCACTCGCCGGTCATGAGCTATGCCGATGCCGGACCGATGCTGGCGCCCGCCACCACCGACCGCTTCGCGGTCTGGAGCCAGGGCTTCGGTTCGTGGGGGCACACCGACAGCGACGGCAACGCCGCACGCCTGAAGCGCTCGACCGGCGGCTTCCTCGTCGGTGGCGACGGCCTCGCCTTCGACAACTGGCGGTTCGGCGCGCTGGCCGGCTACAGCCGCAGCGATATCAACGTCCGCGACCGCAGTTCCTCGGGGAGCAGCGACAACTATCACGCCGGCCTCTATGGCGGCACGCAGTGGGGCAATCTCGCCTTCCGCAGCGGCGCCGCCTATTCATGGCACGACATCTCGACCAGCCGCTCGGTCGTGCTGCCGGGCTTCGCCGACCGCCTGACGGGCAGCACGCACGCGGGCCTCGCCCAGGCGTTCGGCGAATTGGGCTATGGCCTGCGCTTCGGCCAGATCGCCATCGAGCCGTTCGCCAACCTCGCCTATGTCAGCCTGACCACCGACGACGTCCGGGAGAATGGCGGGGCGGCCGCGCTGTCGACGATGAGCGGCACGACGGACACGACCTTCACCACGCTGGGACTGCGGACCTCGAGCGACTTCACGCTGGGCGGCCTCAACGCGACCGCGCGCGGCACGCTCGGCTGGCAGCATGCGTTCGGCGACGTCACGCCGGTCGCGATGATGACCTTTGCCGGCAGCGCGCCGTTCACGATCGCAGGCGTTCCGATCGCGCGCGATGCCGCCCTTGTCGAAACAGGGATCAACCTCAGCCTGATCCAAACCGCGACGCTCGGCCTCTCCTACAGCGGACAGCTTGCCTCCTCCGCCCAACAGCATACGTTCAAGGCCAACCTGAACGTCAAATTCTGACGGGGCCGCAGACGTCTTCACCAATGTCATTGGAGCCGCTTCCAGATAGTGAACTAATGAGAAGCATCACAGCATGACGCGGAAGCGCCCCTCAGCGGCAGTAACGGCCCTGCTCACCCGGACAGCTTCCTATATTCGGGTCTTAATGTCGGCCAGATCACAACGTGCCCCGTGTTGCACGGTCAGGCACCCGGCTTGACCTGAAGAGAACTGCGGGACGGACTGCGGTATTGGGTTATTCAAGCTTTCTTGCGCTTGCGGAGAGCGAGCGATATGCTTGCAGCCGTTTCTCTAGGGAATCGATTTGCCCGATTCCTCACGCATTTTTTCTTTTCACGATTGCGGCTTGCACTTTCGATGATCAGAATCGCCGACAAAGCCGGTCTACTCCCGCGGTGTTTGGTGACGAGACTTGCTTCCGGCGCGGAGAGAATTTTACTCGCTTTCGAACGCGGACAAAGCTTCTTGCGCCGAACCATGCGTCGCGCTCTCGCGGAGCCCCGCCCCTTGCAGCAGCTTACAAGAGGTCTGAGTACGAGCGGGCTCGAAGCTGCATGAAGCGCATTGCATTTTCGTCATACGATCTGCCGGCGGGACTCGATGACCATGCCCGCTTTTTGCAATGGCGCGAAATCTACAACGACGTTATCCGTCCAACGGACGTAACTCGATTTTCAGATCGACCATTTTCGGCGTGTTATGAAGTTCAGCCGCTCAAGTCCACGGTGATTGTGCGATTTCGCGGAACTGTTTCCTCGGTGAGGTGGCTGTCGCCGCGTGTCATCGACAATCGCGACCTACACCTCAGTTTCGATCTGGGTGGAAGGGGACGCAGCCTCAGTCAACGCGGAAAGGATGTCACGACAGCCGGCGACGGTGTCTTCATGGCATCGAACGCCGATCTTGGGAGCGGCGAGCTCCTGCCTGGGACAGGCGCGCTGACCGTGCTGTTACCCTCGGATCAACTGTCATCCGCAGTTCCGGATGTTGAGGATCTCGTCGCGACGAGGTTGAATATCGGCCATCCCAGCATGGCCTATCTCAAGAGGTATCTGCAGTTCCTCATACAAGACGATGGCATCGGCGATGATCCAGCGCTCATCAAACACATCGACACGACGCTTGTGGATCTTGCGGTGTTGGCGCTCGGTGCGCAACGCGACGCGGCCGAGGTCGCGAGTGGTCGCGGGTTGCGGGCTGCACGATTGCGAGAGGTACTCATTGCCATCAAGAAGGGCTTCGACGATCCGGCCTTCTCGTCAGAGCAAGTTGCGCGCGCTCACGGCGTGACGTCGCGCTACGTCAACGACCTGCTCTACGAAACCGGCAAGACGCTCGCCGAGCGCGTGCTGGTATTTCGGCTGGAAAAGGCGCACGCCCTGCTGTCAAACCGCGGGCACGATCACCTCAAAATCAGTGAGATTGCGCTCTCGTGCGGGTTCAATGAAGTATCCTACTTCAACCGTTGCTTCCGCCGGCACTATGGGCTGTCGCCAACCGCATGTCGCGGCAGAACCTGACGCGCTACCCTGATGCGGCGTCTCCGATTGTTGTGACCGGTTCGCCACAAATGCGAATTTGTCCGGTCTGGAGATTCTGAGCCCGACCGCTGCGGATGCCGGCCGTCCTGCGGCCGGCGTCTCGCCTCAGCTTCCGACGTGACGCGACGCGCCGGCCGACACGAGAAAGCCCCTGATGGCGTCGAGCACCTGCCAGCGGTTTGTCTCCATGACCACCATGTGGGTGCCCTCGCCAATCTCGACCCAGCGCCGATAGACGCTGTTCTTCAAGCAGGCAAACAGGGCCAGCATGCGCGGCAGCGGAACGTCGAGGTCCCATTCCGCGTGCACGAGCAGCACCGGAACGGTGATGTTGCCGGGATCATAGAACGGACGGCCGACCGCCCAGTATTCGCGGACGTCCTGGATCACGCCCGCCGGCGCACGAACGATGCCATCGCGCGCGCCACGATCGCTGGCGAGCATGACTTCGGCCCAGCGCTCGAACCACCCCGGCGGCAGGATCTCGTCATGCCGGTGCGGCGGCACGCCTTCGAGCCAGCGCTGGCGGAACGCCCGCACGTCGAACTGGCGATAGGCCTGCAGCGTACCGCCCGCATCGATCCGCGGCGGCCCGTCGCTCAGCCATTGCGGCGCGATCAGCGTCAGCTTCTCGATGCGGTCGTTGTGGGCCGCCGTATAGGCGCCCGACACGGTCCCGCCCCAGGACATGCCGATCAGCGACAGACGCGGCAGCGCGCGTGCAGCCAGGATGTGCTCGATCGCGGTGCCGAGATCCCGCACGGCAACCTCGGTGCGCACCTGGGGCGGCGCCGCGTCCGGCGCGCCGAGCATGCCCGGTGGCCGTGTCGAAGCGCCGAAGCCGCGCACGTTGAGCGCATAGACGTCGAAGCCGGCCTCGGCGAGGACATCCATGAAAGCTCCGTCGCCGACCGGAACATCGTACAGGCTTTCCGCCGGCAGCGTCGCGCCGTGCATCAGGAGGATGGTGGTGGCGGGTGTGAAGGGCCCCCGATGGTCGGCGCGATGCTTGCGGCGGAGATGCAGCTCGATCCCGGGCTCCTCGCTAGCAATGAAGAAGTTCTCGGTGATGATGTGGGTCATCGGTTCGCATCCTCGGTCGGTGCGGCAAACTGCCAGGTGAAGCCGTTGGCGCGGCGGCCGACATGACCGGCCGCGGTTTCTGCGAAATGGGAGGAGAAGCACAGGCTGCCGCTTGCGGCGGCCTGCGCGAGCATCCAGCGCCGCGAGCGCTCGGCCGGCGCGATGAACTCGCAGTACACCGAGCGCAGGTCGGGGCGGTAAACCTGCAGCGGGTGGTGCAGCACGTCGCCCATGAACCACGCCTCCTCGCCGCAGGAGCGCAACCGGATCGAGGCATGATCGATGCTGTGACCGGGGGTCGGATGGAACGAGAGCCCATCGACGATCTCCGAACCATCGACAACGATCGGATTGCCAAGGCCGGCCTCGATCACCGGCAGCATGCTCTCGCGGTAGACCTGCGGCAGCGGCGGATGATCGGCCGGCCCCAGCTCGGCAGAGGGCAGGTCCGACGCGGGCGTCAATCCGTCATTGCTGGCGGCATAGCGCGCCTCGATGGCCGAGAAGACATGCCGGGCGTTGGGAAAGGTCGGCACCCAGCCCCCCTCGCGCAGCTGCGTGTTCCAGCCGACATGATCGGCGTGGATATGGGTGATGAGGACGAGGTCCACCTGCTCGGGCCGCACCCCAGCCGCTTTCAGATGATCGAGGTACGGCGTCTGCAGATTGTGGAGCTTCGGCGCCGCAGGGAGCGACTTGGCATTGCCTGTCGCCGTGTCGATCAGGATGGTCAGGCCGCGATGGCGAACGAGCCAGGAATGCGTGCCCTGCGCCAGCCGCCCCGTTGCGCGATCGAATGAGCCAGGCGACAGATCCCCGCCATGGTCGCGTAGCGCGGCGGCATCGAGATCAGGATAGAGAACCGCCGGATCCGTATCGTTCCAGCGCAGTTCGGGAATGCGGGTGATGAGCGCGTCGCCGACCCGAAACGAGCCTGCCATCAGCGTGTCTCCATGACGATTGCCGTGTGATGGCGAGGAAGCTAGTGTGCGCCGATCCATTACACAAATCGATCTGACCAATGCGCTCCATCGATCATTTCAATCTCAGGTCCTTCGATCTCAACCTGCTGGTGGCATTCGACGCGCTGATCACCGAGCTCAGCGTCACCAAGGCCGCGCAGCGGCTACGGATCGGCCAACCCGCGATGAGCCACGCGCTGTCCTCGCTCAGGCTGCTGCTCGACGATCAGATCCTGGTGCGGATCGGCACGACCATGCAGCCGACCGCAAAGGCCTTGGCGCTGGCGCCGCGTCTGCGCGAGCTCTTGGTCCAGATCCAGGGCGCCCTGACGCCGGACGCCGCATTCGACCCCATGAGGGAAGAGCGGATCTTCCGCCTCGGTTTTTCATCCGAGCTCGAAATTCTGCTGATGCCGGCCTTGACGGCCCACCTGCGCCGGCATGCGCCGGGCATTCGCCTGCTGACGCGCCTCGCGCCGCGCGACGACGTGCACACCATGCTGGACACCGCCGAGCTCGACCTTGCCATCGGCTGCTTCGACTTCGGCCTCGAGCGTCATCACGGCGCGCATCTGTTCGAGCAGACCCTGGCGTGCTGCTTCAACCCGGCCCTGATCAAGCTGAAGCGACCGATCAGCGAAGACGTTTATGTGAGCCGGCCGCACGCACTCATGACTCTGAAGGACGACATTCAGGGATGCCTGTCCGACGCGCTGGCCCGCATCGGCCGAGAGCTCAATGTCGTGCTGGCGGCGTCCGATTTCCTGACCGTGCTGGCAGCGGCGGCCGAAGCGCCGGTGCTGGCGACGCTGCCGACCCGCATGGCCCGGCGCTATGCGCCGCTGTTCGGGCTGACGGTCGCCGCGGTGCCGCTCGACCTGCGCGTGCCCGCCGTCGCGATGGTGTGGTCGGCGCGCAGCGATCGCGATCCGGCGTCCGCTTTCCTGCGCGACGCCGTGCGCGCGGTCCTTGCGACACACGACCTGCAAGACGAGCCGCGGCGCGTCCGCAGATTGACGGCGTGAGCGACGCCCTGGCGGCGGATGCGGCGTTTGCCGCTGTCACCATGCGTAGCGCACGACGCCCTTGCCGGCATAGCTGCGACTGACGTTGGAGAACTCGCCCTCGAAGGTCGCGCTCGCCGACCAGCCGTTGCGCCAGGCCAGCTCGGCGGACACGGTGGTGAGCGCCGCGTCGCGCGCCTGCGCCGCGCCGTTGACCACGAATGACGCGCCCGGCAACGCCTGGAAGGTCGCAGCGATCGCCCGGTCCGGATCGAAATCGTGCGCCCAGGCAGCGCGGCCGCGCAGCGTCAGGAGCGCATCGCCGAGCGCGAACGACTTGTCGGTACGGATGCCGAGCTCGCTGCGGGTATCGGTGACGCTGCGTCCGTTGTAGCCCAGCGCGAACGCGGTGCTGCCGGCGAGCACACGCTCGGCGTAGGCCGGCAGATCGATGGTGGTGAACTGGCCGGCGGCATAGGGCGTGACGCCGACGCCGCCGAGCCACGGCATCACGATGCGGTAGCCGCCCTCGATCCGTCCCGCATAGGTGTTGGCATTGAAGCGCCCCTGCAGCTGATCGACGCCCGCAGCCGTGACGGTGCGGTTGGTGGTGACATCCTGCCAGCCATAGGCCAGCGCGCCGGACAGATACGCCGCGCCGATGGCATGGCGCACGAAGGCACCGGCCTGGAACAGATCCGACCGACCGGTGCCGCCATTGGCGACGCTGAAGCTGGTGCCGCCGCCGGCGAGCGCGAAGCCGGCAATGGTGTCGGGGGAGATGCGGTAGTCGGCGCCGACCGCCGTGCCATAGATCCGGCTGGTCGCGGTGTTCGATCCCGCCGCGGCATTGCCGTCGGTGGTCTGCGTGCCGCCATAGCCGGCGGCCCACACGTTCCAGCGCGACGCCAGCAGTTCCTGCGGCGGCGCCTTGGTGATCATGCCGTAGGCCTCGCGCTCGGCGGTGCCGCGCTTGCCACCAGAGGCGGCATAGGCCATCGCGTCATCCGCGAACGACAACGTGCCGGGCGATCCGCGACCATCGACGAAGGGATCGCCGAGGATGCCAAGAAACTGGTTCATGGCATTGAACGTCGTCTGCTGCACGCCGGTCGCCGTTTCGCCCGAGGCCTGCGTCAGCCCCGCCGGCGTCAACGCGCCATAAGTGGTGGGAATGCCGCCATTGGCATTGAAATAGCCCGTCAGCGCGTTAGCGACGCGCTGCTGGTTGCCATTGAGGCCGGAGGGCACGGCAAACCCGAGAGCGAGATCGAGATAGACGTCGTTGGCGTCGTAGCTCAGGCTTGCGCGGAAGTTGGCCGGCGTCCCCAGCGCCGCCAGCGTCCCGAACGTGCCGCTGACGCCGCCCGCGGCGGTCAGCACGGTGTAACGCCTGGCGATGTAACTGCCGGCGGCGAAGCTCGCGCCCAGCGTGGCGCCGTTGATCGTCGCGGCGCCCGTGACCGATGCAAGGGACGATGCGCCCGGCGTGAGCTGGATCAGGTAGATCGCGCCCGACTGCAAAGCGAGATTGCCGCTGACGGCGATCGTGCTGGTCGCGGCGACGTTGCCCGGCGCGAACAGGCCGCCGGCGGCGACCGTGGTCGAGCCGACCGTGCCGGTGCCGCTGAGCACCGCGCCGTTCGTCACCGTCGTCAGGCTCGACGAAGCGATCGAGCCATTGACCTGGAGCGTACCCCCGCTGACGGTCGTCGCGCCGGTGTAGGTATTGATGCCGCTGAGAACGAGCGTGCCGCTGCCGGTCTTGGTCAGCCCCAGTGTTCCGGCGCCGTTCTGAACCATGCCGGAGAACACCGTCGATGTGTTGTCGCCACCGGCCGCGAGCACCGCGGCGCCGCCGCTGTTGGTGACCGTGCCGGCGCCCGCCAGGGAGCCGACAGCATTGGAAAAACCGCCGAGGTCGAGCACCGCACCGCCGGCGACGGTCATCGCCGAGTTGCTGCCTAACGCACCGGTCGAACCGGCCTGCAACGTGCCTGCGGTCACCGTGGTCGGACCGGTATAGGTGTTGAGGCCGGACAGGACGAGTGTGCCGGCATAGCCGGCTCCGGCATTGACGACGACGTCACCGGAGCCGGACAGCACGCCACTGAGCGTGGTCGTGCTGCCGGTCAGCACGTTGTAGGTCGGATCTCCGGTGGCGACGATGGCATTGCCGATCGTGAAGCTGCCGTTGAAGTTCACCGTGACGCCCGTGGCCCCGCCATTGAGCGTCAGCGTGCCGCTGCCGAGCGCCTGGCTATTGCCGATGACGAGGGTGTTGCCCTCGTTGATGGTGGTGCCGCCGCTGTAGGTGCTGGCTCCCGACAGGGTCAGCGTGCCGCCGCCGCTCTTGACCAGCGCCAGGCTGCCCCCCTGGTCGGCGGCCGGATTGGCACCACCGGGATTGGTGCCACCCGAGCCGATGTAGTCGGTGATGCCGTCGGCGATGGACTGGTTGCCGGCGCCTAGACCAAGACTGCCGGTCGCACCGCTTGCGCCCTGGAAGAAGATGCCCGAACCAAGGGCGCTGCCGGCACCGCTGCCGCTGCCGCCACCAGCGCCGCCCTTGACACCATTGCCGTTGATGCCGAGCGCCCCGTTGACGGTGACCGTGCCGCCCGCCTGCACATAGACCGCGCCGCCAGCGCCGAGGCCACCACCACCGCCATCGATCGAGCCGCCGGAATTGGCATGTGCGGCGCCGCCGCCGAAGCCACCTTGTCCTGCGCTCACACTGCCGGAATTGTAGCCGGAGCCGCCGCCGCCGCCGAAGCCGCCCTGTCCCCCGCTCGTGGGCTCTCCGCCTCCCGCGCTGGCCGCCCCGCCGCCGCCGCCATATCCCCCGGCGCCTGCCGCCGCCAGCTGGTGAGCCGACGCGCCACCGCCGCCACCGCCAAAACCACCGCGACCTCCGACCGCCGTATCCGGCGAGATGCCGCCCGCACCGCCGCCGCCGCCGCCAAAACCGCCATTGCCGCCGACCGCGGCGCCCGACGTCGGCGCGCTGCCTGCGCCGCCATTGGTCCCGCCGCCGTTCGTGCCCTGGCCGGATGTACTGTTGCTGCCGACCGCGAGACCACCGCCGCCATTGCCGACACTGGAGCTCGAGCTTCCTCCATTGCCACCCATGCCGCCGCCGCCGCCGGCGAGGTTGTTGGTGAACCCGCCGCCTTGACCGCCGCTCGCCTGGTTGCCGCTGAAGCTGACATTGCTCAGCGTCAGGGCGCCGTTGCTCGACACGAACACCGCGCCGCCGAGCCCGGCACCACCGCCGCCGCCATCGATGCCGCTGCCGCCCTGGGCCTTGCTGCCGGCGATCGTGAGATTTTCCAGCGTCACCGCATAGGTCGTCCCGGTGGTGCCGGCATTGCCGATGAAGAATGGCCGATAGGAGCCGCCACCGCTGATGATGGGGTGGTTGCCGTTGCCGTCGATGGTCAGATTCTTGGTGATGACCGGCAGCTCGCTCGTCAGCGTGACGGTGCCACCGACCTGGAAGACGATGGTATCGCCACTCTCGGCGTTGGTCATGGCTGCGCGCAGAGTGCCCGCGCCGCTGTCCGCCGTGCTCGTCACCAGCAGCGTCGCCGCGCGCGCCTCGCCGGGAATGCCGACCACGGTCCCCAGCATCGCGACGCCAGCGAGCGCGGTGCTCCCCAGCAGCGTCAGGCGGGTGCGCGCCGGAAACAGAGGCAGAACCGGTTGAAACGTCATGACAATGTCTCGAAGTGCAGTGGCTGGATGGGGTGAACAGTCATGCCCGGCGGCGACCAACCGAACCAGTCCATAACAGGCTCGCCCACCGAAAAATGTGCCGGGTGTCTCAGGCGTCGATTTCCTACGCCGGTGATGCAGCCATGGCACATGTCCCCGGGGGGACGGCGCGGATTGAGCCCGGATCAGGCGGCTCTTCATGGTTAACCATCGCGAATGCCACTATTTTTGGCACGCTGCCGCCGCTCCGCCGTCGCTTGCGCAGCGAATTTCGGATGGCTACATGCCTGTGGTGATGGCGGTGTGGGACGGTCTGCGGTGAGCGAAAGCATGGTGGCGGAGGATGCCGAGCGCGGAGCGCAGGCGCTCGGGCAGCTGCGCGCAGCGACAGTCGACATCTGCGACGTCATCCCCCTCACCGCTGACGAGGATTTCCATGTCACCACCGTGACGAAGCTGACCGGCAACGCGCTGCTGGTCGATTCGTCGGTGACCGCGCTGGAATACCACCGCACGCCCGCCCACATCGCCCGCGGCGGCCTCGATCACTATCACATCACCTTGTGCCTGAACGGCAAGATGTGGTTCGGCGCCGGGCGGCGCGACATGACGCTGTGGCCCGGCGATGTCGGCCTCGTCGACATGGCGGCGCCGAACCGGACGGTGCTGACGAACGCGGCGGGTGGCCGCGCCCGGCTGATGTCTCTCATCCTGCCGCGCGCGATGCTGGCGCCACGGCTCGCCCACCCGGATTCGGCAATGGCCGTCCTGCAGGCGAGCCATCCCCATGCCCGCCTCCTCGCCGACCGGTTCGACGCGCTGTGGCGGACCGCGGAGCCAGAAGCGGACAGCGCCGAGGCGACGATTGGGGCGATAGCCGACCTCATCGCCGTCGCTGCCGGCTGCACGGCGGACACTGAACGCGGCGTCGAGGGAGCCGAGCGTCATCTCTACCTCGCGATGATCAAGCGTCACATCGCCGGCCATCTCGAAAGTCCTGCGCTGACGGTGCAGGAGCTCTGCGAGCGTTTCCAGATCTCGCGCGCCAGCCTCTATCGCCTGTTCGAAGCCGACGGCGGCTTTGCGCACTATGTGCAGGAGCAGCGGCTCAACCGCGCCCTGATGCTGCTCGTTGCGCCGGCGACGCAGGGCAAACGCCTGATCGACCTCGCGATCGAGCTGCAGTTCTCAAGCGACTCGACCTTCGTCCGCGCATTTCGCCAGAAATTCGGCCTGACGCCCGGCGAGATCCGGAAGCGCGCCGAGGCCTGGGTCCGCGAAACCGGAACGGCGCCGACCACGGACAATCTGCTGCACCAGCTGACCCGGCGCTGAGCCGCGCATCGCGCGCCTTCGCGCGGTCACCACCGCACGGGCGGAACCAGCAATGCAGTTTCCGACGGGGCACTGCCACGCTTCAGCGCTTCACAACCCCACAAGGACAAGGCACATCGTGAGCGCCCCTCGCGAGAGACATCCCATGAACCTGCGTTCTCGCCGTCACATTCTGCAAACTGCCGGCCTCGTTCCCGGCGCCGTCCTGCTGGCACGCACCACCGCCCAGGCGGATGACCTCGACGACGGCAGCTTCAAGCGCGAGGTCGTCGCGCTGCTCGGCGGCCGCCATCCCGAATGGACGATCGCCCCGACCGACGATCCGGCGATGATCGTCATCAGCAGCCGGTCGATCTCCCTGACCAACCTCTACCTGCACGTTCGCAGCATGCCTGCGGACCGCCGCGAGACGGAAATCGTGGCGTTCGTCGAGAACGCCCTCCACGTCTCCATGGCCGGCCAGTTGGCGGACGACATCTCCTATGCCGCCGCGGAAACGCGGTTGCGACCGCAGATCGTGCCCGACGACTACAAGGCGACCGCCTCCGACATCGCAAGCCGGCCGTTCTTCGCCGGACTCAGCATCGCCTGCGTTCTCGACGACGGCAAAGCCTACCAGGTGCTGCGGCAGCCGACACTCGCCACCTGGCACATGGATCAGACCGCGGTCGAGGCACGTGCGATCGCCAATCTCGAAACGGTGTCGGCGTCGCTGGCGCTCGCGGCCAAGCCGAACAGCAGGCGCGGCGCCTATGTCATCGTCGACACCTCGGACGGCTACGACGCAGTGCGGCTGCTGCTGCCGCAGTTCATGAGCCGGCTGCGCGACGCGCTCGGCGTGCCCCGCGCCTTCGTCGGCATCCCCAACCGCGACTTCCTCGTTGCATGGACCCCGGACTTCGCCGCCCGTCAGGGTTTTGCCGCCAAGATCCGCGAGGACGCTCTCAGCAAGCCCCATCGCTTGACGGACATGCTGTTCGCCTCCTCCAACGCCGGCGTGACGCCGCTCACGCCGATCGAATTGAAGGATCATGAACGTTGAGAACGGCGGGAACGACGAACCTGGAGATCGCGCCGGCCGAACTAACGATGGCCCAGCGCAGAACGATTGGCGGAGATATCGATCAGGCTGCTCCCCCCATCCAGCACCACAGACGCCGGCCCGGTGAAACCGCTGATCTTCGTCCGCTCGCGCTGATCGGGCAGGAGTGGCGCGGCAAAACCGGGAAAGATGTTCGCCGTGGTCAAGGCGGAGGAGTCCGCAAGTCTGTAGTTTCCGGCATCGATCCCGCCGAGCGACAGGCCGATGATGCGCACGGGCTTGCCTGATCCCGGCATGGCGTTGTCGAACAGGCCCGATCCAGCCGCGACGGTGAGCTGATCGCCAGGGGCTGCTCCGACAAAGCGCGCGTCGGAGCTATTCAAGATCGCCGCCGCCGAACCGTCGAACATCTTGTCGAATGCCGTGAGGCCGGTGATCCCTGAAATCACCGCCTTGTCGATTGTTGCAGTGGTCGTTGCGGTTTCGGCGATGGCATAGTTGCCCGCGTCCGCACCGGTCAGGACGATGCCGCCCAGCACCACCGTCTTGCCGGAGCCCGCATTCTTGTCGGAGAACGCGGCACTGCCGTGGTTGAAGGCGACATCATCGCCGGGGATGATCCCCACCAGTCTGCCGGTCGCCGCAACCGTTGCCGCCGTGCCGCCATCGTAGATCTTGTCGGCAACGGTAAGGCCCGAGAGCGTCAGCACGGCTCGCGCGATATCGGCATTCGTGACGGCCGTCGTCGTGGCAAGCGTATAGTTGGCCGCGTCCGCGCCACCGAGCGACAGCCCGGCGATCGTGACCACCTTGCCCGTCCCGGCGTTCTTGTCGCTGAAGGCTCCCGCCGCGCTGGCCACCGTCAAGCGGTCATCCGCAACGATCCCGGAGAAGCTCGCCCCTGAGAGGTTGAGCGTCGCCGAAGCCGTGCCATCATAAGTCTTGCCGTTGGCCGTGATGCCGGAGATCCCTGAGATCACGGCCTTGGCGATATCCGCCCGTGCCACCGCGGTCGTGGAGGTCAGCGTGTAGTTGCCGGCGTCGGCGCCGCCGAGCGACAGGCCGGCGATGCTCACTGTCTTGCCCGTGCCGGCATTCTTGTCGCTGAACGTGCCGGTCGCGCTCGCCGCCGTCAGGTTGTCGCCCGTAACCATCCCGGAGAAGCGCGCCCCTGACAGATCGAGCGTCGCCGCGGTCGTGCCGTCATAGGTCCTGCTGTCAGCCGTGATGCCTGAGATCTGCGAAATTACCGCCCTGCTGATATCGGCCCATGCCACCGCCGTGGTGGAGGCGAGGGTGTAGTTGCCAGCGTCAGCGCCGCCGAGCGACAACCCCGCGATCGTGACTGTCTTGCCGACTCCGGCGTTCTTGTCACTGAACGAGCCGGTCGCGCTCGCCACCGTCAGGCTATCGCCGGAAACCATGCCGGAGAAGCTCGCTCCCGACAGGCCGAGCGTTGCCGTGACCGTCCCGTCATAGACCTTGTTGTCGGCCGTCATGCCGGTGATCGCAACAACCGCTCTTGCGATGTCCGCGGTGGTCGTCGCGGTGCCGGCGATCACGTAGTTGCCCGCATCCACTCCCGTCAGAGCGATCCCACTGAGCGTCGCGGTCTTGCCCGCGCCGGTGTTCTTGTCTGAAAAGACTGCGCTTCCGTACGAGAAGGCGATCGCGTCCCCCGAAAAAACTCCGGACAGCGTGCCGGGACTGGTGATCGTGGCGGCTGTTGTGCCGTCATATGTCTTGTTACCGACGGCGAAGCCCGACAGCACCAGCGGGGCTTTCGAGATGTCGCCCACTGTCGTGGCGGTGCTCGACGCGAGCGTGTAATTGCCGGCATCCGCCCCGCCGAGCGAGAGCCCGACGATGTTTACCGTCTTCCCGGTACCAGCATTCTTGTCGTTGAAGGCGCCGGTTCCCGAGGCAACGGAGAGGCGGTCTCCGGAAATTTTGCCAACGAAGCTGGCTCCCGACGTCTCGAGCACCGCTGTCGTCGTACCATCATACAGTTTATTAGCGGTGATGCCGGTAATCGCCGAAATCACCGCCTTATTGATGGTGACCGCATCCGTGCCGCCCACCAATGTGTAATTCGCAGCAAGTCCGGTGCCGTCGCCGAGCGTGAGGCTTCCCAAGGTCATGGACTTGCCCGATCCGGCGTTCTTGTTCGCCATCAGCCCGGCGCCGGAGAGCGTCAGCGTTTCTCCGTTGGCGAGATTGCCGAGCGTGAAGATCGAGGCGGCGAGACCGCTCGTTCCATCATAGGTGCGGCTGCCGGACAGATTCAGCACGCGCGTCTTGATGGAGAGGCCGCCTGCGCCGTAGTTGACATAGTAATCGCCGGCCGCGCCTGCGGCATAGGACAGCGCCAGGACGTTCGGCGCCGACCAGGCATAGCTCCCGGCGTTCGTCGCCGTGGTGATGGCGCTGCCCCAATGCAACGAGACATTGCCCACGCCAATGCCATCCAGTGCGATGCCGCCGACGGACGGATTGCTGTCGCCATAGACGCGCGACAGGCTGCCGGACAGGCGCACATAGTAATCGTACAGCGGGACGCTCGTCAGCGGCCGCAGCAACGGCGCGCCACCGGCCTTCGGTGTGCCCCAGACCGAGGCGAAATCCCATCCGGCATCGATGAAGGTGAAGGGGTTGTTCATTTGCGCCGTGGTCACGCCGGTGGCCGCGCAGGCGCCGCTGTTGACGCCGCAGCCGACGCCCTGATTGGTCGTCTCGCTGTTGTAGAAGCTCGCCGTGATCACGCCGGAGCTGTCGTTCGATCCCACGAGCCCTCCGGTGGTGCCGCCACTCACCCCGCCCGAGGCATACGAAGAGCTGATCGTGCTGATGCTGTTTTTCCCGACCAGCCCGCCAGTGTAGCTGACGCCATTCACCGCCCCCGTCGCATAGGAATTGCTGATCGTACTGTTGTCTCTGTTGATTCCGACAAGTCCGCCGGCAGCCCCGCCGCCGGAAACGGAGCTCGAAGCATAGGAGCTGTTGACCGCACCGCCATAGTTCCAGCCCACCAGGCCACCAGTGGCGTCACCGTTGCTGGTGACGGTGCCGGACGCATAAGACGTGTTGATCGTGCCGCCGCTGTTCCAGCCGACCAGGCCACCGATGTCGTCGGCGGTGCCGATCGTCCAGCCGGCGGCGTAGGAGGCGTTGATGGTGCTGTTCAGGTTATATCCAACCAGTCCCCCGACGTAATAGTTGCCGCTGACCGAACCGGTCGCATACGAATTGCTGACCGTGCTCTGATAGCTCATCCCCACCAGACCGCCGACATAGATCGAGCCGCCCACGGTCCCGTTCGCGTAGGAGTTGCTGATCGTGCCGTTGCTGAGATACCCGACCAGTCCGCCGGTATGGTCAGTGCCGGTCACCACGTCGCGCACGAGTCCGACGTTGCGGAATGTCGCGCCATTGGCGTAGCCGAACAGGCCGACAAGCGAATTCCGATTGATGGTGAGATCGGAGATGGTATGGCCGAGGCCATCGAAGACGCCGGTGAAGAAGGCGGTGTTGGGTGAGCCGATGGGCACGAAGCCCGCGCCGGAATTCCAGCCGGAGGTGGCGCTGGCATCGATGTTGCTGCCCAGCACGTAGTTGCCGCCGAGCCCGTTGTTGATGGTCTGCAGCGCGTTGACGTCGGTGACGATCGTGTAGCTGATCGCGGCCCCGTCGGAGCCCAGCCTGGTGGAGAAGCTGCCGGTGGAAGCGAGGTTGACCGGCGCGTTGACCATGTAGGTCGCCGTGTTTCCGGATGCGACCGCGCCCTGCCCGTATTCGAGGGCGAGCCCCGCCGTCCCCGAGCCGTTCATCGCGCTGTTGATCACGATATTGCGGGAAGCGTTGAGCGTCAGCGTATTGGCCGACCATGTCACCGGATCGTTGACGAAGATATCGCCATTGCCCGCCCTGGCACCGTTGACGCTCCGGATCGTGACGTTGGTGCTGCCGAGCATGCCTGACAGCGTCGCGCCCGAGATGTCTCCGCCCGAGGCCGAGATGGTGTAGTCGTTGGGATCGATCAGCCACTGGCCGGTCGCCCCGCTGACTGCCTTCGTGGTGATGCTGGCGCTGTCGGCAATCCTCACCTTCTTCGCCGACGTTTCGATGAAGCCGCCGTCTCCACGCTTGGGGGCGGACGCATCGAGCCGGCCGGAGACGTTGACCTCGCCATTGTCCATGTCGCCGAGCAGCAGGATGCGGCCCTTTCGCCTGGCGATCGTCCTCGCCTCGATGGTGCCGGAGTTGTTGACGACGCCCTTCATCGCGGCGGAAGCGCCCCGGGCCGTGAGGATCGCCATCCCGCCATTGGCCTTGATCAGGCCCTTGTTGTCGACCAGCGTCGCCATGGTCGAGGCCTTGACGTCGACCGAAATGAGGCCGTCGCCATCGAAATCGAGCTGGACGTCGGTGCCCGCAGCGAGCGCCGTCGAGCCCTTGATCGTGCCCTCGTTGGTCACCGAAGGCGCGATCAGCGCCACCACCTTGCCGTCGATACGGCCCTGGTTGAGGATCGCGCCGCCCGAGCCGCTGAACCGATAGGCGCCGGCGAGAAAATCCGTGTCGCTGATGCCGAGGGTGGAGGCGATGAACGCCCCGGCCTGGACGCTGCCGGACTTGCCGATGACGACGCCGTTCGGATTGACCAGGAAGACCTGGCCGTTGGCGGTGAGGCTGCCGAGAATCTGCGAGGGGTCCTGCCCGACGACGCGATTGAGGGCGACGGACGATGCTCCCGGCTGATTGAAGGTGACGGAATGACCCGTCCCGATCGAGAAGCTCTGCCAGTTGGCGATCATCCGGTCCGTGGACTGGTTGATGGTCATCGCCTGGCCGGAGGTCGCAATTGTCGCCGCACCGGAAATGACCTGGCCGCCGGTCGGCAGCGCCTGTTGCGCCCAGGCGGGCGTGGTGAGCACCGTAGCGGCAATGAGCGCCGTTGCGATCCGGGCGCTGCCGGCCGTCGTGCCCTGAGAGCCCTTGCAGCATTCGGGCACGACGATGAGACGCCCCCGCGCCTTCGACCAGATGTGCTTGAAGATCCGGTTCATCGCGTCCCCTTCAGAAGCTGATGGCCCCCTGCAGCCAGACCTGCTGGCTGCGGGCGATGCCATCGGCTTTCCCGCCGGCGACGTTCGATCGTCCCGGGTTGTCCGCAAGCGCATGCGCCCAGGATGCGGAGAAGCTCAGGTTCTTGCGTGTCCAGCGGGCCGAGAGCCCGGCACTCGCGAGGGTGTAATCGTTGCAGCCGCAGACATTGGCCGTCGGGATGCCGTTTGGCTGCACGTTCACCCAGATGTGGCCGGTGTCGAGGAAGGTCGCGAGCTGGACCTGCCCCCACTCGGCCGGCACCGGCGCGTCATAGCGAAGCTCGAGCGTGGCGATGACGCCCACGTCGCCGCGCCCGTCTCCCACCGCGAAACCGCGCACGCCGTAAGGTCCGCCGAGCGCGAAATCCTCCGAGGAATCGAGGTTCCTGTTCGCCGACTGACCATAGAACCGCCCGAACAGGGAGAAGTCGCCTGGCAACTTTTGCAGGCGCGCCACCTGCACGTTGAAGCGCTGAAACTGCCCCTGCGTCCTCAACCCGGCCTGGTCGGCGGCGACGGCGCTCTCGAGACGCGACAGGTCGAGGTCGCCAATGGTCCAGCCCAGCGACCAGCTCGTCAGCCCGCCACCGAAGACGGCATCACGCAGGTCACCGTTGATTGCGAAGCTGCCCGAGAGCGACCGCTTGTCCTGCAGTCGTCCGACAATGCTGTCGTCGGCCAGCGCTTTCCAGCCCAGGCTGCCTGACAACCTCAGATCGAACGTGCGCGAACGGACCAGGCTATAGTCGAGCCCGAAGCCGGCGAAATCCGCGGATCCCTTCAAGCCGAGCGCAGAGCCGATCTTGTCGATGTTGTGATAGTCAAGATGGGCGTAGTTGGCGTTGAAGGTCAGCGGGCTTGTGTCCAGCGGCAGACTGAATGCGGCCTGACCGAACGTCTGCCCCTGCGACGCCACGCCTGAAAGCCGGGTGAGATCGCCAGTGCCGCTCAGATCAGTGATCGTGAGCTGTGCGTTGGCCTGCGCCCGGCCGGTGGACGGGTCGCCGAAGTTGTTTCCCCACAGCGAGCCGGAGAGGATCGGGGCCTGGTCGACATCGATCGTGAGCCGGCTGGCATGTGGCACGCTGCCGGGGGAGAGCCTGGCGCGGGCCGTCACCCCCGGCCAATCGTTCATCCGCAACAGCGCTTCTTCGAGATCGGCCTTCTGAGGACCGTCGTCGCGCACATGGGATCTGGCGATCCCTGCCAGACGATCTTCGCGTGCACGGACGCCGGGCTGCCGATGAATGTCCGATTTTTCCAGGGCCCCCTCGATGATCCGGATCGTGACCGTGCCGTCGGTGATGTCCTGTGGCGGCAAGGTCGCATAGCCCAGCAGGCGGCCGGACGCCTGGATCGCGATCGTCACCTCGTCGGCGAGCGCCTTGATTCCGGAAAGACCCAGGCGCTTGCCTCTCGCGCTGGCAGAAATGCGCACGCGATCCGCCTCGGGCAGGATCCCCACCCGGCCGGTGAAGCGGAGAGCCTTGAGGACAATGGTCTCGCCCTTCTCCGGGCCGATGCCCCCGGGCGAGACCGGGCGCACCGGTTCCTGCTCCGGCAAGCGATCCAGCCGCCGCAGCTCCTCGTTGCGTTGCTGCTGCCGCAAGAGCGAGCCTGCATCCTGCGCGTAGGCCGGACACACAGCGCAAAGGATGAAGCTGAAGGAAAGTGCCCGCCGTGCCACCAACGCGAATTGCCCGAAACCAGTGCCCCTCTCGACGAGGCCGCCGGTCGGCTGCCCGCCATGCGGAAAAGGGGACAGATCGTGCCAACGCCTCGCAGGGGCGGCCTTCGCTCACGGCCGACCGACAGACGGTCCCCAGCGCGCAGGTCTTTCGGCATCGTTCGCCAGGAGCAGATCGCAGCGGACAACCAGCGCACGTCGCGCCAGCTGGCCATCAGGCCACCACGTCCTGGAGACGCGCCGTGTGCGGCTCGCGTCTGCCCAAGGCAGACCAGGCCCTATCCTCCACGCGCAATTTGAGAAAATATACATTGCACCCGATGGAGCGGCACTGACCTGGTTTCCCAATCTCTTAACCGCGTGTCTCAACCTCGGCGTCCGCCGACGAGAGCCGCTCATCGCAGTCATTCCCACCACACCGTGCTGCCCGCCGACCACCTGAAGACAGGCCATGAGCGATCACACCCCGGTCCAGAAACTGACCTACGCCATCTCGTCCGCGACCACGCCGCACGCGGTCGCGCAATGGCGTGACAATCTGTCACAGGTGGTGGAAGCGAGCATTGCCAGCGAGGACGCGCCGCACTTTCACGCGCACCTGTCCGCAAGCGCGGTGGGGCATGCGCTGTTCATGGAAACGCAAAGCGGTCCCCAGATCATGGAGCGGTCGCGGAGCCTCATCCGGGCCAACGAGTTCGATCATCTGTCGATCTGCGTGGTGCAGTCCGGCGAGCACCGCGCCGACCAGAACGGAACGTCGGTCGCCCTGAAGCCGGGCGACGTGCTGTTCACCCATCATGCGCGCCCCAGCAAGGGGGCCTACTCGACCTTCAAATGCCTGCGGCTGCATCTGCCGCGGTCCATGGCGCCGGCCTTCCTCCGCGACCGCGACGTCAATGGCGTCGTCCTGAAAGGTGATCTCGCCAGCACGCGGCTGCTGTCGCGTCACATCGAGGAGCTGTGGGCCTCGCTCACCGAGCTCGCCGCCGACGAGATCTCCGCCTCGGTCGATGCCGCCTTCCTGATCGCCACCGGAAACCTGCAGGCCAACGTGTCGCTCGCGCCCCATCACCGCGAGGCGATCGGCCGGACGTTCAAGCACACGATCCAGGCGTTCATCGACGAGCGGCTCGACGATCCGCGGCTCGGACCGGACATGATCTGCGCGTCCTTCCATATCTCGAAATCCAAGCTCTACCGCCTGTTCGAGGCCGAAGGCGGCATCGCCTCCTACATCACGGCCTGCCGCCTCGATCATTGCTGGCAGCAGCTCAGGAGCGGCGGACCGCACGTCGCATCCATCGGCCGCCTCGCCTATGCCCATGGCTTCAACAGCGATGTCAGCTTCAGCCGCGCGTTCCGCCGCCGGTTCGGCGCGAGCCCGCGCGAGGTGCGCGATGCGGTTGCGCCGGTCCGGTACGGTGGCGCCGGCGACGAAGCCGCGCTCTCGACGGAGGCGCGCATCATGGGCTGGTACCGCGATCTTGCGACCCGCCGCAGGTCATCCGCGTGATTTTCGCCTTCAAGCTCCTCCGACAATCTCCGTACGCAGATCCTTCTTGGAGATCTTGCCTGTCGCGGTCATCGGCAAGGCCTCACGGATGATGATCCTGTCCGGCAACTGCCATTTGGCCAGCGTGCGGGCCATCAGCGCGCGCAGCGCTTCGACATCGAGCGCTACGCCAGGCTCCATCCGCACGACCAGAGCGGGCCGCTCGCCCCACTTGTCGTCGGGCACGGCGATCGCGGCGCAGGCCACAACGCCGGGAAAACGCATGGCGGCCTCTTCGAGATCGGCGGAGCTGATCCACTCGCCGCCCGACTTGATGAGGTCCTTGACGCGATCGACGATGGTGAGCCGTCCGTCATCCGTGATGCGGGCGCGGTCGCCGGTGCGGAACCAGCCGGCCGCATCGAAGGCCGCAGCACTTGCGTCCGCGTTCCTGAAATAGCCGGCGATCACCGAGTTGCCGCGCACGACGAGTTCGCCCGCGTGGGCGCCATCCTTGGGCAAAGCCGCGCCGTCGTCATCAATGATGTTCATCTCCACACCGAACAGGCGCTTGCCCTGGCTGAGCTGAAGCTTCGTCCTGCTGCTCCTGTCGAGGTGATCCGCCTCGCGGCCGAGAAAGCCGGAGCTTCCCACGGGGCTCATCTCCGTCATGCCCCAGGCATGGCGAACGACCACGCCAAAGTCGTCCTCGAAGCGCTCGATCAGCTGCCCGGATGCCGCCGAACCACCGACGACGACCTCTGCAAGGCCGTTCGGCTTGCGCTTCATCCTGGCCATCGTATTCAGCAGCCCCTGCAAAACCGTCGGCACGCCCCAGGTCGAGACCACGCCCTCCTCGTCCATCAATCTGAAGAGGCTGTCGCCATCGAGCTTCGGGCCGGGCATGATCAGGGATTGCCCTGCCAGCGGCGCAGAGTACGGCAGGCTCCAGGCATTGACGTGGAACATCGGGACGATCGGCAGGATCCGTCCGTCGCTGGCGAATTCCGAGGGCCTTCCCACGATCGTGGTCATGGCGTGGAACACGCTCGAGCGATGGCTGTAGAGCGCGCCCTTGGGGGCGCCGGTGGTGCCCGACGTGTAGCACAGGCCCGAGGCGGTGTTCTCGTCGAACTGCGGCCATGCGAAGCCATCGGGGTGCCCCGCGAGCAGCGCCTCGTAGGCAATCGCGCGCGGCCCGAGGCCTGCTTGCGGAAGGCGCTCTTCTCCGGCGAGACAGACCAGTCGTGGGGCATGCGGCCCCGCCAGATCCAGCGTTCCGATCAGCCCGGCAAGGTCCTCGTCGAACAGCAGCAGCGCGTCCTCGGCGTGCTTGATGATGAAGTCGATCTGCTGGACGGGCAAACGCGGGTTGATCGTATGGCAGACCGCGCCGATGCCGCTCACCGCGTAGTAGATTTCGAAATGCCGGTATGTGTTCCACGCCAGCGTCGCCACGCGGTCGCCGGGCTTGATGCCGAGCGCGATCAGTGCATGGGCGAGCTTTGATATGCGCGCCAGGGCATCTCTGTAGGTGTAGCGATGGCGCTGGCCGTCGACCGTGCTGGTGACGATCTCCTTGGTCCCGTAGACCTCGGCGGCATAGGTGATGATGTCCGAGATCAGCAGAGGCCTCTGCATCATTTGGCCACGCAGCATGTTTTATCCCCTTACAGCTTTGTTGAAGTGAAAGCGGCGCGGCCGGCCTTGTCAGCCGGCCGCGCCATCAGACGGCGCCTGCAAGATCGGTCCTTGTGACGCCGGGCCTGCCTCAATGGCCCCGCAGCACCTCGCCGAAGCGCTGGATGCTGTACTGCACGATGGCTTGCGCGGCGGGCGACCAGCGGCCCATGTCGAAGAAACCGTGGATCATGCCGGCCCCCGGAATGTACTCCGCCTTGCCGCCCGCGGCGCGCAGGGCCGCGGCATAGGCCGCCCCCGAGTCGCGCAAGGGATCGAACTCGGCGGTCACCACTACGGCCGGTGGCAGGTTGGCGAGGCTCTTCGCCTGCAGCGGTGCGAGGCGCGGGTCCACGGTGTCCCCGAAGCCGCTGGCATAGTGGTTGTAGAACCACGCCATGGTCTCCGCTTCGAGGAAATAGCCCTTGGCGTTCTGCTCGACGCTCGGGTAGCTGGCCGTTGCATGGTCCGTCGCCGGGTAGATGAGAAATTGCGCTGCAAGCGCGATGCCCGCATCACGCAACTGCTGCGCCACCACAGCCGAGAAATTGCCACCCGCGCTGTCGCCCGCCACGGCGACGGTGCCGTTGCCCCCGAGTTCGGACGCATGGGCCACGACCCATTTTGTCGCGGCCACGGCGTCCTCCACCCCGGCAGGGAAAGGATGCTCGGGCGCGAGACGGTAGTTCACCGCCACGACCACTGTGCGGGCGCCACGGCAGATGTCGCGGCACATGTTGTCGTGCGTATCGAGATCGCCGATGACGTAGCCGCCGCCATGGAAAAACGCCACGGTCGGGAAGGGACCGTCGCCTTCAGGACGGTAGACGCGGGCCGCGAGCGGGCCAGCGGCGCCGTCGACAGTGATATCCTGGACGCTCGCGACGGGCACGACCTGCTCCGGTGTACGCGTGCCGATGGTCAGCGCCAGATAGGCGGCGCGCCCTTCTTCGGGCGAGCCTTCATAGATCGGCCTGGCGCCTGTGGCGGTCATCATCTGCAGGACGCCGGCGAGGTGGGGATCAAGGGACATGGCAAAATCTCTTTGCATGGTTGATGGAGGAAGCGGCCAGATGATGCTCAGCGGTAGGCGAGCGCCTCTTCCTCGGGTTGCACGGCAGGCAGAACGGCGCGCTCTTCGGCGTACTCCATCAAGTGCGTCCAGGGATGGCGGTCGCCCTGCCGGAACAGGTGCTGCTGCGCGCGCGTCACATAGCCGGCATTGAAGTTCGCCTCGTCCATCCATGACCGGCGCGGCATGTCGGCATCGGCGCTGGCGAGCCTGGGCTCGACCACCGAGCGGCCTTCCTGCCGCATGTGTTCGATCACGCGGCACACCAGGTCGCAAACCATATCCGCGCGCAGCGTCCAGCTCGAGCGGAAGTAGCCCATGGTGTAGGCCATGTTGGGGACGCCCTCGATCATCACGCCGCGGTAGGTGACGCGCTCAGTGAAATCCACCGTCTCGCCGTCCAGGCTGAAGGGCACGCCACCGAACAGCAGCATGTTGAAGCCCGTCGCGGTGACGACGATGTCGGCATCGAGATGTTCGCCGCTGGCGAGAAGAATGCCCGTCGCATCGAAGCGCTCGATGGTGTCGGTGACCACCGACGCCTTGCCGGAGCGGATGGCCGCGAACAGGTCGCCATCGGGCACCACCGCCACGCGCTGCTGCCAGGGGCGGTAGGCGGGATTGAAATGCTTGGCCACGTCAAACCCCTCGGGCAGGTGAGTACGGGCCTGCTCGATCAGGAAGGCGCGCAGACCTTCGGGCTGCTCGAAGGACATGCGCACCACCTCGGCATTCCGAGCAATATGCGCGCGCCGCATGATTTCGTGCGTCCAGTCCTCGGGCAGGTCGAGCGCGCGCAGCGGGGCTTCCAGCGGATGGGCCCTGGGCTCGGCCGAGAAGAAGGTCGGCGAGCGCTGCAGCATGGTCACGTGCGAAACGGACGCAGCCAGCGACGGGATCAGCGTCGCGGCCGTGGCCCCCGAGCCGATGACGACCACGCGTTTGCCTGTGCAGTCCAGATCCTGCGGCCAGTGCTGCGGATGCACCAGCTCACCCTTGAAGTCCTGCATCCCCGGCCATTGCGGCGTGTAGCCCTTGCTGTGGTCGTAGTACCCCGCGCACATCCAGAGAAAGCGCGTGGTGAACGTCAGCGTCTCGCCCGAGCGCGTGTTGGTGACCTTCAGCGTCCAGCGCCGGTCCCGCGACGACCAGTCCGCCGCCGTGACCTTGTGACCGTAGCGGATATGCGGCGCCAGGCCGTTGTCCTCGATCACCTCGCTGAGATAGGCGCGGATCTCGTCGGCCGTGGCGATGGAATGTCCCCGCCAGGGCTTGAAGCCGTAGCCGTAGGTGTAGAGATCGCTGTCCGAGCGTGCGCCGGGATAGCGGTGCGTCCACCATGTTCCGCCAAAGCCGTCCATCGCATCGAGCACCGCAAAGCGGCTGTCGGCAAAGCGCTGGCGCAGATGATAGGCGGCCCCGATGCCCGAAATGCCGGCGCCAATGATGAGACAGTCGAAATGCTCCGCGCCCGCTGACGGGGCGGTTTCCCGATTCGTTTCCAAGCCCATGATCGTTTTTATCCCGTTGTTGCGGGGCGAGAGGCCCCACCGAAAATGCTAGGGGGATCCGCCTTGCGCTTCTTGTTTTTATGCGACAAGATTTTGACTTTAGACGACAGGCGGGTTCCGATGCAGAGCGCTTCAAAACATCTCGACATCGTCCGTGCCGCAGCGCTGACCGGCTTCGAAGGACTCGTTCGCGACCTCAGCGGCGATCCGGCCGCCATCCTGCGCTCGTGCGGCCTCGACCTCCGCGATCTCGCCGATCCCGACCGTTACATCCCCTGCCGCAATACAAGCATGGCGATCGAGGAGGCCGCCCGCATACTCGGGGTGCGGGATTTCGGATTTCGCCTCTGTGAGCTGCAGGATGTGAGCTCTCTCGGCCTGCTGGCGCTGATCATGCAGTCGGCGTCGAGCGTGCGCGAAAGCATGTTGCTGGGCACCAAGTACATCTACTTCCACAACCACGCGCTGGGATACAGGAGCTTCATGGATCCCGACACGGGGCTGGAGTGCCTGGAAGTGTTTCACCGCCTGGAGGAATGGCTCGACCTGCCCCAGGTCACGGAAATCTGTGTTTGCTACATGTACCGCCTGATCGCGATGCTGTCCGACGGCGCGCTACAGCCCGCGGCCATCCATTTCCGTCACGCCCCGATCGGCACCGCGGCGCAGTACCGGCAGCATCTCGGACAATCGCCGCGCTTCAACGCACCATTCGACGGCATTTCGATCGATCCGATGGCATGGCGCCGGCCGATACCGAGCCGCAACCAGCCGCTGCAGCACCTTGTCGAACGGATCCTGCTCGGACTATCGCCCTCGCGCGAGCAGTCTGTCGCGGATCAGACGAGCCACGTGCTGCACAGTCTGGTGCGTGCAGGAATGGCTGATTTAGGAACCGTCGCCCGCGCCATGGGGCTGCACCCCAGAACGTTGCAGCGGCGGCTGTGCGCCGAGAACGTGGTCTTCGATGAACTGCGCGATGCCGCACGCAAGGCATGGGCCCGCGAGCTGCTGGCCCAGCCCCATCTCGGCCTCGTCCATATCACACAGCTGCTGGGGTTCGCCGATCAGTCGGTACTGACCCGCGCCTGCCGACGCTGGTTCGGCGTTCCGCCGAAACGATTGCGCCAGGATGCAAAAACGCAGCGGACGCTGGCAGCCTGAACACCGGCAAAATGGGGCATGGGTGCGACACGCACCCCACACGCGGATTTTCCGTCGCGCGGTCGCCGATGGTGTCGGAGCCGGGGCGGGCGAACGCAATCCGCAGATAAACAGACCTGCGCGGCTCAGTCCCCCGAGAACAATCGCTTTGGATGACGGGACCGAGCCCTTTTGGGGTTGCCAGATCGAACCCTGGCCTGCTTAGAGTCCCGCAAAGCTCGACCGCAACAGCGGCGCTTATTTCAGGGAGGACGATCGACTTGAGCTCCGTTGCCGATACCCCGAAGCCGCGCGAACCGATCAAACGCGCCGACTTCGGCCGCGTCTCCGTGTTCTTCGGCGAGAAGAACGGCAAATATCCCGATGGCAACCAGGTGCTGGTCCGCGGCGCGGACATTCGCGCCGCCTTCGACGCGCCGCTGGTCTCCAATTATATCGGCGACGAGTTCGACGCCACCGAGCTCGTGGTGATGGGCCATGTCCACGAAGATCACATGGCCGGCCTGCACCGCCTGCCCCACGCCGCCGTGCATGTGCACGAGGCTGACCTTGCGGCTGCGCGCAGCTGGGACGGCCTGCTGGCTTCGTTCGGCGTGATGGATGAAGCCCGCATCGCCGACATGTGGACGCGCTTCCGGCGCGACCTGTTCTACGCGCCGCGCCCCGACGCGACAGGTTACAACGACGGCGCATCATGGGATTTCGGCGGGGTGCTGGTGCGCGCCATCCACGCGCCCGGCCACACCGCCGGCCATTGCGTGCTGCTGGTCGAGCCGGAGGGCGTGGCGTTCATCGGCGACATCGACCTGACGGGCTTTGGCCCCTACTATGGCGATGCGAGCTCGAGCCTGCGTGACTTCCGGCGCAGCCTCAAGCTGCTGCCGGACATTCCCGCCAAGGTGTGGGTGACCGCCCATCACCGCGGCGTCTACACTGACCGTGAGCGCTTCCTGCACGACCTCGCCGCCTACACGGCCAAGCTCGACGAGCGCGAGCAGCGCCTCCTCGACATGCTCGGCGACACGCCGAAGACGCTCGCAGAACTCGTCAAGCAGCGACTGATCTATCCGCCCGGCTATGACAGCCCGTGGGCGGACGCCGCCGAGGCGCGGACGATTTCACTGCATCTGGAAGAGCTCGTCGCCGACGGGCGTGTGCAGGAGGACGAGCGGGGCGCTTATCACCGGGGATGATCGGCGGTGATCAGCGGTCAGCCGGTTGCCGATGACCGGCCGCCGGCGCGGCGCTACCGGCGCGTGGCGCGCGCGGCCCGCCGCTTGCGCCACCACAGCCAGGGGCCGGTCAGGGACAGGACCGCCACGGCACCCCCCAACGCGCAGACCAGCAGCCGGCTCGGCAGGCCGGCGACACGACCGCTGTGCAGCGGATATTGCAGCGCCAGCACCGCATCACCCGACAGCCGGCGTGCATCACTGTCGACGCGCAGCACGCTGCCGTCGCGCGCGGCGATCCAGACGATGTCTGGCCCGAGCCCCGTCCAGACACCCCGCTCCGGCGCCGCCATGGCGACGAGATAGAGTCCCGCGCCCTGCAGGTAGTGCGCATCGGCGGGGCGCCGCCCGGGCGCGGCATCCGAGGCCTGGCGCAGGGCAGCCGTGAAGCCGATGGCCTGGGACGGCAAGGTCGGCGGCGCCTCGCGGTCCGCCGTCACCAGCAGCATCGCCTGGACCACAGGCAGAAACACCTCCGTTCGCAGCGTCAACGCGACGCCGCTGACCGCCACAGCGAGAAGACAAATCCAGCACCACAGCCCGCCGGCGCGATGGATGTCGAAGCTCAGGCGAAAGCTGTTGCGCGTCGGCTTGATGCCGAAGGCCGGGCGCCAATGCCGCAGGAACGGGCGCGCGCGCGGGAAGGTGAGCCAGAGCGCGACCAGACAGTCGGCGCACCACAGCAGCGCCGCGATGCCCATCACGCGCTCGCCGGCGGGCCCGATGCCGAGCGTGTAGTGTAGGCGGAACAGGAAAGGCACCAGCACCGGAGCGGCCAGGCAGCAGCCCGTGCTGTCACGCTGCCCAAGAACCTGCCCGCTGGCCGGATCGACGAAGACCTGATCGTAGCCAAGGGCCACCGCCGGATCGCGCGACGCCACGGTCAGCAGGACGCTGCCGCGCGACGGCGTCGGAAACCCGATGCGCGCGACCTGCGCCCGCAGATCGTTGCTCTCCACGGACGTGATCAACTGATCGAGCGCCAGGGCCGTACCGGAGGATGTCCGGAACAGCCCTGGATTGAGCCAGGCGTCGAGCTCATCGTCGAACGCCAAGATGGCGCCGGTGAGCCCGGCGATCACGAGCACGCCCGCGAGCGTCAGCCCCACCCAGCGATGCACAAGCACCAGCAACGGCCGCACGGTCCAGCGGCGTCGGGCGTTGGAAGGCATCGTGATTGCGCGGTTCACGGCAGGAAACGCCATCCCGCGCGCTACCAGCGGTAGGCGATGCGGCCGACCACGGCGCGTCCCGGGCCAAGCCAGCAGGCATAGGTTTCGAAGCACATGCCGTTGCGGCGATTGAACAGGTTGGTGCCGTTGACGGACAGACGCCAATGCTGCTGAAAATCATAGGACAGGTTGGCATCGACCAGGGTGTAGCCGGGGACCTTGAAGGTGTTCAGGTTGTCGCCCCAGGTCTCCCCGATGTAACGAACACCCGCGCCGAGGCCGAGGCCCGCGAGCGGACCGCTTGCGAAGCTGTATTTGGCCCACAGCGACGCCATGTCGGTCGGCGTATTGTACGGCATCTTGCCCTGGGTCGCGTCGTTGGCCTTCGTGAACTTGACGTCCTGGTGGGTATAGGCGGCCGTCAGGTCCAGCCCCTCGGCCACGCTGACAAGCGCCTCGAACTCGATGCCGCGCGATCGGGTCTCTCCGACCGCCGTCGAGTAGAGCGGATTGACCGGATCGGCCGTCAACCCGTTCTGTTGCCGGATGTCGTAGGCCGCGATCGTGAACATGCTGCGCGAGCCTGGCGGCTGGAATTTGATGCCGATCTCGTTCTGCGTCCCGGTCAGCGGCTTGAAGCCCTGCCCGTTCCGGTCCGCGCCGATCTGCGGAATGAACGACTGTGCGAAATTGTAGTAGGGCGCAAAGCCGCCATCCAGATTGTAGATGGCGCCCGCACGGCCGCTGAACGCGTTGTCGTCCTGCTTGCTGGTGATGTCCTTGACCTGCTCATACTGGCTGGTCCTGGCGAAATCCCCGCGCCCGCCGAGCACCACGGTCAGGCGGCCGAGCTTGATCTGGTCCTGCCCGTAGACGCCGACCTGCGACGAATTCCCCGTCAGGCGCGTATCGTCGAACACGGGAGGGATGAAGCTCACGCCATAGACCGGATTGAAGATGTTCAGATCCGGCAGCGCTCCGTATCCCTTCTTTGCGCTGGTGTCCTGATATTGGTAATCGAGGCCGAAGAGCAGGGTATGATCGAGCATGCCGGTCGAGATCTTCTTCTCGGCCTGGTTGTCGACGTGGAACGTCGAGAGCGAAGCCTGCGCGATTCCGCTCTGGCGACTCAGCGACACGTTGTCCGCCGCCAGCCCCGGATACCAACCGAAAGTGGCTTTCGAATCGAAGTCGAGATGCGCAAGGCGCAGGTTCTGCCGGAACGTCCAGCCGTCATCGGCCTTGTGCTCGAACTGATAGCCGAGAGAATACTGGTCCTTCGTCGTTCGGTTGAAGGATGGATCCCCGGCAAAGAAGCTGTTGGACAAGCGGCCATAGGGGTTCGGCAGAAACGTGCCGGACGCCGGCAGATAACCCGCAACGCCGCCGGTACGGATGTGCATGTAGGTCGCCTCGATGTTCAGCTTGGTCGAGGCGTCCGGCTGATACGTCACCTGCGGCTGAAAATAGATGCGATCGTCCGGCATGTACTGGACATAGCTGTCGCCGTCGCGCGCAATGCCGGTGAGCCGGTAGAGCAAGGTCCGATCGTTGTTGGCGGGACCGCTGAGGTCGAACTGAACCTGCTTGCGGTTGAAGCTGCCGTATTGGACGGCGATTTCATGAAGCGGGTCCTCCGTCGGCTTCTTGCTGACCAGGCTGACCAGGCCGCCGGGATAGTTCTGGCCGAACAGCACCGAGCTCGGGCCCTTCAGGATGTCGACCCGCTCCAGGGCGTAGGGCTCGGTCGACCACGACGTGTCGGGGCTTTCGATGCGCGGCAGGCCGAGGCCGTCCAGATAGAAGCCGGCCGTCGACTGGTTGAAGCCGCGGATCGAATACCAGTCCATGCGCGCGTCCGGCCCGTAAAGATCAGTCTGGACGCCGGCCGTGTACCGCATCGCGTCGTTGACGGTCTGGGCGTTCCGGTCGACCATCTGCTGACGCGTCACCACGGAAATCGACTGCGGCGTCTCCATGATCGGCGTATCGGTCTTCGTCGCTGCGGCGCTTCGCGAGGCGACATAGCCCGGCACAGGCCCCCAGGCTGTTTCCGACCGCTGGGCCACCGGAGTGCTGCTCGCCGCCGGCGCGGTCGCCGCATTGCGTTCGACAACGCGCCCGCTGCGGATAGCCGAGCGGGACGAGCGGTCGGCGCGCGCCGCCCTGGGCGCGCTCCGTCTTGCCTGCGGAGCCTGGACTTCGACCGGAGGGAGCGCGGTGACGCCGGGAGCCGACCCTTGAGTTTGAGCCGAAGCGTTCTGAACCAGGAAAGGTGCGAGCACCAGACAGCTCGAGGCGGCGATTGCGCTCTTGGCGGCGCTATATCTGAACATTGATAACGAACGCTCCGGACGTGAAGAAGAACAGGCCGGGCTTCCTTTAGCGTGATGCCGTTCGCACGCAATCCGCGCGCGGCTAGAACGCCTCCAGCTTAGAAGGATTGTATGTTGCCCGCGGCTTCGACATGGCACTGGCGTTCGGCGCGGCGAATGTCGATGTCTGGTCTGGCGCCCCGGGCCGCGTGGCGTTGCGGCTCATCTCCAGTGATCGCCTTGCGTTCCCGACGCCTGCATCGCGATCCAACCAGAGAACGCCGCGCACCATCGACACGCCACTGGTATCCAACGACATCGGCCCGGAGTTCGACACCACCGATTCACCATTTGTTTCCGGGCCCTCGGTCGCAGTGGAAATGAAAAATCCCGCTTGACTTTGACGTCGCGTCAAACTGCCATAACGCGCTCCTCGCAACCGAGGAGCCCGATCATGACGACCCGCCGCGCCTTTCTGGGGGGCACTTACGCCGCCGCTTCCGCCGTCGCGTCGCTCGGCCCGGTTCATGCCCAAAACCGGGGCTCCGCCCGCCGGAATCAAGACCTGGCCATCGTGCTGACGGAACGTGACCGCGCCGCCCGTGACCTGCAGGCGCTCATCGCCGCCTGACCGAAGTGCAATTCAGGGACCACAAATGTTTCGTATTGGAGAATTTGCCCAGATCGCCCAGGTCTCCGGACGGCAGTTGCGGTTTTACGACCAGCTCGGCCTGCTGCGCCCGGCACATACCGATCCGCAGACCGGCTATCGCTATTACAGCATCCGGCAATTGCCGCTGCTCAACCGCATTCTTGCCCTGAAGGAGCTCGGCTTGTCGCTCGAGCAGATCGGCCCCCTGCTCAAGGACGAGATCTCGCCGGTTGAGCTGCGTGGCATGCTGACGATGAAACGCGCGCAGCTCGAGCGTTCGCTGCGCGAGGAGGAAGCGAGGCTGCGCCATATCGAGTCGCGCATCGCCCAGATCGATCGCCACGGTGAGTTTGAAAATTACGACGTCGTCGTCAAGTCGATCGCCCCGGTTCCTGTTCTGTCGCTGCGCTGTGTCTGCGAGGGGATGGACGAGGCCGCGCAGATGATCCGTTGCATCGCCGAGGATGGCGGCCGGCAGATTCGCCCGGCACTGCGCGACAAGCTGATCGTGGTGGCGCGCAACGACCGCGACGATGAAAAGCTTGATCTCGAGATCGGGTTTTCACTGACCCGGCCGTCGAACGTGCATGTCCGCGTGTCAGGCGATCTCGTGCTGCGTGCCGGAGAGCTGCCAGCGATCGAGACGATGGCCACGATCGTGCGCCCCGGCACCAACTCGACCAGCCACACGTCGTTCGGCGCCATCGGAAGCTGGATCGAGGCCAACGCTTACGAAATCGACGGCCCCTGCCGCGAGGTTTTCCTCGAGCCGATAACCGGCCCGCCCGGCCTCGAAGGCGCCTTGGTGGAGATCCAGTTCCCGGTTCGCCGAGCCCCGTAGTTCACCGCCCAGCCGCATCCGCCCGCCAGAGATCACGTCAATCCGGACGCTCATGCGCTCCGGCAATGCAACCCGCTGTGCCGAAACCGGCCTGCGGCCAACAGAGAGGAGTAGCTATGCTTGTCATTCACGGAGTTCCGCTCTCGGTGCACACCCGCAAGGTGATCACGACAGCGCTCCACAAGAACATCGACTACAGGTTCGAGGTCGTGATTCCTGTCGTGCCGGGCAACCCGCCCGCCAACTGGAATGAGCTGAGCCCGACCGGCATGATTCCCGTCATCCAGGACGGCGACTTCACGCTGGCGGATTCGAATGCAATCTGTCTTTACCTGGAAAAGAAGCATCCGTCGGCACCGCTGCTGCCGTCCGAGCCCAGAGCATTCGGCCGCACTCTGTGGTTCGATGCCTATGCCGGCGGCACCATCTTCCGTCACGCCATGCATCCGCTGTTCTATCAGACGATCGTCGGTCCCCACATCAAGAAGGAGCCGACCGACACCGCGGTGGTCGATGGCGTCGTGAAGGACGTGCTGCCGAAGATTCTCGGCTATCTCGACTCGCAGATCGACGGCAAATTTCTGGTCGCCGACATGTTGACGCTGGCCGACATGGCGATTGTGTCGAACTTCATCCTCTATCAGTATCTGGGGTTCAAGCTTGACGCCGCGCAGTATCCGAAACTGACAAAATATCTGCGCGAGACCATGGCTCTCGATGTGTTCCAACGCGCGCTCGGCGACGAGAAGCCGTTTGCCGAGCAGATGGGGCTCGACCGCAGCTTCCTCTCGTAAGCGCCTCACGCCACAGCGCCTCGACCGGCCCGGTCGGGGCGCGCGCGGCAAGGCTGCCGCACACATCTGCGACAATTTCCCCGTGGCGAATGTGGAAAGACTGCTGGCGCACCACTCCGAACAAGACAACGAACTCTTATATATAACTGAGATATATACCTCATTTCCGGAACATGGACGGCATTGCGACTCCCCTCGCGCGGCCGCTTGTTGCAACAGCGTCAAAGCAGCGCGGGACCCTTGGAAGCAAGTCATCAGCGTCGCTTTTTTCTGCTCCCCGACATCGCTCCTTCGGCTTAAGATGTCATCGAAAAGACCGGCCCAGCGCACTATCCTGTGGCTGGGGGGGCGCCCGCAGGGGTTGGTTGTTCAGTGAACCCGACCCAGGAGCACCGCCCATGGCTACTTTCACGGCAAATTGGAAACCCGACCCCAGCTTCTATCCCTCGCCGCGCATGGCCGCGAAGGCCGCCCCGGAGACCGTGGCCTATGTCGCCGCGTTCGACCCCAACCGGAAGACGCCTGACGCGATCACTGTCGTCGATGTCGACCCCACCTCGCGCTCCTACTCCACGATCGTCGGCACCACGCCGATGCCAAATGCCGGCGATGAACTCCATCACTTCGGCTGGAACGCCTGCTCCTCGTGCCTGTGCCCCAACGCGCCGCATCCGCATGTCGAGCGGCGCTATCTGGTGGTCCCGGGCCTGCGGTCGTCGCGCATCCACATCCTCGACACCAAGCCCGACGCCAGGGCGCCGAAGATCGTCAAGGTGATCGAGCCGGACGAGGTCGCGGACAAGGCGGGCTATACCCGTCCGCACACCGTGCACTGCGGACCTGACGGCATCTATGTCGCCGCCCTCGGCAACCGCGAAGGCAAGGGACCAGGCGGCATCTTCCTGATGGATCATGAGACCTTCGACGTGCTCGGGCAGTGGGAGATGGATCGCGGCCCGCAATACTTCGCTTATGACGCCTGGTGGCATCTCGGCCACGATACGCTGGTCACCAGCGAGTGGGGCACGCCCGACACGTTCGAGGACGGCCTCATCCCCGAAGTGCTGCTCGGCGCCAAATACGGCAGGCGGCTGCATTTCTGGGATTTGCAGAAGCGCAAGCATCTGCAGACGATCGACTTCGGCGACACGTATCAGCTGGTGTTCGAACTGCGGCCCGCGCATGATCCCACCAAGGCCTATGGCTTCGTCAACTGCGTGATCAGCCTGGAGAACCTGTCGTCCTCGATCTGGACCTGGTATCGCGACGGCGACAAGTGGGCAGTGCAGAAGGTGATCGAGATCCCGGCCGAGCCCGCCGGCGAGGATCAATTGCCCCCGGTGCTCAAGGGCTTCAAGGCGTGCCCGCCGCTGGTGACGGACATCGACCTGTCGATGGACGACAAGTTCCTCTATGTCGCCTGCTGGGGCACGGGCGACCTGCAGCAATATGACGTATCCGATCCGTTCAAGCCGAAGCTGACCGGCAAGGTGCGCATCGGCGGCATCGTGTCGCGGGCGACGCACCCCGCGGCCAAGAACGGCGCCCTCCAAGGCGGCCCGCAGATGGTGGAGATCAGCCGCGACGGCCGGCGCGTCTATTTCACCAATTCGCTGTATGGCGCCATCGATCCGCAGTTCTATCCTGACGGCATCAAGGGATGGATGGTCAAGCTCGACGCCGATCCGAACGGCGGCATCGCGTTCGATCGCAAGTTCTTCGTGGACTGGCCGGCGCCGCACAGGCCTCACCAGGTGCGCCTCGAGGCCGGCGACTGCTCGTCGGATTCTTACTGCTATCCGTGACGAAGCCGCGCCCGACCATTTTCGACCAGTCCTGGCACCCGCCCGCCGCGAGCCGATCACCATCGTGCGGCCGGTGCGCGCACGAGGCGCGCGTGGCCGCGACACGTCGGAGGAGCGAGGCATGAACGCCGTCCCCTCCGAGCTCTGGCCCGAGTTCTGGCCATGGCTCGCGCTGGCCGGCCTCGGGGCCTTTCATGGCCTCAACCCTGCGATGGGCTGGCTGTTCGCCGTCGCACTGGGGCTTCACCGCCACGACCGCCGCCTGGTGTGGCTCTCCCCGCTGCCCATCGCGCTCGGACATGCGCTCTCGCTTCTCCTTGTGGCTGGCGCCTTCCTGTGGGCGGGCCTTGTGATTGATCCCCACGCGGTCCGCATCGGCGCCGGCCTCTTCCTGATCGGCTGGGCGCTGTATCATTGGCGCTACGGCCATCGGCATCGCGTGCGCATCGGGATGCGCACGGGATTGGCGGGGCTCGCGGTGTGGTCGTTTGTCATGGCGACGACGCACGGCGCGGGCCTGATGCTGTTTCCCGTGCTGATGCCACTTTGCTTTCCGACCGCCGCAGCGCCGATCATGACCAACCCGTTCCTGACCGCGCTGCTGGGCGTCGGGCTTCACACGCTGATGATGCTGATGGTCAGCACGGCCATCGCAGTCACGGTCTATGAGTGGATCGGCCTCGACATCCTGCGCCACGCCTGGCTCAACGTCGACCTGATCTGGACGCTGGCGCTTGTGCTGGCCGGCGGGCTGTTGCTGATCAGTTGAATGGGCGGCGGCGCAAGACCCCGGTCCATCGGGCGTGTGCACGACAAGATGTTTCACGCATTCGAAAAACAAGTTTAATCTTAGACTTACCAACTTCGAATAAGGAGCTTGGTTATCGTGATGCGCTGCATCGGCGCTCCTCGTTATGCTTTTTCATTCCGAGTTCACACAACACGGCATCGTTGTCCGCCATTAGCTGACGAAGATCACCCGCACCGCTAGACGGAAGAAATCCCCCAAAGTGTCTTTGAACCGCCAAGATTAAATCTACGGCATGAAGTCCCGCTTTAGCGGCCAGCCAGATATCGAGTTTAACAAGCTCATGACCCTCGAAATCAAAATATGAGGTGATCTCCGCTCGCTGGCCGGGAGCGAAATCGAAATTGTGCTGACTGTTTATGACGTGCGCGTGAGCCGTCTTCTCATTGATGTCGGCCTTTAGCTCTCGTATGAAGTTGGAATGAGGCAGGTAGGTCGCTTCGAGCCACTTATACGCCTTCAAAGTTGCCTTCTGAGCGTCGCTGATCCGATCATTCTGAAGGTCAAAGTAATTTATGAGCGAGCGAAAAGGCAGCGTTCGGTGTTGCTTCCAGAAAGTATCGCAGATCCATCTTAGCTTGGATGCGATGGAGCCTGACCGTCGAGACCACCGAGAGCGTGTGGTATTTCTTCATCTGCGAATAAAATCTGATGAACAGATCACAGTCGAGCACCGGCCACATCATAAGATTAGAGAGAAGTATCGTCGTGTTGTAGGCGTTGACGAATACGTTTTCATATCTCGACTCTGCGTCGACCAGCCTCTGGTGTTTCTCGGCAGAGAAGATTTCCAAATTCATGGGATACTGAGCCGTCGATTGGGACGAGAGTGTTAGCTATATGACTGCCGCAGCGCCGTAGGTAGCATAATACGGATGGCGATAGGACTTAAACTCGCCGCGGCCAATATGTCGGCTAGCCGCAGCGTTGCCCTTCTGCGGCATTTCAGCAGCGCGTTCGCGCCATTACACAAGGTCATGGCATCAAACTCATCGTGCACGGCGGACTTCCTGATAGCCTCGCTGAATGAGCCCCCGGGGATGGAGGAAGCCCTAGCAGCAGCCGGAATTCCAACAGTCGATGAGATCGATGCCGAGTGAGGTGCGCGCTGTAGTTATCGCGGCTTGGCAGCGCGGCGACGTATTGCCAAATGAGACGGTTGAGCAGATCGTATCTCTCAACATTAGCGGAGGCGAACCACGTGTCCACGAAACAAGTCAAGCCTCACCAGTGGTATTTTGTCGTCGAGTGCGCCAACTGCGACGAGCCTATTCCGTTTCTCGAAGCGCCATCTCCCGAAGATAAGCCCGAGGTGAAGCAGCGGACCATCGCCGACCTAAAATACCCGAGCTGTGGGCACGTCGGCACTTACGTGCCAGCTCTTATGTATCGTGACCAAGCCCCCGGAAATTAGGATCGACAATGCCCCTTTCATATACCGGCGGCTCCATGAACACCATGACCGGCACGAGCTACAAGGCGAGCGGCTCGCAGGGCGAACTCGTGATCGTTGAGGCTTCGCACGAAGCGCTCCAGGATTACGGCGAAGCCGCATGCCAGCAAAAGGGAAGTCAGAAATACGACGCCGGCGACGTTTCGAACAACAAGGTTCAAGTCAGGACCACTGATTTTGACCAGCTCGGCTGAAATATGCGGAGGCATTGGTGGGCGCTAAGGATGTACTCACCTCTCACGTCAAGAAGGCCGAACAACGGTACGGATTGCGTACGCGCAAATTTCACATTTTGAAAGTCCAAGGGAGAGACAATGAAATTCCCGAAACCGTTCCTGATGGTCGCGACGGATGTCTCGTCCATTACTACCGGGCAGCAAAACACGATCCCGACCGCCTGCGATTTCAGCTTTCCCACGAGGCAATTCACGTCTTGCTGGGTTCGCTCAAGCGCGAATGCCGTTACATAGAAGAAGGCTTGGCAGTCTGGTTTAGCCTAGGCGTTTCCAAGGAAAGCTATCGCAAAGTAGCTGAGGACAGCCTACCGAAGTTGTTCGCTGACGCCTTAGCACTTTTACGCCAGGCCAATCCTACGGACGAAAAAATCCAAAACTTGAGAAAGTTATCCCCGGACCTGGATAAGCTCGAAGTACAACATTTAGTCAATGCCTTATCGATCGACAGAGATCTGGCCGAAAAGCTACACAAGCGAGTGCCGCCCGATATTGCGCTGCGCACATGATATACTGGCAAGCATAATAGCTAGCCCGTTTGAATGTACGCCTTCGCGGCTACTCGGAAGCAGCCTGCGGGAAGTCACCGAACCCGACGGTCCCAGAGCCGTGCGGCCGGAGGCTTCCTGGAGCCGAATTGCCGCTACTTCCCAAGCAAATTGCCTCTCAACTTATGAGGTGACAATGTCATTGCGTTTTTACGTTTGGCCCGAACGGGGCGAGCCTCAGCGGCTGCCGCATGCCGCGTTTAACCACCGAGGCCGGAAGCGATTCCCGCAATTTGCCAACACACGGCAAAGGGTGGCACAGGTCATATTTGATGATGCTGGCCCAACGACCTACTTCAGCGTGAGCGCACATTATCTTGCCTTTGATGGGGATGGCTTTGCCGCACCAGACGTGCGCGGGGCGATGAATGTGATGTCTGCACACTACGAACTGGAACGGGCCAAGCGCGAGGTAGTGCCCCAACTCACAGCAGTGCGAGAAGCACACCACCAGCTGAATAAGCTCAATGCAGCACGCCAGTGGGTATTGTCGGAGGCTGATATTGATAAGATCAAACGTGACCTGACGGGCAAGCAGAGGATCCCCGGAGCGAAGGGCATCGAAGGCAGCGCATGAAAATCGACCGCGACACCACGGTTGGAGGCCAACCTGCCAAACTAGTGCGCGACCTCCTGGCCGACGCCACTAACTCCGATGGCTTTTATTCCGATTTAGTCAATGAGCATCTACTGAAGGCATGGTGGCGCTCGACCATCGACGCGTTGATTGAGGACGGCAAGATCGACCGTCACAACCGCGGCCAGGTTCTACGCAACTGGACCAAGGCTCGAGATCGCGAAAAGATTTTCGGCGTGCGTTTGCCCAAGGTGCCAGATCTCCCGGCTCAGGCCCGTAATTTGATTGAGGCACTTCTGGCTCACGATCTGATTCGCGAAGATGATCGGGAAAGCGACGGCCGTATTATCTATCGCGTTACCGGGAAGGGCCATGCGACTGGGATGAAAACTCTTGTCCCGAGGATGACTCGGGCCGCTGCTGAGGCCTTACTCCAGAAGACGCTTGAGCGCATCGCTAAGATCAACAGTGATCCTGAACTACTCCACTACATCACTGAAGTTCGTGTATTCGGCTCCTATCTCACCGATATCGACGACCTCGGTGACCTTGACCTAGCGATCAAGCTCCAACGGAGGCGAGTCAAGGGTGAGTGGGTGAAGGCCTGCCACGATCTTGCGGACAAAAGCGGCAAGAGGTTGAGCTTCTTTCAGAGATTAACCTACCCAGAGACCGAAATACGCCGCCGGATCAAGAGCCGTCAGCCTCGTATCTCTTTGCACGAAACTGGCGAGCTTGACGAGAACCCGGAGATGGGCGGCAAAACTGTGTACACCTTCGCGGCGCCCGATAGACCGGATTAATGAGTCGTTCGGCGATCATTACACGCCACCGATAGACGAGTTGCCGCCACTGAACACCCGCTAAGACCGCTATTCTCCTCGCAGTATGTCATGCATGCACACGGCTGGGCGATGCGATCGGACACCCGCTACCATGCGTATCGCACCGTCCCCCGTCCGGCATAGGATCTGGTGACGTTGGAGAACTCGCCGTCGAAGGTGGCCGCCACCGACCAGCCGTTGAGCCACGCCATCTCCGCGGAGGCTGACGTGAGCGCCGAGTCGCTGGCCTGCCGCGCGCCGTTGACGACGAAGCTCGCACCGGGCAGCGCCTGGAAGGTGGCACCGATGGCGCGGTCCGGATTGAAGTCGTGCGCCCAGGCGGCGCGGCCGCGCAGGGTGAGGATGGCGGTCTGCAGGGCGACGGATTTATCGACGCGCAGGCCGAGTTCACTCCTGGTGTCGGTGACGTTCCTGGCGCCATAGGTCAGCGCAAACGTGTTGGCACCCGACACAACATTTTCGGCATAGGCCGGCAACTGGAATGTCGTGAACTGGGCCGCGGCATAGGGCGTGAGGCCAACGCCGCCGAGCCACGGCGTGACAGTGCGGTAGCCGCCCTCGGCGCGGCCGCTCCAGGCATTCGCGTTGAACTCGGCGCGCAAGCGATCGACGCCGGCAATTGTCACGGTGCGGTCGGTGGTGACATCCTGCCAGCCATAGGCCAGCGCGCCCGAGAGATAGGCGGGGCCGATGGTGTGGCGCACGAACGCGCCGGCCTGGAACAGATCGGAGCGTCCGCTGCCGCCATTGACGACGGAAAAACTGGTACCGCCGCCGGCCAGCGCAAAGCCGGCAATGGTGTTGGGCGACAAGCGATAGTCGAGGCCGACGGCGACGCCGTACAGGCGGCTGGTGGTGTTGTTCAATCCCTGCGCCGTGTTGCCGTCGGTCGCCTGGGCGCCGCCGAAGGCCGATGCCCACATGGTCCAGCGCAGGTCATAGGCTTGCTGCGGCGGCGCCTTGCGATAGATCGCAGCATAGGCGTCGCTTGGCGAGCGTGTCGCCGCATAGGCCAGCGCCTGCTCACCGGCATACGGCGTGACGCCGCTTCCCGGTGCGCCATTGTCGCCGCGTCCGTCGATGAACGGATCGGTCATCACGCCGATGAACTGGTTCATGGCGTTGAAGGTGGTCTGCTGCGAACCGACCGCGCCCTCACCGGAGATCAGCGTCAGGCCGGCCGGCGTCAGGCCGCCGAACACCAGCGGGATGCTGCCGGTGGTGTTGAAGAAATTGATCAGCGCATTGCCGACAGCCTGCTGGTTGCCGCTCAGCGCGGGCGCGAAGCTCGGCGGCGGCGGGCCGGATGGCGGCGGCGTCGGCGGGCTGGGCGGCGGCGGTGTGAAGCTGAGCGAGAGATTGAGATAGGCGTGGCTCGCATCATAGCTCAGCGAGGTCTTGAAGCCCGACGGCAGGTTGGTATTGACGAGCGAGCCGAACGCGCCGGAGATGCTGCCGGCGGTCAGGATCGTGTACTGCTTCGAGACGTAGCCGCCGGGCGCAAAGGCGGCATTCACCGTCGCGCCGCCCAGCGCCGCCGCACCGCTCACATTGACGAAGGACGCGGTCGCGGGATTGAGCTGGACGAGATAGATCGCGCCCGCCTCGAATGCGAGGTTGCCGGAGATCGCAAGCGACGTGCCCGCGGTGCCGTTGCCGCCCAGCAGCGTACCGCCGCTGTTGACCATCGTGCTGCTGACCGTGCCGGTGCCGGCGAGTGTCCCGCCGGAATTGACGATCACGCCGCTCGACGACGCAACCGAGCCGTCCACTTCCAGCGTGCCGTTGTCGACCGTCGTTGTGCCAGTGTAGCTGCTGCTGCCTGAAAGGATCAGTCCTCCCGGCCCAGCCTGGATGATCGAGCCTGCGCCGGTGATGGCGTTCGACAAGGTCACGGCATAGGTCTGGTTGAAGGTCAGCGTTCCCGTGACGGCGATGTTGCCGGACAGAGTGCCCGCAGTTCCCCCTGGATTCAGGTTGAGGTAATTGTCTCCACCGGTGAATGTGATCGCGTTCGCCTGCACGCCGCTGCCGGCGCTTGCAAAGCCGCCGTTGATCGCGCCGTCGTTGACGATGATGAGGTCCGAGCCGATCACACCGGCGCCGCCGAGCCCGGCCGTCTTGCCGTGCTTGCCGGCAGCACCGCCGTTTCCACCGGCAATGGTGCCCGAATTCAGCAAAACAGAGCTACCCGCAGCAAAGACTATGCCTCCGCCGCCACTGCCTCCTGCGCCGCCATTGCCTCCTGTGCTGATGTTGGCATTGCCGTTCCCGCCTGTGCCTCCGTCACCTCCTCTGACCGTCACGCCTCCGGAATTGGCGATCGACGCTCCGCTGCCGTTGACTTGCACGCCAACCCCTCCAGAGCCGCCGTTGCCCGCGGGTAGAAAATTGGCGCGCCACACGAGCACCGCGCCGCCATCGCCGCCTCTGCCGCCGCGGACATCTGCGCCGAGCGAGACTGTCGGTCCCGATGTGTTGGTCAACAGCAGGCCGATTCCGCCGCTTCCGGCGTCGGCGCCCATTATCGGTGCACTCCCACCACTTCCGCCATTACCGGCTGTCACCGCCGCGCCGAGGGTGCCCATCATGCCGGTCCCTGTGATGACGGCGCCATATCCTCCGGCGCCACCACCGCCCGGGCCCTCTGAGACGACAGGCTGGGTACCGTTTCCCCCGGCGCCACCGTTGCCTCCTGTCGATTGCACCGCCGGCAGGGCAGGCCCGACATAACCATGCGCGCCACCACCGCCGCCGCCGCCATCATTAGAGCCACCGCCGCCATTCCCGCCGCTGACTCCGGCCGTCCCATCGCGCGAGAGATTTCCTCCGCTCAGACCGCCCAAACCGCCGCCGTTTCCCGACCCGCTCATGCCACCGTTGCCGCCGGTCGTCCCCGCTCCGCCGCCGCCACCGCCACCAACCGTCACGCCGTCAGTGCCTTGATTGCCCGAGCCGGTGGAGACGTCGGCGCCCCCGGCGCCAGCCGTGCCGCCTCTGCTCGCACCGGCCCCGCCATCGGCCAGCGCCGGCGCATCCAGGAGCATCATCGCGAAGATCAAGGCCGCGGCAAATTGCGAGGCGGCCGCACCAGGCGCGAGCCAAGCGGCCGATCGAGAACGGGGCGCGCGCGCAAAAACAGCCCGCGCTCGGGCCGTCCGCAACCTCAGAGACGTCACGCCCCCTCCATCGCAGGCCGCGGCGGCGCGTACGCCTCAACCGCCAATCCCGCTATCGATCCTCTCCGTCAAGACGCCTAGCAAGGCGATGGGGGGCTGTCTTGACCTGGGGCGAACCAATGCAGGATATTCTTGATATTGATCGAGGAGTCTCATTCTGTAGTGCGCCGTCCCGGCGCGTTGCGGGGGCATCTACGTTATGACGCAGAACGGGACGTTATTTTTCTCGACTGAGCAGTTTCCCGAAGCGGGGCGCGTTGACGGTTGGCGGGAGCTGTTTGGGCGTTCTGTCTGCGAGCTCGACATCAATCCTCGCCAAGGCAGCGGATTTCGCGCCTCCGCCATCCTCCGCGTCCTTCCAGGGTTGGGAATCGCCTCGGGCACCAGTTCCGGGGCGCGATATTGGCGACCGCGAGAGCTCATTCGCAGCGACGACGTCGTCGTCGTCATCAATCATGATGGGACAGATTTGGCCGAAATGTTTGGGCGCCAACAGATCGTGGCAGCCGGCGAAGCTGTCATGTTCTCCGCCGAGCATGTTGGCGGCATGACAAACTCGGGCGCATCGCGTTACACGACCCTGCGTATGCCGAAAGCAGCCCTGGCGCCTGCACTGCCCGACTTTGGTGCCGCGATCTTGTCTCCTGTCGGCACCGACAGCGCAGCGCTCCGGCTATTGAAGAACTATCTCGGTGTTCTCGAGGACGACGGAGCGTTGACGGAATCAGGAGTTCAGGAGCTGATCGCCGCGAATATTCATGACCTTGTCGCGATTGCCTTCGGCGCCAAGGGCGACGCCGCCGAAATTGCACGCCGCCGCGGCGTCTTCGCCGCCCGGTTGAGAGCAATCAAATCCGACATCCAGCTCAATGCAGGCGATTTAGACTTCGGTATCTCCGTTATCGCCAGACGGCATGGCATCACGCCCCGCTATATTCAAAAACTATTCGATAGCACCGGTACAACTTTCACTGACTACGTCATGCGGTGCAGACTGGCCAACGCATACCGGATGCTGCGTGATGAAAAGCGCAAGGGCGACAGAATCGGCGATATCGCGCTCGACGCGGGCTTCGCCAGCCTTTCCTATTTCAACCGTGCATTTCGTAAACAATTCTCCGCGACGCCGATTGACGTCCGGGGATCGAAGCGAGACGAATGCCGCGCACCATAGCGACATCCTTCGGATGAATGATGATCACGCGCTCTCGCTTCGGATGCACGAAGCAACCGGCGCCCATAGAACAACTGGGGCGGCGATATCGAACAGTGGCGCGCAAAATCGCAAAATGGCGCTCCCTAGGGGAATCGAACCCCTGTTTCAGCCTTGAGAGGGCCGCGTCCTAACCGCTAGACGAAGGGAGCGTTGGCGGAGGGAATAACCTCGAACGGCGTTCGCCGCAAGCGTGCAGTTGCAACAATCCCGGGAATGGTCAACGGAAACCGGGGATGGGCCACCGGGGTCACGACGGCCCGTGCCAGGGCGGAAATACCGGAGGGAACCCGGTTTCGGGCGCCGAAGGGCCAATCCACGGGAGCAAAAGCCGTCCGGAAGCCCAAGACGTCCGTTAGTGATTGGAAAAGCAGCCAACGGCCCCAGTGTTTGTCGTCGCCGGGCCGTATACTCGTCCCGGCGACCCCGGCAAGGAAGGCAGTGCGTCCCTGAGCGGGGTGGCCGGGACAAGCCCGGCCACGACAGAAATTGCCGAAATCTCAGAGGCCAACCCTGGCGCCGCCTGCCCTTATGGCTCGTTGGCGAACTTCAGCCTGCCCGCGGGCTTGAGCGTGCGGGCGTCGAAGGTGCGGATCTCGGTCACTCCGCCGACGTCCAGGGTGACGATCAGGCGGTCGGCGGCGACGCCGGTAGAGACGATCTTCGCCCCGCGCGGCAGGGTGGCGGTCAGGTCGGCGACCGGCAGGCTTCCCTCGCTGCGGAAAAGGCGGTAGCCGATGGCGATGAACACCGCGGCGATGCCGAGGCCGGTGGTCAGGCCGGCAATGATCATCATGCGGCGGACCCGGGCGGCCAGCAGCGCGGTCTGTTCGGGATTGGGGTCGGGCGTCACGGCGTCGGTCATGCGGCCCCTTCAAGCAGGTTTGGCGATGGGTGACAATGCGCTTGGGGGCGGCGAGCCCTTCGAGGAGGAGCTTTCGGCGGACGAGGTGCGGCAGGTGGTCGTCACCGGCGGCGAAGGCTCGCCGCGGCTCGACCGCGTGCTGGCGCTGCACAGCGCCGACCTGTCGCGCTCGCGCCTGAAAGCGCTGATCCTCGCCGGCCATGTCAGCCGCGACGGCAAGGCCCTCTCCGACCCGTCCGCCCATGTCGCCGCCGGCGACACCATCGCCATCACTGTGCCGCCGCCGGTGCCGGCGGAGCCGGAAGGCGAGGACATCCCGCTCGACATCGTGTTCGAGGACGACGACATCATCGTGCTCGACAAGCCCAAAGGCCTCGTGGTGCATCCCGCCGCCGGGCACGAGAACGGCACGCTGGTCAACGCGCTGATCGCCCATTGCGGCGCCAGCCTCTCCGGCATCGGCGGCGTGCGCCGGCCCGGCATCGTCCACCGCCTCGACAAGGACACCACCGGGCTGATGGTCGCCGCCAAGAACGACCGCGCCCATGCCTCGCTCACCGCGCAGTTCGCCGACCACGGCCGCACCGGGGCGCTGCGCCGCGGCTACATGGCGTTCGTGTGGGGGGTGCCCGACCGGCCGCGCGGCACGGTCGACGCGCCGATCGACCGCCATCCTTTCGCGCGCGAGAAGATGGCGGTGCGCCAGGGCGGCCGCGAGGCCATCACCCACTGGGAGGTCTTGGAGACCTTTACCGGCCGCGACGGCAAGGGCGTCGCCTCGCTGCTGGCCTGCCAGCTCGAGACCGGCCGCACCCACCAGATCCGCGTCCACCTCGCCCATATCGGTCATCCGCTGCTCGGCGACGACGTCTATGGCGCGGGCTTCAAGACCAAGGCTCGACAGCTAGGACCTCAATCCCAGGTAGTGCTTTCCGATCTTCGCCGCCAAGCGTTGCATGCATACCTCCTGACCCTGGAGCACCCGGGAACTGGAGATGTTTGCCACTGGGAAGGCGGCCTGCCGGAGGATTTGCTTCTCCTGCAAGAAGTGCTGCGCGCGGCGACATGACGCAGGCCGCCTTGAAAAATATCAGGATTACAATACTTTAATGCGTGTCACAGCAACGTGACAGGGCAGTATCCTTCCCCTAATCCACCCCTATCATGTAGTGTGCACCTGCGTTGGATGTCCCAGCGCGGAACAACGCAGCACCTGTTGGCTTTGACACAGCAGCAGATCTGCCTGACCCGCCGCTATCGGGGGTCCGAAAACACTGGAGGGCGCAAGAATGGCCCGAGCAGCTACATTGCCGGTTCTCAGTGGAGAATCCGGACTTGCACATTACCTCGCCGAGATCCGCAAGTTCCCGATGCTGGAACCGCAGGAGGAGTACATGCTTGCCCGCAGCTGGCGGGAGCATGGTGATCGCGACGCGGCGCATAAACTCGTCACCAGCCATCTGCGGCTCGTGGCCAAGATTGCCATGGGCTATCGCGGCTACGGCTTGCCCATTGCCGAAGTCGTCTCGGAGGGCAACGTCGGCCTGATGCAGGCGGTGAAACGCTTTGAGCCGGAGAAGGGCTTCCGCCTCGCCACATACGCTATGTGGTGGATCAAGGCGTCGATTCAAGAATATATCCTGCGGTCGTGGTCGCTCGTGAAGATGGGCACCACCGCGAACCAGAAGAAGCTGTTCTTCAACCTGCGCAAGGCGAAGAGCAAGATCTCGGCGCTGGACGAGGGCGATATGCGCCCCGACCAGGTGCAGACGATCGCCAAGCGTCTCGGCGTGACCGAGCAGGACGTCGTCGACATGAACCGCCGTCTCGGCGGCGACGCGTCGCTCAACGCGCCGATCCGCGACGACGGCGAACCCGGCGAATGGCAGGACTGGCTGGTCGATACCTCGCCCAACCAGGAAGCCGTGATGGCGGAGAGCGAGGAGCTGGATCATCGCCGTGACGCGCTCAACGGCGCCATGGGCGTGCTCAATGCGCGCGAACGCCGCATCTTCGAGGCCCGCCGCCTCGCGGACGAGCCGATGACGCTGGAAGACCTCGCCGCCGAGTTCGGCGTGTCACGCGAACGCGTGCGGCAGATCGAGGTCCGCGCCTTCGAGAAGGTGCAGGCCGCGGTGAAGAGCGCGATGGCGCGCATGGAAGCGAACCGCCAGCAACTGGCGCACGCCCACGCGCACTGACGCGATCGGCAAGGTTAATGACAAAAAGCCGGCGGCGACGCCGGCTTTTTTATTGCCTGGGCGCGCCCCTCATGAACCCATACCGACGGCCGGCCGACCAATGGAACAGCGATCCTCGACAAGGATCCTCGGCAGAGATCAGCCGCCGGAGGCTCCCATGCCCATCATGCTCCGCAGCAGCACCACCCCGTTCGACGACACCTTCATCCAGCGCCTTGCGCGCATCGAGCGCAGCCTGATCGCCCATGGCGTCGCGCCGTCGCAGTTCACCATCCTCAAGGACCGCGCGCTCGCCGCGCCACCGAACTGGGATTACACCATCAGCCGCGGCGAGCTGTCCTGCCGCCTGACGCTGCCGGACGACTTCACCTTCATGAACCATGTCGATGCCTGCTGCCGCGCGCTCGACGACGAACCGGCGACTGCCGCGCCCGACGCCGACAGCGACACCGTGGTCACACGCCTGATGGAATGGATCGAGCTGCTGGCGAGCGTGTGAGCCCCATGGCCATCACCCTGCAGAGCACCGTCGGCGGCTTCGACCGCGGCTTCCTGCAGCAGTTGCCGCTGGTCGAGCAGGCGATGGCCGAGCGCGGCCTCGACCCCGACCAGATCGTCATCGCCAAGGACCGCTCGCTGTGCACCAACGCGCCGCCGTTCGGCTCGCGGCTGTGGGACTACACGGTGTTCGTCGGCGGCGAGCACTACACCGTGACCAAGCCGAACGACCTTGCCTTCCTGGAAAGCTTTTATGCCCGCTGCCTCGCCGCCGGCGAGGACACCGACGAACCGCAGCCCGCGCCCGACACGCTGCTGAGCCGCTTCATGCGCTGGATGGCACAGCCGATCTGAGGGCGCTTCGCCCACGACGATGACACGCCGCCCCGGATATCGCTGCGCTCATCCGGGCTACGGGACTTACGGCGCTGCCATTCTGCGATCTTGTCAGGGGCGCAGCCCGCGCCTTCCAAACTCAGCGTCATTGCCGGGCTTGACCCGGCAATCCAGCTTGCTCGCGATGTGACGTACGTTTGTAAAGCTGGATCACCGGGTCTCGGCGCTGACGCGCCGGCCCGGTGATGACGCTGAATAGTGCGAGACACCTCAACGCATACGGTGAACTTGCGAGGAGCGTGGAGCGGCACCGTAGCCCGGGTGAGCGCAGCGACACCCGGGTCCCGCGCGCATCAGCGCGGCAGCGCCGGCGCCTTGGTCGCGAACTCCTCGTCCTGCGGTTTCGCCGGCAGATTGCCGAAGGCTTTCGCGTGGTCGATCGCCTGCGCCAGCAGCTTGAGCCCGAGCGGCGCCAGTGCGCGCTCCCACAGGTCGCGCGCGGTCTCGCCCTTCTTCACGAAGCACCAGTCCTGCACCACGATGGCGCCGGCATCCATGCGGTCGGCGAGATGGTAGATGGTGCCGCCGGCAATGGGATCGCCTTCCTTGATGGTCCACTCGACCGCGGCGATGCCGCGATGGCGCGGCAGCAAGGAGGGATGATAGCCGATGCCGCCGAGCCTCGATGCCGCGAGCGCCTCGCGGCTGACGCGGGCGTGGCTGTGAGCGGTGATGATCAGGTCGGTCTGGGGCGCGATCTCGGACGGCACGACCAGCTTGGGATCGGCCTGCGCCACCACTTCGACACCCGCCGCGGCGGCGGCCGACGCCAGGCGATCGCCGTTGTCATGCACCACGACGCGCGTGACACCCACGCCATGCTGCCGCAGCATCTCGAACACGGTCACGCCGAAATGGCGGGAGCCGATCAGCGTAATCCGCATCCCCTCACCCCTACCCCTGTCTCACGCCCGCCCCGGCGGCGCGAAGCTGTCGCCCGCTTCCGGGCCTTGTTGCGTGCCATGCCGCGGGGCCGGCCGCGCTACTGGCCCCACGCCATGAACGCCTCGTTGAACGCCCGCTCGCCCGGCGCGCCCTTCTCGACCGCGAGAATGGCGCGGCGCTGGTTGGCATAGACCAGCGGAATGTCGAACCACGAGCGCTCCTTGAGCAGCTGCAGGTTGCGCGACTTGTCGGCCTCGATGTTCGACAGCCCGACCAGGAAGAAGCCGTCGGTCACCTTCACCGCAAGGCCCGCCAGCGGCAGGCCCTTGGTCTGCTCGTTGGACTTCATCAGGATGCCGGGCACGTTGGCGACGCTTCCGCCGGCGAAATCCGGCGGCAGCGAGAACGTCAGTTCGGCAGTGTGGCTGGCCGGCAGCGACGTATCCATGTTGCGGCGGATCGTCATGCTCATCTTCAGCTTGCGCTCGGGCACGTCGATGTCGGCGCGGATGGCGAGATCCTGCGGCTGGCCGCCGCTGCCGCCGACCTGGTCGGTGCGCCACACCACGGTGCCTTCATAGCGCTTGCCCTGCGGATCGGCCGGATCCTCGTCGTAGAGCACGACCTTCTGCGCCACCGGCGCGATCTGCGAGCCCGGCTGGCCGACGCGGTCGGCGATCTTCGGCCGCACGCCGCTGTCGGCGGTCGGCGCCTTCGGCGCCTCCGCGACCGGCTGCGACTTCATCATGCCCTTGACCGTACCCCACAGCTTGGGGCCGACCAGGAAGCCGACGCCGGCGAGCATCAGCACGACGCCGAGAATGATGGCGAAGGCGAGCGGGAAGCGGCTCGGCTGCCGCGGCGGCTTCGCCGCCTGCACGGGCTTCGGCGGCTTGGCGACCTTGTTGGCGGCCTTGCCACGCGGGACCGGCGCGCGGTCCGGCACGTAAGCGGCGTCGCCGGGCAGCGAATCGTAGGGGACTTCCGCCATCGGATCGACGCGGTTGTCCATGTTCGGCTCGATGCGGTCGAACTCCGGCGAGGGCGACGGCACGTTGGCGTAGGTGCGTCGCGCGGCACGGTTGGCCTGGGCCGCGGCCGCACCGAGATCGTCGGCATCGGCAATGACGTCGCGGAAGCCGCGCACGGCGGGCGGCGTGCCCTCGCGCTTGGCGGGCGGCGGCGGAGGTGATGGCGGCGCCGTCGGACGCGCCGGTTCGCTGCGCGGCGCCTCGGTCTCCTGCGGCTCCGGCGCGGGAGGCGGAGGCGGCGGGTCGGCGCGCAGATTGCGCGGCGGACGCGGCTCGTCCTGGCCGAGCGGGTTCCGCTCGCTGCGTGGCGCCGGGCGGCCGACGGTGGCCGCCGCGTCGCTGGTCGGCGTGGCGCGCGAGCGCACGCTGCTGCGCAGGGCATCGCCCGGACGGGCGCGGCCGAGCGGATCGGGCTTGGGCACCTCGATGCGGGCCCGCTGCGCGGCCTCCGCTTCCACCTTGCGCACCGCCTCTTCCAGCGCCAGGCGTTCGCGGGTGATCTCGCTCTCGGTCAGCGGCGGCTCGACGCCGCGCAGCTGGGAGATCAGCGCCGCGCGCGCCCGTTCATACAACGCGCGCCGCGCCTCGCCGGGAGCTCCGGGCTCGAGACCGGCGATCGCGCGCGCGATAAGCGGATAGTAATCTGCCATGAACGTCCCGCCTGCGGTCCGAGCCGCTCCCGGTTAGGCCTCGAAAGGATTCTGCACCAGGATTGTATCTTCGCGTTCCGGGCTTGTCGAAAGCAAGGCGATCGGACAACCGACCAGCTCCTCGACACGCCGGACATACTTGATCGCCTGCGCCGGCAGCTCGGCCCACGAGCGCGCATTGGCGGTGGGCTCCTTCCATCCTTCGATGGTCTCGTAGATCGGCTTGACGCGCGCCTGCGCGCCCTCGCCCGCCGGCAGATGATCGATCACCTTGCCGTCGAGCTCGTAGCCGATGCAGACCTTGATCTCGTCGAAGCCGTCGAGGATGTCGAGCTTGGTCAGCGCGAGGCCGTTGATGCCGCAGGTGCGCGCGGTCTGGCGCACCAGCACCGCATCGAACCAGCCGCAGCGCCGCTTGCGCCCGGTGTTCACGCCGAACTCCTTGCCACGCCGCCCGATCTCCTCACCGATCTCGTCGGTCAGCTCGGTCGGGAACGGCCCCAAGCCGACGCGGGTGGTGTAGGCCTTGCAAATGCCGAGCACATAGCCGACCGCGCCCGGGCCGAGGCCGGTGCCGGTGGCGGCCTGGGCCGCGACCGTGTTGGACGAGGTGACGTACGGATAGGTGCCGTGATCGACGTCGAGCAGCGCGCCCTGCGCGCCCTCGAACAGGATGCGCTTGCCTTCGCGGCGCTTGTGGTCGAGCAGATTCCACACCGTCTCGGCGTAGGGCAGCACCTTCGGCGCCAGCTCCGTGAGCTCCTTGAGCAGCACGGCGCCGTCGACTTCCGCGATGTTGAGGCCGCGGCGCAGCGCGTTGTGGTGCGCCAGCAGGCGATCGATCTTGTGCGGCAGCGCCGGCAGGTCCGCGAGGTCCATCAGGCGAATCGCGCGGCGGCCGGCCTTGTCTTCATAGGCCGGGCCGATGCCACGCCGCGTGGTGCCGATCGCGGTGCCGGTGTTGGAGGATTCGCGTAGCGCGTCGAGCTCGCGGTGCAGCGGCAGAATCAGGGTGACGTTTTCAGCGACGCGCAGGTTCTCCGGCGACACTGCGACGCCCTGGCCGCGCAGCCGTTCGACCTCGTCGAGGAAGGCCTGGATGTCGAACACGACGCCATTGCCGATCACCGACAGCTTGGAGGAACGCAGCACGCCCGACGGCAGCAGCGCCAGCTTGTAGGTGTTGCCGTCGATGACGAGCGTATGACCGGCATTGTGGCCGCCCTGGAAGCGGACGACGATATCGGCCTGCTCCGACAGCCAGTCGACGATCTTGCCTTTTCCTTCGTCGCCCCACTGAGCGCCGACGACGACAACATTGGCCATTCGCGTAGATCCCCTGGAATCCGTGATCTGAAGAGGGTGAACGCCTCGCCTTGCGGCCGGGGCCGCGCGCATGTGAGACAAATCAACCGGATAAAGGATGCAGGCTCCAGACGCAAGCCAAATGGGCGGATTCCGATGCCGCGCCGTTCAGCCAAACCATTGATATCCCCTAAAAATCCCTTGTTCCTGACGGTGGAACGCGCGCCTGGTTGCGGCGCTTGCCGCCTTTTCCGGAGGACGCCCGAATCCGAAAGGCGAACCGCGCCCCGAAGGGCCGGCGCAGCAGGGCCCAGGGGCCCCTTGCAAGATTCGCAGAATGTTCGGCCGGCATCTTGCGTGGAACCTTGAGGCTTCACCCGTCGCACATTCGTGCTATCGGTGCGTAGCGCCTCACCCCGGCCCTTCCGGAGACAACCTTGATGACGCGCCTTCTCCCCCTGCTCGCATGCGTTGTTCTCGGCGTGGTGTCGCTGCCCCCGGCGGGCGCCTGGGAGTTCTGGGGCGGCGACCAGAGCGGGACACGGTTCTCGCCGCTCGCGCAGATCACCCCCGCCAATGTCGGCAACCTCGTCCGCGCCTTCGAGTTCAGCACCGGCGACCTCGCCAGCCGGCCGGCGGCGCTGACGGCACGCACCAAGTTCGAGGTCACGCCGCTGCTGGTCGAGGACAGCCTCGTCTTCTGCACCGCCTTCAACGACGTCATCGCGCTCGATCCCGGCACCGGCGCGCAGAAGTGGCGCTTCGATCTCAACATCGCCACCAACCTGGGCCCGGCCAACCGCTGGACCTGCCGCGGCCTCGCCACCTGGCGCGACGACGCGCGACCGCGCGACGCCGCCTGCGCCAGCCGCCTGTTCATGGGCACCAACGACGCCCGCGTCGTCGCGCTCGACGCCCGCACCGGACAGCGCTGCGCCGACTTCGGCGACAATGGCGAGACGCGGCTCGATCCGGGAACGCCGCTGGAGTGGCCCGGCGAACTCCAGATCACCTCGCCGCCAGTGGTCGGCGACGGCGTCGTGGTGGTGGGCTCGGCGATCTCCGACAACCGCCGCGTCGAAGGCCCGCGCGGCACGGTGCATGCGTTCGACGCCCGCACCGGCCGCCTGCGCTGGCAATGGGACCCGCTGGTGCATGACGGCATCACCGCCGGCACCGCCAACGTCTGGGCGCCGATGTCGGTGGACAGCGCGAACGGACTGTTGTTCCTGCCGACGTCATCGCCGAGCCCCGACTTCTGGGGCGGCCTGCGCCCGGGCAACAATGCCCACGCCAACTCGGTGGTGGCGCTGCGGCTTTCGACCGGCGAGCTCAAGTGGTCGTTCCAGACCGTGCATCACGACGTCTGGGATTACGACCTGCCGGCGCAGCCGACGCTCGCGCGCATCGACACCGAGAGCGGCCCGCGCGACGTTGTCATTCAAGGCACCAAGCAGGGCTTCGTGTTCGTGCTCGACCGCCTCACCGGCCGGCCGGTGTGGCCGGTGGAGGAGCGTACGGTGCCGCAGCACGGCGCCGAAGGCGAGGCGCTGTCGCCGACGCAGCCCTATCCGACGCATCTTCCGGTGCTGGCGCCGCAGACCATCTCGCCCGACGACGCCTTCGGCCTGCTGCCGTTCTGGGACAAGGCGTCGTGCCGCGCGCAGCTGTCGAGCGCGCGCAACGAGGGCCTGTACACGCCGCCGTCGACGCAAGGCACGCTGCTGTTTCCGATGACCGGCGGCGGCATCAACTGGGGCAGCGTGGCGTTCGATCCGGTGCATCAGGTGCTCTATGCCAACACCAGCCGCGCGGTGCATCGCGTCACCCTGATCCCGCGCGCCGCCACCACCGGCTTCAAGACGCCGCCGGGACACGACTTCGGGCCGCAGCGTGGCGCGCCGTTCGCGATGACCCGCGCCGTGGTAATGTCGCCGCTCGGCATGCCCTGCAACACGCCGCCCTGGGGCGTCCTCGTCGCCGTGGATCTCAAGGCCGGCAAGATCCTGTGGCAATCCACCGTCGGCACCACCGAGGACCGCGCGCCGCTCGGCATCGCGTTCCACTTCGGCGGGCCGCTGGTCAACGGCGTGCTGGTGACGGACGGCGGCCTCGTGTTCACCGGCGCGCTCGACGCCTATCTGCGCGCGTTCGATGCGGCGACCGGCGCGGAGCTGTGGCAGGGCCGCCTGCCGGTTCCCGGCATCGCCAACCCGATGACCTATCAGTGGAACGGCGAGCAGTATGTGGTGATCGCCGCCGGCGGCCATTCCGAGGCCGGCACGACCGTCGGCGACAGCATCGTCGCCTTCCGCCTGCCGCGCGCCGGCGAAGCGCCATCGTTGTGGTCGCGCACCATCGACCGGCCCGGCGGCCGGTTTCGCGCCGGCGCGATCGGCGCGGTGCTGCTGATCGGCATGCTGATCGGCGCCACAATGTGGGTTCGCCGCAGGCGCCGCGCCCGCGCCGCATGACATGCGGTGCGGACACACCGCACTGTCACTGCATCACATCGCGCCGCCGCGTGCCCACATGCGCGTCAGGCAAATCGGCATGGGACGGTCCCGGCATTGGCGGTTGTGATCGGCGGCGAACTGCGGGACAGATGAGACGCTGAATGATCGGCCGCGCGTGCGGCCCGCATGTTCGCCGCATCCCCCAAACACCGCTTCGATGACCATCGTCGTTCGTCCGCAGCCGTCCACGTCCATCCTCGCACGGCTGGCCAACCAACCGTATCTCCTGCTCAGCCTGACGTCGCTGTTCTGGGCCGGCAATCTCGTGCTCGGCCGTTTCGTCGTCGGCCACATTCCACCGTTCACGCTGTCGTGCCTGCGCTGGGGCGGCGCGGTGCCGGTCGTGCTGCTGATGGCCTGGCCGCATCTGCGGCAGGACTGGCCGGTGATCCGCCGCTCGCTGCCGATGCTGCTGCTGCTGTCGGCCACCGGCTATGCCGGCAACAACGTGCTCGCCTATTACGGCCTGCAATACACCCAGGCGCTCAACGGCCTCTTGATCCAGTCGTCCGGCCCGCTGTTCGTGGCGCTGTGGTCGCTGGTGCTGTTCCGTGTGCGGCTGACGCTCGCCCAGGCGCTCGGCATCGCGATCTCGCTGACCGGTGTGTTCACCATCCTGCTGCACGGTGACCTCGCCGCAATCGCCAGCATCCATCTCAACAAGGGTGACCTGATGCTCACCCTCGCGCTGGTGGTGTTCGGCATCTATGCGGCGGTGATGCCGAAGCGCCCGCCGATGCATCCGCTGTCGCTGTTCGCCTGCACGGTGACCGGCGGCGCGCTGCTGCTGGTGCCGCTGATGGCGACCGAGCTCGTCCGCGGCGAGCTGCCGGTGATCGACCTCACCACCGCGCTGTCGTTCGGCTACGCGGTGCTGTTTCCCTCGATCTTCGGCTATCTCTGCCTCAACCGCGGCATCGCGCTGATCGGCCCCAACCGCGCCGCGCCGTTCGTGCACCTGATCCCGGTGTTCGGCTCGGTGATGGCGATCCTGTTCCTCGGCGAGCGGCTCGAAGTGTTCCACATCCTCGGCTACGCGCTGGTGCTGGGCGGCATCTTCATGGCGTCGCGCAGGTAGCGAGAGGTCCTGTTTAGCGTGCCGCAATATGGGACATGGTGCGGCTCCACATTTTCATCGTCATCACCGGGCCGACGCGAAGCGTCGAGACCCGGTGATCCAGCTTTTACTGACGCCCGTCCTGTGGCGAGCAAGCTGGATTGCCGGGTCAAGCCCTACAAGATTCACACATCTCGAAAACAGACTCAAAGACAAGGACTTAACCGCCCCCGATTATCGAAAGATAAGGTCGTCTTCGAAGCAGCGGCATTGAAGAGACTCGGGTTTTTGTCGCGTGCAAAGAGCCTGCCCAAAGATGTGTGCATCTCGTAGGGTCAAGCCCGGCAATGACTCATTGGGTGGGCGTGCTCCGAAAATAAACTGGACAGCCACAGGACAAGCCCGGCCATGCTGAATTCACAACCAACGCCTATTTCATTGGCTTCCTTCCGAGCCAGACCCTGAGGACAGCGGCGCGCCCCATCTGGCCCCGGCCGCCTCTCTGTGCCAGCATCCGGCGGCATCACCTTCGGAACCAGGATCTTGTCGATACGTCCCCGTCCCGCGCTTCTCGCCGCCTGGCTGCGCACCCGCCTGCATCAGCGGCGCGCGCAGATCGTGCTGACGCTGCGCATCACCGTCTCGGCGCTGCTGTCGCTGGCGCTGGCGCTCGCGCTCGGCATGCCGCTGCCGCTGTGGGTGGTGATGACCGCGCTGATCTTGACCCAGGCGAGCGTCGGCCGCTCGCTGCGCGCCGCCATCGACTACATGATCGGCACGCTCGGCGGGGCGATCTACGGCGGCGCCATCGCCGTGCTGATCCCGCATGAGAGCGAGATCGCCCTGCTCGCGGTGCTGGCGCTGGCGGTCGCGCCGCTGGCGCTGATCGCCGCGCTCAACCCCCGCATGAACGTCGCCCCGATCACCGCGGTGATCGTGCTGCTGCTGCCGGCGATCACCCATCACAGCCCGCTGGATTCCGCGATCAACCGCGTGCTCGAGGTCGCGCTCGGCGCCTTCACCGGGCTCGTGGTGTCGCTGATCGTGTTCCCCTCCAGCGCCCACCGGCAGGCGATCGAGGCGGCCGCACGCACCCTCAACCTGATGGCGAGCGCGTTCAGCCAGCTGATCGCCGACATCACCCACGGCCGCGACGTCGACACGCTGCACGAGATCCAGGACGGCATCGGCAAGGCGCTGGTCCGCCTCGATGCGGTGGCGGCGGAGGCGGGACACGAGCGTTCGGCGCGCCTCGCCTCGGAACCCGAAACCGGCCCGCTGCTGCGCACCCTGCTGCGGCTGCGTCACGACCTCGTCATCATGGGTCGCGCTGTGGCGCTGCCGCTGCCGGACATCCTGGCGTCGCGCCTCAAGGCGCCGCTGTCGCAGGTGAGCAAGGCCTACACCACCTACATGCGCGGCTGCGCGCGGGCGCTGTCGGCGCGCGAGAACCCGCCGTCCCTCGACGAGGTGCGCCTCGCGCTGGAAATCTATGCCGTCGAGATCTCGAAGGTGCGCAGCGAAGGGCTGACGCGGGCGCTGTCCGCCGAAACTATCGAGCACTTCTTCGCGCTCGGCTTCGCGCTCGACGAGATCCATCAGAACTTCGGCGACCTCGAGCGCTGCGTGACCGAATGGGGACAGGGCCCGGCGCCGGCCAAGGCCCCGGCGGCCGTGAAAAATTGAAACGGCCGGGCTGCGGCTCTATCATTGCGGACATCGGAGACTGTCGGAATCCGCGGCCCGCATGACGCTCGCAACCCTCGATCTCGCCCTGCGCGCCGGCACGATGGCGCTGCTCACGCTGCTGGCCGCGACGCTGCTGCGCGACGTGCGGCGGCCGAGCGGCCGCCTCGCCGCGGCCTTCGCACTGGGGACGGCAGCCTACGCGCTGAGCTCCGCGGCAGGCTTTGCCGGCGAGGTGACATGGTGGCGGGCGCCGCTGCTCGCGCTCTCCACCGGCAATGTCGTGGTGTTCTGGCTGTTCGCCCGCGCGCTGTTCGACGATGATTTCAGGCCGCGGGCGTGGCACGGCGCGCTGTGGGCCGCCCTCGCCGGCCTCAGCCTGATCAACTGCGCGGTGCTCGCGCCCGGCGGCCTCGCAGCCCGGAGCCTCGGGATCGCGCTGACGCTCACCGCGCTCGGCTTCATCGCGCTCGCCGTGGTCCAGAGCATCGCGTCGTGGTCGGCCGATCTCGTGGAGAGCCGCCGCCGCCTGCGCGTGATCATCGTGGCTTCGGCCGCGGTCTATGGCAGCGTCGATGCGGTGCTGCGGCTCGCGCTCGGCACCGAGCGCCTGCCGGCGGTGGTGAGCGCGACTGATGCGGTGGTGCTCGCCGCCATCGTCACGGTGATCGCCCTGGCCATGATGCGTGCGTCCGGAGACGACCTGTTCGCCTCGCCGGTCCCGACCGCAGCGCCCGCAGCGACGCCGGACATCGCGATGTCCTCCGCCGCCGACCGCAAGCTCGCCGCCGCCCTTAACGAACTGATGGAGCGCGAGCGCATCTACCGCCGCGAAGGCCTGACCATCGGCGCACTCGCTACCCGGCTCGGCGTGCCGGAGTATCGGCTGCGGCGGCTGATCAACGGCACGCTCGGCCACCGCAACTTCAACGCCTTCCTCAATGCCCACCGCATCGCGGAGGCCAAGGCGGCCCTCGCCGATCCGGCGCAGGCCGAGGTGCCGGTCACGACCATCGCGCTCGACGCCGGCTTCCAGTCGCTGGGCCCGTTCAACCGCGCCTTCAAGACCGAGACCGGGCTCACCCCGAGCGAGTTCCGCCGGGGCGCGGGGATCGCCACAACCAGCTGAAATTCCTCTGCCATTTCAGAATCGGCGAGGTCTCCACCACTTCCGCCTCGCCGTTTTCCGGATTCGGCGAGCGGCTGTTCCGCCGATCGGGCTCCCTGCTTCCGACATCACCTCGGGAGATCCACCGATGCGGACACGCGCCCTTGTCATGATCACCGCCGCTGCCGGCTTCGTCGCCGTCACCCTCACCGCCGCCTGGCCGCGCGACGCTCCCCGCGTCGCCACCGGCTTCGTCGCTGACATCCTGTGCTCGCAAACCTTCGTCTCCGGCCTCGATCCGGCCACCGTGTTCGCCGACACCACCGAGGCGATGCCCGGCGTCGGCCTGATCGGCTGGGCCCTCACCGTCGAGGTCGACGCCCCCCACCGACAGGTGACGGCGTCCCTGCTCGGCCTCGCGCCGAGCCGGGCGGTCTTTCGCGACGGGCTCGGCTGCACCCTGGTCCATGACGACACGCCACTGGAGACGGTGCGGCCGGAGGCAACGATGCCCCCCGCGCCGGTGCTGCCGGAGATCGCCGGGCCCGCACCCGTGACGCCGGCCGATCCCCGCCTCGCGGCCGCGGTCGCCCGGGTGTTCGACGCGCCGGAGCAACCGCCGGCCCGGCATACCCGCGCCGTGGTCGTGGTCAGGGACGGCCACGTCATCGCCGAGCGTTATGCCCCTGGCATCGGCGTCGACACGCCGCTGCTCGGCTATTCGGCGACCAAATCCGTCATCAGCGCCCTGATCGGCATCCTGGTGCGCGACGGCAGGCTCGCCGTGGACCGCCCGGCGCCGGTCGCCCTCTGGCAGCGCCCGGGTGATGCGCGCGGCGCCATCACCGTCGACCAGCTGCTGCGCCACACGGCGGGCCTTGCCATGGGCAGCTCGCTCACCGCCAACCTCGGCAGCGCCTTCGACAAGGTCAACGAGATGAAGTTCGCCACCCGCGACATGGCTGCGTTCGCCGAGAGCGCCGACCTCGCCACGACGCCCGGCAGCGTCTGGACCTACCACGACGGCAACTACATGATCCTGTCGCGCCTGATCCGCGATGCCGCCGGCGGCCACGCCGCGGACGTGCTGCGCTTTGCCGAACGCGAGCTGTTCGGGCCGCTCGGCATGCGCCATGTCACGCTGCAGTTCGACGCCACCGGCACGCCGGAGGGCGCCAGCGAGATGCTGGCCTCGGCGCGCGACTGGGCGCGCTTCGGCCTGCTCTATCTCGACGACGGTGTGGTCGGCGGACAGCGCATCCTGCCCGCGGGATGGACGCGCTATTCGGCGGCGCCGACGCCGAATGCGTGGGTCGGCTATGGCGCCGGCTGGTGGACCAACCGTGGCGACGACTATGGCGCCACCCGCCGCACCGGCTTCGGCATGCCGCGCGATGCATTCCTCGCCCGCGGCCAGTTCGGACAGTACATCGTCGTGGTGCCATCGGAGCGCCTGGTGGTGGTGCGCTTCGGCACCACCGGCGGCGACAACGACATCGCGGGCGTGTCGCGCCTGGTCGCCGACGTCATCGCCATCTCTGCGGAAGAGCATCCGTGATGCAAAAAGCCGCCCCGGCAGAACCGGAGCGGCTTTGCAGATTGCTGGACAGGCCGATCCGCAACGCGGATCGGCGGCGCGAGGCTCAGAAGCGCAGCGCCTTGGCCTGCTTCACATGCGGCAGCGTCAAGGTCTTGGCCAGCGCGTCGGCCGGCACATCGCCGTCGACCTCGACCAGTGCGATGGCGTCGCCGCCCGGCGCATTGCGGCCGAGGTGGAAGGTCGCGATGTTGACCTTGGCGTCGCCGAGCAGCGAGGCGAACTGGCCGATGAAGCCCGGCTTGTCCTCGTTGGTGACGTAGATCATCGACTTGCCGAACTCGGCATCGACGCGGATGCCCTTGATGTCGACGAGGCGCGGCTTGCCGTCATGATAGACCGTGCCGGACACCGAGCGCTCCTGCCGGTCGGTGGTCAGGGTGACGGTGATCAGGCTCTCGTAGTCGCTGTGGGCGGCGCGGGTGACCTCGTCGACGGTCATGCCGCGCTCCTTCGCCACCACCGGCGCCGACACCACGTTGACGTCGCCGAGCATCGGCCGCAGCAGGCCCGACAGCGCCGCCGAGGTCAGCGCCTTGATCTTCATGGTCGCGACCTGGCCCTCATAGGTGATCTGCACCTTGGTGATGCCGGTCTCGGTCAGCTGGCCGGCGAACGAGCCCAGCTTCTCGGCGAGATCGATGAAGGGGCGCAGCTTGGGCGCCTCCTCCGCGGTGATCGACGGGAAGTTGACGGCGTTGGAGATCGCGCCGCTCAGCAGGTAGTCCGACATCTGCTCGGCGACCTGCAGCGCGACGTTCTCCTGGGCTTCCGTGGTGGAGGCGCCGAGATGCGGGGTGCAGATCACATTGGGATGGCCGAACAGCACGTTCTTGGTGGCCGGCTCCTCGACGAACACGTCGAACGCGGCGCCCGCGACATGCTTGGAGTTCAGCGCATCGACCAGGGCCTGCTCGTCGACGAGGCCGCCGCGGGCGCAATTGATGATGCGCACGCCCTTCTTCATCTTGGCGATGGCGCCGGCGTCGATGATGTTGCGGGTCTTGTCGGTCAGCGGGGTGTGCAGGGTGATGAAGTCGGCGCGCTTGAACAGCTCGTCGAGCTCGACCTTCTCGACGCCGATGTCCTTGGCACGTTCCTGCGACAGGAACGGATCGAACGCGATCACCTTCATCTTCAGGCCCTGGGCACGGTCGCAGACGATCGAGCCGATGTTGCCGGCGCCGATGACGCCCAGCGTCTTGCCGGTGATCTCGACGCCCATGAAGCGGTTCTTCTCCCACTTGCCGGCCTGGGTCGAGGTGTCGGCCTGCGGAATCTCGCGCGCCAGCGACAGCATCAGGGTGATGGCGTGCTCGGCGGTGGTGATCGAGTTGCCGAACGGCGTGTTCATGACGATGATGCCCTTCGCGGTCGCCGCCGGGATCTCGACATTGTCGACGCCGATGCCGGCGCGGCCGATCACCTTCAGGTTCGCCGCCTTCTCCAGCATCTTGGCGGTGACCTTGGTCGCCGAGCGGATGGCGAGGCCGTCATAGTTGCCGATGATCTCGGCAAGCTTGTCCTTGTCCTTGCCAAGAGCCGGCTGGAAATCGACCTCGATGCCGCGATCCTTGAAGATCTGCACGGCAGCGGGCGACAGGGCGTCGGAAATCAGAACCTTGGGAGCCATGTGAGCTATCCTTCATCTCCCATGCCGGGAGGAACCGGCCGCGACGGCCGGTGGGGTGAACCACAAGAAAAAATGCAACAGAAGCTGAAAGCCCTCCCGGATCGCGGGAGGGCTGAAACAGATCAGGCCGCCTTGGCGAGTGCCGCCTTGGCTTCCGCGAAGGCCCAGTCGAGCCACTGCGTCAGCGCGGCGACGTCGCTCGCCTCGACGGTGGCGCCGCACCAGATGCGCAGGCCCGGAGGGGCGTCGCGATAGTGGCCGAGGTCGTAGCCTGCGCCTTCCTTCTCCACGGCGCCGACCAGCGCCTTGGCAAACGCCGCCTGGGCATCCGCCGGCAGCGCGGTGATCGCGGGATCGACGACCTTGAGGCAGACCGAGGTGTTGGAGCGGATCGCCGGATCCGCCGCGAGGAAATCCACCCACGGCGTCTTCGCCACCCAGTCCGACAGCACCTTGGTGTTGGCGTCGGCGCGGCCAATCAGGCCCTTGAGACCGCCGACCGACTTCGACCAGTTGAGCGCATCGAGATAGTCCTCGACGCACAGCATCGACGGGGTGTTGATGGTCTCGCCGACGAAGATGCCGTCGATCAGCTTGCCGCCCTTGGTCATGCGGAAGATTTTCGGCATCGGCCACGGCGGGGTGTAGCTCTCGAGGCGCGCGACCGCGCGCGGCGAGAGGATCAGCATGCCATGGGCCGCCTCGCCGCCGAGCGCCTTCTGCCAGGAGAAGGTGACGACGTCGAGCTTGGGCCAGTCGAGCGGCTGGGCGAACGCCGCCGAGGTGGCGTCGCAGATGGTCAGGCCTTCACGGTCGGCCTTGATCCAGTCGGCATTGGCGACACGCACGCCGGAGGTGGTGCCGTTCCAGGTGAACACGACGTCGGACGCCGGATCGACCTTGGAGAGATCCGGGATCTCGCCGTAGCCGGCGCTGAGCTTGGTGACGTCCTTGAGCTTGAGCTGCTTGACGATGTCGGTGACCCAGCCGTCGCCGAACGATTCCCAGGCGATGGTGGTGACCGGGCGGGCGCCGAGCAGCGACCACAGCGCCATTTCGACGGCACCGGTGTCGGACGCCGGCACGATGCCGATCTTGTAGTCGGCCGGCACGTCCAGCACTTCGCGCGTCAGGTCGATCGCAAGCTTGAGCTTGGTCTTGCCGATCTTGGCGCGGTGCGAGCGGCCGAGCGCTGCGTCGTTGAGGGCTTCGGGGGTCCAGCCGGGGCGCTTGGCGCAGGGGCCGGAGGAAAAATGCGGAACGTTGGGCCGCGTGGCAGGCTTGGCTGCAGTCATGATCTACCCTTCCAGATAGCTGCCTCTCGGTGGGGAGAGGTTTCCCGCTGGCGGCTTTAGGAAAAAAGGGCGTTTTCGTCAAGAAACTTCGCCGCGAAGCGATCACAACCCCGGCATGCCGGGCGTGCGCACCAGCCTCAGGCGGCGAGGCCAAGCGCCTGATCAGCCTCGCGGATCCAGCGCTGGACGGCCGGATAACGGTCGAGGTCGAAGCCGCCTTCATGCGCCACGCGGGTGTAGGCGAGCAGCGCCACGTCCGCGAGCGACACCGCGCCGCCGACAAGGAAGCGGCGATCGGCGAGATGCGCGTCCATCCGCGCCAGCGCCGCTTCACCACGCCGGACCTTGTCCGGATCGCGCGCCTCGCGCTCGCGGCCGAGGTAGACCATCTGGAAGCGGCAGACCGCGATGTAGGGCTCGTGACTGTACTGTTCCCAGAACAGCCATTCGTCCATCTTGGCGGCCTCGAACGGATCGGCCGGGATCAGCGCGCTGCCGCGGGCGAGATAGCGGATGATGGCGTTGGATTGCGCCAGCGTGCGGCCGTCATCGAGGCGGATCACCGGCACCTGTCCGGCGCCGTTCATGGCGAGAAATTCAGGTGTGCGGCTCTCGCCGGTCATGATGTCGACGGCGATCCAGGCGTAGGGCAGTGCGAGATGATCGCACACCCATTTCACCTTCAGGCAGTTGCCCGATTTGGTATCGCCGAAGATCTGCACCGCAGGCCCCCTTCGCCGGTCATCACGACGACAGCGAACCAGAGCGGGCGATCATCGTCAACGCCGATCGCGACAAAGCGCGGCGCGCGCATTGTCGCGCCGCGAGACGGGCGTCAGAACTTGTAGCCGACGCCGGCGCGGACGGTGTTGATTTGAATGTCGATGTCTTTGATCTTTGTGAAGTGAACGTACTCGTACTCGGCGCGAGCGAACAAGCCGCCGATCAGCATCGCTTCCAGACCAATGCCGGCCGTGTAGCCGTACATGAAGACGCCATTGCCACCATCAAACGCGGTCTGGAATTGTGTCAGCGTACCCCGATGTGTCGGTATGGAACCGTCCGACGAGATGTGCACGGCCTGCGCATTCGGCGTAACACTTCTGAAAATGTCGGCACGACCAAGCGCCAAGCCGCCGAACATATAGGGCATGAAATTATCGATCGCCCAGCCGGCGCGGCCACGCAACGTCAGCACGTCGGTGACATTGGCAGACGCTTGGCCGATCATAGACAAGCTGACCGTGCAAATATCCACCGCCGAGTCCGCACCGCACGACTTGCCCGTTGCGATCGGCCCGTACGTCGCTTGCGACGCGCCGGAGAATCCGGACAGCCGGCTGTAGTTTGCCTCGATACCGAGAACGACGTCATCCCACTGCGCGTTGTAGCCGACGAAGCCGCCGAAGCTGGTCCCGCCGGGATGAGCCTTGCCGAGCAAGGAAACGTTTGTCGTTACATCTTGAAGGTTCGTATTGCGAAAAATGAAATCGGTCAGCGATTTGGAAGCTCCGCCGAAATCCATCGTTCCGCTGCTGTAACCGACCTGACCGCCGACATAGGCGCCCTGCCAGTTGACGGTGGAATGGCTCAAGCCGTCGGTGATCCCGCCGCGCAGCACCGGAAGATCGGAGAGATCGGGAAGATCGGCGGCCTGGGCGCCCTGCGCCACTCCAGCCACCACCGCAGCCAACATCCACCGACGCATGACGAAACTCCAAACAACCACGACCGATGCCGCGAAGTATTGCGCGTTAACCTTAATCAATCGTTGCCTTAACGACGATTTGGTTGCAGTCGCGCGACGGCGTGAGATTCGTTGTCCGCGCGCGCAATCACCCACACGAGGTCAAGCAAAAGAAAAACGGCGCGGAGGTGATCCGCGCCGTCAAGGTGGTGGAGAAAGCGATCAGCCCTTGGTGATGAGCGGCGGCGGCGCGTAGACCGGCGTCGGCTCGAGCGACCAGCGGACGCCGAGGCGGACGTCCTGCGAGGTGATGTCCTTGAATTCGATGGTCCGGCCGCGGGTGAAGCCGAAGTAGTTGGTGAGCGCGCCAGTGGAGCCGTTGCCGAGATCGACATAGCGGTAGGCGAACTCGATGGTGGTGCTCGGCGTGACCTTATAGGCGAGACCGGCATGGGCGGCCCAGGCGAAGCTCCACTTCGACGCGTCGGGCGCGAACGCGACCCCGAGGTTCGGCGTGTTGATGTCCTGGAAGTTGGAGATGGTGTTGCGCGACATGCCGACGCCGGCACCGATGAACGGCGTCACACACCACCAGGTGCCGAGATCGACATAGGCGTTGGCGAGGAACAGCCATTCCGACTTGGCGCCGTGATACTCGTCGGTGCCGATGATGTTGCCGTTGAACGACACGATGTCGAGGCCGTGCAGGTTGGCCTTGCCGCGATATTCACCGGTCAGGTCGGCGCGGAACCAGTTGTTGAAGCGGTAGCCGACGCCGACGCCGTAGATGCCGGCGCTGTCGAAGCCGAGACCGGTGGTCGGCGGGACGGTGATGCCGGGATCGTGGTAACCGGGAGTATCAAGCCGCTTCACGCTCTGATTGCTCATGCCGATATCACCGCGCAGGTACCAGCCGCCGAAGTCGGCAGGCGGCGGCGGCGCATAGGCCGGCGGCGGCGCGATCGGAAGATCGGCAGCCAGCGCCGCAGTCGACAAAATCGAGGCCGCGGTCGCGGCAAGCAGATACTTCAGATTACGCATTGGATCGGTCCCTTTCGTCCGGTGAGGCAGACGACGCAAAAGGCCTCACTAAAAAACTCACGGCGGGACGATCGCACCAAATGCTTAAGCGGCGCTTAACCCTAATAATTAAGGTTGATTTTCGGTGACGACCCGATGGCGCGGTAGCATGATGGCGAAGGAATTCCGGTTCCCTCGTTCAGATCTTAACAATGTGTTGAAGCGCGGCGGGTGGCCTCTGCCACGATGCCGACGTCCGCGCGCGCAATGAACATGAAGCAGAGCGAGAGTCTCTGATCCGGACGCGACACCGGATCAGAGACTCAAGCGGCGACCTGTCGAGAGCATGGGATTCGACAGGCCGATCTCCCGTCCGCAAGCGGACGCCTCAGGCGCGTGACACGCGCCGGATATTGGGCAGGAACACGGCGAGCAGGCCGAGCGCCGGCAGATAAGCGCAGATCGCATAGACGAAATCGATCCCCATGCGATCGGCCACCTCGCCGAACACCGCCGCACCGATGCCGCCGGCGCCGAACGCGAAGCCGAAGAACAGCCCCGAGATCATGCCGAAGCGATGCGGCATCAACTCCTGCGCATAGACGATGATCGCCGGCATGGCGGACGCCATGATGAAGCCGATGATGACGCTGAGCACGGCGCTCATCGTCAGGCCGGCATGCGGCAGCAGCAGCGTGAACGGCAGCGCGCCGAGGATCGACACCCAGATCACGTAGCGCCGGCCGATGCGATCGCCGATCGGGCCGCCGAAGAAGGTGCCGGCCGCGACCGCGCCGAGGAACAGGAACAGGTAGAGCTGGGCGCTCTGCGTCGACACGCCGAACTTGTGGATGAGATAGAACGTGTAATAGCTGCCGATGCTCGCCATGTAGAAGTACTTGGAGAACACCAGCACGATCAGGATGCCGATCGCGCTCGCGGTGCGCGCCGGCGACGGCGCATGCGGATCGCGCTCGCGCGTCACCGCCTTGCGCGGCACGATGCGCGGCTTGTACCAGCGGCCGATCCGCCACAGGATCACGATCGCCAGGAACGCGATCGACGAGAACCAGGCGAGCGACGGCTGGCCGAACGGCGCCACGATCAGCGCTGCCAGCACCGGCCCCATGGCCGAGCCGAAATTACCGCCGACCTGGAACACCGACTGCGCGAAACCATAGCGCCCGCCCGAGGCGAGCCGCGCGATGCGCGCGGATTCCGGATGAAACACCGCCGACCCCAGCCCGATCAGCGCCGCCGCCACCAGGATGACGGGGTATTGATGCGCGACGCTGATCAGCAGCAGGCCGATGAAGGTGAAGCCCATGCCGATCGCGAGCGAGAACGGCATCGGCTTCTTGTCGGTCACGATCCCGACCACCGGCTGCAGCAGCGACGCCGTGACCTGGAACACCAGCGTGATCAGCCCGATCTGGGCAAAGTCGAGCGCGTAGTTCTCCTTCAGGATCGGGTACACCGAAGGGATCAACGACTGCATGGTATCGTTGAGGAAGTGCGAAAAGCTGATGCTGCCGAGCACCACATAGGCCGGGCCCGCGGCGCTCGCCGCCGGCGGCACCGGCGTCACGGTCGGCACGACGGCCGCGTCTTCAGTGATGACGACAGGCTTGTTCACGGCGATGATCCGGCAGGGTGGAACGCCTGCACGCCCGCGCGAGAGCCGCGGCGGGTGACGTCAGGCGCAAAGGTCGATCGAGGTATCAAAGGGGGGCGATCAGATGCCCAACCTCTTATTATGGCGCCGGTTTGCAACGAACCAGCGCCATTTCACCATGGCTGCGTTGCAGCAAACGGAGAGTGCAGCGCCGACGTGTAGGGATTGTGGTGGGATCAGGCCGCCGCGGCCTGGCTGAGCGCCGACACCACGCTGTCGACCACCTCCTCGACCACGTCGTGGTCGTCGCCCTCGCCCATCACCCGGATCACCGGCTCGGTGCCCGAGGAGCGCACCAGCAGGCGACCATGGCCCTTGAGCCGCGTCTCCGCATTCGCGATCGCCGACTTCACCTCGGCATCGTCGAGCGGCTTGCCGCTGCGGTAGCGCACGTTCTTGAGGATCTGCGGCAGCGGATCGAAGCGGTGGCAGACCTCCGACACCGGACGTCCGAGCTTCTGGATCACTGCCAACACCTGCAGCGCCGAGACAAAGCCGTCGCCGGTGGTGTTGAAGTCGGACAGGATGATGTGGCCGGACTGCTCGCCGCCGACATTGTAGCCCTGCGCCAGCATCTGCTCGATGACATAGCGGTCACCGACCGGGGTACGCACCAGCGACAGCCCCTCGCCCTGCAGATAGCGCTCGAGGCCGAGATTCGACATCACGGTGGCGACGATGCCGGGCTTGGTGAGCCGGCCGTCCTCCTTCCAGCTCTGCGCCACCACGGCGAGCAGCTGGTCGCCATCGACGACATGGCCGCGCTCGTCGACCACGATCAGGCGGTCGGCGTCGCCGTCGAGCGCAATGCCGATATCGGCGCGCATCTCGCGCACCTTGTTGCGCAGCGCGTCCGGCGAGGTCGAGCCGCAATCCTTGTTGATGTTGAAGCCATCGGGCTCGACGCCGATCGAGATGACGTCGGCGCCCAGCTCCCACAGCGCTTCCGGCACCACCTTGTAGGCGGCGCCATGGGCGCAATCGACCACGACACGCACGCCGTCGAGGCTGAGCGAGCGCGGCAGGGTGCGCTTGGCGAATTCGATGTAACGATCATGAACGCCGTCGATGCGGCGGGCACGGCCGAGGCTGGCGCTGGCGGCGAGCTTCTTGGTGATGCTCTCGTCCAGCAGCTGCTCGATCTGCAGCTCGACGTCGTCAGACAGCTTGTAGCCGTCCGGCCCGAACAGCTTGATGCCGTTGTCGTCGAACAGGTTGTGCGACGCCGAGATCATCACGCCGAGGTCGGCGCGCATCGAGCGCGTCAGCATCGCCACCGCCGGCGTCGGCATCGGGCCGACCAGCAGCACGTCCATGCCGACCGAGGTGAAGCCGGCCACCATGGCGTACTCGATCATGTAGCCGGACAGACGGGTGTCCTTGCCGATCACGACGCGATGGCGGTGATCGCCGCGCTGAAACACGAGGCCTGCGGCCTGCCCGACCTTCAAGGCCAGCTCCGGCGTGATGACACCGTTGGCGCGACCCCGAATCCCGTCGGTTCCAAAATATTTGCGAGCCATAACTCCCCCGCTCCGCGGTCCATCCCCCTGGACCGGCGAGCCCAAAATATATGTCGAGCCCGCTTATAAAGCTTTTGAGACGGTGGCGACTTCAAAAAATATGATGAATCATTACTTCAGGGAATGCCACCCCCAGCGCCAATATATTGGAATCAAACAGGAATTCAGTTCAGCTCGACTGCACGCAGGCACGACTGCCCACCGGGGCCCTGTTGGCCCGCCCGCAAGGCACCGCACGCTGACCCGCACCGCGGCTCCGGGCCATGGCCAGCCACCCGGGACCATCCGCCCCCGAATCAGCCTCTCCCCTCGCAGGATCGCCGCGGACATGGCTGCCCCCGCGCCCTGCCCGGCAACCCACGATGCGGGTGGAGCGAGCGATGGACGTGGCGATCAATGGGTCCTGGCAACTGTCTTGGCAGCGGTCTTGGCAGCTGTCTTGGAAGCGGTCTTCCGGCCCGCATCGCGGGTCGGCGCCGGCTGCACCACGCTGACCGGATCGGAGCCCGGGAAGGTCTCCTCGAGGCCTTCCTCCAGCGCTTCATCGAGTGCGGCCTTGTGCGCCTGCGCTGCTTGTGTCCCAGGATCGTTGTGCTTTTCGTGCGATCTCGTATCGGCCATTATGCTCTCCGCGCCATGCTGCGTGAGACAACGTCCAGCGATCCCGGCCGTTCCGTCATCCGACGGCCACCCCTGCCAACAAGAGGGCTTTTGCAAACTCCCATGAAAGACATCACCTGCATCGAGGACCTGCGGCAGATCCACAAGCGCCGCGTGCCGAAGGCATTCTTCGATTATGTCGACGGCGGCTCCTATGCGGAGGAGACGCTGCGCGCCAACCGGGAGGACCTGCAGAAGATCAAGTTTCGCCAGCGCATCCTCGTCGACATCTCGCAGCGCGACCTCTCCACCACCATCCTCGGCGAGACGGCCAATCTGCCGCTGATCCTCGCCCCCGTCGGCTCGACCGGCATGCAGCACGGCGACGGCGAAATTCACGCCTGCCGCGCCGCGCAGGCCGCCGGCATCCCCTACACGCTGTCGACCATGTCGATCTGCTCGATCGAGGATGTCGCCGCCAATGTCGACAAGCCGTTCTGGTTCCAGCTCTACGTCATGCGCGACCGCGGCTTCTGCAAGGCGCTGATCGAGCGCGCCATCGCCGCCAAGTGCAGCGCGCTGGTGCTGACCGTCGACCTGCAGCTCCTGGGCCAGCGCCATGCCGACATCAAGAACGGCCTGTCGGTGCCGCCGCAACTGATGAAGTTCAAGAATATCGTCGACTTCATGAGCAAGCCGGCCTGGCTCGCCGGCATCCTGCGCGGCAAGAGCCGCAACTTCGGCAACATCGCCGGCCACCTGCCCGGCGCCGACGACCTCGCCTCGGTGTCGGCCTGGGTCAACTCGCAGTTCGACCTGTCGCTGAACTGGAAAGACGTCGAGTGGATCCGCAGCATCTGGCCGGGCAAGCTGATCCTCAAGGGCATCCATGACGTCGAGGACGCCCGCGAGGCGGTGCGCACCGGCGCACAGGCGATGGTGGTGTCGAACCATGGCGGCCGCCAGCTCGACGGCGCGCCGTCGTCGATCTCGGTGCTGCCGAAGATCGCCGACGCGGTCGGCTCGCGCATGGAAGTGCTGTTCGATGGCGGCATCCGCTCCGGCCAGGACGTGATGCGCGCGATCGCGCGCGGCGCCAAGTCCTGCATGATCGGCCGCTCCTACATCTACGGCCTCGGCGCCGGCGGCGAAGCGGGCGTCGCCAAGGCGCTCGACATCATCGCCAAGGAGCTCAGCGTCACCATGGGCCTGTGCGGCGTCAACCGCATCGACGAGATCGGCCCGCAGGTGATCGCCGAGGGCTGAGGCGATCGCCGAGAAATCATGCGGCGCCGGCGATGAAGCCGGCGCCATTTTCTTGTCGGTCGCTTATTGGCGCGGCCACTACATCGGCGGCGTCAAGCCGTCCTTGCCGACGCTGATGCGCGATGCGGTAAAGCTGCCGTCGTCGTTGCGCGTGACGAAGGCGATGATCTTGGCACCGGCCTTGAGATCCGAACGGTCGTCCGGCACGTAGGTCACGATCGGCGTCTCCGGCGTGACGACGATGGTCTTCTCGCCGCCCTTGTACTTCAGCGTCAGTTGGTGACCGTCGTTGCTCTCGACCGTCTGGTCGACGGTGGCGTTGGTCATGGTGCTGTTGGGCCGCAGGTCCCAGGGCCGGAAGCCTTCGCCGGTGCCGCGCATCGCCTCGGGAAACAGGTGCACCGACAGCGCCTTCTGGCTTCCGTCGGACTGCGGCATGGCCGCGACGCCGACATAGGCGCCAGGCTTGATGTCGGCCAGCGCGATCTTGACGATGCCGCTGACCTGCAGGTTGTCCGGCGTGCGGAGCGTTACATGCGTGCCGTCGCGCGACGTCACTGCCAACGTCGCGCCATCGACGCTGTCGATGGTGGCGCGGATGCGCGAGGGCTGGGGCTGCTGGGCCGATGCCGGGCGAGCTGCCGGCAGGATGGCAAGCGCAAGCGCCGTGACGAGAAACAGAACGCGGGATGGGGACATGGAGACATCCGTGAGGTGTGAGGTCAGCCTCCCCTCAACCCCTCCGCGTCGGCTCTATTCCCGCGAAGGTTCGCCCTCACGCAGCCGTGAGTAGAGCCAGATCCGGACTGTGTCCAAACATGTCCCGCGCGTCTCAGACCTTGGCGAGATCAGCCTCGACCAGCGCCCGCAGCTCCGCCGTGACCTGTGGCATCTGCCCGAACCACAGCGAGAAGCCGCGCACGGCCTGATGCAGCAGCATGCCGAGCCCGTCGGCGGTCCTGAGGCCCCGCGCAGTCGCGGCGGCGAGCAGCGGCGTCACCAGCGGCGCATAGACAAGGTCGGCGACGACCGCATCCTGGCGCAGCGGCGCGATGTCGACGGCGAGTGGCGGCTGATGGGTCATGCCGAGCGAGGTGGTGTTCACCAGGAGGCCGACGCGCCCCATCAGGCCGCCGATGGCCGACCATTCCACCGCCTCGACCCGCGCGCCGAAGCGCGCGGCCAGCTCCTGCGCCCGCGCCAGCGTGCGGTTAGCGACATGCACGCGGGCAATGCCGCGCTCCAGCAGGCCGAACACCACCGCCCGCGACGATCCGCCGGCGCCGAGCACCAGCGCCTCCGACGCCGCGGTCCAGCCGGGCGCGCGAGCGTCGAGATTGCCCACAAAACCTTCCACATCGGTGTTGGTCGCGCGCAGCACGCCACCGTCGAGCCACAGCGTGTTGGCGGCGCCGATGGCGCGCGCCCGCTCGTCGGCTTCCGCCAGCGTCAGCACGCGCTCCTTGTGCGGAATGGTGACGTTGGCCCCGACATAGCCGCGCGCGGCGAGATGGGAGACGAAGTCCGCGACCGCATCGGGCGGCACCGGCTCGATCCGATAGTCGCCGGCGATGCCGAGCGTTGCCAGCCAATGCTTGTGGATGATCGGCGAGCGCGAATGCGCCGCCGGCCACCCGATCAGGCAAGCCGCGCGCGTCTCACTCATCAGAGCGGTCCTTTCATCGGCATGGATCACACACCGGCATCAGCCTTGAGGCCGGCGAATTCGATGGCGGCGATGGTGCAGGCCTCGTCATTGTCGGAGGTGTCGCCGGAGATGCCGACCGCACCGACGATGGCTCCGGAGGCATCGCGGACCAGCGCGCCGCCCGGCATCGGAGCGAACCGGCCGCCGCTGATCTCGGCCATGGCGGCTGCGAATTCCGGCTGCTTGGCGGCGCGCACCGCAAGCGGCCGGCCGCCCGAATTGAAGCCGAGGCAACCATACGCCTTGGCGCGGGCAATCTCCGGGCGGAACAGGCCGCCGCCATCCTCGCCGGAGAACGCCACCAGCACGCCACGGGCGTCCAGCACCGCCACGCCGACCGGCTTCAGCTTGAGCTCGCGGGCCTTGATGAACGCGCCTTCGATGATTTTGGCAGCCTGGGCGAGCGTCAACGACATGATACAGCGGTTCCTCGATTTGAACTGTGCGGGCGGTCGCGACGGCGCCGCCACGGACAGGGTCAAACCACGCCGGGCCTCAGAGAGTCAATCGACCGCGGCAGGGGGCCGCGCCGGCTCGTCGCTGTCGGCAAGGCCTCCGGCCTGCATCACCGTTCGCGCCTGCGCCACCGCCGCAGGCACGCTCGCCATGAACCGCACCTCGGGCTGCCGCACGCCATGGCGCAGCAGCATGCGGCGCACCGCGGGACGTGCGCCCGCGACATAGACCCGCGCCCGCCAGCGCGCCGCCTTGCGCACGAAGCCGTTGAGCGTCGCGGCGGCGCTGGAATCGAGCAGCGGCACCGCCGACAGGTCGATGACATAGGCCTTGGGATGCTCGGCGATCTGGTCGAGCGCGGCGGCGACGCTCGCGGTCGCGCCGAAGAAGAACGCGCCTGAGATCCGCACCACCACCACGTCGCGGTCGGTGGCGAGTGCCGCATCATAGGGTACGCGGCCACCGTTCGACGTATCGGCGCGGTCGTCCTCCCGCAGCGAAGGCATCTGCTCGACATCGACAGTCTGCGCCATGCGGTGCAGGAACAACAGCAGGCTGAGGCCGAAGCCGGCGAGGATGCCTTCGGTCAGGTCGCGGAACACGGTGAGCAGGAAGGTCACCAGCAGCACCAGGGCGTCGGCGCGCGACGCCCGCAGCAGGGTGGCGAAGGCATGACGCTCCGCCATGTTCCAGGCCACCGTCGCCAGCACACCGGCGAGCGCGGCGAGCGGGATATAGCTCGCTAGCGGCGCGGCCAGCAGCATGAACGCCAGCAGGAACAGCGAATGCAGCATGCCCGACACCGGGCCATGCGCGCCGGAGCGCACATTGGTGGCTGTGCGCGCGATGGTGCCGGTGACACAGATGCCACCGAACAGCGCGGAAGCGATGTTGGCGACGCCCTGCGCGACCAGTTCGCAGTTGGAGCGGTGGCGCCGGCCAGTCATGCTGTCGGCGACCACGGCCGACAGCAGGCTTTCGATGCTGCCGAGCAGCGCGAACGACAATGCCGACGGCAGGACGTCGAGAATCTTCGCGACGCTGAGCGCCGGCAGGTGCGGCGCGGGCAGGCCGCGCGGAATACCGCCGAACCGCGAACCGATGGTGTCCACCGGCAGATCGAGCGCGACCGCGACGACGGTGGCTGCGGCCACCGCGATCAGCAGGCCCGGCCAGTGCGGGCGGAAGACGCGCAGCCCCGCGATGATCACGATCGCCAGGCCCGACAACGCCACGGCCGACGGGCTGACCGTCGGCCAGGCGGCGGCGAGCGCTTGCAGCTTCGGCCATAGCGGCCCCGGCTCACCGCCCGCGAGCGTCAGGCCGAACAGGTCCTTGAGCTGGCTCGCCAGGATGATGACGGCGATGCCGGCGGTGAAGCCGACCGTCACCGGATAGGGGATGTATTTGATGAAGGTGCCGAGCTGCAGCAGGCCCGCGGCCATCAGCACGAGGCCAGCGATCATGGTGGCGAGGATCAGGCCGTCGAGGCCGTGCGTCTGCACGGTCGCCGCCACCAGCACGATGAACGCGCCGGCCGGACCACCGATCTGGAAGCGGCTGCCGCCGAGCAGCGACACGATGAAGCCGCCGACGATCGCGGTGGTGAGGCCGCGGTCCGGGCTGACGCCGGAGGCGATCGCGATCGCCATCGACAGCGGCAGCGCGACGATCGCCACCGTCAGGCCGGATATCACGTCGGCGCGGAGGTCCGGCAGCCCGTAATGCTCGCGCAGCACTGTCACGAGCTTGGGCGTGAACAGCGCGGTGAAGCTGGGAGGCAGAGCTGTGGCGGCCACGATCGTCCTTTCCTGCCGCTGGCGTGAAGAAAGCCCGGCGGCGCGACCGCCGGACGCGGGGTCAGCGGAAATCCGGCGGCGGCTTGGGCTGCTTGAGGCGGACGCCGCGCCCGCCGACGACGCTCTGGGCATTGTCGCCGATCAGCTCGATGCCGGCGCGGTCGAGGGCCTCGACGACCTTGGTCAGGGTGTCGATCACGCCGCGCACCGTGCCCTCGCTCGCCTCCATGCGCTGGATGGTCGGCAGCGACACGCCGGCCATCTCGGCAAGTTGGCGCTGGTCGACGCCGAGCAAGGCGCGGGCGGCGCGCATCTGGGCGGAGGTAATCATCTCGGTCGCTCGAAGATTGATGTTTTATACATCAATAATGGTGTAATTACATTGCATTCTAAAACACCTGCACTGATCTTTGTCAAAACAAAAGGGGCCGCGCAGGGCGGCCCCTTCGGCAGGGACGATCACAACCGCGGCAAATCAGGCGGCGGCGGAACGGTGTGCGGCAATGATCTGCTCGGCCGCCCTGCCTGTAACCTCGGCCATATGGTCGAAGCGACGGCTGAAGCCCCCGGCCCCCGCAGTCGCCGAGCGCAGCTCGACGATCAGGTCGCCGATCTCCGCTTCCGGCATCAGCGCCTTGACCGCATCCCAGCCGCTCCAGTTCTCGCGGGTATCGAACGACAGGATCTGGCCGCGCCGCCCGGACAGGATGGCGTTGATCCTGGCGGTGGCATCGGTCGGGCAGACGATCTCCACCTCATAGATCGGCTCCAGCAGCACCGGCTGGCATTGCGGCAGCGCCTCGCTCATGCCGGACCGCGCCGCCGTGCGAAAGGCGAGGTCCGACGAGTCGACGCTGTGATACGAGCCGTCGGTCAACGTCACCTCGACATCGATCACGGGGAAGCCGAGCGGCCCGCGCAACAGACCGTCCTTGACCCCCTCCTCCACCGCCGGGATGTAGTTGCGCGGCACCGCGCCGCCGACGATCTTCTCGGTGAACGCGAAGCCGGTGCCGCGCGGCAACGGCTTGATGTCGAGTACGACGTCGCCGAACTGGCCGTGCCCGCCGGACTGCTTCTTGTGGCGGCCGCGCTGGGTGATCGGCTTGCGGATGGTCTCCAGGTAGCCGACGGCGGGCGCATGCTGCTTGACGGTGACGCCGAAACGGTCGCGCAGCCGCTCCAGCGCGACACGCAGATGCATCTCGCCCTGCCCCCACACCACGATCTCATGAGAAACGGGATCGTGGATCATGGCGAGCGAGGGATCCTCGTCGCTGAGCCGCGCCAGCGCCTGCCCGAGCTTGACGTCGTCCTTGCGGTCGATGGCGGCGAGCGCGATCGCCAGCACCGGCGGCAGCGGCGTCACCTCGGTCAGGGCCGTCGGCGCGGTCTTGCCCGACGACAGCGTGTCGCCGGTCCGAACCGGGTCGAGCTTGCCGAGTGCGACCACGTCCCCCGCTTCGGCAGAGGTGCGCTTGGTGTCGTTCGCGGCGGAAGCGGCCGACATCCCGGAGATGCGCGCGACGTCGCCCCGCGACGATTGCACAGTGGCGCCGTCCTCGAGACGCCCGGCGAGCACGCGGCTGAGCGACAGCTTGCCGCCGTGCTGCAGATGCGCCGTCTTCAGCACATAGGCGATGGCATCCTTGGCCGCGGCCTGCACGCCGAGCCGCTGCGCCGTCGCCTCCACGCCCGGGCACTCGTGCCGCAGCGCCTTCATCAGCCGCAGCACACCGTTCTCGCGCGTTGCCGAGCCGAGCAGCACCGGGCAGATCTGCCCCTCGCGCAGCTCGCGCGCGAGGTCGTCGAACACCGCATCGCGCGGCGGCGGGATGTCCTCCAGCAGTTGCTCCATCAGGGCGTCGTCGTGATCGGCGAGCTTCTCCAGCATGGTGAAGCGGGCTTCCTTCTCGCGATCGAGATTGCCGCCGTCCAGCGTGATCACCTCCGACGGCAGGTGCTCGCGGTAGACGAAGGCGCGCTCCAGCGCGAGGTCGACGAAGCCGGTGACGATGTTGTCGGCCCAGATCGGGATCTGCCGCAGCACCAGCGGCACGCGCGAGGCCGGCTGCAGCGTCGCCAGCGTATCGCGAACGCGGGCATCGGCCTTGTCGATCTTGTTCAGGAACAGGAAGCGGGGAATGCCGAGATCTTCCAGCTCGCGCATGATGATCTGCAGTTGCGGCAGCTTGCGCTCGTCGGCCTCGCACACCACCACCGCCGCATCGACCGCGGGCAGCGCCGCACGCATATCGTGGATGAACTCCACCGACCCCGGGCAGTCGAGGAAGGTGTAGCTGTCTCCCATGAAGCTGACGGTCGCCGCCGTCAGCGCCACGCTCATGCGATGGCTGCGCGCCTCCGGGGACGAATCTCCGAAGGTGGTGCCGGTTTCGATGGTTCCTGCTTTGGGGATCGCGCCGGTGCGCGCAAGGATGGCTTCGAGAAGGGTGGTCTTACCGCTCTGGAATGGGCCCACAAGTGCAATGCACCGTGGACCTCGGGGACTTCTGACGTCTTGTCCCATTGCCGCCTCCTGACTGGAGCTCGGCCCATGATTGGGTCGGCACGTCGGATCGTCTCAGGCACCCGCGGCGTTGGCAAGGATGAAACTTGCGGCTCTGCAACATGGGACAACCACCGGGTGGGACCTGAGTGGAACTCACGGTGGAAGTTCACGGGGCCACCAGCCGCAACACAGATTGCAGCGGCGACAAAAAAAGGCCCGCTCGCGCGGGCCCTTTCCAATCTGTTCTAACGTCCGGCAGCTTGCGGCCGTATCAACGGCCCGGGCGCAGCGTGAGTTCAGCGACGCCAGCCGCGACGCTGACGCCAACCTGGCCCTGCACGCTGAGCGGCTGCAGCGCGAACGAGTTCGCCGAGCCGCCGACCAAGGCATTGCCGCCGATGCCGACGCCGACAGTCGCGCTGCCCTGGACGCCACCATAACTCCCGGAGAGATCGCCGCGACCGATGCGCGCGGTCGGCGCGAACACCGCCCAGGCGAGCGAGCTCTGCTCGGTGATGCCGAGGTCGAGCCCGAGCTTGCGGATCTGCGCGACGTAATAGTCCGGACGTCGGCCATCGGCTGTCAGTCGGCAGGACAGATTGGTGACCGAACCGACAATGAAGCCCGTGCTGGCGCCGCCACGGCATTCCAGCACGCCGACCTGGACGCGCTGCTGAGCGCTGGCGGCCGTGAACGAGGCAACGAGCATGACGGCGGCAGCTCCGACGAGGGCTGAAAGACGGCGCATGATGCGATCTCCGGTGAAGGTCTCGAGTGGACGTATCAGGTGGGCGTGTCTGGTTGGCGTATCAGGTCGAGGTAGCAGTGGGATGTGTCAGGTCGATGTGTCAGGTGGCGGGAATCGAGTGGTCGTGATGCGGCAGGCGAACACTGCAGGTTTCCATTAATTCACAGCCGCGCTGAATGTTCAATGAATGCTCGACGATCACACGCGTGCGTTTCATCCTGAGGGCCGGCCCTGTTGTCTTGACGGATATCTTCACGCCGACCGCGGGCGCAAAAAAAAGAGGCCCGCTGACGCGGGCCTCTTCATCAACCGATCGATCGATCGTCTTAGTGGTGGTGACGATGACGACGATGCGCGCGGCGCGCCGGGCGAACGTCGACCGGACGCAGGTCGACATCGACGATACCGGCAACGGCGGCGAGGCCGGTCTGGCCCTGCAGGCTGAGCGGCTGCAGCGCGAACGAGTTCGCCGAACCGCCGACCAGCAGGTTGGCACCGACGCCGACGCCGACGGTCGCGTTGGCACCAACGCCACCGTAATGACCGCCGAGAGCACCACGGCCCACGCGATAGGTCGGAGCATGGACAGCCCAGGCGAGACCGGTCTGCTGGGTCACGCCGAGGTCGAGGCCAAAGCGATGGATGCTGGCGATGTACGGCTCGGTGCGACCGTCATTGCTGCGGAAGACGCACTCGAGCTCGGTCGCCGAACCGACGACGAAGCCGACATTCTGGCCGCCCTGGCATTCGAGAACGCCGACCTGCACGCCCTGCTGCGCATTGGCGGATGCAAATGAGGCGATGAGCGTCGCGGCGGCGAGGCCGAGAAGGGCTTTGAAGCGCATATTCTGAGACTCCGGAGATTAGAATTTTGAACGCGTGAGCGCGGCCCGACGATGAAGCAAATGCCGTGTCAAAAACAAGGCACTTTCCAAAAAAAGCCGCGAATTCTGTCGAAATCCTGAACGAAAGCCGACCAAAGGTTACCGAAGGTTGCCGCAAAAGCGCTGAATGCGCTTGCAGGCATCCTCGAGATCCGAGGTTTTGGTGGCGTAGGAGATGCGGAATGCCGGGCCGAGGCCGAACGCCGAGCCCTGAACCACCGCGACGCCTTCGCTTTCGAGCAGCTCCGTCACGAAATCTTCATCAGTCGCGAGGGTTTTGCCCGACGGCGCGGTCTTGCCGATGGTGCCGGCGCAGGACGGATAGACGTAGAACGCGCCTTCCGGCCGCGGGCAGTGGATGCCGGCAGCCTGGTTCAGCATCGCCACCACGAGATCGCGGCGCTCCTTGAACACCTTGTTGTTCTCGCCGATGAAGTCCTGCGGACCGTTGAGCGCCTCCACCGCCGCCCACTGGGCGATCGACGACGGATTGGAGGTCGACTGCGACTGGATGGTCGCCATCGCGGCGATCAGCTCGCGCGGACCGCCGGCATAGCCGATGCGCCAGCCGGTCATGCAGTACGCCTTCGAGACGCCGTTCACGGTCAGCGTGCGGTCGAACAGCTTCGGCTCGACCTGCGCCGGGGTCGCGAACTTGAAGTCGTCGTAGACGAGGTGCTCGTACATGTCGTCGGTCATCACCCAGACGTGGGGATGACGCACCAGCACGTCCGTCAGCGCCTTCAGCTCGGCCGCGGTATAGGCCGCACCGGTCGGGTTCGACGGCGAGTTGAGGATCAGCCACTTGGTCTTCGGCGTGATCGCGCGCTCGAGATCGGCAGCCTGCAGCTTGAAGCCATGTTCGGCAGTGCAGACCACCGGCACGGATTCGCCGCCCGCGAGCGCCACCATCTCCGGATAGCTGACCCAGTACGGCGCCGGGATGATCACCTCGTCGCCAGGATTGATGGTCGCCATCAGCGCGTTGTAGAGCACCTGCTTGCCGCCGGTGCCGACCGAGATCTGGTTGGGCTTGTAGACGAGGCCGTTCTCGCGCTGAAACTTGGCGACGATCGCCTCCTTCAGCTCGGGAATGCCGTCCACGGCGGTGTACTTGGTCTTGCCCGCCTCGATGGCATGGATCGCCGCCAGCTTGATGTTGGCAGGGGTATCGAAGTCCGGCTCGCCGGCGCCGAGGCCGATGACGTTCCGGCCTGCCGCTTTGAGCTGCCGCGCCTTGTCCGTGACCGCGATCGTCGCGGACGGCTTCACACGGGCAAGCGAGGCAGACAGGAAGGACATCATCTTCTCCTAGCAAGCGACGGCACGCCAGCGCGCGCGAGTCGGGTTTTTCAGGCAAGGCGGCACCCTAAAGCGGGTGCCGCTGCATCGCAAGAAGCTTGGGCAGAAACTGCGCCAAACTAAGAAAGCCTTAAAATCCCGCTGCTTAGGATCGGCAATATTCGGCAAATTCTGCGGTCCGATGGATTATTTTCGACCACGCGGTGCCCTCAGGGCATTTCTCAGCGGGAGCTGGCTGACGGCGGAGCGGGTGCGCGGCTACTGCCTGCTGCTGCTCGCCATTGCAACCGTCGGCCTCATGGCCTGGGTGGCGCTGTCGCACCACATGGTCGATCGCAACGGCAAGCCGCTGGGAACCGACTTTTCCAGCTTCTACGCCGCCGGGGCGCTCGCCCGCGAGGGCGGTGCGGCGCAGGCCTATGACCCCGTGCCCCACCATGGCCGCCAGCAGCAGACTTTCGGCGCCGCGACGCCGTATTACGCCTGGCAGTATCCGCCGATCTTCCTGCTGGTGGCAGCGCCGCTCGCCGCACTGCCCTACCCGGCCGCGCTGGCGCTGTGGCAGGGCGCCACGCTCCTGCTCTACCTGTGGGTGATCGGGCGGATCGTCCGCCCGATTCGCCCGGCGGTGGGGCCTGTGTGGCTGCTCGCCGCTCTCGCCTTTCCCGCCGTCTTCATCAATCTCGGCCACGGCCAGAACGGCTTTCTGACCGCGGCGCTGCTCGGCGGCGCGGCGTTGATGCTGCCGCGTCGCCCGCTCGTCGCCGGTGTGCTGTTCGGCCTCCTGGCCTACAAGCCGCAGTTCGCGCTGGTGATCCCACTGGCCCTCGTCGCCGGCAGTTGCTGGCGCAGCGTCGCTGCGGCCGTGCTCACCGTCGCAGCGCTCGCCGTCGCCACGACGCTGGCGTTCGGCATCGCACCCTGGCAGGCCTTCGCCACCTCGATGGACACCTCGCGCCGCGTGCTGCTCGAAGCCGGCGATGTCGGATTCGAGAAACTGCAGAGCGCGTTTGCCGCGGTACGGCTGCTCGGCGGCGGCATTCCGTTGGCCTACGCCGCCCAGGCGCTGGTGTCGGGCCTCGTGATCGCCAGCATCGCCTGGGCCTTTCGCACGCTTCGCGACGACGGGCAGAAAGCGGCGCTGCTGCTGGTGGGAACGCTGCTCGCCTCGCCACATGTGCTCGACTACGACCTGATGGTGCTGGGACCGGCGATCGCCTTCGCCGCGACGTCCGGCTTTGCCCGCGGCTTTCGTGCCGGTGAGATCAGCCTGCTCGCCGCGGCGTGGACGGTGCCGCTGGTGGCCCGCGCGGTGGCAGGCATCAGCGCCGTCCCGCTCGGCCTGCTGGTCGTCGGCGGGCTCTACGCACTGCTGCTGCGCCGCGCAACCACCGAGCACACCGGCGCCGCGCCCTGCAAACAGCGCATGGCTAGTGCCTGACACACCGCCCGCGCGCAGCACGCGGTGAAATGCTGGGACAGCATGTTCTGCTGTTGACGCCGCATGCTGCAGCGCACTTCGACTTTTTCAAAGTTGAGGGGGTTGCGGCGCAGCACCTCACATCCCATTGTTGCACCGGCAATTGGGGAAGCCGCGGGTGTCCGCACGCGCGCGAGGGTATGCAAAGGTCGATGTACAAGCTCTATACGATGCAGCGCTCGGGCAACAGCTACAAGGTTCGCCTTGCGCTGGCGTTGTTGAACACGCCCTATCGCTCCATCGAGATCGACATTCTCAAGGGCGAGAGCCGCACACCTGACTTCCTCGCCAAGAATCCCAACGGCCAGGTGCCGTTGCTGGAAGTCGCCGAGGGGCGCTACCTCGCCGAGTCCAACGCCATCCTGTGGTACCTCGCGATCGGCTCGCCACTCGCGCCGGAAAGCCGGCTCGACCGCGCCGACGCGATGCAATGGATGTTCTTCGAGCAACACGCGCTGGAGCCCAACATCGGCGCCGCCTATTTCTGGCTGTCGCTGGTCAAGGGTGGCCGCGAGCTGCACGCCTATTCGCTGGAAGACTGGATGGAGCGCGGCTACCGCGCGCTGCAGGTGATGGAGCAGCACCTGCAAACCCGCAGCTTTTTCGCCGCCAACCAGCTCACGGTCGCGGACATCGCGCTCTACGCCTACACCCATGTCGCCGATCAGTGCGACTACGACCTGTCCGGCTTCCCCGCGGTCCGCGCCTGGCTGAAGCGCATCGAACAGGAGCCGCGCTTCGTGGCCATGAACTGGACACAGACCGAAGTGCCCGAGGGCGAAGCCGGCGTCACCGCCGAGGCGTAAACAGCGGGACCAGCGGGAAAAATCTGGTTTTCGACCGGTTGCCGCCCAGCTTTCGCCCCACTCCGCGCGATAGCCGCCGCAATCTTGACCGTCGCCTCTGACAGATTCGCCAGCATGCAGGTGATTCGCGCACCGCACCTTCTGCGATGTGATCCATCGCGCAGTGATTGATGACGTGCCCCATGATCCGGCCGGCGGAGCCGCTGGCCGGGATGCTCTCCAGCCTGGGAATCGAACCGCCATGATACGGTTGTTGGGGGTGGGTGCCGGACACGGTTTTGGCGACCGCTCGGCACTGACTGCCTCTCGCGTGCAGAACATGATCGCAGCCGCGCTGACGATCGGATCCCTGTCGCTGTGCCTGATCGTCAGCGTCGCCGCCTTGTCGATCCGCCTGATGGCGGCATGACTGTACGGGCCTCGCGTCAGGCCATGCCACCCCGTACCAAGGTCCCGCTCACACACCTGATCACCGCAGCAAAGCAGCTCCGATGAAAACCCCCGTCCTGCTGGTGACGACATCGCTCGCGGCCGCGATCGTGCTGGCCACGTTGGCGATCGCCACCAGCACGCGCGGCGAGAACGCTCCGCTCGAATCCTCCGCCGGGCCGCTTGCGGTCGAGACCGTCGCCGGTGGCCTGGTGCATCCCTGGAGCCTCGCATTCCTGCCCGATGGCCACATGCTGGTCACCGAACGCCCCGGCCGCATGCGCCTCGTCGGCCGCGACGGCCGGCTGTCGCCGCCGCTCGACGGTGTCCCGGAGGTCCGCGCCTCGGGCCAGGGCGGCCTGCTCGACGTCGTCGCGGACAAGACCTTCGCGCAAAACCGCACGATCTATTTCTGCTATGCCGAGCGCGTCGGCAGCGGCGGGCGCACCGCAGTGGCGCGCGCCGTTCTCGCGGACGGCGCGGCACCGCGCCTCACCGACGTCAAGCCGATCTTCCACCAGGAGGGGCCACTGTCGTCGGGCCAGCATTATGGCTGTCGCATCGCACAGGACGCCGATGGCAACCTGTTCGTCACGCTTGGAGAACATTTCATCGATCGCGACCAGGCCCAGAACCTTGCCAATCATCTCGGCAAGCTGATCCGCATCCGCCCCGACGGCACGGTGCCACCGGACAATCCGTTCGTCGGGCGCAGCGATGCCCGCCCCGAGATCTGGAGCTATGGCCACCGCAATCCGCAGGGCCTCGCGATCAATCCGGCGACCGGTGTGCTGTGGGAGATCGAGCACGGCCCGCGCGGCGGCGACGAAGTCAACATCATCGGCAAAGGCAAGAACTACGGCTGGCCGGTGATCGGCTACGGCATCGACTACAGCGGCGCCAAGATCCACGAGAGCACGGCGCGCCCGGGGATGGAGCAGCCGATCAAGTACTGGGTGCCCTCGATCGCACCCTCGGGCATGACGTTCTATACGGGCAGCACGTTTCCGGCATGGCAAGGCAGCCTGTTCACCGGCGCGCTGGCCGGCCAGATGCTGGTGCGCCTGACGCTCGACGGCGACAGGATCACCGGCGAAGAGCGTCTGCTGCAAAGTCTCAACGAGCGGATCCGCGATGTCCGGCAGGGACCGGACGGCGCGCTGTGGCTAGTGACCGACAGCCCGAACGGACGCATCCTGCGCCTTGCGCCGGCACCGCGTTAGTGGCGCGGATTTGAATCAAATCTCCGGAAATTGCGGCCGACCGTGTTGGACGCCCGTTAGCCCCGGTGGCGAAAATACGATGTTACCGCAATCCAGTCGCCATGTTCCGGCGTTAGGCTGACGCGCGAACGGTGATCTTCATGCGCTTGGATTGGCGAACGGTATCCGGTGCTTTTGCGGCTGCGGCGCTGACGACGATGATCGTCGTCGTCGAACGCCGGTTCATCGTCATGTCCGATCCGACCTCGCTCCACGTCGGCGCCGTGGCGCTGTCAGCAGTGCTCGGCGGGGCGGTCACCGGCCTCGCCAGCGCCGCCATCGTCATTGCCTTCGCCGCCGCGTCCCTGCTGCCCGGTCCGATGACGGCCGGCGGCCTCGATCTCGCCCGCATCGCTCTGCTCGGCGTCGCGACTGTCGCGGTCGCGCTCATCATCGGGCTGCTGCGCGTCCGTTTCGTTGCTGACATCGCACGCGAGCGCGACCATGGCGCGGCCCTGCAACGGCTGTCCGGCGCCCTCGACACGATGGATATCGGCGTGGTGCTGCTCGACGCCGACACCCGCGCGCAGTTCATCAACCGCGCCTTCCGCAACATGTTCCAGCTGAGCGACGAACTGGCCGCGAGCAAGCCGCCGTTCGTCGCGCTGATGTATCACGGCCGTGACATCCATGCCTACGAGCTGCCAGAGGACGAGGTGAACGGCTATATCTCGACGCGGATCGCCCAGGTGCGCAGCGGCGATCCGACGCCGGTCGACCTGCGGCTAAGCAGCGGCCAGGTGCTGCGCTTTCGCTGCGCGGTGCTGCCCGATGGCGGGCGGATGCTGACCTACATCCCCATCACCGACCTGATCCGGCGCACCGACAACCCGGCCGATCGCGACCGCCTGGTCGCGCGTCGCGCCGACCATGGCGGCGACTGGCTCGGACGACAGGCCGGAGGGCTGCTGGGCGCGGCGGAATAGCCCCGTGGAGCTGTGGACAACTCACGGATACTCCTCCGGCGAAAGGTCTCGCACGCCACGCCACACCTCACGCTAGCGCCTTGAGCTGGCGGGCAATTCGCGCCTTTCCCCACGCCCGCAGGCGATGCAACCGGCGCGGTGCACGTCATAAATGCACAACAAATCGTGACTAGCCTCTCGCCGTGCGCTGATCGACCCCCCGTCGCTGATCAAGCGTGCCGGTGCGTCCCCGCAAGGCTCGTGACAGGGTACGCGCCTTTTTCTGAGAGACGAGCATTTGACACGGCAAAGCCAGACTCCATCTTGCCGGGCAATGCTATCGGGCGGTCCTCGTCAGTCGCCGCGTCTGGCCGGGGCCGCCCCTTTTTATCGCAGCACCGCCGCCGGGGGCGGGACCACCAGACTTTCCCCCAGCACGCCGTTGTCGCATTCGCGCCTCCGATCAGCTATCTGATCGGCCGACAGTTCAACCGGACCTGACACCACACCCCCGATGATCCGCGTCCCCCTGGTCATTCTCTCCCTGCTCACGCTCACGCTCGTGCTGCTGCCGTTCCAGCTGATCGGCATCGTGTTCGACAACCGGCTGCAGCGCATCGTGCCGCACCTGTTCCATCGCACGGTCTGCGCCATCATCGGCATCCGCATCCACCAGGTCGGACAATGCGCGGCCGACCGGCCGATGCTGATCCTGTCCAATCACGTCTCCTGGCTCGACATCATCGTCGTCACCGCCGTGGCCCCGGTGGTGTTCGTCGCCAAGCACGAGGTGGCAAGCTGGCCGCTGTTCGGATGGCTGGCCAAGCTGCAGCGGACCATCTTCATCGAGCGCGAGCGGCGGCAGAAGACCGGCGCAGTTGCCCGCGAAATGGGCGATCGCCTGACCGGCGGCGACACCGTGGTGCTGTTCGCTGAAGGTACCTCGAGCGACGGCAACCGCATCCTGCCGTTCCGCTCGGCCCTGATCGGATCGGTCCACCACGCCCTCGGCAGCTCGACGCATCATTCGAGCATCACCGTGCAGCCGCTGTCGCTCGCCTATGTCGGCTTCGGCGGCGTTCCGGCCGGACGGGCGCTGCGCAACAAGCTCGCCTGGTATGGCGACGTCGACCTGATCCCGCACATGCTCGACGTGCTGCGGGCCGGCGCGGTGGACGTCACGGTGAGCTGGGGCTCCGCGGTGGCCTACGACATGAGCGCCGACCGCAAGCAGATCGCCCGCGATGCCGAACGCTCGGTGCGCCGGATGAACGCCGCGGCACTGCGCCATCCGGTGGGCCGGCCGGCAGCGCCGGCCTCCGCGCCGGAGACGGCAGAACCTGTGCCCGGCGCCGCCTGATCGGCGCGCTTGCGCGTCGCGCCCGGCTGACGTTCTGTCATCGCCGCCGCTTGCCGGGCATCACCGCCGACCACATCTCTGTTCCAGCGCGCCGGCGAGCCCTGGGCATCGCGCGACGGGAGATGAGCAGCGTGGCTGAATCCGACCAGACATCCGCGACAAAGCCGCCGCTACGCCGCCTGTCGTGCGAACGTTGCGGCACGGAGTTCGGCTGCGATCTGTCCAGCGACTGCTGGTGTCATACGGAGACCGCGCGCCTGCCGATGCCGACATCCGGTGGGGACTGCCTGTGTCCGGATTGCCTGCGCACGGCCGCGGCAGCCGCCAAGGAATCGCCCCCGGCGGCATGAGACGCGTCCGCCGCCGCTAGACGTCATATCCCGGCGATTTGCGCGCGAGGCCGGCGAACGCGTCGAGCAGCCGCTCGCGCCAGCCGTAGACGGGATCATCTTCCTTCAGCAGCTTGAACGGACTCGTCGCCCGCGCCCACTGGAAGCCACCGAACACGATGTAGTCGGCGTAGTTCGGCGCCTCACCGCCGATGAACGGCTGGTGGCGCAGCGTCAGCCGCAGCGGATCGAGCGACTTGCGGAACGCCTCGATGCCCTTGTCGCGCGTCGCAGCCGCTTCCTCCAGGGAGCGGCCGAGCCGCGCCTCACGCGTCGTGCGGAAGTAGGCCTGGTCGTCCGGCAGCAGATGATCGTGGATGTCGGCGACGATCAGCGGAAACAGGCCGCCGACGATGGCGACATCGCCCCAGCCGTTGATCATGCGCGCCATCGCCCGGCCGCCAGCGCCACCGAACAGCGACGGGCGGTCGGGATAGGCATCCTCGAGATAGATCGCGATCACCCAGGAATCGACCACGGCCTTGCCGTTATCGAGCAGCACCGGCACCTTGTCCGAGCCGTGAGGCGCGATCGCCGCCTTCTCGGTGAAGCGCCAGGGGATCGTCTGCGCGTCGAGCCCCTTGTGCGCCAGTGCCAGGCGCGTGCGCCAGCAGTACGGGCTGAACGGACGGGCTTCGTCGATACCGACCAGCTCGTACAGCTTGCGCGCCATGGCGTCAGGCCTTCACGACCGCAGCAGTCTGACCGAACAGAATCTTCTTCTGCTCGTCGGTCCGGATGCCGCCACCGTCCGGATTGACCTGCTTGGCAATCGCGTAGGCCCGCTCGGTCGCCGGCCGCGCCCGGATCGCCTCGAACCAGCGCTTGAGATGCGGGAAGTCCTCGAGCTTCTGGCCCTGGCGCTCATAGGGCACCACCCACGGATAGCTCGCCATGTCCGCGATCGAATAGTCGCCGGCGAGGAACTCACGATCCGCAAGACGCTTGTTGAGCACGCCGTAGAGACGGTTGGTCTCGTTGACATAGCGGGAGATGGCGTAGGGCAGCTTTTCCGGCGCATAGATCGCGAAATGATGGTTCTGGCCGGCCATCGGCCCGAGGCCGCCCATCTGCCAGAACAGCCACTGCAGGGTGTCGTAGCGCACGCGCAGGTCGGCGGAGAGGAACTTGCCGGTCTTCTCGGCCAGGTAGGTCAGGATCGCTCCCGACTCGAAGATCGAGATCGGCTTGCCGCCGTCCTTCGGCGCATGGTCGACGATCGCCGGCATGCGGTTGTTCGGCGCAATCGCCAGGAACTCGGGCTTGAACTGGTCGCCGGTGCCGATGTTCACCGGGACGATCTTGTAGGGCAGCCCGGCCTCCTCGAGAAACATCGTGATCTTGTGGCCGTTGGGCGTCGGCCAGTAGTGCAGGTCGATCATGGGGCGATCCTTGACGTGTCGCAGGAAGGCCGGTGCGTCGGGAACGATCCGGCCGGCATCTCGAAATTAGATGCCATTGCATGGAACTGAGTTCACCCAATCCCCACGGCGAAGTCAATGGCGAGCCGCGACGCTCGCGCCGAGGTGATATGCGATAGCGCATGTCGTCATTGCTCCGGTCGAACACGGCTGAGCACGCGCGCAGTCTCACGGACGGCAAAATTGCTGACGACGCCATTGACGGCCTTTCATTGCCCGGCAAAGCGACACATATTCCGGCCCATGGCGACACCTCCCGACAAACCCAAGAAACCGAAGACACCGAAGTCCAAGGCGCATCGTCCCGACGTGCAGCCGATCGCGCCGGCGCTCGCGGAGCTGCTGAATCCGGCGATCAACCGCGGCGAAAGCGGCGTCGGCTCGCAGACCGGCCTGCAGCCGCCGCCGGACAATTCCTGGGACCGTCGCTCGGGCGGTGAGGCCGCGGCGCATCGCGCCCGCGCCTCGACGCGCGGCATCGACGGCAACGCGCCGCTGCCTCCGGACCCGCTGCCTGACCGCAACATGACGCGGAACACCAAGGCCGCTCGTCACAGTCCGCTGCGGGCCCAGCCGCCCTCCCCCCGCGGCGGCGCATCCGATGCGGGCTTTGACGAAGTGCCGCAGGCCAACTACGGCACCTCGGCCACCGTGCCGACACTCGACCCGGAGCTCGCCAAGCAGCTCGGCTTCGACGTCGATGACGACGACACGCTGGCGCGCCCGGCGCGCAACAAGATGGAGGCGCTCGGCGTCGCCGCCACCGCCGACGCGCTGGAGAGCCTGATCCGCGACGGCCGCCCCGAATTCCGCAACAACGACGGCAGCCTGCGGGTCTGGACGCCGCACCGGCCGCCGCGCCCGGAGAAATCCGAGGGCGGCGTGCGCTTCGAGATCAAGTCGGAGTACGTGCCCAAGGGCGACCAGCCGCAGGCGATCAAGGAGCTGGTGGAAGGCATCGCGCGCAACGACCGTACCCAGGTGCTGCTCGGCGTCACCGGCTCGGGCAAGACCTACACCATGGCGCAGGTGATCCAGGCGACGCAGCGCCCGGCGATCATCCTCGCGCCCAACAAGACGCTCGCCGCCCAGCTCTATGGCGAGTTCAAGAACTTCTTCCCCGACAATGCGGTCGAGTACTTCGTCTCGTACTACGACTACTACCAGCCGGAAGCCTACGTTCCGCGCACCGACACCTACATCGAGAAGGATTCCTCGATCAACGAACAGATCGACCGCATGCGCCACTCGGCGACGCGCGCGCTGCTCGAGCGCGACGACGTCATCATCGTCGCGTCGGTGTCCTGCATCTACGGTATCGGCTCGGTCGAGACCTACACCGCGATGACGTTCGCGCTGAAGAAGAACGAGCGCGTCGACCAGCGCCAGTTGATCGCCGACCTCGTCGCGCTGCAGTACAAGCGCATCAGCGCCGACTTCACCCGCGGCACCTTCCGCGTGCGCGGCGACACCGTCGACATCTTCCCGGCGCACTACGAGGACCGCGCCTGGCGCGTCAACCTGTTCGGCGACACGGTCGAGAGCATCGAGGAGTTCGATCCGCTCACCGGCCACAAGAGCGACGAGCTCGAGTTCATCAAGGTCTATTCGAACTCGCACTACGTCACGCCGCGGCCGACGCTGATCCAGGCGATCAAGGGCATCAAGTCCGAGTTGAAATGGCGGCTCGACCAGTTGCATGATCAGGGCCGGCTGCTGGAAGCGCAGCGCCTCGAGCAGCGCACCACCTTCGACATCGAGATGCTGGAGGCCACCGGCAGCTGCGCCGGCATCGAGAACTACTCGCGCTACCTCACCGGCCGCTTGCCGGGAGAGCCGCCGCCGACCCTGTTCGAATACGTCCCCGACGACGCGCTGGTGTTCCTCGACGAGAGCCATGTCACCGCGCCGCAGATCGGCGCCATGTTCCGCGGCGACTTCCGCCGCAAGGCGACGCTGGCCGAGTACGGCTTCCGCCTGCCCTCGTGCATGGACAACCGTCCGCTGCGCTTCGAGGAGTGGGACGCGATGCGGCCGCAGTCGGTCGCGGTGTCGGCGACGCCCGCAGGCTGGGAGATCAACGAGAGCGGCGGCGTATTCGTCGAGCAGGTCATCCGCCCGACCGGCCTGACCGATCCGCCGGTGCACATCCGCCCCGCCCGCACCCAGGTTGACGATCTCGTCGGCGAGGTGCGCGCCACCGCGGCGGCGGGCTACCGCACGCTGATCACCGTGCTGACCAAGCGCATGGCGGAGGATCTCACCGAATATCTGCACGAGCAGGGCATCCGCGTGCGCTACATGCACTCGGACATCGACACCATCGAGCGCATCGAGATCATCCGCGACCTGCGGCTCGGCGCCTTCGATGCGCTGGTCGGCATCAACCTGCTGCGCGAGGGCCTCGACATTCCCGAGTGCGCACTCGTCGCGATCCTCGACGCCGACAAGGAAGGCTTCCTGCGCAGCGAAACCTCGCTGATCCAGACCATCGGCCGCGCCGCGCGCAACGTCGATGGCAAGGTCATCCTCTACGCCGACCAGATGACTGGCTCGATGGAGCGCGCCATCGCCGAGACCGACCGCCGCCGCGAGAAGCAGGTGGCCTACAATGCCGCCAACGGCATCACGCCGGAGAGCGTCAAGAAGTCGATCGGCGACATCCTCAACAGCGTCTACGAGCGCGACCATGTCCTGGTCGAGGTCGGCGACGGCGGCCTTGCCGACGACGTCGTCAGCATCGGCCACAATTTCGAGGCCGTGCTCGCCGACCTCGAAACGCGAATGCGGGAGGCGGCCGCCGACCTCAACTTCGAGGAAGCGGCGCGGCTGCGCGACGAGGTCAAGCGGCTGCGCGCGACCGAACTCGCAGTGGTCGACGATCCCACGGTCAAGCAGCGCGCGGTCACCGCAAAGGCCGGCGCCTATGGCGGCAGTCGCAAGTACGGCGACGCCGCCAACCTGCCGCCCGGGCAGGGCAAGGGCTCACGCGCACGCAAGCCCGGTCTCGACGAGATGGGCCCGGGCCCCGAATCCAAGCCCTATCGCCCCGGCGCCTCGCCGCGCTCGTCGGCCGGCGCACCGGGCAAGCGCGGCGGCTGGAAGCGGCGCTGACGCGCCGCTTCCGTCTCGCGAAGGGGACGGCAGGTCAGCCGCCCCGTCACTCCCTGAAAGTAGTGATCGCGGTTGCTGCCGTCATGGCCGCCCGAGCGCATGCAGCAGGCTTTGAAATTTGCGCGCGGAGCCGCAAGGGCACAGGTCGTTGCGGCCGAGCTTTTCGGTCAGCTCGACGTCGCCATGGACGAGCCGGCGCCCGCGCTTGACGTGGGTTTCCGAGGGGAAGGACTTCCGCCGCTTACGCGTGATCGCGAAAGCTGGGGAGGTCGGTGATGTCGCGGGTCTTGCGCATGACATGCCTCCGTGGTGCTGGGGTGTCGTCGCCGGATGCTGGAAGCACACATGCTGCCATGCGCGCCGTGACTGTCGCTCCGGATCGACGACCATTGTGGTCGATGGCCGCACGAGGACGGCCGGCCACCGGGCGAGGCTGCTATCACGATGCCGCGCACACGCCAAGCGGGACTTCATCTCTCGGCGCCGGATGCGCTATGCAGACGTCTCGCGGCGCCTGAGGCGCCATCTGTCCGTGACTTCGAGTGCCCACCATGTCCGTCTCCACGCCCGCGCCTCTTCCCCAGATCAGCTACGACGACTTCGCCAGGGTCGACCTGCGCCTCGGCCGCATCGTCGAGGTGCTGCCGTTTCCCAAGGCGCGCAATCCGTCCTGGAAGCTGCGCATCGATCTCGGCGACCTCGGCGAGAAATGGTCGAGCGCCCAGATCACCAACTATGCGGTCGACGAGCTCGTCGGCACGCAGGTGATCTGCGTCGCCAACTTCGCGCCGCGCAACATCGCCGGCTTTCTCTCCGAAGTGCTCGTGCTCGGCGTCGCCGACAGCGCAGGCAAGGTGATCCTGCTGTCGCCGCGCGGGACACAAGCTGGGAACTTTCTGCCTACCGGCGCGAAGATTTATTAACCGCGCGACCGGTGAATATGACGAGCCGGGCTCGTCCGTGCATGAATTGCATGGCAGCACCGGCAATGTCGGCATCGCCCCTAAGAAATCAGTAACGCTGCACATCCATTTGGCTTGATCAACCGGCGCTTCCTTCACTAGTGCAGAGCGCTTCCTGTCGTTCGAGAGTGCTGCGAGTACCGGTTATGGACGCATCTTCCGCCCGCCAATGCGTACTGACCTTTCTCGAGGCCTTCTATGCCGGCGATGCCGCACGCGTCGCACAGTGCTGCGACGATGGCTTCACCTCCCTGACCTACGCCCCGGTGGAGATCTTCCCGCATCTGGGGCTCAAGCAGGGCAAGGAATGGATCGCCGAATCGATCCGCATTCAGGAAGAGCGCTTCTCGAGCCGCCAGCACGCGGTGCGGTTCATCGCGGTCGAGGGATTGCGCGTGGCGACGCTGTCTGACGTGAGCCTCATCAAGCGCAACGACCAGCGCGTGGTGAAACTGACGGTCGGTGAGTTTTTCACCCTGAGCGGCGGCCGCATCCTGGAGCACCGCGCCTTTTTCGATTCGCTCGACCTGCTGCAGCAACTGCTCGGCTGCGACCTCACCGAGGCGTTCGCGGCCAGCGCCCGGCAGACCATGCGCCGCTAGCCTCCCTCTTCTTGTAGCGCCCCTGCCACGCATGGCATTGCACCGGGCACCGCCTGCAGCCGTATCCGGACGCGTCGTTAAGGCTGTCCGCTTGAACGTTTGGCGCGGCACCCGCGACCAACGGCGGAACCTGCCCGTCCCCCCGCAAGGCGCGCGCCGCAATGAAGCTGATCCTCCTGGTGTTCACCGGTCTGGTTCTTGGCCTGCTGCTTGGCGCGGCCCTCGGGGTCGGCGCCGGGCTCGTCTGGGTCAGCCTCGCCCACACCAGCAATTTCGAGGGTTACAGCGGCATGCTGGTGTTCCTGACCTTCATGCCGGTCGGCGCCCTGCTTGGCGGCATCGCCGGCGCGCTGGGGCTCGGCCTGATCGCCGTGCGGGATGGCCGCCCGCGGATTCACCGGGATCCCTGAGAGGAACTGCCTGCGGCCTGGCCGACGCCCTCAAATTGAGCCGGCTGGCATGCCAGGGCATTTGTGCAATGCAATAAATGCAATGGTCATCCGGCCCGGCCACCCCTATATCGAAGCCAACACGTTGGACTGCAGCATCCTTGGGCCCCGCGCCGCGAATGGCGCCCGTGGCCTGCTTTGCTGTTTTTTTGCTTTTCAAAATCTCCAAGGCCGATCGCATGACAGAGCACTGTCTCTGGCGTTTTTCGCGTGCGTTCCATCTTGCCATCAATGAAGGCGAACTGGAGCAGCTGGACGCCATTCTCGATGATGAAGTCGATTGGGCGATCTACGGACCCATCGACATGTTTCCGTTTCTCGGCGCGCGGCGCGGCAAGGAAGCCGTGCTCGAGGTCTGCCGCCAGATCTCCGACAACATTCACGTGCGCCGCTTCGACCGTGAATCGGTGATGCTGGGCGAGGAGCAGGCCTCCTCGCTGGTGCGCTATTCGCTGACGGCTGTGGATTCCAACAAGCCGATCAGCGTCCGCGCCGCCTACTTCACCCAGTTCAAGCGCGGGCGGCTGTCCTGCATGCGCATGCTGCTCGACACCTTCGATCTGGTGGAGCAGGCGCTGGGCCATCCCATCCACCTGCCCGCCGCGGTCTGACCACCGCGCCGCGGTCGCGGCCACATGATCCGCCAAAAGCAAACGCCGCCCCGGTGTCGAGCCGGGACGGCGTTCGGACGTCTGCGCGTCGTGCGTGATCAGGTGTTGGTCAGCGCCACGCGGAAGTCGGCCTCGGTCTTGGCCTTGACCTCATCGAGGGTGACGCCGTCGGCGAGCTCGATCAGCGTCATGCCGTCCTTGCCGTGCTTGTCGACGGTGAACACCGCGAGGTCGGTGATGACCATGTCGACGACGCGCTCGCCGGTCAGCGGCAGGTTGCAACGGTGCAGCAGCTTGGCACCGTCCTTGGCGACGTGCTCCATCACCACCACCACGCGCTTGACGCCGGCAACCAGATCCATGGCGCCGCCCATGCCCTTCACCATCTTGCCCGGGATCATCCAGTTGGCGAGATCGCCGTTCTCCGCCACCTGCATGGCGCCCAGGATCGACAGGTCGATATGGCCGCCGCGCACCATCGCGAACGAATCCGCGCTGGAGAAATAGCTGGTGGTCGGCAGCTCGGTGACGGTCTGCTTGCCGGCGTTGATCAGGTCCGGGTCCTCTTCGCCCTCATAGGGGAACGGGCCCATGCCGAGCATGCCGTTCTCGCTCTGCAGCTGAACGTCGACGCCTTCGGGGATGTAGTTCGACACCAGCGTCGGAATGCCGATGCCGAGGTTGACGTAGAAGCCGTCGCGCAGTTCCTTCGCCGCGCGGGCGGCCATCTGTTCACGGGTCCAGGCCATAGGGATTCTCCTCTCGCTGGGTCAGGCTGCCGAGCGCTTGCGCGTGGTGCGCTGCTCGATCCGCTTCAGCGACGTGCCGACCTCGATGATGCGGTTGACGTAGATGCCGGGGGTGTGGATGTGGTCGGGATCGATCTCGCCGGCCGGAACCAGGTGCTCGACCTCGGCGACGGTGATCCGCGCCGCGGTCGCCATCATCGGGTTGAAGTTCCGCGCGGTCTTGCGGAACACGAGGTTGCCGGCGGTATCGCCCTTCCAGGCGTGCACGATCGCGAGGTCGGCAAACAGGCCGGTCTCGAGAATGTACTTCTCGCCGTTGAACTCCTTCACTTCCTTGCCTTCGGCGATCAGCGTGCCGACGCCGGTCTTGGTGTAGAAGCCGGGAATGCCTGCGCCGCCGGCACGGATGCGCTCGGCGAGCGTGCCCTGCGGATTGAACTCGAGCTCCAGCTCACCGGCGAGGTACTGCTGCGCGAACAGCTTGTTCTCGCCGACATAGGACGAGATCATCTTCTTGATCTGACGCGTCTCCAGCAGCCGGCTGAGGCCGATGCCATCCACACCGGCATTGTTCGACACCACCGTGAGGTTCTTCACCCCGGACTCGCGCAGCGCGTCCGACAGCGTCTCGGCAATGCCGCACAGACCAAAACCGCCCGACATGACCATCATGCCGTCCTTGAGGATACCGTCGAGCGCGGATTTCGCGTCCGGATAGACCTTGTTCATCGCTGTCCAACCTGATCGAAGAGGGAGGGAAACTGCAGAGACTATTAGGCGAAATCGTCGAGACCCGTCAATCATCGGCACCGCGTGGGCCCGCGGCGCCAGCAGCGGGCTGCACCGGGTGGGGTGAGATGTCCCGCCGCAGCGCCGGGACCGCTCCGACGGCCTTGAAAGCGTCAAGAAAAACCATCAAGTTGCAGGCGAAGATGGCAGGACCGGCGGTCGCCGAGCCAGCAACCCGACAAGCCAGCAACCTGATCCGGATTACAGTTTGACGATAGCCCAGGGAATTAAGCGCCTCGGGACGCCGATCGCGGCGTTTCTCGGCGTCGTCGTGATCGGGCTGGCGGCGGTCTCCTGGCTGACCGATCGCACCGCCGTGCTGCGCGCGGTGGAGAGCCAGCTCCGCGCCGCCACCGGCCTCGACCTCGTCGTCGACGGCGATACCAGTGTCTCGTTGTTTCCGGGCAGCTATGTGGTGCTCCAGCGGGTCGGCCTGCGTAGCAGCGGCGCGGAGCCGCCGCTGAGCGTCGGCAGCCTGACCGCGAACCTGCGCCTCGTGCCGCTGCTGATGCGGCGTTTCGAGATCGCCGACGTCACGCTCGACCAGCCGCGCATCCTCGTCACGCGCGCCGCCGACGGCCGCAGCAACTGGACGCCGATCATCGAAACGCTGGCGCAGACCGTCAAGCCGGGCGTCGACAGCCCGGTGTCATTCTCTGAAATCCGGGTCAAGGACGGCCTGCTCGTCTATCGCGACGACGCCCGCCAGGTGCAGGAGACCGTGACCGGCGCCGACATGTCGTTCGCCTGGCCGTCGATCTCGCGCTCCTTCGCCGCGACCGGCCAGTTCGACTGGCGCGGCGAGCGCATCGACGGCAGCGTCAGCATCAATGACTTCATCGCCGCACTGTCGGGCGAACGCTCGGGCATCAAGGCGCGGGTCGCCGGCCGGCTGCTCAAGTTCGCGTTCGACGGCGCGATTGCCGACCGCGCCAGCCTGATGATGGAAGGCACGCTGACCGCCGACTCCATCTCGCTGCGCGACGCATTGCACTGGATCGGGCACGACGTGCCCGGTGACAATGGCTTCGGCCGCTTCGCGCTGAAGGCGCGCGCCAACCTGATCGGACCGTCGGTGGCGCTGACCAACGTCAACATGGAGATCGACGGCAACGTCACCGAGGGTGTGCTGACCTACAGCAACGACACCCGCCAGACGCTGCAGGCGACGCTGGCGTCCGAGACCCTCGACATTTCGCCCTACGTCAGCACCATCCGCCTGCTCGCGAGCGGCGCGCGCGACTGGAACAGGCAATCCTTCGACCTGCGCAGCCTGACCTCGACCGACCTCGACGTCCGCCTGTCAGCCGCCAAGGTGATGGCCGGCAGCCTGCGCTTCGGCCGCACCGCGATCGGCGCCAACCTGCGCAACGGCACGCTGGCGCTGAGCGTCGGCGAGGCACAGGTGTTCGGCGGCGTGCTGCGAGGCTCGTTCGGGCTGACGCGTGCGGATGCCTCCGCCAGTGTCAAATCCCAGTTCCAGTTCATGGATGTGGACCTCGAAGCGTTCGCCGCGGAAGTGTTCGGCAACCGCAAGCTCGCCGGCCGCGGCAATCTCAACGTCGCGCTCGAGGCCGCGGGATCGAGCGCCTATGAGCTGACCCAGTCGCTCGACGGCAGCGTGACCCTGACCGGCCATGACGGCGCGCTGCTCGGCTTCAACGTCGATCAGCTGCTGCGCCGCCTGGAGCGCCGCCCACTGTCCGGCGCCGGGGAATTCCGCAGCGGCCGCACACCGTTCTCGATTCTCAACGTCGCGCTGAAATTCGACAACGGCATCGCCTCGCTCGACGACACCCGCATCGAAGGTCCCTCCGTCCGCGTGACGCTGAGCGGCACGGCGAGCGTGCCGGCGCGCGAATACGACCTCAAGGGCGTCGCCAGCCTGGTATCCGCCCCGAACACGCCGCCGGCCTTCGAGCTGCCCTTCGTGGTGCAGGGGCCATGGGACGATCCGCTGATCTTCCCGGATTCCGACGCGCTGATCCGCCGCTCGCCGGCCTCGGCGCCGCTGCTGAACGCGGTGCGCGACAGCCGCGCCCGCGACGCCGTGCGCTCGGTGATCGACCGCTTCAAGGGCGGGCCGAAGCCTGCCCCGGAGGCCGCTGCTGCAGCCCCGGAGACCCCTTCGCCGGCCGCCGCCGAAACGCCCGCGAAGGACGCCACCGCCCCGGCTGCTCGCGCCAACTGAGCCGGCGCGCCCTCTTCGCGATCAGCTCCTCCCGACGTCGGCTGCCGCTGCCGCGGCGGCACGGTGCACAGCACCGTGCCCTCGGCCACTTTCTTGCCATAATTTATCGCAAAACAATAAAAATATAACGCAAGAGAGAATGGAGCCGTAGCATGGACCGAATCGGCCTGCTCCCCCCTCCCGAAGACGACGTCTCGGTCCGGCTGCACCGCATCGGGCAGGTGGTGGCCATCGGCTCGCTGATCTGCGCCGCGGTGATCGTCGGCAGCACGGCAGTGATCTGGTCGAACGACCAGCTGATCCACCGCTGGGTGGCATGGCCGAGCCCGCTCGGCATGCGCCCCATCACCATCACCTTTGGCGCCCGGATGATCGGCATGCTGCTCGCGCTGGCCGGCGCCATCCCGCTGCTCTATGCGCTGGTGCAGCTGTCGCGGCTGTTCTCCGCCTTTGCCGGCGGGCATGTGTTCGAGGACGACAACGCCGCACGCATCCGCCATATCGGGATTGCGCTGATCGTCAAGGCCGCGCTGTCGCCGCCGGTGCAGATCCTGACCACGCTGAACCTGACCCTCAACAATCCGCCGGACGCGCGGACGATCGGCTTCGAGATCGAGGCCGGGCACCTGATGACGGTGCTCGGCGGCCTCGCGCTGATCGCCTTCGCCAGCGTGATGCGCGACGCCACCCGCCTGTCCCAGGAAAACCGCGAAATCGTGTGACCCCATGCCGATCATCGTCAACCTCGACGTCATGCTGGCGCGGCGCAAGATGCGCTCCCGCGAGCTCGCCGCACGCATCCACCTGACCGAAGCGAACGTCTCGCTGCTGAAGTCCGGCAAGGTGCGCGGTATCCGCTTCGATACGCTGGAGCGGATCTGCAAGGTGCTCAACTGCCAGCCCGGCGACATCCTGACCTACATCCCCGACGAGGACAGCTCGGATCACCCGCTCGATATGCCGCAGGCCGTCCGCAAGTCGGCCTGAGCCACAGCTGACACCGCTTCTCTTGCGTTGACGCCATCCACGCGATGGCCCGCGAACGCCGGCTCGCCGGCGAACGATGACGCTCGCCCGCATGCCGGCCGTGGCCGGACCCATCGCTCTCAACCGTCGAGACACCGCCGTGCCCGCATTCCGCCGCTTCCCCGTCGCCCTCCTCGCTTCGCTGTCCGCCGCCGCCGCGCAGGCGCAGCCGCTCGACAGCGCCTGGCTGTCACCGACGCCCCTCGCCTCCGCCGCCGTGTTCAACTGGCGCGGCGCTTACGTCGGCGTGCACGGCGGCTATGCCCGCACCGGCGCCGACACGCTCGCGCCGGCGCAGGGCGGCTTCCTTGCCGGCCTGCAAGGCGGCTACAACGTGCAGGTCACCGGCAGCACATTGCCCGCGGTGTTCGGCGTCGAGGTCGAAGGAAGCTACCTGTGGCGGCAAACGTCGCGCCCAGCCACCACGACCGGCGCCATCGCGCCGCACTGGCTCGGCGCGGCGAAGCTGCGCACCGGCATCGTGCTCGGCCGCGTCCTGCCCTACGCCACCGCCGGCCTTGCGCTGGTTCACAACGAGGCGCCGGTCGCGGACGGGCGCGGCTGGCAGATCGGCTATCTCTATGGCGGCGGCGTCGAGTACGCGCTGACCGATGCAGTGTCGATCAGGGCCGAGTACAACTATCTGCAGCTCGGCCGCACACCCAGCGACAACCGTCTCGAGTTCATGTCGAGCCGGCCGCTGACGGCCCAAACCATCAAGGCCGGTGCCAATCTCCGCTTCTAGAGCAGCCGCCCCGCGTCACAGCGGCGCGGCGCTTTCGCCCTCGCGGCTCGACAGCTTGGAAGCAAGCGACGCCGCCACGATCACCACCGCCACCGCCGCGACCACCAGCGTGCAGATGGCGTTGATCTCGGGCTTCACGCCGAGCCGCACCTCGGAGTAGATGCGGATCGGCAGCGTCGCCGAGCCCGGGCCCGTGGTGAAGCTCGCGATGACGAGATCGTCGAGCGACAGCGTGAAGGCGAGCAGCCAGCCGGCGATCACCGCCGGCAGGATCAGCGGCAGCGTCACCGCGACGAAGGCATGCGCCGGCGCGCAGCCGAGGTCCATCGCCGCCTCCTCCAGGCTGCGGTCGATGCCGCGCAGGCGCGACTGCACCACCACCGCGACGAAGCACATCGTCAGCGTAGTGTGGGCGATGGTCACGGTCCAGAAGCCGCGCTCGGCCGCGGTCGCCACGAACAGCAGCAGCAGCGACAGCCCGGTGATGACTTCCGGCATCACCAGCGGCGCGTACAGCATGCCCGAGAACAGCGTGCGGCCGCGGAAGCTCTCGCCACGCGACAGCGCGACCGCCGCCAGCGTGCCGAGCACGGTGGCCGCAGTGGCAGAGCACACCGCCACCCGCAGGCTCATCCACGACGCATCCAGCATGGCGCGATCGTGGAAGAACTCGACATACCAGCGCAGCGACCAGCCCCCCCACACCGTCACCAGCCGCGAGGCGTTGAAGGAGTAGATCATCAGGATGAGGATCGGCAGGTAGAGAAACGCGAGGCCGAGCGCCAGCGCGGCGGCGTTGAACGACGAGAAGCGTCGGGCATGACCGGCCATCAGCGCACCCCATCGAGCTGGCGGCGCTGCAGCTTCTCGTAGACCAGGAGCGGCACGAGCAGCAGCAGCAACAGCACGACGGCGATGGCGGACGCCACCGGCCAGTCCTTGTTGGTGAAGAACTCCAGCCACAGCGTCTGGCCGATCATCATGCGGTCGGAGCCCGCCAGCAGGTCCGGAATGACGAACTCGCCGACGATCGGGATGAAGCACAGCAGCACGCCGGCGCCGATGCCGGGCAGCGACAGCGGCACCGTCACCAGCCAGAACGCCTTGAGGCGCGAGCAGCCGAGGTCGGCGGCGGCTTCCAGCAGCGCCTCGTCAAGCCTGGCGAGCGTGGCATAGAGCGGCAGGATCATGAACGGGAAGTAGGAGTAGACGATGCCGAGATACATCGCGCTGTCGGTCGACAGCCATACCAGCGGCTGATCGATGACGTGCAGCTTCAACAGCACGGTGTTGAGCAGGCCGTCATGCTGTAGCACGTTGATCCAGGCATAGATGCGGATCAGGAACGAGGTCCAGAACGGCACGATGACCAGCATCATCGCCAGCGGCTGCCAGCGCGACGGCAGCCGCGCCATGGCATAGGCCATCGGATAGCCGATCACCAGCAGCAGCGCGGTCGCCGTCAGCGCCACCGTCAGGCTGCGCAGATATGACAGCACATAGAGATTGTCCGACGCCAGCAGCGCGAAGTTCGCGGTGTCGAGCTGCGCCAGCGCGGCCTTGAATGCCTGCCAGCCCTGGTCGAGCTGAAACAACGGCACATAGGGCGGCTGGGCGATCGCCGTCTGCGACAGGCTGATCTTCAGCACGAACGCGAACGGCACCAGGAAGAACAGCACCATCCACAGATAGGGGAGAAGCGCGGCGAGCCGCGCAGGCCGGGTGAAGACGCGGCGGGTGCTCATGGCCTCACGCCTCCAGCACGACGCAGCTGTCCGGCGCAAATGTCGCCACAACGCGCTGCCCCGCGGCAAGGCCATCGCTGGCCTGGCGCGAGCCGTTGGCCAGCGATACCCGCAACACGCAGCCGCCGTCGAGCCGGACGCGGCACAGCGACGCGGCGCCGAGATAGGTGATATCGAGCACCTCGCCGACCAGCCGGTTGCGCTGTGCCGAGCTCGCGGTGTCTCCGATCTCGAGCCGGATCTTCTCCGGACGGATGGCAATGCAGACGTCGCTCGCCACGCGATCCGGCGCCGCAGCCGCGGCGACGATCGGCCCGGCATCGCGCCCGGCGACCGTGACGTGTCCCGCCTCGCGGGTCACCACCTGACCTTCGATCATGTTGATGTCGCCGACAAAGCCGGCGATCCAGCGCGAGTTCGGCGCTTCATACAGGTCGTGCGGCGTCGCCACCTGGACGAGACGCCCGCGATCCATCACCCCGATGCGGTCGGCGACGGTCATCGCCTCCTCCTGGTCATGGGTGACGATGATGAAAGTGGTCCCGAGCCGGCGCTGCACCTCGAGCAGCTCGGCCTGGGTACTCTCGCGCAGCTTCTTGTCGAGCGCCGCCAGCGGCTCGTCGAGCAACAGGATGCGCGGCCGCCGCGCCAGCGCGCGGGCCAGCGCCACGCGCTGGCGCTGGCCGCCGGACAGCTGGTCCGGCTTGCGCGCGGCAAGGTCCTCGAGCCGCACCAGCGCCAGCATGTCCCGGATCCGTTCGGCCATGTGCGGCTTCGGCATGCCGGCGCGGCGCAGACCGAAAGCGATGTTGTCGGCCACCGTCAGATGCGGGAACAGGGCGTAGCTCTGGAACATCATGTTCACGGGCCGCCGATAGGGCGGCACCGGGGCGATATCAGCGCCGTCGAGCAGGATCTGACCGTCATCCGGCGCCTCGAAGCCCGCCAGCATGCGCAGCAGCGTGGTCTTGCCGCAGCCGCTTGGCCCGAGCAGGGCGAAGAATTCGCCGGCATGGATGTCGAGCGAAAGGCCGTCCACCGCCGTGAAGCTGCCGAACCGCTTGACGACCGATGCGACGCGCAGAAGCGGCTGCGCCCCCTGCGCGGCGGCTTGCCCACGATCAGCCATGATCCGTCGCCCCCTCGACCGCTGGACCAGCACCCGCCGGCGCACCGCGCCCCCGCCGCTTCACCAAGATGCCGAACCTCCTTCAACCTTGATGACGAAGAACCGTCTCCCGGGAATCGGCCGGACGGACAGCAAGGTCAAGGGGATTTTGGACGCAGATGGGCCGGCCCGGCGGACAGCCCGCCGGAGAGCCGGGCGCCGGCGCGCTTCAGCCGGTCTTGCGGGCCTCGGCCTCGTGCCAGGGGGCGCCGACAAGGGCCGCATACTGCGCGATCGGCGCCGGACGACCGAGGAAATAGCCCTGGACCTGGTCGCAGTTCTCCTGGGCGAGGAAGGTGAGCTGCTCCTGAGTCTCGACGCCCTCGGCGACGATGGAGATGTCGAGGCCGTGGCCGAGGCCGATCATGGCGCGAATGATGGCAGCCGACTGGGCATTGCGGCCGAGATTGAGCACGAAGGTGCGATCGATCTTGATCTTGTCGAACGGGAACGCTTGCAGATAGGTCAGCGACGAATAGCCGCTGCCGAAGTCGTCCATAGCAATGCGCACGCCGAGCGCCTTGAGCCGGCGCAGCAGCGACAGGCCACGGTCGAAATCGTCGATCAGCACGCCTTCCGTGATCTCGAGCTCCAGCCGCCCCGGCTGCAGCCCGGTCTCCAGCAGGATCGAGTGCACGAGGCCGACCAGGTCACCATGCTGGAACTGGGCCGGCGACAGGTTGACCGCCACCTGCATCGGCTTCTCCCACGACGCCGCCTCGCGGCACGCCTCGCGCAGGATCCACTCGCCGAGTTCGACGATCAGGCCGCTTTCTTCCGCGAGCGGGATGAAGTCGCCCGGCGGCACGAAGCCGCGCACCGGATGGATCCAGCGCGCCAGCGCCTCGAAGCCGACGAACTCCGGATCGATGACGCCATGACCGGTGAGCGCCTGCGGCTGGTAGTAGAGCGACAACTGGCCGTTGCGGACGGCGGCGGCGAGATCCTGGTGCAGCACGCGGCGGTCGCGGATCTGCTGGTCGGTTTCCGCCTCGAACACGATGACCGAACCGCGTCCCTTGGCCTTGGCGCGGAACAGCGCCACGCTGGCATTGGCGAGCAGCGACGCCGCATCCGCGCCGTTGCGGGGGAAGATCGAGATGCCGATGGTGAGCCCGGTGCGCACCGACTTGCCATCGATCATGAACTCGTCGCGCATGCAGTCCATCAATTGCTGGGCGAGCGCAAGCCCCGCGCGCGGCTGCGGACCGTCGATGATCAGCCCGAACTCGTCGCCGCTGAGGCGCGCGACGACGCCACCGCGTGCGACCTCCTGGATCCGGCGCGACACCTCGATCAGCAGTTGGTCGCCGGTCGAGTGGCCGAACACATCGTTGATTTCCTTCAGCCGATCCATGTCGATCGACAGCACCGCGAACTCCTCGCTGGAGCCGCTGCAGGCGTCGATCATCTGCGTCAGCGCCTGGATGAAAGCGGCACGGTTGGGCAGGTCCGTCAGGGTGTCGTGATACGCCATATGCGCGATGCGCGACTCGGTCTGGCGGCGATCGGTGATGTCCTCGTTGGTCTTGATCAGGTATTGCGGCTCGCCCGCCTCGTCGAGCACCGTGACGCGCCGTGTCAGGAACAGCCGCAGCCCGCTGCGGGTCTGGATCGGCTGCTCCTCGACGCTTGAGCCCTTCTTGCGGATCGCGATGTTGTCGCGCTCCACGATCAGGCGCGCCGCCGATCCATAAATCTCCTCGACGGTCGAGCCGACCACCGCCTCACGCTCGCGATGGAAGATCTTCTCGGCGCTGCGATTGACGAACAGGTACTGGCCGTCGCTGACGCGCTTGACGTCGAGCGCCAGCGGAATGTTGTCGATGATCATCTCCAGGAACTTCTTGGTGTCTTCCAGTTCGCTGGAGAGATTGCGGCGCTCGGTGACGTCCTCGAACAGCGCGATCAGGAATTCGGGCTCGTTGCTGTCGTTGCGGGCGACCACCCGGTTGCTGTCGAGCACCCGCATCTGGCCATTGCGCTCGACGGAGAACTCCGAGCGCAGCCGCCCGCTCGGCGAGGCGATCGCAGCACGGTCGAGTTCGTTGACGCTGATCGAGGCCCGCAGCGTGAAGATCTCGTCGGCGAGCTTGCCGATGATCTGCTCGCGCGGCAGCTGCGAGAACTGCTCGAAGGCGCGATTGGCCAGAATGTAGCGGCCATCCTCGATGCTCTTCGCCGCGACGCAGACCGGGATGTTGTCGATCACCGATTCCAGGAAGCGCTTGGTGGTGGCCAGCTGTCGCGACAGCTGCCGCTGCTCGGTGATGTCCTCGTGGGTCGAGATGGTGCCGCCGCTGCGAAGCCCGCGGTGCTTGACCAGAATAGCCCGCCCGTCGGGCATCTCGGTCACGTAGCCGGCGTCACTCGTCACACCGCGAAAAAATTCCTCGGGATCGCACTCGAACCCGGACACGCGGCGGCGCATCTCGAACAGCTCGCGGCCGGACATGCCGAGATGCAGGTCGGACCGCGACAGACCGTAGAGCTTGAGGTAGCTGTCGTTGCAGAACACCAGCCGGTTCCTGGCATCGACCATCACGATGCCGAGGCTCATGTTGTTGAGCGCGGCATGGACGAAAGCCGTATTGCGACGGTTGCTGCGCTTGGCGCGTTCGAGCGCCGACAGGACCCAGATGATGACCGCGGCAAGACAGGCGAAGATGGCAAAGCCGGCCAGCAGGATCTGCCAGATCATGCTGGGATCGGCGCCGCTGTCGGCGATGGCGCCATCGCCGGCGATCGCCACGGTCGACGGATGCCCGACCGCGAGCATGCACGCCGCCGCGGTTGCGAAACCGATCGCCTTGCCGCCTCCCCGACTGTGCATGCCATTCACCAGCCACTTGCGCGCTTTGAACGGCAGTTTCTGTTTCCATCGGTTTTAATCGGGTAAACGCCTACCCGACCGGCCTCTGAACTTGACTTAAATTGAGGCAAATGCCCTTTCATGATTAATGCAGTGATAAGACACGTCGCACGGATCGCGGAGCCGTGGTTAACAGCCCCTGAAGACCAAAGCGTCATGCGGCATCCGACAGCGTCGTGATGTCACCACGGGCAAAACTACGTTCTGGGATGACACGACACCGGACGCGCCACGCAACCCACGACATGGGACGAGGGATGGAACTGATGGACAGGATTGATTGTATCGTCGTCGGTGCTGGCGTCGTCGGCCTCGCCATCGCCCGCCGGCTCGCACAGGCCGGCCGCGAGATCATCATCCTCGAAACCGCCGAGGATATCGGCACCGGCACCTCGTCACGCAACAGCGAGGTGATTCACGCTGGCATCTATTACGCCGCCGGCAGCCTGATGGCGCGGCACTGCGTCGACGGCAAGCGCGCGCTCTACGCCTACTGCGAAGACCATGGCATTCCGCACCGGCGCTGCGGCAAGCTGATCGTCGCAACCTCGGCGGAAGACAACGACAAGCTCGGCGCAATCCGGGCCCGCGCGGCGGCCAACGGCGTCGATGACCTCCAGCTGCTCGATGCCACCGCGGCACGCGCGCTCGAGCCGGCGCTGAACTGCACGGCTGCGCTGCTGTCGCCGTCGACCGGGATCATCGACAGCCATGCCTACATGCTGGCGCTGCGTGGTGACGCTGAGGCGGCCGGCGCCATGATCGCCTTCAACGCACCGCTGCAACGGGCGACGGCCACGCCGGAAGGGATTACGGTGGAAGTCGGCGGTGCGGCTCCGATGACGCTGGCGTGCCGGCTGCTGGTCAACGCCGCGGGCCTCAACGCACCGGCGGTGGCCCATGCCATCGACGGTCTGCCGCGCGAGAGCATCCCAACCGCCTATCTCGCCAAGGGCAACTACGTCAGTTGCAACGTCCGTGCTCCGTTCTCGCATCTGATCTATCCGGTCCCGGAGCCCGGCGGCCTCGGCGTCCATCTCACGCTCGACATGGGCGGCCAGGCGAAGTTCGGGCCGGACGTCGAGTGGGTCGGCGCGATCGACTATGAGGTCGACCCGGCGCGTGTGGCGCGCTTCTATCCGGCGATCCGCCGCTACTGGCCGGCGCTGCCCGATGGCGCGCTGGCACCCGGCTACGCCGGCATCCGTCCGAAGATCGTGCCGCCGGAGATCGCGGTGCAGGACTTCATGATCAGCGGCCCGCGCGATCATGGCGTCGAAGGCCTGATCAACCTGTTCGGCATCGAATCGCCTGGTCTCACCGCCTCGCTGGCGATCGCCGATCACGTCGCCTTGCTGGCGCAATCATAGTTGGGGCGCGGCCGTCGTCAGACGGCATCAGCACCTCCAAACACAATCGTCTGAAACGGCGAAAGGTTGGAAATACGAAAGCCAGAAATACGAAAGCCTGTTCCGGGCAAGGCCGCCCGAAACAGGCTTTCGTCCATCATGGCAATGTCGCCGACATGCCCGCCGCGTTCGCGCCGGTCTTTTCCGCTACGCCTAGCTGAGATTGTCCAGTCCTGAGATCCGTCGTTTTTTTGTCTCAGCCGATCGACGGCGTGTCTGTGATGAATCTGTCAGTGATGGAGATGAGGAAGTTAAGTCCTAATGGAGCGTATCGCTCGCGGCTTGCTTCAGCCGTTCGATCTCGTCCTTGACCATCAATTTACGGCGCTTCAATTCGACGATCCACAGATTGTCCGTGGACAGATGCCTCATGGCATCGTGCAATTCGCTTTCCAGAACCCTGTGTTTGCGTTCCAGTTCAACGAGATGCGCCTCAATTGCCATCAGAAGTCTCCTCTATCAGATGGACCTCAGCTCTGGACCTGGACGGTGCATAGTACATGAGCCGGCGCAACTGTCGACAGGAACGTGCTACAGCTGCGCGAAATGTCATTGCATAAGGAAAATCGTCCAATTTGATTCGCCTCTGCATCAGTCGCAATGCTCGGCGCAACTCATGCGCGCGATATCATCCGCATCTCGCGGTCGCACAACACGACAAAGCCAGCACCTTCTCCACAGCCCGGACCACGGCAACGCGCCCCCTTGATCCCACCGCTGGCAGGGACCATGATTTTCTGCGATGAGATTGTGGAACCGCGCCGGTTCCGGCGCCCCACAATCCAACTGCAGCGCATGATGACCGAACAGGACAATCAGGAATTCGCTCTGGAACTGGCCCGGCTGCAGCAGGAACATCGTGACCTCGACGCTGCCATCGAGGCGCTGCAGCACTCACCGGCCCCGGACCAGCTTCGCCTGCAGCGGCTGAAGAAGCGCAAGTTGCAGTTGCGCGACCGCATCTCCTTCATCGAAGACCAGATCACCCCCGACATCATCGCCTGAAGGGCGGCGCTACAGCTTCAGGAGCGCGCGGCGGCGCTCTGCCTTGCGCGCATACATCGCCAGGTCGGCGCGCTCGAGCGCGCTCTGCGCATCGTCGGACGGGATGAGGATGGTGACGCCGGTGGATGCGCCCGACGACATCGAGTGACCACGGAACACGAAGGTCAGGCGGTCGATCGCGTCCTCGAGCGCCGCCGCCTTCGCCTTGGCATCGGCCTCGGTCAGATTCCACAGCAGCACCGCGAACTCATCGCCGCCGAGACGGCCGACCACGTCCGAGGACCGGACATGGCGCAGCACTACATGGACAATGGCCTTGAGAACGGCATCGCCGGCCGCATGACCGAACGTGTCGTTGATCGGCTTGAGACGGTCGACGTCGAGCGCGATCACCGCGCCGCTGGCCTTGTAGCGCTTGATGTAGGCGATCGCCCGCGTCAGCTCGCGCTCGAAGCCGCGGCGATTGAAGATGTCGAGCAGCGAATCGGTATCCGCCCAGGCTTCCAGTTCCGCGATGCGGTCCTTCGCCTCGGCAAGCTGCGCGGTGAGCTTGCGGATCCGCGCCTCCAGCCGGGCGCGATCTGCGACAGGCTTGGCGGCTTTCCCCCGTCCTGACGCCGATGCGCTCGAGCGCTTGGCCGCCGGCCGGACGGATCCGGATTTGGCGACCGTGGATTTGATGCTCCCTGCCCCTGCCGCGCGCGGCGACTTTCCGGCCCGTCCCCCGCTGGCGGGGGCCGGGATGCCCACATCGGGGGATAAGGGGCGCCGGCGGCCCGGCGGTTTCCTGGTGTGCGGCTGGCGCGATCTGGGCATGAGGCTGGGTGAACGCTTACGAACGGGAACCGGAACCGGAGGCAGCAAGTTCCGCCCCCGTCCAAGTCAAACTGCAGGGAAACGCAAGCCGCAATGCACAAATTCCCGATGTTCCGATTCGTCGGGACAGGATAATCCATTCCGGAGACGCCGCCAGCCCACGGGCGGGTGGCACAGTTGCCGAACGCGGCCTCACGCCGCGGCCAAATCTTTGACGCCGCATGGGTTCCGAGCGCTTGCGGCAATTCCAACACGTCGGAAGACAGGCTACATGTCCGCCTGCTACGCTATGTGTTGATTCCGGATTTTCAGCGAAGATCGACCTGAATGACAGCCAAAGTCGCCATCATCATGGGAAGCCAGTCCGACTGGGAGACCATGCGCCACGCGGCAGAAACCCTGACCAGCCTGGGCGTCGCCCATGAGGCCCGCATCGTGTCCGCCCACCGGACCCCGGATCGCCTCTATGCCTTCGCCAAGGGCGCCAAGGCGGCCGGCTTCCAGGTCGTCATCGCCGGCGCCGGCGGCGCGGCGCATCTGCCGGGCATGACCGCGTCGCTGACCGAGCTGCCGGTGTTCGGCGTGCCGGTGGAATCCAAGGCGCTGTCGGGCGTGGATTCGCTCTATTCCATCGTGCAGATGCCAGCCGGCATTCCGGTCGGAACCCTGGCGATCGGCAAGGCGGGCGCAATCAATGCGGCCCTGCTGGCCGCCAGCGTGCTGGCGTTGACCGATGCCGGCCTCGCCGGCCGGCTCGCGGACTGGCGCAGGCGCCAGACCGACGCGGTGGGCGAGCGCCCGGAGGGCTCGGCGTGACATCTTCAAGGCAGGTGAAGCTGAAGCCCGGCGACACCATCGGCATTCTCGGCGGCGGACAGTTGGGACGGATGCTGGCGCTCGCCGCCGCCCGTCTCGGGCTGCGGGCCCAGGTGTTTTCGCCCGACCCGGATTCGCCGGCGTTCGACGTGGTGCAGAATGCCACCTGCGCCGAATATGCCGACGTGGAGGCGCTCGAGCTGTTTGCCACCGACGTCGACGTCATCACCTATGAGTTCGAAAACGTGCCGGCCGCCACCGCCATGATCCTGGCCGCGCGGCGCCCGGTGCTGCCCGATACCAAGGTGCTGGAGACCACCCAGGACCGCCTCGCCGAGAAGAGCTTCGTGACTAACCTCGGCATCGCAACCGCCCGCTATGCCGACGTCGCCTCGGTGCAGGACCTCAAGGCGGCGCTGGCAGAGATCGGTGCGCCCGCGGTGCTGAAGACCCGCCGCTTCGGCTATGACGGCAAGGGCCAGACCATCATCCGCGACGGCGACGACCTGGAGGCGGTGTGGGCCGACCTCGGCACCAAATCGGCCATCCTCGAGGCCTTCGTACCGTTCGAAAAAGAGATTTCCGTCATTGCCGCGCGCGGCACCGACGGTCACGTGGTCTGCTTCGACGTCACCGAGAACGAGCACAGCGACCACATCCTGAAATACTCCCACGCGCCGGCCCGGATCCCGGAGACGCTGGCGGAAGAGGCCCGCGGCATCGCCACGCGGATCGCCGAGGCGCTGGACTATGTCGGCGTCCTTGCGGTCGAGATGTTCATGCTGCCGGGAACCACCCCCTCGCTCCTTGTCAACGAGATCGCGCCGCGGGTGCACAATTCCGGCCACTGGACGCTGGACGGCGCCTCGGTATCGCAGTTCGAGCAGCACATCCGGGCCATCGCCGGCTGGCCGCTGGCCAATCCGGTCCGCCACGGCGACGTGACCATGACCAACCTGATCGGGGACGAGATCGCCAGCTACGCGCAGTGGCTGACCGTTCCCGGCGCGACGGTGCACCTGTACGGCAAGGGCGCTGCCCGCCCGGGCCGGAAAATGGGCCACGTCACCGAGGTGAAACCCACAGAATCCAGGCCATCCGAAAGCTGACGGAGCCCCTGGAAAAAAGCCGAAGCCATGCGTAAAAGTCGGCCCGGCAGGTGGACATCCGCGGTTTGATCTGGTATGTCCGCGCCCTTGATACGAATGGCGTGGCCTCTGCCGGTCTTTCGCAATCTTCCGAATTCCAATTTGATTAGACCACACAAAAGGATGCTGCGTGCAGGTTCTTGTCCGCGATAACAACGTCGACCAGGCTCTCAAGGCGCTGAAGAAGAAGATGCAGCGCGAGGGCATTTTCCGCGAGATGAAGCTCCGCGGTCATTACGAGAAGCCGTCCGAGAAGAAGGCGCGTGAGAAGGCTGAGGCCGTTCGTCGCGCCCGCAAGCTCGCACGCAAGAAGCTGCAGCGTGAAGGCCTGCTGCCGATGAAGCCGAAGCCGGCTTTCGGCGCTCCGGGTGCTGACCGTGGCGGCCGTGGTGCCGGCGCTGGTCCGCGCGGCCCGCGCTGATCGTCGAAACGACGTTTTTTTGAGATCGCGACGCGGGTCCCTCGGGGCCCGCGTTTTTCGTTGCCGTGGCAACGTCTGCGGCCTTCAGGGCGCTTCGGCGAGGAACCTGTGCGCGACCGTGAGCGCCCCCTGGTCGTCGAGATCGACATGGGTTCCGCGCGCGAAGGCCTCGAACCGCTTGGGCTCGGGCGCCAGCTCGAACAGCCGCCGGCCCAGCACAAAGGGCACGACCTCGTCCCGCTCGCCGTGCATCACGAGCAGCGGCACCTTGAGCGCGCTGATGCGCTGATCCGACGGAAAGCGATCACGCATCAGCCAGCGTACCGGCAGCCAGGGAAACTTGTCCGCGGCCACCTCGACGATCGAGGTATAGGGCGCCTCCAGAATCAAGCGGCCCACGGGCTGGGTGGTGGCGAGCGCGACCGCGACCCCGCTGCCCAATGAATAGCCCCAGGGCACCAGACGATCCGGCGCATAACGCGCGGCGGCGAAGCTGTAAGCAGCCGCCGCGTCCTGCAGCAGACCCGCTTCCGTCGGCGACCCCGTCGAGCCGCCATAGCCCCGAAACGATACGGCGAGCAGACCGGTGCCGTCGGCGACGATGGCGCGGAAGCGCTGAATGCGCCAGGCCAGGACCTCGCCATTGCCATGGAAGAAGATGACGACCGGCTTGCCCGGTTTGGGCGGCACGTGCCAGGCGACGATCAGCTCGCCATCTGCGGTGTCGAGCTGGACTTCAGTCGCAGCCGCAAAGCCGGCAGCTGCGGGTGGGGTCCGTGTCGTCTGCGGGACCGGATACAACAGGGCGCGCTGGAACGCGAAGGCAACGGCGACGACAGCGAGGTAGCCTGCGGCAACGGCGATGACGATCCAGCGCACCAGCGTCACGGCTCGCCTCGGCTCACGATCGGAAGGGGCCTGCTCCCAGTGCGGAGCACCGGGAGCCTGGCGGGCAAGACGGAGCCGTTACTGCGGCACCACCGCATTGATCATCGAACGCGCCGCCGACAGCACGTCGTCGGCGACGTTGGGGCGTGGCGGGTTCGCCGCGGCCTGCAGGTCGAGCGGGCGGGCCCCAGGGATGTCGGCGGGGGGAACCGGCCGGTTGGCATCGGCCGCGGCCTGAGCCGGAGCAGCATAGGGGGGCAGAGGCTTGGCAGGAATCGCCTCGACCGGCGGCACGGCCACGGTGACAGGCGGCGGCAGCGGTTGCACGGCAGGCCGTGGCTGGACCGGCGGTGCGGCAACGATGCTGGCCTGCGCCGGCTCGCGGGCGGTGACGGCCGGTTCGCGTACGGTCTCGCGAACAGTCTCCCGCGCGGGCTCGGCAGCCCGTGGCGCGTCTGCCGCATGCGGCGGTTCGGAGGTCCGCAGGCGTTCGATGGCGGCCCGGGCGAGTTCGTTGGCGTCACGGTCGTGCCGTTCATCAGCGGCCGCAGCGGCTGGCGGCGTCAGCGCCGCGGTCTCGCTGGCGGGGGTCGCAGGAGCAGCCGCGATCGCCGGCGCCGCTGGTGCGGCCGGCGTACTGCGAGCCACCGCCTTCTCCTTCTCGCGTGGCGACGGGCGCCTCAGGTCGATGACCCGGACGGCTTCTGTCGGCTTCTCGGCCTTGGTTTCGGTCGACTTGGTTTCAGTCGACTTGGTTTCAGTCGACTTGGTTTCAGCAGGCTTGCCCTTGGCCGTTTCCGGGCTCGCCACAGCGGTCTCCGCCTTGGGCGTCGCGTCCTTGGACGCCTTGGCAGGCACGGCCTTGGATGGCGTATCCTTGGACCCATCCTTGGACGCATCTTTGGGCGTCACATCGATGGCGCCCTGGTCGTTGCTGCCCGCCGGCGCCCCCTTGGCGTAGGACGCCTTGGTGTCCGACTGCGCCTTCGGAACGATGTAATAGTTAACAATATAGGCCCCCACCACCGTCGCGATGATGGATGGAAAAATCTGCAGAAAGAACTGCGATACGAATTTGAGCATGACGACGGCGCGACCCCACCTTATTCCCCGGGGGTGTGATGCTGGAACTTTTGGGCCGATTGAGGGATCAACTGCGACGGTTCAAAGGCAATGCTGACAAGCGCGCGACCATCGCCTGCCGCGGGATCACCGGGCCCTCTGGGGTCATCGCGATTCCGCCTCCCCTGCCCCCACGCACGATCAGCCGGGCCGGAGCCCAGACGGCTCAAGGGGAAAAAATCTTGAACAGGTAGATCGCGAACACGACGAGATGCACGAAGCCGAACAGCACGTTGGTTCGCGGCGTGCTGAACGTCAGCATGCTCACCGCAACCGTGAGAAGCAGCACGACTATGTCCTGCTGGCTCAAGCCGAGCACCAGGGTCTTGCCCATGGTCACGGCGACCACCGCGACGGCCGGTATGGTCAGTCCGATGGTCGCCAGCGACGAGCCCAGCGCCAGGTTGATGCTCTTTTGCAGGTCGTTCTTGCGGGCGGCCGAAATCGCCGCGACGCCCTCGGGCATCAGGATCAGGAGCGCGACGACGACGCCGGCGAAGGCCGGCGGCGCCCCCATCATCTCGGTGGCGGCATCGACCACCAGCGAGAACTTCTTCGCCAGCAGCACCACGGACAGCAGTGCAACGGCCAGGAGGCCGAAATTGATCAGGAGCTTCCTGCCGAGGGGAATTCCGGGATCGGGACTGTCGTCCGCCTCGACGATGAAATAGTCCCGGTGTCGCACGGTCTGGGTGTACAGGAACACGATATACAGCGCGATCGTCACCAGGCTGACGAAGATCAGCTGCCCGACCGTATAGACCGGTCCTGGCGCCGCCGTCGTGAAATTGGGCATCACCAGCGTCATGGTCGCCAGCACGACCAGCACGCTGAGGTAGATGCTCGAGCCGGTCATCTGGAAATTCTGTTCACGGTAGCGCAGCCCTCCCGCCAGGATGCAGATGCCGACGAGGCCGTTGCAGACGATCATGACGACCGCGAACACGGTGTCCCGGGCCAGCGTCGGCACCTCCTTGTCGCCGAGCATGATGGTCGCGATCAGCGCCACCTCGATGATCGTCACCGACATGGTCAGCACCAGCGTGCCGAACGGCTCGCCGATTTCGTGAGCGATGACCTCCGCGTGATGAACCGCGGCGAACACGGTGCCGAATAGGATGGTCAGCAGCACCACCGCGAACACGACGCCCGGCAGCGTCCGGGAAAAGTCGACGCCAAGGATGGTCGCGGCGGCGAAGAACAGCACAGCCAGCAGCGGAAACAGCCACGACGATCGTGGCATCGGGCCATGGACGTTCATGACGGCAAGTGCCCCACTCGGTTCGCGATACATCACAGGATGCTCTGATACGAAGTGGGGACGCAAGAGGGGCGGGCGGCGTATCCTCGCCGACCGGCCTCTCCTCTTCAGGACATTCGGCTGAAATCCGGCGACCGCTTCTCGACGAAGGCCCGCACGGCCTCGCGGTGCGCTGCCGTGCCCGCGGCGGCGACCATGTTGGCCGCTTCATGATCGAGCGATGACAAGAAGTCTGCCGTCATGGCGTGATCGAGGTTGTCCTTGATGCCCGCGAAGGCCTCGGTGGGACCGGCGGCGAGCCGCCTGGCCCAGGCGAAGGCCTCTGCCTGCAGGTCCGCGTCGGCCACCACGCGGTTGACCAGTCCGAGCGTCTCGCAGCGGCGAGCGTCCAGCCGATCGCCGAAGAACATCAGTTCACGGGCCCGCGCCGGACCGACGAGGCGCATCAGCAGCCAGGAGATGCCGTAGTCGCCGGTCAGCGCGATCCGGGCGTAACCGGTGGTCATGAACGCGCTGTCCGCCGCGATCCGCAGGTCGCAGGCGAGCGCGATCGCAAGGCCGGCGCCGGCGGCGGCGCCCGGCAGCGCGGCGATGGTCGGCTTGCGCAGGTCCATCAGCGCACCGGTCAGCGTGCGCTGGCGCTCGCGCAGCCGCGCGACCTTGTCGTCGAAGCTCATCTCGGGTGCGGCGGCCCGGCCCCCCATGCCCTTGACGTCGCCGCCGGCGCAAAATGCCGTCCCGGCCCCGGTGAGCAGCAGCGCGCCCACCATGGGATCATCGCCCATCTGGCGGATCATCCGCCGCAGCGCCGGTGTCAGGTGATCCGACAGCGCATTGCGGGCGTCGGGACGATTGAGGGTGATGACAGCGACGCGGTCACGCACCGAGCAGAGCAGCTCGGGTGTACCGGTTTCGATCGCGATTGCCTGGGCAGCGGTCATGGCGGCCTCCTGGTGAGGATCCACCGCAGCATAGACCAGTCAGTGCCGTTTTGGCACTGACTGGTGGATGATTCGTCGCGTCAGCTCGCCTTGACGATGCTCTCGGTGACCTTCTTGGCGTCGCCCAGCAGCATCATGGTATTGTCGCGATAGAACAACGGGTTATCGATACCCGCATAGCCTGACGCCAGCGACCGCTTGATGAACATCACGGTGCCGGCCTTCCAGACCTGCAGCACAGGCATGCCGTAGATCGGCGAGGACGGATCCTCTTCCGCCGCCGGGTTGGTGACGTCGTTGGCGCCGATGACGAAGGCGACGTCGGCCTGGGCAAACTCGGAGTTGATGTCCTCGAGCTCGAACACCTCGTCGTAGGGCACGTTGGCTTCCGCCAGCAGCACGTTCATGTGCCCGGGCATGCGGCCCGCCACCGGATGGATGGCGTACTTCACCTCGACGCCTTCCTTCTTCAGGAGGTCGGCCATCTCGCGCAGCGCGTGCTGCGCCTGGGCCACCGCCATGCCGTAGCCCGGCACGATGATGACCTTCTGGGCGTTCTTCATGATGAAGGCCGCATCGTCCGCCGAGCCCAGCTTGACCGGCTTGGCCTCGCCGCCCCCGGCTCCACCGGCGGCCGCAGCGGTCTCGCCGCCGAAGCCGCCGAGGATGACCGAGAAGAACGAGCGGTTCATCGCGTGGCACATGATGTAGGACAGGATCGCGCCCGACGAGCCGACCAGTGCACCGGTAATGATCAGCGCCGAGTTGCCGAGCGTGAAGCCGATACCGGCCGCCGCCCATCCCGAGTACGAGTTCAGCATCGAGATCACGACCGGCATGTCGGCGCCGCCGATCGGGATGATCAGCAGTGCGCCGAGCACCAGCGCGATGATGGTGATCAGCCAGAAGCTGATCTGGCTCTGCGAGGTGACGAGGCTGTAGATGAAGAATACCAGCGCGAGGCCGAGCACGATGTTGATGACATGGCGCCCCGGCAGGATGATCGGCTTGCCGCTCATGCGGCCCGACAGCTTGAGGAACGCGATCACCGAGCCGGTGAAGGTCAGCGCACCGATGGCGACGCCGAGCGACATCTCGACGAGGCTCGAGCCGTGGATGTTGCCGCGAGCGCCGATATCGAAGGCGCCGGGCGCATAGAACGCTGCGGCTGCGACCAGCACCGCCGCCATGCCGACCAGCGAATGGAAGGCGGCGACCAGTTCCGGCATCGAGGTCATCGGCACGCGGCGGGCGATCACCGCACCGATGCCGCCGCCGATGGCGATACCGAGGATCACCAGCAGCCAGGCGCCCAAGCCGGCGGGCGGATGCCCCGCGAGCGTGGTGCCGATGGCGATGGCCATGCCGGCCATGCCGAGGAAGTTGCCCTGGCGGCTCGACGCCGGACTCGACAGGCCGCGCAGCGACAGGATGAAGAGCGCGCCGGCAAGCAGATACAGCAGCGCGGAAAGATTGGCGTTCATTTCAGTGCCCCCCTGGGTCGCGCTTACTTCTGCTTCTTCTTGTACATCGCCAGCATGCGCTGGGTGACGAGGAAGCCGCCGAAGATGTTGACCGACGCGAAGATCAGCGCGACGAAGCCGAAGCCACGCGCCCACAGCGAGGCTTCACTGTCGCCGACCAGCGCGACGCCGACGGCGAGCAGCGCGCCGACGACGATCACCGAGGAGATCGCATTGGTCACCGACATCAGCGGCGTGTGCAGCGCGGGCGTCACCGACCACACCACGAAGTAGCCGACGAACACGGCAAGGACGAAAATCGACAGCCGAAACACGAACGGATCGACGGCCTGCACGACATGCTCCATGGCGGCTCTCCTTAAGCGCTCTTCGGCTGGAAGTTCGGATGGATGACCGCGCCGTCCTTGGTCAGCGCGGTGGCCTTGACCAGATCGTCGTCCCACTTCACTGCGAGCGCCTTGGTCGACTTGTCGACCAGCGTCTCGATGAAGGCGAACAGGTTCTTGGCGTAGAGCCCGGAGGCCGAGGCCGCGACGCGGCCCGCGAGGTTGGGGAAGCCGACGATCTTGACCCCATCGAGATCGACGACCTCGCCGGACTTCACGCCCTCGACGTTGCCGCCACGCTCGACCGCGAGGTCGACCAGCACGGAGCCCGGCTTCATCGACTTCACCATGTCGCTGGAGACGAGACGCGGCGCCGGCCGGCCCGGGATCAGCGCTGTGGTGATGACGATGTCCTGCTTCTTGATGTGCTCGGCGGTCAGCGCGGCCTGCTTCGCCTGGTACTCCTTGGACATCTCCTTGGCGTAGCCGCCGGCGGTCTCCGCCTGCTTGAACTCCTCGTCCTCGACGGCGATGAACTTGGCGCCGAGCGATTCGACCTGCTCCTTCACCGCCGGCCGCACGTCGGTCGCGGTCACGATCGCGCCGAGCCGGCGCGCGGTGGCGATCGCCTGCAGGCCGGCGACGCCGACGCCCATCACGAACACCTTGGCCGCCGGCACGGTGCCGGCCGCGGTCATCATCATCGGGAAGGCGCGGCCGAAGGCGTCGGCCGCCTCGATCACCGCTCGGTAGCCCGCAAGGTTGGCCTGCGACGACAGCACGTCCATGACCTGCGCGCGGGTGATGCGCGGCATCAACTCCATCGCGAACGCGGCAACGCCGGCGTCCGCCATGCTCTTGAGCGCAGCGTCGTTGCCGTAGGGGTCCATGATCGCGATCACCAGCGCGCCGCGCTTGTAGGTCGCAAGCTCGCTGGCCTCGGGACGCTTCACCTTGATGACGATATCGGCGTCTTTCACCGCGTCCGCGGTGACGGTGGCGCCTGCCGCCTGATACTCGGCGTCCGGCACGCCGGACTTGACGCCCGCGCCCGGCTCAATCGCCACCTCGGCGCCGAGCGCCTTGAATTTCTTCACGGTCTCCGGGACCGCCGCAACACGCGGTTCGGCCGCATCGATTTCTTTTGCAATCGCAATTTTCATGTTTCCCCCCGCGGCCGACCGGTCGCACACAATTCAGCCGCCGGCGTTCGCGCCGGCGAGCGAGACGTGGTCAGAGAAGGAAGATCGCCATCAGCACGACGATCAGGACAACGGCGACGGTGCCCCAGGTCACGAACTTCAGGAAGCCCTCATAGGTGGCTTCGTGCGCGGGATAATCGTTCCCGTCCGCAGTGGTATAGGCAACTTCGCTATGGTCGGCCATCGGTCCCCTCCAGCATCTCAAAAGGTATCGGGAATTAGCCCAATTGCGCACCAAGGGCAATGTCCGACGCCACCTTACCGGCCTGACCAATTAAACGGCGCGCGCACGACGCTGGCAATGCGTTTCGGCCGAGTTTTTCACGATGTGGGATTTGTGGTCATCGGTGCGGGCGCTGACAGTCTGGACGTCAGGATACCGGCCAGTGGTCCCGAATCCAGCGCGCGAGCCCTTCCTCGCCGACATCGCCGGCGGCCACAGCGAGAATCATGGCTGTGGCGTTCTCCGGCCGCACCTGGAAATCGATATCGTTGAGACCGAGAAACACGATCATCGCGGCGAACGCCGTGCGCTTGTTGCCGTCGACGAAGGGATGGTTGCGAACGATGCCGAACGTATAGGCTGCAGCGAGCGCGGCGAGGTCGGCCGCCTCGCCGTAGACCAGCTTGTTGAGCGGCCGTCCCAACGCCGATTCCAGCAGGCCGAGATCGCGAATGCCATCAGGACCTCCGAACAGTGCGAGCTGCTCGGAATGAATATCGACGACAATATCGCGCTCGAGCCAGATCGGCTCGCTCACTTTGCCAGGGCCTTGTAGGTGTCCGCATAGACGCTGAAGGAACGCCGCGCGATTTCCATCGCCTTGGCGTGCTTGGGATCGTAGGGCGACAGCTTCACCCCGCGCTCGGTCTGCTCGACGACGTGAAGCTTGTCGCCCTCCTTCAGCTTGAGGCGGGCGAGCAGATCCTTCGACAGGATCAGGCCCAGCGAGTTGCCGATCTTCTTGATCTGCACAACCGAGCCCTCGGCGGTCACTTTCGGCAGCCTCTCGGTCATGGCGACATCTCCGTTATACAGAATGTACAACGGAGATGCGCCGTTCTCAAGGCCTCGCCCGCCGTCAGCCCATGGCCTCGAGCTCGGCAATCATGCCCTCGATCACCGCGAGGCCGCCGTCCCAGAAGGTCGGGTCCTTGGCGTCGAGCCCGAACGGCTTCAGCAATTCCGAATAATGCCGGGTGCCGCCCGCCGCGAGCATCGCAAGGTAACGCTCGGCGAACCCTTCCGCGGCCTTCTCGTAGACCGCATAGAGCGAGTTCACCAGGCAGTCGCCGAACGCATAGGCGTAGACGTAGAACGGCGAGTGGATGAAGTGCGGGATGTACGACCAGTAGGTCTCGTAGCCCGGCTTGATCTCGATCGCCGGGCCGAGGCTCTCGCCCTGCACCGACAACCACAGCTCGCCGATGCGCTCGGCTGTCAATTCACCGTTGCGCCGCTCGGTGTGGACCGCCCGCTCGAACGTGTAGAACGCGATCTGCCGCACCACCGTGTTGATCATGTCCTCGACCTTGCCGGCGAGCAGCGCCTGGCGCTGTTTGCCCGCCTTGGTCGACGCCAACAGGCGCTTGAACGTCAGCATCTCGCCGAACACGCTCGCGGTCTCCGCGAGCGTCAGCGGCGTCGGCGCCATCAGCGCACCGTTCTTCGCCGCCAGCACCTGATGCACGCCGTGGCCGAGCTCGTGCGCCAGCACCATGACGTCGCGCGGCTTGCCCTGATAGTTGAGCAGCACATAAGGGTGCGCCGACGGCGTGGTGGGATGGGAGAACGCACCCGGCGCCTTGCCGGGCCGCACCGGCGCGTCGATCCAGCGCTCGTCGAAGAAGCGCGACGCGATGTCGGCCATCTGCGGCGAGAACGCGCCGTAGGCGCCGAGCACCATCTTCTGTGCCTCGGGCCAGGCGATGGTGCCGGTGGCTGCGAACGGCAGCGGCGCGTTGCGGTCCCAGTACGGCAGCGTCTTCTTTTTGAACCAGCGCGCCTTCAGCGCGTAGTAGCGATGCGAGAGGCGCGGATAGGCCGCGCGCACCGACGACACCAGCGCGTCCACCACCTCGCGCTCGACGCGGTTGGAGAGATGGCGGGAGTCGGCGATATCGCCGAAGCCGCGCCAGCGGTCGGAGATTTCCTTGTCCTTCGCGAGGGTGTTGGTGATCAGGGCGAAGGTGCGCTCATGCGCCTTGAAGGTCTTGGCCAGCGCCTGCGCCGCGGCCTTGCGCTTGGCCGGCGCACGGTCCTGCATCAGGTTCAGCGTCGGCTCGATGGCGAGCTCCTTGCCTTCGACCTTGAAGCGCAGAGCGGCGATGGTCTGGTCGAACAGCCGGTTCCAGGCGGCATAGCCGCTGACCGACTTCTCGTGGAACAGTTGCTCGACGCGGTCCTCGAGCTGATAAGGCTTCTCCTTACGGATATCCTCGAGCCAGGGGCGGTAATGGCCGAGCTCTGGCGCCTGCATCGCCTGCTCCAGCACGGCGTCGTCGATGCGGTTGAGCTCGAGGGTGAAGAACAGCAGGTGCACCGAGGCCGCGGTGATGCGCTCGGAAACGTCGCCATAGAACTTGGAAATCGCCGGATCGACGGTGTCGCCGGCATGGACGAGGCCCGCAAACGAGACCAGCCGCCCGGCGAGGTCGTCGATCGCCTCGAAACTCCTGACCGCCTCCGCCAGCCAGGTGCCGCCGTTCGGTGCGACCACCCCCGCGGCGAGCTTGCCCTTGTAGGCAGCCTCGAACGCAACGCAGTCGGCCTCGAGCTTGTCGAGGTCGCGAGCGATCTCCGGCGCATCGATCGAGGGGTAGAGGTCCGCCAGGTTCCACTCCGGCAGCTTGGCCGCCGCTCCCCCCTTCCGCGTCACAGCGGGTTTGGCGGCGGTCTTGACGCTGCCCTTCACGCCGCCCTTGGCGCGCGTCTTGGCCGCAGACTTGGCTGCCGGCTTAGCGACTGTCTTCGCAGCGGTCTTGACAGCGGTCTTGGCGACAGCTTTGGCAGCGGACTTGGCGGCACGTCGGGGCGCGGATGGGGCGGGCATGGAGCGGCAGGAACCTTGGCTGGCGTCGCGCAGGACGGGACTTGAACAGGACGGGACTTGAAAACGGCGACAGATGGCAAGTGGCGAGGAAGCCGCGCGGCCGCGACGCACCCGCCACTTCGCATCAGCATATGTGCGCCGCGGCACGGCGATCAACCACCGATCCGATGACGATTGGATGAAACGGACAGGGAGGGCCCGGAGCCCTGGCTCGGGGGCGCGCGGCGCTTTGTCGCCATCGCCCCCGCCACGCGAGGCCTGCGGCCCCTCGCCAGCGATCGGGCAAGGGACGTGCCGAGGTCCCCCGGGGCACGATCATGCCCCGCCGGACGGATGCCGCTGTGGACCACGGCCTCGGCCGGGCGCTTCTTAACAGCCTCTTAAGACTCTCCGACGACATTGCCCCAATTCGGGACAGGAGTTGAGTGATGTCGACGCGTATCCTTATCGCTGACGACGATGCCGTGCAGCGTCGTCTGATCGAGAACATGGTGCAGCGATTCGGATACGAGGCGGTGGTGGTGGACAGCGGCGATGCGGCGCTCGCCACGCTGATTTCACCGGACGCGCCGACCATCGACGCGGTCGTGCTCGACCTCGTCATGCCCGGCCTCGACGGCATGGGCGTGCTCTCGAAGATGCGCGAGGCCGGCATCGCGACGCCGGTGATCGTGCAGACAGCCCATGGCGGCATCGACAATGTGGTGTCGGCGATGCGTGCCGGCGCCCAGGACTTCGTGGTCAAGCCGGTTGGCGCCGAGCGCCTGCAGGTGTCGCTGCGCAACGCGCTCACCACCAGCGCGCTCAAGGGCGAGCTGCAGCGCATCCGCCATAGCCGCGAGGGCCGCCTGACCTTCCGCGACATCGTCACCCGCAGCGAGGCGATGGACAGGGTGCTGCGCATGGCGCGCAAGGCCGCCGGCTCCGGCATCCCGGTGCTGATCGAGGGCGAATCCGGCGTCGGCAAGGAACTGATCGCCCGCGCCATCCATGGCTCGAGCGAGCGCAGCAGCAAGCCGTTCGTCGCCGTGAACTGCGGTGCGATCCCCGACAATCTCGTGGAATCGATCCTGTTCGGCCACGAGAAGGGCGCCTTTACCGGCGCCACCGAAAAGCACGCCGGCAAGTTCGTCGAGGCCTCGGGCGGCACGCTGTTTCTCGACGAGGTCAGCGAGCTGCCGCTGTCCGCCCAGGTCAAGCTGCTGCGCGCCCTGCAGGAAGGCGAGGTCGAGGCCGTCGGCGGCCGCCGCCCGGTCAAGGTCGACGTGCGCATCATCTCCGCGACCAACCGCCAGTTGCTCGACCATGTGAAGGCGGGACATTTCCGCGAGGACCTGTTCTACCGCCTGCACGTGCTGCCGCTCACGGTGCCGCCGCTGCGCGCCCGCCGCGAGGACATCCCGCACCTGCTGCGGCACTTCCTGGCGCGGTTCTGCGCCGAGGAGAAGCGCAACATCACGAGCGTCGACGCCGCCGCGATTGCACTGCTGTCCCAGGCGGAGTGGCCCGGCAACGTCCGCCAGCTCGAGAACACCGTCTATCGCGCGGTGGTGATGAGCGAAGGCGACCAGCTCGGCGTCGCAGACTTCCCGCAGATGGCCGCCCTGGGCGGCCCGCTCGCGAGCGAGCACGCCTCGACCGGACCGCTGATGCTGGCGGCGCCGCCCGTCGCGCCGCTGCAGGTCATCCCGCCGGTGGTCGCCGCCGCCGACGTGCCGATCGCGCCGCCGCTGCCCGCCGCTGGCACGCTGTCGGTGCTCGGGGCCGACGGCGAGGTGCGGCCGCTCGACGACCTGGAGGGGGAGATCATCCGCTTCGCCATCTCCTACTATCGTGGCCAGATGTCCGAGGTGGCGCGACGGCTGAAGATCGGGCGTTCGACGCTCTATCGCAAGCTGGACGATGCCGCCGCCGAGCCGGGTTCCGCCGGAGCGCGTCAGCCCGAATGAGACCGCGCGCACGGCGGATGGAACGAAACGGGATTGTTGCGCCGCAATTGAACCGTTGCGGCTTTGTGACAGACCAAGGAAAAGCGCGCCGCGGCGCGCGCAAAACGTTGCAACACCGGGGAATCTGCAGTCAGTTTCGCGTGAGTTGATCCGTCGGCGCTATCCGCCCGTGTCGGCCGCGTGTAAGTCTTGCCGCTGCGTCGATGTGCAACAGCCCCGCGATGAAACCGGCGCTTTTGCAACAGGTTGTCGATCGAATCAGATGAACAGCGCGGACCGCCTGGCGGAACCAGGCCCGCAAGGGGTTGAGAGAATGCATCACGCTTCGAATGGCCGGACCGCTTATGACCGCATGATCATGGCGGTGGCGGCGAGCTTCCTGATGGTCTCCTCGACCGCGGCGCTGGCCCAGGCGCCAACCAAGAGCGCCCAGGACCTCGCGATCGACGCCGCGGTGCCGATGCCCGAGCCTGCCAACGTGCCGCCGCCCACAGTTGCCGACATCGCCCCCGCACCGGCGACCGCCGCCGCCAAGCCGGCTGATATCAAGCCGGCCGATGCCGCCGCGACCGCGCCGGCCGAGAGCAAGGCCAAGGATGCCACCGCGAGCATCCCGGACAAGGCGCCGGAGACCGCCGCAGCGCCGGCCGCACCTGCGACCGCCGCGACCCCTGCCAAGGACACGGCGACCAAGGATGCCGCCCCGGCGCCCGCGCCGGTGCAGGCCGCCTCCAGCGTGCCCGCCGCCGACCAGCCGGTCGCCGACAAGTTGCGCGATCTCATCACCACCCGCAGTGCCAAGCTGTTCGATCGCAAGACCGAGCGCGCCGCGGTGGAGGCATTCTACAAAGGCCGCGACTACGCGCCGGTGCTGACCGAGGGCGGCGTCGCCAATGCCCGCGCCAAGGCGGCGATCGTCCGCCTCAAGGACGCCGCGAGCGACGGCCTCGATCCCGCCGACTATCCGACGCCGGATTTCGCCGCCGCCACCACGCCCGACGCCCAGGCGGAAGCCGAGCTGCGGCTGATGGCGAGCATCCTCGACTATGCCCGCCAGGCACAGAGCGGCCGCATGCACTGGTCGCGCGTCAGCGCCGACATCCTCTACCCCGAGCATCCGACCGACCCGGCCCAGGTGATCGCCAACGTCGCGGCGGCCAAGGACGTCGCCGCCGCGCTCGATTCCTATAGTCCCAAGCACAAGGGCTACCTCGCACTGAAGGCCAAGCTCGCCGAACTGCGCGCGCGCTCCGAGGCGCCGGCGACGCCGATCGCCGACGGCGAGGCGCTCAAGTACACGCCGGCCCGCAAGAAGCAGGCGGCGGTGGTGCTGGAGGATCCGCGCGTGCCGCCGCTGCGCGCCCGCCTCGGCCTCACCGAGCACGCCGACGACACGCACTATGACGAACAGGTCGCGGCCGCCGTCCGCAAATTCCAGGCCAACAACGACCTGCGCGCCACCGGCGTGCTCGACGCTCAGACCGTCCGCGCGCTGAACAGCCCGAAAAAGGACCGCCAGATCGACATCGTCCGCGTCAACATGGAGCGCTGGCGCTGGCTGCCGCGCGACCTCGGCGCACCCGCGGTCGGCGACGCCTATGTGATCCTGAACATTCCGGACTACACGCTCAAGGTGATGCAGCACGGCCAGCAGGTCTGGACCACCCGCGTCGTCACCGGCAAGCCCGGCACCCATGCGACGCCGCTGCTGACGGAGACGATGAAGTACATCACCGTCAATCCGACCTGGAACGTGCCGCCGTCGATCATCTACAACGAGTACCTGCCGGCGCTGCAGCAGGACCCGCAGGCGCTCGAGCGCATCGGCCTCAAGCTCGAACGCAGCCGCGACGGCAGCGTTCATGTCTGGCAGCCGCCGGGCGAGCGCAACGCGCTGGGACGCATCCGCTTCAACTTCCCGAACAAGTTCCTCGTCTACCAGCACGACACGCCGGACAAGTACCTGTTCGCCAAGGAGGAGCGTGCGTACAGCCACGGCTGCATGCGGGTGCAGAACCCGGACCAGTACGCCGCGACGCTGCTCAACATCACCATGCCGAACGAGCATTACACGCCGGAGCGCATCCGCAGCATGTACGGCTCGAGCGAGATCGACCTCAAGTTCCCGACGCCGATCCCGGTGAACATCACCTACCAGACCGCCTTCGTGGACGACGCCGGCAAGCTCGAGTTCCGCAAGGACATCTACGGCCGCGATGCCCAGATGCTGGCCATCCTGCGCGGCAGCGAAGGCAAGGACCTGGAAGCGGTGGTCGCCCATGCGCAGCCGAGCTACAGCCGGCCGAAGGGCGACATCCCGCAGGGCGTGGCGATGAACAATGACGGCGGCGGCGTCAACAACGGCTTCAACTTCTTCGAGCGGCTGTTCGGCGGTCCGCCGACCCCGCCCGCGCCGGTCCGCCCGCCGCGGCGGGTCTATACCCGCTGAGCGCGGCGAGCCATCGCCGACTGCTAAAATTTAATCGACATAACAAGGGCTTCGCATCCGCGGAGCCCTTGTTTGTTAACCACGGCCGAATCGGGATGGTATCCGGCGGCCCTTTTTTGCCATACTCAACCGATACCTCTTCACGGCTGGTTGATCGGGGGGCCGTAAATCTCGATTAACCGGTCCTGATTAAGACTGCATTCACCTTCCTCGCCACGGGGTGACGGGGAAGGCCGTGAATCGAAAATTGGGTCGTCTGAGGGGATCGTTCTGAGGTGCTGAGCCGTTTCGCACGCAGCGCAAGCTTGGTGTCGATTCCGCGCGCCGGCGTCTGCCTTGGTGTGGCGACGCTGCTGCTGCTGGGCGGCGCCCGCAGTGTGCACGACGCCTCGGCGTCCGGCGACACCCGCACCCTCTCCTTCCATCACACCCATTCCGGCGAAGACCTCACGGTCACTTTCAAGCGCAACGGCCGCTACGACGAGGCCGCGCTGAAGCAGATCAACCACTACCTGCGCGACTGGCGCTCCCAGGACTCGACCGTGATGGATCGCCATCTGTTCGACATCCTGTGGGAGGTCTATCGCGACGTCGGCGGCAAGCAGCCGATCCAGATCATTTCCGCCTACCGCTCGCCCGGCACCAACGCCATGTTGCGCCGCCGCTCGGCGCATTCGGGCGTCGCGCGCTTCAGCCAGCACATGCTCGGCCATGCCATGGATTTCTACATCCCGGGCGTACCGCTGGAGCAGATCCGCTTCGCGGGGCTGCGGCTGCAGCGCGGCGGCGTCGGTTTCTATCCGACCTCCGGCTCGCCGTTCGTGCATCTCGATACCGGCAATGTGCGGCACTGGCCACGCATGACCCGCGAGCAGCTGGTGCGCGTGTTCCCGAACGGTCGCACCGTGCACGTGCCGTCCGACGGCAATCCGCTGCCTGGCTACGAAGTCGCGCTCGCCGAGGTCCAGCACCGCAAGTCCAATGGCGATGCGGACACCTCGTCCGGCAAGCCCAGCCTGCTGGCGGCGCTGTTCCGCGGCAAGCAGGCCGAGGAGGACGACGAGGGCGCTGCGGCACCCGCAGCGACCACGGACGATCCCGCCAAGGAGCTGGCAAAGGATCCTGCAAAGGCGACGCCGGTGGCGCTCGCCGCATCGCTCGACGCCGGCAAGCCCGCCGGCCCGATCCCGCTGCCGCGCGCCAAGCCGGTGATATCAGCGACCTATCAGGTGGCCTCCGCCGAGAGCCAGCCGGTGCCGCTGCCGGCGCCGAAACCCGCCCCGACCAAGGTGGCGCAGGCCGAACCAGCCGCCCCCACGGCGCGCGAGCCGAAGCCGCAGACCCCGGCCGACATCATCAATGCCCGCGGCTTCTGGGATGACGACTCCATCAAGCCGAAACAGGCGACGCCCGAGCAGGTCGCCCGCCTCGCCGCCCGCAACGCTTTCGCCGCCGCCGACCCGCAACCCACTGCGAGCGTGCCCAAGGACGCACTGCCCAAAGACAGCCAGGCCCTCGCCTACGCCCCGCCGTCATCGCCGCTCGACCGCAGCAAGATCGTCGCCGCCAGCGCGCCGATCCCGCGTCTCCCCCGCCCGACCGCCGCCACGCGCAGCACCGAGATCAACACAGTGGTCATCAAGGGCCAGCAGAACCGTCCATCGGCGATCACCACGGCGCTGCGGCTGTCACCGGCAACCAACACCAACAGTGTCTGGATGCGGGCGATGATCCTGGCGCCAAGCGCCAGCACCGCCATGCTCGCGAGCTCGCTCAGCGACCAGGACATGACCGTGATGCGGCACCTGTTCATCAAGCCGACCGCGATGGTCAACATGACCTTCTCGAACGATCCGCAGCTCGGCCTGACCTGCGAACGCTTCACCGGTTCGGCCTACGCCACCCTGGCGACGACCTCGTTCACGGTCCGCACCGCCTCGCTGCGCTGAGCCGCCCGCACCGGCGCCCCCCCCGTTTCGCTCCAATGCAACAACCCGGCGCGCCTTGCGGCGGCCGGGTGAATTGCGTCTGAACGGACAGGCCGATGCGTGCGCCGGACGGCCTTGCCGTCACAGCATGCCAAGCGCCTGCATGTAGGTTTCCAGGATCGTGTCGTGCTCCTGGCGCTCGTTGGCGTCCTGCTTGCGCAGCCGAATGATGGTACGGAGCACCTTGACGTCGAAGCCATTGCCCTTCGCCTCCGCGTAGACGTCGCGGATGTCGTCGGAAATGGTCTTTTTCTCTTCTTCCAGCCGTTCGATACGCTCGATGATGGCCTTGAGCTGGTCCTTGGCGAAGCGGGTCGCCGGGGCTTCGTCTTCTTGGTTGAGGGCGGCAGAGGTGGCCATCGCAATACTCCCGAGTGATACCTGACCGGAACGTCAGCGGTCCCCTGCCCCGGAGTGCGCTCCGTGCCGCCTGAGATCACCTTGTCCCGTGGACATTATCCAAAGGCCCCGCTCCGTTCGCCGGACACGGCGACGGCAGGGCAACGGAAAATGACACTCAAGAGATGGGCGCCCGCCGTCAAGGCGCGTCGCCGCTCATCCACAATGACCCCACAGGAAGTTGTCCACCCGGCTGGAATCGAACCCCCGGTTCTTGGTCATGGAACCTGCCGGCACCCTGTGCGGGGCGTGAACCTGCCTGCCCCGCCAACAGACACAGGAAGGTCGCCGGCTGTCGGGGCCAACCGCGGCCGCCGGACCATCGCCGAGGTGGTGCCATGTTCCACGCCGTCCGCCCGCTCCGCTCCATTGTCATTGCCGCCGCATCCCTGCTGGGATCTCAGCTCATCGCCCCGTCCGGCGCCCATGCGGAGAGCCGCGTGGCGCTGGTGATCGGCCAGTCCGCCTACCGCTCGGTAACCGAGCTGCCTAACCCCGCCAACGACGCCAAAATGATGGCGCAGATGCTGGGGGACGCCGGCTTCGACGTGATCAGCGCCGCCGACCTGTCGCAGACCGACATGCGTATGGCGGTGAGCAAATTCGCCGCCAGGATCGCCGACACCGGCCCCGATACCATTGCGCTCATGTTCTACGCCGGCCATGGCCTGCAGATCGACGGCGAGAATTTCCTGGTGCCCGTCGACGTCGACCCCAAGCGCGAGGCCGACATTCCGCTGCAGGCGGTGCGGCTGAACGACGTCCTGAACACGCTGGCCTCGGTGCCGAGCCGGATGCGCATCCTGCTGCTCGACGCCTGCCGCAACAATCCGTTCCCTGAACTCGCCAAGACCGCGGGCCACGGCTTCGCCATGGTCGACGCGAAAGCCAACGCCGCCGGCACCTTCATCTCCTACTCGACCTCGCCGGGCGCCGAGGCCGAGGACGGCCGCGGCGTCAACAGCCCCTACACCACCGCGCTGCTCAAGGCCGCGCGCGAGCCCGGCCTCTCGATCGAGGAGACGTTCAAGCGCGTGCGCGTCGCGGTCAACCAGGACACCAGCGGCCGGCAGACGCCATGGGACAGCTCCTCGCTCACCGACGCCTTCCGCTTTTTCCCCACCAAGGACCAGAGCGACGCCCGGCCGCCGGCGGCGCCGACGCGCTCTGCCGACGAGTGGAAGAAGCAGTTGCAGGGCAAGCCGCCGCAGGCCGCCTATGACCTCGTGATCGCCGACGACAGCGTCGAGGCCTATGAGGCCTTCGTCGCGCTGTACGCGCAGCCGCCCCTCGCACCGCAGGTCCGAGGCCTGCTCGACCGCCGCCGCGAAATGATCGCCTGGCAGACGGCGATCTACATCAACACCGGCGCCGGCTTCGAGGCGTTCCTCAGGCTCTATCCCGACAGCGATCTCGCCGCGACCGCGCGCAAGCTGATGGAACGGTTGCGCAACCGTCCGCTGCAGGCGAACGCCCTCGCCAATGTCGCGCTCGGGCCGACCTGTCCGTGCAGCCAGCCGAGCCCGCCGCCCACCAAGCAGAAGGCCGACGACGACCGGCCCGCGAAACGCAGCGTGAAGCGCGCCAAGCGTGGCGACGATACCCCACCACGCCGCCGGCGGCCGCCACCCGACGAGGAGGTGGTCTATGACGCGCCCCCGCCGCGGCCCGTCTATGTGCCGCCGATCGTCGGCGGCATCGGGATCGGTATCGGCCGCCTCGGCGGTGGTGGCGGCGGCGGCATGCGCGGCGGCGGCACCTATGGCGGTCGCGGTCAGCGCTACTAATGCGCAGGACCCGTCCCTGTGGTGTAGACTGATCGCGCGATGGCTCGGGATCGGCGCCGCATGACCGTCCGCCTCCACCTCTGGATCAGTCTTGCGCTGCTGCTCCTGCAGCCGGCCGCGCCGGCGCGGGCCGCGGTCGACCGGATTGATCTTCCGCCATCGACGCCGGCCTCGCCAGCGCAGCCGCCGCCCGCCGCCGACCAGCCGCCGTCGCCGCCTCCGGCCGAGGGACCACCGCCGACATCCGCCACCGCGCCATCGAACGACCCGCGCAAGGAGCAGGCCGCCCCGCCAGCGGTGACTGGCCCGCCCTCCTTCGACGACAAGGCTGTCGCCGCCGACCAGGCGATCAGGCAGCTGAGCGGCCGCATCGCGGCCAATCCCGCCGATCGTTCGGCGTGGTACCGGCGCGGCCAGCTCTATGCCATGCAGGGCGCCTATCATCTGGCGATCAAGGATTTCAGCGAGGCCATCCGCCTCAATCCCAGGGACGTCGAGGCCTACAACAACCGCTGCTGGACCCGCACGGTGATGGGCGACCTCGGCGCGGCGTCGAAAGATTGCGAGGAAGCGCTGCGGCTGCAGCCGGGCTTCGTCGATGCGCTGGACAGCCGCGGGCTGCTCAACCTCAAGAGCGGCCGGGTGCGCAACGCGATCACCGACTTCAGTGCCGCGCTCGCGGTCAATCCGCGCCTCGCCTCGTCGCTGTACGGCCGGGGGCTTGCGAAGCTGCGCGACGGCGCGGTTGCCGATGGCGAGCAGGACATCCGCAGCGCGCAGACGATCAATCCGAACATCGCAAGCGAGTTCGCAAGCTACGGGCTGCGCTGAGGGCCGGCGCCTGCACGCCTTGAACCCGGCGCTGACCGGCCCACACCAATGAGACGAGAGCCGAAACCCGCCGGCCCCCGTCGAACGACAGCGTCAAGGAGGATGCGATGTTGACATCGTTCCGCACAGCAACCGCAATCGCGCGCCGAACCGCGCTCGCCGGCGGCCTCGCGATGGCCTTGAGCGGCGGCCACGCCGTGGCGGGCGACGCCGTCAGTTCCGACCAGATCCTCAACGCGCTGACGGCAAAGCCGCGGGTGACGCGCAGCATGGCCGCCCCACAGCCCGATCCGGCGGCGGCGGCCGCGGAGAGCAAGTTCATCACCAGCCTGCGCAACCGGCCGACGCGCTCGCTGTCCCTGACCGAGCGTGACGAAATCGCCACCATCGCGCGCGGCAAGCCGAACATCGATCTCGAGATCACCTTCGACTACAACTCGGCTGACGTCAGTGCCAAGGCGCTGCCTCAGGTGGAAGCGCTGGGCAAGGCGCTGTCCGATCCCACGCTGAAGGGCGCGACCTTCGTGGTCGCCGGCTACACCGACGCCACCGGCGGCGAGACCTACAACCAGGATCTGTCCGAACGTCGCGCCGATTCGATCAAGCACATGCTGGTCGAGAAATACGGCGTCACCGCCGCCGATCTCGTGACCGTGGGCTATGGCAAGACGAGGTTGAAGAACCCCGACAACCCGACCGACCCGGCCAACCGCCGCGTGCAGGTGGTCACCATGGCCGACAAGACCCCCGCGCAATAGCCGGCACCGCCGGCTGCGTGTGCAGTGCAGCGTACGCCGGCGAGAGCTCCGCCGCCGTCACGCTCAGTGTCCCGGGTGGCTCTTCTTCAGCGCCTCGAGCTGGGAGGGGGTCGCGGCGGCCTGATGCTTCTCCTTCCAGGCCTCGTAGGGCATGCCGTAGACCGCCTCGCGGCTCGCGTCCTTGGTCAGCGCGACGCCGCGCTCATCCGCCGCATCCTTCAGCCAGTTCGACAGACAGTTGCGGCAGAAGCCGGCGAGATTCATCAGGTCGATGTTCTGGACATCGGTACGCTCACGCAAATGCGCCACCAGCCGGCGGAACGCCGCCGCCTCCAGCTCTGTTCTGGTTTTGTCGTCGAGCGGGGCGTTGATGTCGGACATGGCGTGATCCCGATTGTGGCCTGCGTGCCCCCCACAGATAAGGAATTGTCACAGATTTTGCCATATCGCAGGCCACATGGGGCTTGGCGTCGCCCGCTGCGGCGGGCCGCGGGGCCGCCCGGCCAAGGATTTGATCGCGATCGCCGTTGACAGGGTAAGCCAGTTACGCGAAATCAACAATCGATTGATAAATCTTGACTAAATGACCGCACCCGATCGCCCGCACCCATCCCTTGCCCGCCGGCGCGCCGCACAGCATGTGCTGGCGATGCTGACGGCTGTGGTGGCGCTGGTCGCCTTGTGCGGCTTCAGCACGCCAGCCGCCGCCGACTTCCGTCTCTGCAACAACACCTCGAGCCGCGTCGGCATCGCGCTCGGCTACAAGGACGCCGAGGGCTGGACCACGGAGGGCTGGTGGAACATCTCCGCGCGCAGCTGTGAGACGCTGCTCCGTGGCACGCTTGTCGCACGATACTATTACATCTACGCCGTCGATTACGATCGCGGCGGCGAATGGTCCGGACAGGCGTACATGTGTTCGCGCGACAAGGAGTTCACCATCAAGGGCACCGAGGACTGCCTCGCGCGCGGCTACGACCGCACCGGCTTCTTCGAGGTCGATACCGGTGACCAGCGCGCCTGGACGGTGCAGCTGACAGAATCCGCCGAACAACAGAAACCCGCGCCGGGATTGCCCGGCCTGCCCAACTCATCAGGCGGGGCGCCGCAGCTCGGCGTGCCGCCCGCGACGCCGGGAATCCCCCCAGCCGCAGCACCAGGACAAAAACCGCAATGAGACGCCTGCGGCGCATCAAGATTCTCGCCACCCTCGGCCCGGCCTCCTCCGACAGCGCGACGCTGCGCAAGCTGTTCGAGGCGGGGGCCGACGTGTTCCGCATCAACATGAGCCACACCTCCCACGACAAGATGCGGGAGCTGGTCACCACGATCCGCAATGTCGAGACGAGCTACGGCCGTCCCATCGGCATCCTCGTCGACCTGCAGGGCCCGAAGCTGCGGCTCGGCCAGTTCGCCGAGGGCGCGGCGCAGCTCAACAATGGCGAGACCTTCATCCTCGATTCCAATCCGGCGCTCGGCGACAAGACCCGCGTGATGCTGCCGCATCCGGAAATCCTCGCGGCGCTGCGCCCCGGCCATGCGCTGCTGCTCGACGACGGCAAGGTGCGCCTGATCGCCGAGGACACCACGCCCGAACGCGCCATCACCCGCGTGGTGATCGGCGGCAAGATGTCGGACCGCAAGGGCGTCAGCCTGCCGGACACCGACCTGCCGGTGTCGGCCATGACCTCGAAGGATCGCGCCGACCTGGAAGCTGCGGCGGAAGCCGGCGTCGACTGGATCGCGCTGTCGTTCGTGCAGCGCCCCGACGACGTCGTCGAGGCCAAGAAGCTGACGCGCGGCCGCGCCGCGGTGATGTCGAAGATCGAGAAGCCGCAGGCGATCGACCGCCTGCCCGAGATCGTCGAGGTGTCGGACGCCTTGATGGTGGCGCGCGGCGACCTCGGCGTCGAGCTGCCGGCCGAGCGCGTGCCCGGCCTGCAGAAGCAGATCACACGGCTGGCGCGCCGCGCCGGCAAGCCGGTGGTGATCGCCACGCAGATGCTGGAATCGATGATCCAGTCGCCGGTGCCGACGCGCGCCGAAGTCTCCGACGTCGCCACCGCGGTGTTCGAAGGCGCCGACGCCATCATGCTGTCGGCGGAATCGGCCGCCGGCAAATATCCGGTCGAGGCGGTCGCCACCATGAACCGCATCGGCGAGGAAGTGGAGCGCGACCCGACCTATCGCTCGGTGATCAGTGCGCAGCGTCCTGATCCGGAAGCGACCGTCGGCGACGCCATCGCCGATGCCGCGCGCCAGATCGCCGAAACGCTCGACCTGTCCGCCCTGATCTGCTGGACCAGCTCCGGCTCGACCGCGCTGCGCGTCGCGCGCGAACGGCCGAAGCCGCCGGTGGTGGCGATCACGCCGAACCTGACCACGGGGCGCAAGCTGTCGCTGGTGTGGGGCGTGCACTGCGTGATCGCGGAAGATGCCCACGACCAGGACGACATGGTGGAGCGCGCCGGCCGCATCGCCTTCCGCGACGGCTTCGCCAAGGCCAGCCAGCGCGTCATCATCGTCGCCGGCGTGCCGCTCGGCCGGCCGGGTACCACCAACATGGTGCGCATCGCCTCCGTCGGGCCGAACGGCGACGCCAACGCGTAAGACCCTGCGACCGGGCTCCGGGCAAGCGAGCGCGGCGCGCGCCCTCAGGCGCGGATCATCCGCAGCTTGTAGAACCAGTGGAAGGCGAACTGCCGGACCAGGTAGTTGAACAGCGCACGGTAGATTTCCTGCTGGCCTGGCGCATGGCCGAGATAGCGCTTGCGCAGGATCTGCATCTCCATGTGGCCGACGTCGTAAGTGGTCGACGTCTTCTGCTCGTCATGGACACGAAAGCAGGCGAGGAAGCGCCGCAGCCGCGCGAACCTGAATCCCGCCGCCTGGGCGCGCAGCTCGAAATCCCAGTCGAGCGCATAGCGAAAGCTCTCGTCGATCGGGCCGATCGCGTCCCAGACCCTGCGACGCCAGAACATGGTTTCCTGCGGAATGAAGCAGGCGTAGTGCAGCGCCTTGTTGTCATGGGCCGGCAGCACTGAACGTCCGATCTCCAGGCCATCGCGGTCGATGAAGACCCGGTGGCCATACACCACATCGACATCCGGATTCTTCGCGAAGAAGTCGGCCGCAGCAGCGAGCGCGCCGGGCAGCAGCACGTCGTCGCTGTTGAGATAGGCCATGATGTCGCAATCGAGGCCGGCAAAGCCGGCATTGATTGCGTGGGACTGGCCGTTGTCGGGCTCGCTGCGCCAGGTGATGCGGTCGCCGTAGCTCTTCAGCAGCGCGATCGTCTCGTCGGTCGAGCCGCCGTCCTGCACGTGATAGACGAGGTTCGGATAGTTCTGCGACAGCACGCTGTCGATGGTCGCGCCGAGGTAGCGCGCATAGTTGTAGGTCGGCGTGACGATGCCGATCCGCGGTGCAGTGGCGGGCAGCGCCGGGATCGCCGGCAGCGCCGACACGTCGAGCTTGCGCGGCGCATACTGCTCGAAGGTCCACATCGGCGGCCGCAGCCAGTTGCGGCGCAGCCCGGCGCGCGATCGGGCGAAGGCCTTGGAGAGGCGATCCTGGGCGGCTTCGAGGGCGCTCAGACGCTCCTCGATATCCTTCAGGTTCTTCTGAAGCTCCCGCCTGAAATCCTCGTCCGTTCGCACGCTACCCGCCCCGCTCAACCCGATTGCGGCCTCTGCTATCGGGGAACGGGGTGTGAATCAACTCTCGCCCCGCGCAATGCAGAACGCCCGCGAAAGAAGGCCCAAGGCCATCGCGAGCCAACCGAAAACACCGGCGGGACAGCCGCCGGGGCCTGCTAGTCGCAAGACCGCGGCGCGTCCCGCGCGCCGCAGCTTTGTTTCCAATTGTGTCAACCGACCAGCGCGGCGTCGAGCGAGATCTCGGCCTTCAGCAGCTTCGACACCGGACAGCCGGCCTTCGCCTTGGCCGCGAGTTCCTGGAACGTTGCGTCGTCGGCGCCCGGAATCCTGGCGCGCAGCGTCAGATGCACGGCGGTGATGGCGAAGCCGTCGGCCACCTTGTCGAGCGTCACCTCGGCCGTCGTCTCCATGTGCTCGGCGGTGAGCTTGGCTTCGCCGAGGATCAGCGACAGCGCCATGGTGAAGCAGCCGGCGTGCGCGGCGCCGATCAGCTCTTCCGGATTGGTGCCCGGCTTGCCCTCGAAGCGGCTCGCGAAGCCATAGGGATAGGCGTTCAGCGCGCCGCTCTTGGTGGAGATCGCGCCCTTGCCGTCCTTGATGCCGCCGCTCCAGACGGCCGATCCTTGCGTCTTCATGTCCAACTCCTTCTGCTGTGGAGGCATGCCGGGGACCGGCAGCCCGCCTTGGGCGTTATCGTCGATGGATATGTCAGCTTGATGCGCGCGCACATCTTGCGCGCGCGAAGCGGACGGCTCAAGGCTCCGCGAACTGGGGTACGGGCTTAAGTTCCGCAACCATGGTTTCGACGGCATCGATCACCACGTCGGGCGCGGCGTTCTGCACCATGTGGCCGACGCCGGCGAGCTCCACCAGCCGCGCATGCGGCACGGCGGCGACGAAGGCGCGGGCATGGACGTTGATCGGCACGATGGTGTCGGCATCGCCTGCGATCACCGTGGTCGGCACCGCGATCTCGCCGTAACGATCGACCTGGGCCATCACGCTGGCCTTGAGCGTGACACGGTCGTGCGCGTTGGCGAGGAATTCGGCGGGCCGCAGCAGCAGCGCCAGCGCCGCCTCCCGGACGTAGCGCACCGGCATCGCCTGCGGCTCGAAGGCGGAGCGCGCTCCCGGCTCCAGCACCGGCAAGCCGGCGGGCAGCGCCACGGTGTGCGCGAACAGCGGACCGATGAGCGGCATCGCCGCCAGCGCATCATGCCAGGCAACGCCACTGCCGCGCCAGGGATGGGTGACCGGCGCCAGCATCACCAGCCCGGCCACACGGGTGGCATGATGGAGCGCCATCGCAGGCCCCAGCGTGCCGGCGAGCGAATGCACCACGAAGATCGCGCGCGCGACGCCGAGCTTGCCGAGCGCCTCGTCGATCATCGCCGCCTGGATCATGGGCGTCGCATCGTCGAGCCGTGCGCGGGTGCTGAAGCCGTGGCCGGGCCGATCGATCAGGATCACACGGTTGCGCCTCGCGAGCCGGTCGCCGATCGGCAGCCGCATCGACTGCAGGTTCGAGCTCGCGCCATGTAGCAGCACCAGGGGCGGACCCGCTTCGTGACCGTTGTCCGGCCCGATGTCGATCACATGCAGCCGCCCGCCGGCGACCTCGACCAGGCGGCCGCTCGGACGATGGATCCGCTCGATGGCCATCACGCCGATCCATGTGACCAGCGCCGAGACCACTAGCGCGATCGCAACCCACACCCCGACCATCGCAACCATCCGGCGCATCATCCCCCAAGATACGACCCACTCGACCGATGGTTTCCGCGCCACGCCGCAACCGCGCGCGGATCACCTTCGGCAGCGATCTGTGTTCTAGATATCCCGGCCCTCGACCTTCTCGGCCAGCGCCTTGACGAGATCCGGGACCTTCTCCAGGCGGGGATTGAGCGCGAGCGCCAGACGAAATGCCGCGAGCGCGCGCTTGTCGTCGCCATACTCCTGCATGATCATGCCGAGCCCCGCCAGCGCGCCGAAATGGCGCGGCTCGCGGGCGAGCACCTGGCGGATGTCCTGCAGGGCGTGAACGTAATCGTTCTTGAAGTAATGAACGGTAGCCCGCCGGTTCCAGCCCTCGATATAGTCGGGGCGCAACTTGACCACCGCATCGAGCAGCTTCAGCGCGACATCGAGCTGTTTCGCCTCGATGGCGGCGCTGGCCCGCGCCATCAGCAGCGCGGCGGTATCGCTCGGGGTGGAGGACCAGATCGCCCAGATCCGAGCCTCGACATGCTTGGCGCTGGCCTCGTCGGGGGCGACCTTCAGGGCGCCGAACAGGAAATCGAGATTTTTGGTCTTGTCGCCGCCGACACGCGGCAGGTCCTTGGGAGGCTCGGGCGGCTTGGCCGCGGGAGCGCCGAGCTGCGGTCGCTGGGCGGCGGCTGGCGCAACGGCCAGCAACGCGGCGACGGCCGTCGCGGCGAGCAGGCGCATTGCCATGGACAGGTTAGCCATGGGGGAAGTCTAGACGCGCTTTGTCGCACTGCAAAGCGCGGCAGCGTCAAACGGACGTGATGTGGACAATCCAGCGCTCCGGCCATTGCCGGAGCAGGCGTCGGCCTTCAATCAGCCCTGGCGGGCCTTGAAGCGGCGCTGGACCTTGTTGATCACGTAAACCCGGCCCTTGCGACGGACCAGACGGTTGGCGCGGTGGCGGCCACGCAGCGACTTCAGCGAATTACGGACCTTCATGGGACAAACCTGCTCGTTGAAAGGCCGCGTTCGAGGCCGAAAAACAAGGAAAAATTCGGGAACGTCCCGGCGGCAGCGGGGCTGCGCGAGACCGGCGGGTTCTAAGCCATGCGACAGTGGAATGTCAATGCGACTGCACGTGTTTTGTCGGCCTTTGTCGCATCACCGGGCCGCACAGAACGGCCCCCATATCGCCCTTAGGCATTGAAATTGCTAATATATTCAAGTTTCCAGGCCGTCCACACCGCCGCTGTGCGGTATCAGTGCGCCTTGGAAAGGAGCCTTCCGCCACGACAAAATTCGTTATATAGTATAATCAATTTCAGGTTGGCCTTATCCTCCTGCTGCCCGGGTGCTTGCCATGCTCAATCTCGACGACGTCATCGCCATCGACATCCATACCCATGCCGAGGAGCCTTGCGGCACCCATGGCGACGACGGCTATGACGATTTCCAGGCCGCCATGGCCGAATACTTCAAGTCGCCCCACAAGCACCCGCCGACGGTGCCGGAGACCGCCGCCTACTACCGGGCGAAGAAGATTGCCGCGGTGATCTTCCCGGTCGACGCCGAGCGCGAGACCGGCTTTCGCCGCTACAACAACTACGAGATGGCCGAGCTGGCGGCTGCAAATTCCGACGTGCTGATCCCGTTCGCCAGCATCGACCCCGCCAAGGGCAAGCTCGGCGCCCGCGAGGCGCGCAAGCTGATCGCCGACTACGGCATCAAGGGCTTCAAGTTCCACCCGACCATGCAGGGGTTCTATCCCAACGACCGCATGGCCTATCCGCTCTACGAGGCGATCGCCGAGGCCGGCTCCATCGCCCTGTTCCACACCGGCCAGACCGGCGTCGGCTCGGGCATGCCCGGCGGCAACGGCATGCGGCTGAAGTACTCCAACCCGATGTATATCGACGACGTCGCGGTCGACTTCCCCGACATGAAGATCATCCTCGCCCACCCCTCCTTCCCCTGGCAGGAGGAAGCGCTGTCGGTGGCGACCCACAAGCCCAACGTCTACATCGACCTGTCGGGCTGGTCGCCGAAGTACTTCCCGCCGATCCTGGTGCGCTACGTCAACACCATCCTGCAGGACAAGATGCTGTTCGGCTCCGACTGGCCGGTGATCACGCCGGACCGCTGGATGGCGGATTTCGCCAAGCTCGACATCCGCGACGAGGTGCGCCCGAAGGTGCTGAAGGGCAACGCGCGCAAGCTGCTGAACATGTGACGCTAGTGTCCCGCGGCAGGCTCTTTGCGAATGTTAGAACCCTAAGGGACACCAGCAAATATAAGATTCCAGTGTGGTTTTGGATCTGACATTCGCTTGGAGAACTCGCGGCAAATGCTGAAGCGAATGTCAGATCCACCACACTAGCGCGGGTCTGACGGCAGCCTCGCCTTTACCGTCACGGCTCGCTACCATCCCGCCGATCCATCGACCCCTCGTCATCGGCCCGATCCGATGACGACAAGATCGGCGCGCCATGGTGACGATTTCGGACGAGAACGACCGCCATTACCCCACCGCGCCGGCAACCGCCGGCGCGGTGTTCTCGCCCCATCCGGAGCGCGACGCAGTCCTCAACGAATTGCACGCCAGGCCGTTCGAGGCCATCGCACGGCCCTGTCGCGCCATCCGGTTTGCCTTCCTCACCGACGCGCAGCAGATGAGCGCCGACTCCGCCGCGCTGGTCCGGTTCTGCGCCGACAACGGCCTCGGCAACCGATCCGCGTCAGCCAAGCATCATCGCATCGCCTTCCCCGGCGCGGTGCTGCGCTGGGAGCAGCACAGCGAGTTCACCACCTACACCTGGATCATCAGGGGCGTCGAGCTCGACCCAGAGGCATCAGCACCGGATGTGGTCAACTCGACCATGGCCCGTATCGGCCAGCCCGGCCCGCATCTGGTGTCGATCGACCTGCACCTGGACGGCCACGAATACGTCGACATCGCGCGGCTGTTCGATCCATTTTCGCTGGCCGCTTCGCAGGTTCTCGACGGCCACGCCACCATCGCCACCGACTTTCAGGTCAATGCCGCAGGCTTCGTCCGCTTTCTGGTGAAGGATCACGGCCTGACACCCATCGAGAACAGCGGCCTGGTGCTGCGGCTGCTCGAAATCGAGACCTACCGCTGCTTCGCGCTGCTCGGCCTGCCGCTATCGCGTCGCCTCACGCCCATCGTGCGAGAGGCCGAAGACCGCCTGACCCACATCATGGGGGTCATGACCGGCAGCAGCGGCCTCGAGATCAACCGTCAACTGCTGGAGGAAATGACCTCGCTCGCGGCGCGGATCGAGGCCGAGGCGGCGATAGCCAGCTATCGCTTCGCCGCCAGCGCCGCCTATGACAACATCGTGCAGCAGCGCCTCGAGGTGATCGGCGAACAGGCATTCGGCGGCTGGCCGACGCTGTCGGAATTTCTCGCGCGACGGCTCAACCCCGCGATGCGCACCTGCCAGACCCTGAATACGCGCATCCACGACCTCAACGGCCGGCTGACCCGCGCCGCCAACCTGCTGCGTACCCGCATCGACGTCGAGATCGAACAGCAGAACCGCGACCTGCTGGCGGCGATGAGCGAACGCGCCCGCATGCAGTTGCGGCTGCAGCAGACCGTCGAGGGCTTGTCAGTCGCGGCCATCAGCTACTATGTGGCGAGCCTGCTGCACTATGTGTTCGAATCGGCGTCGCACTATCTGCCGATCGAACCAGCCGTCGCCACCGGCGTCAGCATTCCATTCGTCGTGCTCGTGATCACGATCATGCTCTATCGCGTCAAGCGTGGGCACGCCCACGCCTGACGTCGTCTCGCAAGCACCGCGACGCGGCTTATTTGTTGCGGCCAATATTCCAGTAGACCGGGATGCCGGCACTGAGCAGTCCCGACAGGTCCTTGCGATAGCCGCGCACCAGATAGAACTGGCCGACCGGCACATACGGCACCGTCTCGAGCGCGCGCAGCTGGATGGCGCGGGCGTTGGCCTTGCGGCCCTCGAGATCGGGAATCATCGTGAACTCGGCGCGCAGCTTCTCGATGGCCTCGTCGCACGGCCAGCCGAACCAGGCCTTCTCGCAGTTCGAGCGCAGCGCGAGGTGACCGACCGGCTCGGACATGTCCGGCGCCGCCGGCCCCGACATGAACGCGGACCAGCCGCCCTGCGCGATCGGATTCTTGCTCGCACGGCGCGTCGACAGCGTCGGCCAGTCCATCGCCTGATAGTCGACGTTCAGCCCGATGTCGCGCATCGCCTGCGCCATCACCAGGGTCTGCGGATGCAGCGCGGTCTCGGTGGCGTCGAGCAGCACGATCGGCGAGCCGTCGTAGCCGCTCTCCTTCACGAGCTGCTTGGCCTTGGCGACATCCGGCTTCGGCCAGCCGGCGTCAGTGAAATATGGCGAGTCGCACATATAGAACGACGGGCAGCTGGTGTAGAGCGAGGCGTCGTCGACATAGGCGCGCAGCGCCTGCTCCTGGTCGACGAGATGCAGCACCGCCTGGCGCAGCTTGGCGTTGTTGAACGGCGGCACCGCCTGGTTCAACCGCATCACGCCCTGCAGCGCGGCGAGCCTCGCGATGCCGACCTTGTCGTTGCCCTTGAGCAGGGTCATCATGTCCGGCGGGATTTCCTCGAAGATGTCGATCTCGCCGGCCTGCAGTGCGTTGAGCGCGGTCTGGGCGTCAGGAATGATCACCCACTCGACACGGTCGACCTTGGCGACCTTGCCGCCGGAGAGGCCGCTCGGCGCCTCCTGGCGCGGCACATAGGTCGGCGCCTTGACATAGACCACCTTCGAGCCGGGCGACCACTCGTCGCGCTTCATCATGAACGGGCCGGAGCCGACCGGGTCCTTCACCGCCTCATTGGTCGGCGTCTTGGCGATGCGCTCCGGCATGATGAACGGCACCATCGAGCTCGGCTTGCCGAGCGCCTCGAGCACGAGGCCCCAGCGATCCCTAAGCACCAGGCGGACCGTGCGCGCGTCCACCGCATCCAGCGACGCGGTATGCGCCGTCAGTTGCTGTCCCAGCCCGTCGAGCTGGCCCCAGCGCTTGAGCGAGGCGACGACATCCGCCGCGGTGACCGCCGCGCCGTCATGGAATTTGAGATCGTCGCGCAGCACGAAGATCCAGGTCAGGCCGTCGGGCGACGTTGTGAAACTCTGCACCATCTGCGGCTTGATGGCGCCCTTGTCGTCCTGGGCGAACAGCGTGTCATAGACCATGTAGCCGTGGTTGCGGACCATGTAGTCCGACGTCACCATCGGGTCGATGGTCTTGAGGTCGCCGAACGGGCGCACCTTCAGCGTCGTCTGCGCCGATGCGGCGCTCGCCGCGACGACGGCCAGCGCCGCCGCCATCATCGCCTTCGCATATCTGTTCATGGTCGTTTCCCCCTGACGCAACGTTTTCATTGTGGTGACGCGGAAGCCGGCGCTGCGTCCGCGCGCGGCACATGGTGGCAGGCGACGCGATGGCCGTCGGCCTTGAGCTCGAGCGGCGGCGCCTGCGCGGCGCACAGCGTGCTCGCCATCGGGCAGCGGGTGCGGAAGCGGCAGCCCGACGGCAGCGCGCTCGCGCTGGGGATCTCGCCCTGCAGCAGCGCGCGCCGGCCGCGGTGGCTCGGATGGGTCACGGGAACGGAGCCGAGCAGCGCCTGCGCATAGGGATGCAACGGGGTGCGGAAGAATGCGTCGCGCGGCGCGATCTCGACAATGGTGCCGAGATACATCACCGCGACCGTGGTGCTGATGAACTCGACCACGCTGAGGTCGTGACTGATGAAGAGATAAGCCAGCCCGAGATCGCGCTTGAGATCGGCGAGCAGGTTGAGGATCTGCGCCTGGATCGAGACGTCGAGCGCCGCCACCGGCTCGTCGGCAACCACCACTGCCGGATTGAGCGCGAGCGCCCGGGCGATGCCGAGACGCTGGCGCTGGCCGCCGGAGAACTCGTGCGGAAAGCGATCCCACTGATGGCGCGCGAGCCCGACGCAGTCGAACAGCGTCTCGATGCGGCCGGCGAGCGCGGTATCCTGCGCCGCGCCGTAGTTGATCAGCGGCTCGGCGACGATCTGGCGCGCCGTCATGCGCGGGTTGAGCGAGGCGAACGGATCCTGGAACACGAGCTGGACATCGCGGCGCGCGCGGCGCAGCGGCTCGCCGGCAATGCGGGTGACATCCTGGCCCATGAGACGGATCGCGCCAGCGGTCGGCTCAGTCAGCCGCAGCACCAGCCGCGCCACCGTCGACTTGCCGCAGCCGGACTCGCCGACCAGCGCCAGCGTCTCGCCCTGCGCCAGCGTGAAGCTGACGCCGTCGACGGCGCGCACGGCGCCCTCGCCACCGAACCAGCCGCGGCGGAATGTGTAGTGCTTGGTCAACCCGTCGACCTCGAGCACTGCCGTCATGCCGCGCCTCCACTCATTGCCGCCGGCGCGGCCTCCGGATGCCAGCACGCCACGACATGCGACGGCGCCAGCGGCTCCGCGCGCGGCTGTGTCCGGCACTGCTCGGTGGCCGAGGCGCAGCGCGGCCCGAACGCGCAGCCCGCCGGGATGGCGCTGGGCGCGGGCACCGTGCCCCTGATCTCGGTCAGGCGCTCGACCACCGCGCCGCCGACGCGCCGCGACAATCGCGGGATCGAGCGCATCAGGCCGCGTGTGTAGGGATGGCCGGCATTGTCGAACAGCGACACCACGTCGCTCTGCTCGACCACCTTGCCGGCGTAGAGCACGGCGACACGATCGGCGATCTCGGCGACGACGCCGAGGTCGTGGGTGATGAACATCACCGCCGTGCCGATCTCGCCGCGCAGCTCCGCCATCATTTCCAGGATCTGCGCCTGGATGGTGACGTCGAGCGCCGTGGTCGGCTCGTCGGCGATCAGAAGCCGCGGCCGGCACGCCAGCGCCATCGCGATCATGACGCGCTGGCGCATGCCGCCGGACAGCTGATGCGGATAAGCGGCAAAGCGCCGCTCGGGATCGGGGATGCGCACCTTGCGGAACAGCGCCAGCGCGCGCTCGCGCGCGGCGGTCGCAGACACACCTTCATGGCGGCGAATGCCTTCGGTGACCTGCTCGCCGATACGCAGCACCGGGTTGAGCGAGGTCATCGGCTCCTGGAAGATCATCGCCAGATCACGCCCCCGCATCGCCCGCAGTGCGACCTCGTCGCTGGCGGCGAGATCGACGTCGCCGAGGCGGATGCAGCCGGCATCGATGCGCGCGCCGCGCGGCAGCAGCCGCATGATCGCGAGCGCCGTCAGACTTTTGCCGCAACCGGACTCGCCGACGAGGCACAGCGTCTCGCCAGCCGCGACGGTGAGCGACAGGTCGCGCACGATCGGGCACCAGCCGTCAGCGGTCTGCACCGAGACGGTGAGGTGTTCGACCGACAGCACCGGTTGCGACATGCCGCCCTCCTAGCGCCGCGCGCGGCGTGACAGCCGCGGATCGAGGGCATCGCGCAGGCCGTCGCCGAGCACGTTGACGGTAAGCACGAGCAACGCGAGCGCGACGCCGGGAAACGCGATCATCCACGGTGCACGCTGCAAATACTGGCGGCCCTCCGCCAGCATGTTGCCCCAGCTCGGGATGGTCGGCGGCGTGCCGGCGCCGAGGAACGACAGCACCGACTCCACGATCATCGCGGACGCGAACACATAGGTCGCCTGCACGATCACCGGCGCCGCGACGTTGGGCAGCACATGCCGCCACAGCAGGCGCGACAGACGGGTGCCGTTGGTCACCGCGGCCTCGACATAAGGTTGCTCGCGGATCACCAGCACCGAGCTGCGCACCACGCGCGCCATGCGCGGAATCTCGGCGATGCTGATGGCGATGACGACGTTGCGGATGCTGGAGCCGAACAGCGACATCAGCGCGATCGCCAAGAGGATGCCCGGGATCGCCATGATGCCGTCCATCAAGCGCATGACGAGATTGTCGATGCGGCGCAGGAAGCCGGCGATCAGCCCGAACAGCAGGCCGACCGCCGTGGTCACCGCCGCGACCAGGACGCCGACAGTGAGCGAAATGCGCGTGCCGTTGAGCGTGCGCGACAGCGTCGAGCGACCGAACTGGTCGGTGCCGAACAGATGGTCGAGGCTGGGCGTGCGCAGGCGCTGCAACGGATTGAGCCGCGCCGGATCGGGCAGCGCCAGCGGCGCGACCAGCGCGATGACGACGAACAGCGCGAGCACGGCGCCGCCGACGGCAATGACCGGATGGGCGGCGAGGAAGGCGGCGGCGCGACGCGCAGCGCCCGGCCGGCGCGGCGCGACGGTGACATCGGCGATGATCTCTCCGGCGGACATGGCGTCAGTACCGCACGCGCGGGTCGAACAGCACGTAGCTGAGATCGACCAGCAGGTTGATGACGACATAGACCGAGGAGAACAGCAGAATCAGGCCCTGCACCACCGGGTAGTCGCGGCGCTGGATGGCATCGGTGGCGAGGCGCCCGAGGCCGGGAATGTTGAACACCGTCTCGGTGACGACGACGCCGCCGAGCAGCGCTGCCATGCCGATGCCGACCACGGTCACGATCGGCACCGCCGCGTTGCTCAGCGCGTGGCGGATGGTGATGCGCGACGGCGCCAGGCCCTTGGCGTTGGCGGTGCGGATATAGTCCTCCGACAGCACCTCGAGCAGGCTGGCACGGGTGACCCGCGCCAGCAGCGAGGCATAGAGCAGTGCCAGCGCGATCCCCGGCAACACGAGGCTGCGCAGACAGGCGGCAAAGCCGTCCGCCAGCGGCACATAACCCTGGGTCGGGAACCAGCCGAGGCTGAGCGCAAAGACATAGACCAGCAGAAACGCGATTACGAACACCGGCGAGGAGAAGCCGAGCACGGCGAACGCCATGACGATGCGATCGACGAGGCCGCCAGCGCGCACCGCCGCCAGCGCGCCGAGCGGCAGTGCGATCACCAGGGCGAACACGATGGCGACCAGCGCCAGCATCACCGTCGGCTCCAGCCGCTGGGCGATCAGCCGCGTCACCGCAATGTCGGAGAACACCGAGCGGCCGAGGTCGCCGCGCAGCAATTGCCCGCCCCAGGCCCACAACTGGTCGACCATCGGCCGGTTGAGGCCGAGCTGGTCGCGCACCGCCTCGATCTGCGCCGACGTCGCCTGGTCGCCGGCGATCACGATGGCCGGATCACCGGGCGTGATGCGCAGCAGGAAGAACACGAACAGCGCCACGAACACGAAGACGGGCACTGTCGAGACCACACGGCGCAGCGCATAGCCGATCATGGCCGCGCCACCGCCCAATCGCCCTGCCTCGTCACCTTCGCCTCCCTGCCGCTTATTGTAACGTTTCAATTAGCCTCACACAGATCTCTTTAGGCTTCAAGTGCATATTTTCCTTGCAATGAAGCCATAGATGGGAAATCTTGTCACAAGTTATTTTATCGTTTCAAAAGGGCGACGATGGCGACGATCCGCGACGTGGCGCGACTGGCGAACGTGTCGGTGACCACCGTGTCGAACGTCATCAACAGCCCGGACAAGGTCAGTCCCGAGCTGCTGGCGCGCGTCCAGACCGCGATCGACAAGCTCGGCTACGCCCCTCACGCGGCCGCCCGCAGCCTGCGCAAGCGCGCCAGCGGGCTGCTCGGGCTGATCGTCGGCGACATCACCAACCCGTTCTTTTCCGAGCTGTTCGAGGCGGTCGAGCTTGCCGCGGCGGAGCGCGGCTACTCCGTCGTGCTGTGCAATTCGAACGAGAATCCGGCACGCGAGGAGACCCACCTGCGCATGCTGCGCACCCAGCGCATCGACGGCCTGATCCTCGCGCCCACCGGCGCCGTGTCGATGAACCGCGCGGCGCTGCTCGCTGCGCTCGAAATTCCGGTGGTGCTGGTCGACCGTGCCATGGAAGGGCTCGGTTACGACGCCGTGGTGCTGGACAACCATCGCGCCGCCTATGACGCCACCAGCCATATCATCGGCTGCGGCCACCGCCGCATCGCCCTGATCAACGGCTCGCCGACGGTCCGCACCGCGGCCGACCGTCTGCAAGGCTATCGCGAGGCGCTGCTCGCCGCCGGCGTCGCCTTCGATGCGGATCTCGTGCGCGATGCCGGCTTTCGCGAGCAGTCGGCGTACGAGGCTGCACTGACGCTGCTGCGCGGCCCCGATCGCCCGACCGCGATTTTCACCACCAACAACCTGATGACCATCGGCGTGCTGCGCGCCGTCGCCGAGCTCGGCCTGAGCTGCCCGGCGGACGTGTCGTTGGTCGGCATCGACGACCTGCCCTGGGCCGAAGCGGTGTCGCCGCGCCTCACCATGGTGGCGCAGCCGGTGCGCGCCATGGGCGAAGCCGCGCTCGACCTGCTCGCCCGGCGCCTCGCCGGCAGCCATGCCGGCCCTGGCACCACGCTGGTGATGGAGCCGCGCCTGATCGTTCGCAACTCCTGCGCCGCGCCGGCGCTCGAGTCCAAGGCTCTCTCCCACAGCAAAGGCCGCTGATGTCCCACGATCTCGTCAACCTCGGCGCAGTCGCCGTGCACCGCCTGCTCGATCGCGGCGAAGTCACGTCCGCCGAGCTGGTCGAAGCCGCTGCCCGGCGCATCGCCGCGGTCGAGCCTGCCGTCAACGCGCTGCCGACGCTGAGCTTTGAGCGTGCCCGCGCCCAGGCGGACGCCGCCGACCGCGCACGCCGCGCCGGTCGCACGTCGCTGCTCGGCGGCCTGCCGATCGTGGTCAAGGACAACAACGACGTCGCCGGCGTGCGCACCACCAGCGGCACGCCGATCTTCAAAGACCGGATCGCCGAGGTCTCGGACCGCACCGTCGCACGCCTCGAGGCCAACGGCGCCGTCGTGCTCGGCAAGTCCAACCTGTCGGAGCTCGGCGGCGCCCAGACCACCAATGCGGTGCACGGCACGACGCGCAATCCCTACGACACCCGCCTGACCTGCGGCGGCTCGTCGGGCGGCGCGGCGGTGGCGCTCGCCACCGGCGAAGCCTGGCTCGCCCACGGCAACGACCTCGGCGGCAGCCTGCGCATCCCCGCGGCGTTCTGCAACGTCACCGGCCTGCGCCCGACGCCGGGGCGGGTGCCGCGCAAGCGCCTCGCCAACCCCTTCGACACCATGGCGGTGGAAGGGCCGATGGCGCGCGACGTCGCCGACCTCGCTCTCATGTTCGACGCCATGGTCGGTTACGACCCCGGCGACCTGCTGACAGCGCCGAGCAGCGAGCCGCCGTTCCGTGAGGCCGCCGCGACGCCGCTGCGGCCGGAGCGCCTCGCCGTCTCCGTCGACCTCGGCGAGTTGCCGATCGCCGCCGAGATCCGCGCGGCGATGGCCGGACTGACGCACATGTTCGAGCGCGCCGGTGTCGCCGTCACCGCCGCGTCGCCGGACGTCGCCGGCACGATGGACGCCTTCCTGGCGCTGCGCGGCGCGAGCTTCCTCACCACCTGGGACCCGTTCCTGCCGGCACAGCACGCGCTGTTTCCGCCGCCGGTGATGGCGGACATCGAGCGCGGTCGCCATCAGGCGGGCGTCGCGCTCGCCGCCGCGGAGCGCGCCCGCGCCGACCTCTATCGTCGCACCATCGATTTTCTCGACACCCATCGGTTCCTGGTGTGCCCGGCAACACAGGCGATGCCGTTCGGCATCGAGACGCTGTACCTGCGCGAGCTCGAAGGCCGCAAGCTCACGACCTATCTCGACTGGATCGCGATCACCGCGATCTGGTCGCTGACCGGCTGCCCGGCGATCGCCATCCCCATCGGCTTCTCACCGGACGGCCTGCCGATCGGCATCCAGATTCTCGCCCACCCGCGCCGCGAGGCCGACCTGCTCCAGCTCGCCGCCTGGATCGAACGCGAGCTGGCGCTGCCGTGCGCACCGATCGATCCGCGCCCCGTGGCGCAGCCGCATCCCAGGGACACGATCCGGTGACGACGTCCTCACCGCGCGCGCCCGCCTCGCCCCTGCCGGTGCGCCGGCTCGGCCGCAGCAACCTGAACGTCAGCGCCATCGGCTTCGGCGCGGCGCCGATCGGCGACCTCTACGGCTGCCTCGACGACGCCACCGCGATCGCCGCGGTCAGCTGCGCCTTCGACGCCGGCATGACGCTGTTCGACATGGCGCCGCTCTATGGCCATGGCCTCGCCGAGCATCGCTGCGGCACCGCGCTGCGCCGCCATCCACGCGACGCCTTCGTGGTGTCGACCAAGGTCGGCCGCTGGATGGATCCGACGCGGGGCCCGGGCGACCGCTCCGGCTATGTCGGCGGCCTGCCGCACGCCGCAGTGGTCGACTATTCCTACGATGGCACCCTGCGGGCGTTCGAGCAGTCGCTGCTGCGCACCGGCTTCGGCCGCATCGACATCCTGCTGATCCACGACGTCGACATCTGGACCCACGGCGCCGACGCGATCGAGCGCCGCTTCAGCGAAGCCATGAACGGCGCCTACCGCGCGCTCGAGCGGCTGCGCGGCGAGAAGGCGATCGCCGCCATCGGCGTCGGCGTCAACGAGGCGGAGATGTGCGAGCGCTTCGCCCAGGCCGGCGACTTCGACGTCATGCTGCTGGCGGGACGCTACTCGCTGCTGGAGCAGCCGGCGTTGCGCAGCTTCCTGCCGACCGCCGAGCGCAAGGATATCGGCATCATGCTCGGCGGAGTCTTCAACTCCGGCATCCTCGCCACCGGCGCGCGCCCCGGCGCGCGCTACAATTATGTGGAAGCCTCGCCTGCGATCATGGCGCGTGTCGCGCGCATCGAGGCGGTGTGCGACGCCCACAGCGTCAAGCTCGCCGACGCCGCGCTACAGTTTCCGCTAGCTCATCCCGCGGTCTCGAGCCTGGTGCTCGGCGCGACGTCGCCGCAAGAGGTGCGCCGCAATGTCGACGCGCTGGCGCGTCCGATCCCGCCTAGCCTGTGGCGCGATCTCAAGACCGAAGGCCTGCTCGGTGCCGACGTGCCGGTGCCGGCGTCATGACCCGGATCGACGCCCACCAGCACTTCTGGCACTTGTCGCGCGGCGACTATGGCTGGCTCACGCCCGCGAACGGCCCGATCTATCGCGACTTCGCTCCAATCGACCTCGCGCCGCATCTTGCCGATCATGGCATCGCCGCCAGCATCCTGGTGCAGGCCGCGCCGACCGAGGCTGAGACCGCCTTCCTCCTCGCCATCGCCAGGGCCACAGACTTCGTCGCCGGCGTGGTCGGCTGGACAGATTTCGATGCACCGGACGCCGCAATAGCGATCGCCGGGCTTGCCGTCGATCCGCTGCTCGTCGGCCTGCGGCCGATGGTTCAGGACATCGCCGCCGACGACTGGCTGGGGCGCGCCGCGCTCGCGCCGGCGTTCGACGCCATGATCGCCCATCGCCTGGTGTATGACGCACTGCTCAAGCCACGCCATCTGCAGCGCCTGATCACAGTGCTCGACCGTCACCCGCAGCTCACCGTGGTGATCGACCACGCGGCCAAGCCCGCGATCGGGGCCGGCGACGACGACGCCTGGCGCGCCGACATCGCCGCAGCCGCCCGCTATCCCAATGTCGCCTGCAAGCTCTCCGGCCTCGTCACCGAGGCGCCGACGAACTGGCATATCGACGACCTGCGCCCCTATGCCGAGCATCTGCTGGCGTGCTTCGGCCCGCAGCGGCTGATCTGGGGCAGCGACTGGCCCGTCGTCACGCTGGCCGCCGACTACGGCCGCTGGCTCGCGACCGCCGAGCACCTCATGGCCGCGCTCGACGCCGATGCCCGCGCCGCGGTGTTCGGCGGCAACGCGCGCCGCGTCTATCTCCCCCACCGTGGAAAGACCATCGCATGCTGAAAGGGATCGACCCCATCCTGTCGCCGGACCTGCTGTGGCTGATGGCCTCGATGGGACATGGCGACGACCTCGCCGTGGTCGATGCCAATCATCCAGCTGAGCGCATCGCCGCAGCCTCGGTCACGAAGCGCCTTGTGCGGCTGCCGGGCCTCTCGCTGCCGCAAGTGATCGGCGCCATCCTGTCGGTATTTCCGCTCGACACCACCGAGCCCGATCCGATCCGTGCGATGATCGACGTGCGCACATCAGACACGCCGCCGATTCATGATGCCGTCCTCCACGAGATCAATCGCCGCGCGCGTCCACCGCTCGCGCTCGGCGCGCTGGAGCGCTTCGCGTTCTACGATCACGCCAAGTCGAGCTTCGGCGTGGTGCAGGTCGGCGACGTCAGCAGCTTCGGCTGCTTCCTGCTCCGCAAGGGCACGCTCGGCTGAGACCTACGCGCGCCCGAACGCGCGGCGCAGCTCGGCCTTGGCGGCTTCCAGCGTGCGGCGGCGCGCCGGCGGCAAATTCTTGCCGGCGCGGTTGATGTAGAACACCAGCATCGACATGGCGGAGCGATAGGGATCGCTGTTGCGGCGGTGGCTGTGCTCCGCGGAACGCTTCAGCGAGCGCGCGATCGCCGCCGGACTGTCGAGCGTGAACACATTCTTGTCCAGATCGAGCGCGTTGCTGGTCTCGGTGACGCGCTGCGACCAGCGGCGGGTGGCGCTCCGTGTTCCGGCCCGTGCCCGCGCCGGACGGCGCCGGGCGGCCTGCTTGTGCGAGCGGGGCGATTTCGGCATGGTAGCGCCTCCTTCCGCGCCATTGCGCTCGCGTCCATCCCCCGCCTGTCCAGGATAACGTCATGAGTCTCGAATCGGTCCGCGCATTCTTTGCCGCGAACGCCCCCGACATCACGGTGCTGGAATCGCCGCAGAGTTCCGCGACCGTCGCACTCGCCGCGGAAGCCTTCGGCGTCACGCCGGACCGCATCGCCAAGACGCTGTCGCTGCGGGTCGGCGACCGGGTGCTGCTGGTGATCACCTGCGGCACCGCGCGGCTCGACAACAAAAAGGCGCGCGCGGTGTTCGGCGGCAAGGTCAGGATGCTCAACGCCGAGGAGGTGGTCGCCGCCACCGGCCATCCGGTCGGCGGGGTCTGCCCGTTTGGGCTGCCGGCGCCGCTGCCGATCTATTGTGACGTATCGCTGCGGGCCTTCGACGAGGTCGTCCCGGCGGCAGGGTCGACCAACAGCGCCGTGCGCATCTCGCCGGAGCGGATGGCGCATCTGACCGCCGCCGAATGGGTCGACGTCTGCGAGCCCGCCCCGCTCCCGGCCCAGGCCTGACCTGCCGGCGGCCCGCATGCAAGCATTGCGCTCTCGGAAAAAGGTCTGATCGCACAGGCCCGCAACTTTGCTGTACAAGGGACCTCAGCCGCACTAGCCGGCAGCCCCAAACCATTATTAAGAAGTCGGGAGGCTTTGATGAACTTGAGATTTTTGTCCGCTGTGGCCGCTTGCAGCCTGTTGCTGGGCGGTGCCGCGTCGGCGCAGGGCGTCAAGATCGGTATTCTGAACGATCAATCGGGCGTCTATGCCGACTACGGCGGCAAATGGTCGGTGGAAGCGGCCAAGATGGCGATCGAGGACTTCGGCGGCGAGGTGCTCGGCCAGAAGATCGACCTCGTCACTGCTGACCACCAGAACAAGCCCGACCTCGCGGTGAGCATCGCCCGCAAGTGGTTCGACGTCGACAAGGTCGACATGATCACCGAGCTGACCACCTCGTCGGTGGCGCTGGCGATTCAGGATCTCGCCAAGCAGGAGAAGAAGATCGACATCGTCGTCGGCGCCGCCACCTCGCGCATCACCGGCGACGCCTGCACGCCTTACGGCTTCCACTGGTCGTTCGACACCCACGCGCTCGGCGTCGGCACCGGCGGCGCGCTGACCGAGCAGGGCGGCGACACCTGGTTCTTCCTCACCGCGGACTACGCCTTCGGCTACTCGCTGGAGCAGGATACCGGCGACATCGTCAAGTCCAAGGGCGGCAAGGTGCTTGGCGCGGTGCGCCACCCGCTGAACTCGTCGGACTTCTCCTCGTTCTTGCTGCAGGCCCAGAGCTCGAAAGCCAAGGTCATCGGCCTCGCCAATGCCGGCCTCGACACCGCCAACTCGATCAAGCAGGCGGCCGAGTTCGGCATCGTCGCCGGCGGCCAGAAGCTCGCCGGCCTGCTGATGACGCTGGCCGAAGTGCACGGCCTCGGCCTGCAGGCCGCCCAGGGCCTGGTGCTGACGGAAGCGTTCTATTGGGATCGCGACGACAAGTCGCGCGCCTTCAGCGAGCGCTTCTTCAAGCGCACCGGCCGCATGCCGAGCATGATCCAGGCCGGCACCTACTCGGCGACGCTGCAGTACCTCAAGGCGGTGAAGGCCGCCGGTACCAAGGACAGCGACGCGGTGGCCAAGAAGCTGAAGGAGCTGCCGGTCGACGACGCCTTCGCCCAGGGCAAGGTGCAGGAGAACGGCCGCATGGTGCACGACCTCTACCTGTTCGAGGTCAAGAAGCCGTCGGAATCCAAGAAGCCGTGGGACTACTACAAGCAGCTGGCCACCGTCCCCGGCGACAAGGCGTTCCCCTCGGCCAAGGACAGCGGCTGCCCGCTGACGAAGTAAGCCGATCAATCCTCGACCGTGACACGAAAGCGGAGGCGCAAGCCTCCGCTTTTTCTTTCTGCCACATGAGACACGATGCGCCTCCTCGTTCTCAGCGTCATCACCGGGCCGACGCGAAGCGTCGAGACCCGGTGATCCAGCTTCAAAAGCTCCCGTTCTACGGCGAGTCAGCTGGATTGCCGGGTCGAGCCCGGCAATGACGCACTGGGTGTGGCTCGCTTCGTTACCTACCCCGCCAGCACACTGTCGATGAGCGCCGCTTCCGCGTCGTCCGCCGCCAGCGGGTCGCGCGGCAGCAGGCGATGGGTCAGCACCAGCCGCGCCAGCGCCAGGCGGTGTGGCGCCTGGATCGCCGCCGCCTCATGGGCAAGGCCGATCGCCGAGGTGATGTGATAGAGCGCGGACGCCGCCTGCCGCGCCTGCGGCTCGGCCTTGCGCGCGGCGACATCGGCCGCGAACGCACAGGCCCGCTCGAGCTGACCGGCGAACAGCGCCTGTGTCGGCGCATCGAGCGCAGCGGCCATCAGCAGCGCTGCGTTGTGCGCCTTCAGCGCCACCAGCGCGTCGTCACGGGCGATCGCCCGCGAGACGTCGAGCGCGACGATGTTGGACGTGCCCTCCCAGATCGAGCCGAGATGAGCGTCGCGCAGCAGCCGCGCGTCCGGCCATTCCTCGATGTAGCCGCAGCCGCCGCGCACCTCCATGGCGTCGCCCGTCACCTTGCGGGCATCGCGGCAGGCGCGGAACTTGATCAGCGGCGTCATGATGCGCGCGAGCTTTGCGCCCTCCACGTCACCGCGGTTGGCGCGGTCGAGCGCATCCGCGGTCAGGAACATCATGCTGCGCGCCTGCTCGCTCCACACCAGCATCTTGGCGAGCTGGCGGCGCATCAGCGGCAGCTCGACCAGGCGCTTCCCGAACGCCTGGCGGCGGCGGGCGATGAACAGCGCTTCCGTGACCGCGCGCCGCATCAGGCCGGCAGCCCGCACGCCGTTCGACAGCCGCGAGTTGTTGACCATGTCGGCCATCTGGTGGAAGCCGCGCCCGCGCTCGCCGACGAGGTAGGCTTCTGCGCCCTCGAGACGGATCTCGCCGCTCGCCATCGAGCGGGTGCCGAGCTTGTCTTTCAGCCGCAGGATCCGGTAGGCGTTGGGCGTGCCGTCGCCTTTCACCTTCGGCAGCAGGAACAGCGAGACGCCCTTGAGGCCCGGCGCCTCCTCGCTGCGCGCCAGCACCATGGCGAGGTCGGCATCGGCATTGGAGCAGAACCACTTGTCGCCGGTCAGCTGCCAGGTGCCGTCCGGCTGCAGCGCCGCCCGCGTCGCGGTCGCGGCGACGTCGGAGCCGGCGCCCTGCTCGGTCATGAACATCGCACCCTGGGTCAGTTCGTCGAAATCGAGCGTCGTCAGGCGCTCGATGAAACGGCCGACAAGGTTGGGATCGCCGTAACGTTTCAAGGTCCGCGTCAGCGAATCCGTCATGCTGACCGGGCACATCAGGCCGAACTCGGCCTGCACGAACAGGTAGGTCAGCGCATACTTCGCCGCCGGCGGCATCGGCTCGGCCCAGCCGAGCGCGCCACGATGCGACACTGCCGCGAGCCCGAGCTCGGCGAACGCCAGCTTCTCCATCTCGACATAGGCCGGATGCTTCTCCACCTCGTTGCAGTCCTCGCCGGTGCGGCGGCGGACGCTGAGCGTCGGCGGATTGCGATCGGCGATGCCGGCGAGCTCATCAAGCCGGCCGCCGGCCAGCCCGCCGAGCCGGTCGAAGGTCGGCGCGAGATGGCGGAACAGCGCGTCCGGCAGATAGTGGGCGAACAGCGCCGCGGCATCGCGGTCGGCGCGATAGAGGTTGAGGCCGCGCGAGTCGGGGATCGGGCCTGCGAGATCGAGATCGGCCTTCATGGCGAAGCCTCCGGCAAAGGAATACAGATGCCATGGTCGCTCGTCCGATCGATAGCGTCCAATATTAATTTCCGTGCTATCAATACAGCAAACGTATCGATGCTCCCGGAGCCCGGCCATGGACCTTCGCCAGCTGCGCTATTTCGCCGTGCTCGCCGAGGAGAAGCATTTCGGCCGTGCAGCGCAGCGGCTGTCGCTGTCGCAGCCGCCGCTCAGCACTGCGATCCGCCAGCTCGAGACGGAGATCGGCGCCAAGCTGTTCGCGCGCACCAGCCGCCATGTCAGCCTGACCGCGGCGGGCATGGCGCTGCAGCGCGAGGCCCAGGTGCTGCTGCGCCGCGCCGAGGAAGCCCGCGCCCTGGTGAAGGCGGTGGCCGAAGGCCACGGCGGGCGGCTGCGGATCGGCTTCGCCGGCTCGATGCTGTACCGCGGCCTGCCGGCCCTGTTCGACGACATGCGCCTTGCCGCGCCGGACATCGAGCTGACGCTGCAGGAGCTGAACTCGACCGAGCAGGTCGAGGCGCTGCGCCACGACGAGATCGACCTCGGCTTCATCCATGGCCGCGGCACGCCGGACGGCCTCGAAGGCTTCTGCTACCATGCCGAGCCGTTCGTCGCCTGCGTGCCGGATGGCCACCCGACCGCCCGCGCACGGACGCTGCGCCTCGCGCGGCTGCTGCACGAGGACTTCGTGCTGTTCTCGCACCGCGTGTCGCCGGATTATTTCCAGTCGGTGATCGCGACCTGCCTTGCCGCCGGCTTCATGCCGCGCGTGCGCCACGAGGTCCGGCATTGGCTGAGCGTGGTGTCGTTCGTCGCCAACGGCCTCGGCGTCGCGCTGGTGCCACGGACACTCGCGACATCCCACCTCGCCGGCGCGGCGTTCGTGCCGATCGAGCGCTCCAACATCCTGTCGGAAACCTGGTGCGTGTGGAAAGCCGACGAGTCGCGCCCCGCGCTCGACAAACTCATTCATGCCGCGCGGACACAGTCGCGCGCGATGAATCGCGTTCGCGCTCCTTGAGACCTTAACGCAGACGGCGAGTCGCACGAAGCGGGCCCATCGCCCAGCGAAAACGGCCCCGCTTCAGCCGACCGATGACAATTCCGTGATTGGCTCGTTTTGATGCAGTCATGGCGCCTGTCCGGGCGTTTCATGTCATGGAACCGAAGAGCAACCGCCGGTTTTGCCGGATCGACCGGCGGTGGCATCACACGCGGCATCATTGGCACGATTGATGCTTCGCTCTTCGACCAAGGAGGTGATGTGATGCGCACAGTCATTTTCTTGGCCCTGACCCTCGGGCTTGTGACGCCAGGGATCGCGGCCGCCCATGACGCGGACGGCCGGCCGAACTGGATTGCGGAGGGCGCCTATAAGGGAAAAGACGGAGTCCACTGCTGCGGTCCGACCGACTGCGAGCTGCTGGACTCCCGTGACGTGCAGGTGCGGCCCGACGGCATCTGGCTCGCTCGCTTCAAGGAGCTGGTGCCATTCGACCAGGCGACGCCCAGCGAGGACGGCAAGATCTGGCGCTGTCACACGCTGAGCGGCGACCGGCGCTGCTTCTTCATGGGCTACGGCACCATGTAGCGGCGGCCCGATCGGGCGACGTGATCGTTCAGTAGCCGAGCGCCATGCCATCCTTGCGATGGTCGCTGGCGCCGAAGAGAACGCCGCGCGCGTGATCGATATAGATCGCCTGGCAGCCGCCGAGCGGCGCATCGACCCATTCCAGCCTGTGACCGCGCCCCGCGAGGTCGTCACCGATCGCGCGCGGCAATGTCGGCTCCAGCTGCAGCACCCCGTCGATGGCGAACGAGCGCGGGGCGTCGGAGGCCGACTGGATATCCATCCCGAGCGCCAGCACATTGGACACGAACTGGGCGTGGCCGGTGGCCTGGTAGTGGCCGCCCATCACACCGAACGGCATCACCGCACGGCCATCCCTGGCGACCATGCCGGGAATGATGGTGTGCATCGGCCGCTTGCGCGGCGCCAGCGAGTTAGGATGCGCGGCGTCGAGCCGGAAGCCCCAGCCGCGGTTGTGCAGCAGCACACCCGACTGCGGCGCGTAGATGGCGCTGCCGAACGCGGCGAACAGCGAGTTGATGAACGACACCGTGTTGAGGTCGCGATCGACCACGGTGAGATACACCGTGTCGCGGTGGGCGACTTCGTCCCATTCGGCGACCGTGGACGCGCGGGTCGGCGAGATCCTGCCACGGAGCCTGCCGATATAGGCATCGCCGGTGAAGTGGGCCGCGTCGAGCGGCCCGAACGCCGGATCGCAGAAATAGGCGTCACGGGCGCGATAAGCCGCCTTGGTCGCTTCCGCCAGCAGGTGCACCCGGTCGGCCTCGCCGAGCGCCTTCAGATCATAGCTGTCGAGCATGCGCAGGATCATCAGGGCCGCGAGCCCCTGGCCGTTCGGCGGGCATTCATAGACGTCGTGGCCGCGGTAGCGCGCGGTGATCGGCGTCACCACCTCGCCGCGATGGGCGGCGAAGTCCGCGGCGGCGTGGCAGCCGCCGAGCTGTTGCAGGACCGACACGAGTTCGGCCGCGACCTCGCCCTCGTAGAACGCCGCGCGGCCTTCGCGCGCGATGCGCCGCAGCGTCCGGCCGAGCGCCGGCTGGGCCCGCCGCTCGCCGGTCTCCGGCACATGGCCGCCGGGCAGGAATTGGGCTGCGGCCGCCGCATTGCCCTCAAGCTTGGTGCGGAAGCGCTGCCAGTCAAACGCGACGCGCGGTGTGATGCGAAAGCCGTTCTCGGCCGCTTCGATCGCCGGCTGCAGGATGCGCTCGAGCGGCAGCGAACCGTGCGCCGCATTGAGATGACACCAGGCGTCGACCGCGCCGGGAATGGTGACGGCGTCGGCCGATGTCGGCGCGATCTGGGTCAGCCCCGCATGCGTGAGCCGGGCGAGGTCGGTCGCCGCCGGCGTACGGCCGGAGCCGTTGTAGGCCACCGGCACGCTGCCCTTCGGCGCATAGAGCACGAAGCAGTCGCCGCCGATGCCGGTCATCGCCGGCTCGACCACGCATTGCACCGCCACCGCGGCGAGCGCCGCATCCATCGCGTTGCCGCCGGCCTGCAGGATGGCGAGCGCCGCCTGTGTCGCCTGCGGGTGGGAGGTCGCGGCCATGCCGCGCTCGCCGACCGCCAGCGACCGGCCCGGAGTGATGAAATCACGCATGCGGCTTCTCCCTTCGGCGCGTTGTGGCTTCGCGCTCAGAGCATCGGCAGGTGGTGCGGCTTCGGGCCGCGGGGAAAGGCGGCGTCGAGCGCGGCCACGTCATCGGCGCTGAGCACCAGACGCAATGCGCCGGCATTGTCGGCGGCGTGCGCGGCCGAGCCGGCTTTCGGTATCGGAAACACCGAGGGCCGCCGCGCCAGGAACGCCAGCGCGACCTGACGCGGGCTCGCCTGATGCCGCGCAGCAACCTGCGCCAACGCCTTGCCGCCGGCGGAACGCGGCGGCGGGAAATCATTGTGGCCGAACGGCGAATAGGCGACGACGGCGACGCCGTGGCGCTCGCACCAGGGGATCACGGCATGCTCGATCGCCCGCTCATTGAGATGATAGAGCACCTGGTTGCAAGCGATGCGGCCGGGACCAGCGACCGCCAGCAGCTCATCGAGATCCTCGACGTCGAAATTGCTGACGCCCCAGGACCGGATCTTGCCGGCGGTGACCAGTTGCTCGAGCGCGGCGACCGTGTCTTCCAGCGGATGGTTGCCACGCCAGTGCAGCAGGTAGCAGTCCAGCCGATCGGTCTTCAGCCGCGCCAGCGAGCGCTCGCAGGCGGTGACGGTGCCGCGCCGCGAGGCGTTGCTCGGCAGCACCTTGGACACCAGGAAGCAGTCGTCGCGCCGCCCGGCCATCGCCTCCGCGATGACCAGCTCGGCGTCGCCGTACATTTCCGCGGTATCGATATGGCTCATGCCGAGGTCGAGCCCGCGCCGCAGGCTCTCGACCGCCGCCTTGCGGTCGCCGCTGTCGATGTACCAGGTCCCCTGTCCAATGATCGAAACGGGATGGCCGGCGAGGCCGAACGGGCGCGTCGAGGAAACCATGGGCATTCACACGGAGGCATCATCGCGGGGGCCGAGACGACTCCCCTGGCGACGGGGTGGGACAGGAGGGCGGGCGATCATCGACGCGAGCCGCGGATCAGACCTTCGAAGCGACTGTCAGATCCACCACACCAGCGAGATCAGGCGCATCCTATGTCCCGCACAAGGCCTCCGCAATCACCGTGACATGCATTCCCTGCCCGCGAAACAGTCACTCCGCCGCACCCACGAACAGGCCGTGGGCCTGCCGGACATTGTCCAGGAACTGGCCGACGCTGTTGCGCCAGGTGAATCCGAGCGCATGGCGGCGGCATACCTCTCTGGGAATGTCGAGCGCCAGCAGCGCCGCACGCCGCAGGTCGCGGTCGAGGCAGCCGCAGCCGGAGGCGCCGATCACATCCAGCGGCCCCATCACCGGGAACGCCGCCACCGGCAGGCCGCTGGCCAGCGCCTCGAGCAGGACGATGCCGAAGGTATCGGTGCGGCTCGGGAACACGAACACGTCGGCGGCGGCATAAACCTCCGCCAGCGCCTCGCCGGTGCGCAGGCCGAGGAAATGCGCGTCGGGAAACTGCGCCGGCAGGCGGTCGCGCAGCGGCCCGTCGCCCACCACCACCTTCGAGCCCGGCAGATCGAGGCGCAAAAATGCCTCGACGTTTTTCTCCACCGCGAGCCGCCCGACGAACAGGAACATCGGCCGCGGGAAACGCAGGGACGGCGGCCGCGGCCGGAACATCTCGGCATCGACGCCGCGCGACCACGGCATCAGCTTGGAGAAGCCATGCGCGGCGAGATCGCGCGCCAGCGAGGGCGAGCCGACCATGGTGCCCTCCCCGCTGTTGTGGAAGCGGCGCAGCGCCGCGTAGCTCAGCGCCAGCGGCACCGGCAGCCGTGCCGCGAGATATTCGGGGAAACGGGTATGATAGCTGGTGGTGAAGGGATGGCCGTCCTTGCGGCAGACATGCCGCGCCACCCAGCCGATCGGGCCTTCGGTGGCGATGTGCACCGCGTCGGCGTGCGCCGCGGCGATCGCGCGGCGCACCGCGTCCGGTCGCGGCAAGGCCAGGCGAATCTCGCGATAGCCGGGCAGCGGCAGTGTCGGAAAATCGTCCGGCGTGAGAAACGCGACCTCCGTGCCGAACGCCGGCGCCTCGCGGGCGAGGTGCTCGAGCGAGCGCACCACGCCGTTGACCTGCGGCCGCCAGGCATCGGTGACGACCAGGATCCGCATCACGCCGCCTTCGCCAGCGGCGCCGCCGCTGGCATGGCAGCACCGCGCTGGTGCTGCGGCCGTGGCCAGTGGATGATCTCGAACCGCCCGTCAGAATGCTCGACCACCGCCGAGCAGGATTCGACCCAATCCCCGGTGTTGATGTAACGCACGCCGAAGCTGTCGTGCATCATCGGATGATGGATGTGGCCGCAGATCACGCCCTGCACGTTGTGCCCCTGCGCCGCCGCGCACAGCTCCTGCTCGAAATGGCCGATGTGGTTGACCGCTTTCTTGACGCTCGCCTTGGCCCAGGCCGAGAACGACCAGTAGGGCAGCCCGCAGCGCGCCCGAACCCGGTTGAGGCCGGCATTGAGCACCAGCGCGGTGCGATAGGCCCAGTCGCCGACCAGGGCGAGCCAGCGGGCGCGGCGCATCACCACATCGAACTGGTCACCATGGATCACCAGGTAGTCCCGCCCGTCGGCGCCATGGTGAATGGCATGATCGACGAGGTCGATGCCGCCGAATGCCGAGCCGGCATGGGCGCGCAGGAAATCGTCGTGGTTGCCCGGAAGATAGACCAGCCGGACACCGCGGCGCGCCTGGTCCAGCAATTCCTGCACCACGTCCTGGTGCGCCTGCGGCCAATAACAGTCGGCGTTGAGACGCCAGCCGTCGAGCATGTCGCCGACCATGAACACCGTTTCGGCCTCATAGCGGCGCAAGCACGCCAGCAGCAGCTCGGCCTGGCTGCCGCGGGTGCCGAGATGCGCATCTGAGACGAACAACGTGCGGACGCGCACGACATCGCGCGATGGCGAGGCCACGTCATGCTGCGGTGGCGGCGTGACGGCCGTGGCGGTCTCGCGCAGCAGCGTCGCCATCACCGTCGCAAGGCCCGCCATCGCCTGCGAAGCATCGCGCGCGACGGTCTTGCGCACGGAGACTCGCTGCCAGGCGATCCCGGCCGCAAATGCCAGCAGCGCCAGGGCGGCGCCCCAGTAACGACCGGCCACCATCGTGCTCGCGACCTGATGGCCAGACAGCAGGATCGCCGTCACCACCGCGGCGCCGGGCAGAGCGGAACGCGACAACAGCAGCTTCATGTCCACCTCCACGTCAGAACTGCGCCGGAGCGCAACACCGGCCTCAGCCGCGGTCCGCCGCGAACGCGCGGCGCTGCGTGACACGCGACCGGCAAAAACGCACCACGACAACAATGAGCGTCTCGGCGGCGATCAGCGCGATCGCGGTCCAGAATCCGATCGCAGCGACATCGTGGCCGCTGTTGCGCAGCATGTAGCCGAGGCTGAGAAACGGCATGTTCCAGATCAGCGCGCCGAGCGTCGTCGCTGCGATGAAGGCGAGCGGCTCGAGCCGCAGCACGCCTGCAGGCAGCGCCAGATAGACCCGCGCCACCGGCACGGTCTGGCCGAACAGCGTCACCCAGAAATGATTGTTGCGATACGCATCGCTCAGCCGGACATAGAGATCGGGCCGCAGGAACACATATTTGCCGAAGCGCGCAACCAGCCGGGTCACGCGCGCCCCGCCCACGACGCGGCCGAAGCCGTACCAGGCGAGCGCGCCGCCGGTCGATCCGGCGACGGTGACGACGATCAGCAGCACCAGCGCCGTGCCATCCACCGCCGTCATGCCGAGCAGCATCAGCAGCACGTAGGATGGCACGATGGGCACGAATTTCTCGGCGAAGGCCAGCGCGCCGATCCCGGCAAGCCCGAAGCCAAGCCACGTGGAGAAGAGACTCGCGGGGTCCATACATCCTCATCCGGTCACCGGCTGCCGCCGGACGATGCGGTAGACCGACGCCGGCGGCACATTGCGCATGGTCTGTCCGATCCGCACCGCGTCGAGATCGAGCGCGCGCAGGATCGCGTCCGGTACCGGACAGCGCGGCCCATAGGTGATCTGGTAGAACGCCCCGCCTGGGCGCAGATAGTGAAACGCTCCGCTCAGGATCGCGGTGACCTTGGGCGGCGGCATGGTCAACAGCCCCAATCCGCTGACCACCGCGCCGACCGTGCCAGGCTCGAACAGCTGGTACTTCTCGATCCACGATGCATCCATCCACAGGACGCGGGCCTGCGGAAACCGCTCCAGCAGCAGGCGCACGAAATCAGAGCCATATTCGATCAGCGTCAGGTCCTGCTCGCGCACACCGCGCTCGAGCAGGGCATAGGTGAAGGGGCCGGTGCCCGGGCCGAGCTCAATGACCGGCCCGGTCTGTGCATCGATCTCCTGTGTCATCAGCGCGGCAACGGCAGGCCCCGACGGCGCGACCGCGGCAACGCGGAGCGGGTTGCGGACCCAGGCGGACAGAAACGGCAGAACGTCGGCAAGCGGCATGCGATATGTCCATTTCCCATGAACGCTGCACCGGCCAGCGAGGGGCCTGCCGGCCGGCGCGCGTCTTTCACCGATCGCCGTCCACTGTGCACCACAGCGTGACGGCGGCCTCAGGCGCCAAGCCCGACTCAGCCCATTGATCGGTAGGTGCCGTATCCCATCGCTGGATTGCGATAACCTGTCGTGGTTGCGCATGCTGCCGGGAATAAAGCCGCCCGCCGGTGCGCCGGCTGCCGCAAGGTTGCCTTAATGCAGTGCCGATAAATGCGGCGCGCACATTCGGGCGCGGGGACCGAAAGACAGCATCGATGCGAATTCTCTTGGTGGAGGACCAGCCGGAAATGGCCTCCGCGTTGCGTGTCGCCCTGACACGCCACGACATGGTAATCGACCACGCCCTCAATCTGTCCGAAGCCGAGATCTTCGCCGCCGACGGTAATCATGATGCCGTGGTGCTCGATCGCCGGCTGCCGGACGGCGACGGCCTGTCGCTCGTGCCCAAGCTGCGCGCGAGCGGCAACGCGGTACCGGTGCTGGTGCTGACCGCACGCGCCGATCTCGCCGACCGCATCGCCGGCCTCGACAAGGGCGCGGACGATTATCTCGCCAAGCCCTTCGCGCTCGAGGAACTGCTGGCGCGGCTGCGGGCGCTGCTGCGCCGGCCCGTCAACATGCGCTCCGATATCGTGCGCGTCGGCCGCCTCGCCTTCGACCTCACCCATCGCGAAGCGAGCATCGACGGCGCTGCGCTGGAGCTGCCGCGTCGCGAGTTGCTGGTGCTGGAGACGCTGGTGCGCCGCATGGGCCGCATGGTGCAGCGCGGCTCGCTGATGGAGGCGGTGTTCGGCCTCGATGACGATGTGCAGCCCAACGCGCTCGACACCCACATCTCCCGCCTGCGCCGCAAGCTCGCCGACGCCGGCGCCGGCGTCACCATCAACGGCGTGCGCGGGGTCGGCTATCTGCTGCGTGAGACGCCGTGAGCGTGCTGCGACCACGCTCGCTGAAATGGCGCCTGGTCGGTCGCCTGGTGGCGATGCAGACGGTGATGCTGACGCTGCTGGTGATGCTGATCCTGCCGGTCACCGCCGTGCTGTGGCGCAGCGGCCTGCTCGACAGCTATGAAGGCAGCACCCTCGATATCCTCAAGGACGCGATCGTGCGCGACAATGCCGGCCGCCTCGTCGTGGAGACCACGCCGGATCTCGCCAGGCTCAAGGCCGAGGTCTCGGACCTGTGGTTCGTGGTGCGCGACACCCAGGGCCAGCAGATATCGGAAGGCACGGTACCACCGGATTTCGTGCCGATCGCCCGCGCGCTCGACCATGTCAGCGACGCCCGCCTCGGCTTCGGCGAAGGCCTGCCGCCGGCCGGCGTGGTCAAATGGGTGGAAACCGAAGCCGGCAAGGTGCAGATCCTGACCGGCACGCGCGGACGCATGTCGGTGCGTAAGATCTTCTCGGTGACGCAACTGCTGTTCCTCAACGTCATCCTGCCGCTGGTGGTGCTGATGGCGCTGGCCACCCTGGTGGCGACGCCGCTGGTGGTGCGCCGGGCCATCGCCGGACTGCGCCAGACCGCGCTACAGGCCGAGGAGATCGACATCGATCGCCGCGGCCTGCAGTTGCCGCTCAACACCGTGCCCGCCGAGATCGTGCCGCTGGTGCGGGCGATCAATGGCGCATTGGCGCGGCTCGACAAGGGCTATGAACGGCACCGGCGCTTCCTCGCCGACGCCGCGCACGAGCTGCGCACGCCGATCGCCATTCTCTCCACCCGCGTCTCGTCGCTGCCGCCGGGACCCGAAAAGGCGCGGTTGCTGGAAGACGCCACGCGGCTGACGGTGATGACCGGCCAGCTTCTCGACCTGCAGCGCCTCGACCAGAAAGCCGACGCGTTCGGCCCGGTCGATCTCGTCGCGCTGGCGCAACGCGTGGTGCTGGACCTCGCGCCGCTCGCCTTCAACGCCGGTTACGAAATGGCGTTCGAGCCGCAGACGGACGCCGTGATGGTCAAGGGCGACCAGATGTCGATCGAGCGGGCGCTGACCAACCTCGTGCAGAACGCCATCGACCATGGCGGCCGCCGCGGCACCATCGCCATCGCCGTCACCGCGGGCGGCCGCATCGAGGTGTCGGACGAAGGCGACGGCATCCCGCCCGAGGAGCGCGATCACATCCTCGAGCCGTTCTATCGCCTGCAGGAGGGCGGCCAGGGCGCGGGCCTCGGCCTCGACCTCGTGCAAAAGATCATGCACCTGCACGGCGGGCGCATCGAGGCCGACGCCAGCCGCTCCGGCGGCGCCTGCCTGCGCCTGATCTTCCCGCTGGCTGAGACACCCCGTGCGGCCGCGCCGGCCCGCGCAGCCAGTGCGTAAACCATGGCCCGCACGACCATCAGGCGCTTCGCATGGCTTTGCCTACTGCCAATCCTCGCCGCGCTGGCGATGGTCGGCCTGCCGCCGCCGCAGATCACGCGCGCCCGCCCGGCCCAGCAGCATCAGGAAGAGACGGTGCGCCCGGAGCGCTAGTCACAGGAGAGGGCGCACACCGCGCCCGTCTCATTCGCCCGGAACAAGCCGTCCCTGTGCCATCTGCGCCATGCGCCGCACTCTGCGGCGCGACAGGTACAGCAGGAGGCCGGTGACGACGAACAGCGGCATCAGGGCGGCGGCGAGCATGAACAGCAACCGGCCCGGCCATCCCAGGACGCTGCCGCGGTGGATGTCGAGCACGCCCGCCAGGGCGCGCTCGCCCAGCGTCTTGTCCGCATAGATCTCCGACGACACCAGCCGACCGGAGGCGGCGTCGATGCGGAATTCGTCGCGCACGCTTTCGAGCGAGGCGTCACGCGCCCAGGACCGAACCCGCACGACCCCGCCGGCCTGCAGCGTCAACTGGGCGGTGGCGAAGCGGCCGCCCTGCTCATGCAGGACGGTCGACCACGCCCGGTCGAACCCGAGCGCCTCGGCATCGGCTGCGGCGCCCCGCGGAGGCTTCTTCTGCATCGGCGCGGCCGTCGCCGAGGGGCGCGCCAGAAGCCATCTGGCGCCGTCCTTGTACCACGCGAAGGAGTACCACAGGCCGGTGAGCGTCATCACCAGATAGACCGGCAGCACCCAGGTGCCGACCACCGTGTGCAGCGAGCGATATAGCCCGCGGCCGCGCAGCGCGAGCTCCGGCTTCAGCCACGCTTTCACGCTGCGCGCACGCCGCGGCCAGCGCAGCACGACGCCGGAGATCAGCATCGTGATCAGGCCAAGCGCCGTCATGCCGGTGATCGTCCGGCCATAGCCATTGCCGTCGCCGGGCAGCAGCAGCCAGCGATGCAGCTTGCGGACGGTTGAGAAGAAATCCTCGCCGCGCGGAGAGCCGAGGACACGCCCATCATAGGGATCGACGTACACGGAGGATGGCCGCGCGCCCTCCCCGGTCCGAGCGAACCGCAGATGCACCGCTGTCGCCGCATCGCCCGTCATCGTGACGGCCGACACCTTGTCGAGATTGTAGGGCGCCTGCAGACCGGCGATGAGCTGGTCGGGCGTCAGCATCGGCGCCTGCCGCGGCTCGACATGCGTCAATCCGCGGTTCAGCGCGGCGACGATCTCGTCCTCGAAGCTCATCGTCGCGCCGGTGATCCCGACCACGGCCAGCACCAGCGCAAGCACCAGCCCGATGATCGAATGGACGCGCAACAGGCCGGCTTTGACCAGATGCCACGGGCTACTCATCGAAGCCGACCTTCCTGATCAGGGCGATCGCGGCCTGCTGCTGCGCGGCGATGTCGTCGATCGGCAGGGCATCCGCCGGAAACGTTCCGATCGCCGCGACGATCGGCGCGCGCTCTGCCGCCGCAAGCACCGGATATTCCAGCTCGGCGGCGGCGAAGACGGTCTGGGCGCCGGGCGACACCAGGAAATCAATGAAGCGCTGCGCCGCCGCCCGGTGGGGCGCGTGCTTTGCAATCGCCGCGGCGGTCAGGTTGACGTGGGCGCCACCGCCCTTGAAGACCGTCGGGACGGCCTTGACCTTCTGCGCCGCGACGCGCCAGTCGTCGCCGTCCCGCCCCTCGCGCAGTTGCGCCAGCGCCACCGTATTGGCGATGCCGATGGCGCAGCCGCCCTCGGCGATTTCCCGGATCACGTCGTTGTCCTTGCCGGCCGGCCGATGGACGAGATTGGCTTTCAGGCCCTTGAGCCAGGCCTCCGTCGCCTCCGCGCCGTGATGAACGAGATAGGCCGCAACCAGGGCAACGTTGTTCTGATGCAGCGCCGCGCGCATGCATAGTTTGCCGCGCCACGCCGGGTCAGCGAGATTTTCATAGTCGATCCCTTCCAGCAGGCTGTCGCTGCGCACCATCACGACGCGCGGACGGACCGCGAGCGCAACCCATTGGGCATCGGCCCCGCGCAGGCTCCCCGGCTCGGCCTGCGCAAGCGCCGTCGAAGCGATTGCCTGGGTCAGGCCCTGGCGCGACAGCTGCGTGGTCTTGTCGAGGCCGATGGTCAGCAGGACATCGGCAGGCGAGGTCTCGCCCTCCGATGTCAGGCGCTTGACCAGGTTGTCCTCGACGAACACCAGCTTGACCGCGATGCCGCTCGCCGCCGTGAAGGCAGCAGTCACCGGCGCGACGAGACTGGCCTCCCGGATCGAATAGACCGTGATCTCGTCCGCGCGGGCGAGCGTCACGCCCGCGACGACGGCGCAGGCCAGCAGGACCACGCGTTCGCAGGCTGTCCGCACGCGGGTGCCCTGCCGTGCTGGCAGATGCCCCCGTCCGTGGCTGGCGCGATCGGCCATCAGAACTTCGCCGTCGCCGACAGCGACACGCGCCGCGCGTCGCCCATCGCCACGAAGTACTGGCTCGCGGCCGAGGGGTAGTAGACCGTGTCGAACAGGTTCTTGACGTTGAGCTGGTAGACCACCGGCACGTTCTGAAGCCTGGTCTCGTAGCTCGCGAAGATGTCGGCCACGACATAGGACGGCAGCGTGAAGGTGTTGGCCGCGTCGCCGGCACGTTTGCCGACATAGTGCGCGCCGCCGCCGAGGCGCAGCCGGCCGGGCAGCACATCGAGGAAATCGTAGACGAGATACAGCGACGCGGTGTTCATCGCGACGTTCTGCAGCGCGTTGCCGACCAGCGTCGGATCTTCGGTGACCCGGGCATCGGTGTAGGCGTAGCTGCCGATCAGGCTCCAGTTGTCGTTGAGCCGCCCGGTGACGTCGAACTCGACGCCGCGCGAGCGCACCCGGCCAGCGGTGCGGTACTCGACAATGCTGGTCGTCGTGTTGAGCTGCGACACCAGCACGTTCTTCTTGTCGATGTCGTAGAACGCCAGCGTGCCCGACAGGCGGTTGTTGAGATCGAATTTGACGCCGGTCTCCCACTGCGCGCCTTCCTCGGGCGCGAGATTGGAGCCGATCACCACGCCGCCGGTGAGCGGCGCGATCGACGACGTCGGCTTCAGCGACTGGGTGTAGCTCGCATAGAGCGACACCTGCTCGTTGAGCTTGAGGATGACGCCGCCGAGCGGCAGCGCCTTGTCGCCAGACAGATCGGTGTTGGCCTTGAATGGCCGGCCACGGCCCGCAAGCTGCTCGTACTCCATGTAACGCACGCCGCCGACCACCGCGAGACGGTCAGTGAGGTGCAGCGTGTCCTGGACGAACACGGCGCGGGTGCCGAGCTTGTCGGTCTGGTCGCTGTCGCTCGCCGACACCGCCGTGCCCGGCTGCAGCCGGCCGTAGACCGGATTGTAGAGGTTGAAGACGTTGGGCGTCGACTGCCGGATCATGTCCTTGCGATAGATCGTGCGATACTGCGCGTCGCCGCCGATCACCACCTCGTTGCGCAGTCCGCCGAGCCAGAACGCCCCCTGCAGATAGGCGGTGCCGTAGCTGATATTGCTGAGCGCGCCCTGGGTGCCGTCGTTGCTGCGCGTGACGATGCCGGTGACCGGATTGATGCCGGCGATACGCAGCTGGTTCGCGCCGGAGGATTCGGTGTTGTAGCTGTAGCCGGCGTAGAGCTTCCAGTCCTGGTTGAGGCGGTGCTCGATGGAGGCCTGCACGAGATCCGACGTGCCCCACATGTTGTTGTAGGGCTCGTCGAGCCGACGCGTCTTGGGGATCGCCAGCGGCGTCATGGTGCGCGGATCGAGCGCGGTGCCGCGGTCGAACGGATAGATGAAGTCGCGGTGCTCGTAGTTGAGCTGGATGGTGGTGTTGTCGCCATACCACGCCAGCGACGGCGCAATCAGCGTTTCGCGGCGCTGGCCGAAATTGCGCCAGTAATCCTCGTTCACATTGTCGAGGATGAAGCGATAGGCGAGACCGTTCGAGCCGATCGGGCCGGTCAGGTCGAGCGTGCCGTTGAAGCCGTTCTTGCCCGCGCCATAGGTCGAGCCGAGCAGCGTGACGGAGCCGTGCTGGTAGAGATCCGGGCGCTTGCTGATGGTGTTGACGACGCCGCCAGGGTCCATGATACCGTACAGCAGCGACGCCGGCCCCTTCAGCACCTCGACGCTCTCGACGGCGGCGTTGAGGCTGCGGCCCTGCACCAGCGGCATGCCGTTGCGCATGATCGAGCCGTCGCGATTGTCGCCGAAGCCGCGCCGCATCACCGCGTCCAAGGTGCCGGCGAGCGTGTTGGCCTGGGTCACGCCGCTGACATTGACCAGCGCATCGTCGAGGTTGCGGGGCAACTGGTCCTTGAGCACCTGTGCGGGCACGACGTTGACGACCTGGGACGTGTCGAGCGGCGACGCGCCGCTGCGCAGCGTGGTCGCGCTCGGCATCGCGCGATAGCCGAGTTTGGCTGCGTCCAAGGCTGCCGCCGCAGCCGCAGCCCGTTCGGACGGCGTCGGCGCGGCAGGCGCTGCCGTCCTGTTGCGCTGGCGCGTGCCGGCCGCCGCCATGCGACGCGTGGACGTCTGCGCGCCCTGTGCGGGCTTCTTTCTTTGTGCCGGCGCATCGACCGTCACCGCCGGCAGCGGCACGCTCGATTGCGCGCTCGCGCTCGTCACCGCAGCAAAAACATCGACCAACAACACCGCCGCGCCGATGACAACGCCTGCGTGACTCGTGCCGGCCCACTGCCGACGATCGCCGGCACGCCGGCGATCACTCTCGATCCGCACGTCCATTCACTTCCAAGTCAGAGCTCACCATTCACGGCAGCCCCTAGCAGCCGCTGCGCATGCAGAGAACATCGCGCGACGTTGAATCACTCTAAGCGGTGTTGAATCGCTCTAAGAAGACAGCGAGGACGTGACGAAAACGTCGCAGCGATCGCGAACATCCAAGCCCGCTCAGTGAAGATGGACAGAATGTCGCAGGCCCAGCTGCCGCGAGCACCGCAATCACTCAGCGATGCCGTCGCGGTCGGTTGCGCTTCGATCGTCATCGCCGATGGAACTCAACACACTCATGTGCGGCTTGCATCGACCGGTGCGCGTCGACGCGTGGATCGCGCAAGGAGCCGGAAGGCCGCCTCGTGAAAGCGCGCCACCACGAACGCCGACGAGATCACGTCGGCCATCCATCGTTGCCGGTCCCTTCGGCGCGCCCGACTTCGCCATCGACAGCGCAGGGATCGGGCACCCCGGCGACGCCGCGCGAGGGGGAGAAGCTGCAGCACGGCCATGCCGCCATCAGATGAGCCGTCGGTGGGCCGGCTGCCCCGATGCCGCGCGCATGATCTGGCCATCGCGCTGGAGGCGCTGACGGACCGGCCGTGATTGGGTTTTTCGAGGAACTTGCCAGGACCAGAATGGCACCGGCTCGGAATGGTGGGCGCGACAGGGATCGAACCTGTGACCCCTACGATGTCAACGTAGTGCTCTCCCGCTGAGCTACGCGCCCGAAACCGTGAATAAGGGTTGCGTCCCTATATCGGCTCAGATCGTCCCAGGCAAGGACCCGGGAGCGGGTTCTTTGGGGGTCTTTTGGGGCCTTGAACGTTTTTTTTGCCCCCCGAGGCGCTCAGGCCGCCAGCATCTTGTTCACTTCGCTGACCAGTTCCCGCAGGTGGACCGGCTTGGCGAGTACCTTGGCGTTCTTGGGGGCGTCCGAATCGGAGTTCAGCGCCACGGCCGCGAAGCCCGTAATGAACATGATTTTGATGTCCGGATCGAGCTCGGAGGCGCGGCGCGCCAGCTCGATGCCGTCCATCTCCGGCATCACGATGTCGGTCAGCAGCATCTCGAACGGCTCTTCCCGCAGCCGCTGGTAGGCCGACAGGCCGTTGTCGTAGGAGGAGACCTGGTAGCCGGCGTTTTCCAGGGCCTTGACCAGGAACCGACGCATGTCGTTGTCGTCTTCGGCGAGGAGAATCTTGTGCATGGCGTCCGGTTCGATTCTGGAGGGAGCGGTTTGCCCTTATTTGCCCGACAGAGGGTAAATTTCGGGTGAAAGGGAACAGCTCTCGCCACGCCGGTCACGAACAAACCTGCAGAATGGCGAATAAAACATACACCCTTACGGCCGAAATGTGCTGTCATCCGGGAGATCCAGGCGGTTTGATCCAGGACCACGACGGAAGGCAGCGCCCTGCATGACCCGGTTTGACGACGGCCTGTCGTCCCCTTTCGAGATCGTCGAGCCCCTCCGCTGGCGGGCGCCGATCATCTTCAACTCCCCGCATTCGGGCGCGGTGTATCCGTCCGAGTTCGTCGAGGCCTCCCGGATCGACCTTGCCTCCCTGCGCCGCTCGGAAGACTCCTTCATGGACGACATGATCGAGGGGCTGTGCGCCGATGGCGTCGCGGTGGTCCGCGTCAATTTTCCCCGTTCCTATGTCGACGTGAACCGCGAGCCCTACGAGCTCGACCCGCGCATGTTCAACGGCCGCCTGCCGAGCTTTGCCAACACCCGCTCGATGCGGGTCGCCGGCGGCCTCGGCACCATCCCGCGGGTGGTCGGCGACGGCCAGGAGATCTATCGCGAGCGGCTGAGCGTCGAAGACGGCCTGAGCCGGATCGAGGCGCTGTACAAGCCTTATCACCGGGCGCTGCGCCGGCTGATCGGCAAGGTCCACGAGATGTTCGGCACCGCCATCCTGGTGGATTGCCATTCGATGCCGTCGGTCGGCATCTCGCGCGACGAACCGCGCCGTCCCGACATCGTGATCGGCGACCGCTACGGAACCAGCTGCGCGCCCCTTCTGACCACCCTGGTGGAGGAAACGCTCGCGGCGCAGGGCTACACGGTTGGGCGCAACAAGCCCTATGCCGGCGGCTTCATCACCGAGCACTACGGCAACCCGGCGGGCGGGCTGCACACCATCCAGATCGAGCTGAACCGGGCGATCTACATGAACGAGCGCAAGCGCGAGCGCAGTGAACGCTTCGCGGAGGTCGCCGCCGATTTCGCCACCCTCGCGCGCGCCCTGGTGGCGCTGCCGCTCGGCGGTCTCGGCCCGTTCGAGGCGGCCGCCGAATAGCCGGCGCCAGGCTGGTTCCACTCTGCCGCGACACGCTTCAAGGTCCTGCCCTTTCGACAACCGAAGGGCTGGAGAGAAGCCGAAACGAATCCAGACAAGAAAAAAGGGCCGCTTGCGATGGCAAGCGGCCCAAGTCTAGGGAGGAAACGCCCAAGGAGGGCAGCGGTAACGCGAAGCGCTACCGCACCGCAACAATATGCAGCCGCGACGCACAAAATGCAAGGGGAATCGAAACCTTTTGCATGCAGAGAGCGCATAACTGATCTGTTGCATCAGCAACCAATGTCAGATTTATTTATCAATGAATTCAAATGCTTGTCCAAAAATCCCCCAGGGATGAGCCATGCCAAAATGGCCAAACAGGCCCCAAATTATGAATTTAAATTTCAATTCTTGAGCATTCGAACGCCAAAGATGTGAACCGCTCCTCTCCTCCGCCTGCCTTCCCGATTCCAATATTCGGGCGGCCGCCTGCGGCTTCAAGGCCCGCAGCGGCGAAACGACCGGCTCCCCCTCCGGGACAACACTGAAGACGCATGCGCGTGACGACACACGGACTTTATGATTCTAGTGTGGGTTGGAATCAGCCTTCCCGACGGCCCTGCCCGAGGAGCCCCTGTGACGCTCGTCGATTTTACCGCCTTTCTCGACCGCCTTGCCTCCGCCTCCGGAGAGACCATCCTGCCGTTCTTCCGCACCTCGCTGGGGGTGGAGAACAAGAGCCTGGGGAAAGACCTCGATCCGGTGACCGAGGCCGACCGCGCCGCGGAGGCGGTGATGCGGCGGCTGATCAAGGCCAACTTCCCCCAGCACGGCATTGTCGGCGAGGAGTTCGGCGACGAGCGCACCGACGCGGAGTATGTCTGGGTGCTCGACCCCATCGACGGCACCAAGTCCTTCATCTCCGGCCTGCCGATCTGGGGCACGCTGATCGCGCTGATGCGCCATGGCGTGCCGGCGTTCGGCATGATGCATCAGCCCTATATCGGCGAGCGCTTCACCGGCGACGGCGGGGCTGCGACCTACAGCGGCCCCTCGGGCAAGCGCAAGCTGGCGGTCCGTCGCTGCGCCACGCTCGCGGAGGCGACGCTGTTCACCACCAGCCCGCGCCTGATGAACGAGGCCGACCGCGCGTCGTTCGAGCGCGTCGAGACCGCGACGCGGCTGTCGCGCTATGGCGGCGACTGCTACGCCTACTGCATGCTGGCGGCCGGCCATGTCGACCTTGTCATCGAGACCGAGCTCAAGCCCTATGACATCGCGGCGCTGGTGCCGATCATCACCGGGGCCGGCGGCATCGTCACCACGTGGGACGGCGGCCCGGCGCAGCACGGTGGCCGCATCGTCGCCGCCGGCGACCCGCGGGTGCACGAGGCCGCACTCAAGATCCTCAACGGCTGACGCGACGAACACGAGGCCGAGCGGTGCTGGACGAGCTCACCGGCCGGATTGATCCCGCCGCCGCGGGCGGTCCCGACCGCCGCGACCGCATCCGCCTTGCCCCCGGCGCGGCCGGCATCGAGCGGCTGGAAGCGCACCTGCACGGCCAGGCGTTCGCGCCCCATCGCCACGACACCTATGCGATCGGCTTCACGTTCGCCGGCGTGCAGACCTTCCGCTTCCGCGGCCAGCGCTGGAACTGCCTGCCCGGCCAGTGCCACATCCTGCATCCGGACGAGCTGCATGACGGCGGCGCCGGCGATGGCGGCGGCTTCGCCTACCGCATGGTCTATCTCGATCCGGCCCTGGTGCAGAGCGCGCTCGGCGGCCGGCCGCTGCCGTTCGTCGCGCAGCCGGTGCATGACCTTCAGGCCGGCGCGACCGACATCTGGAGCCTGGACACCGAACTCGACGAGGTCATGCGCACCGACCTCGTGGTGAGCGTCGTCAAGCTGCTCATGAATGCCGACGCCACGCCGATCGCGGCGGCGGGACCGCTGGCGCTCGACGGCCTCACACGGGTGCGCGCGCTGATCGCCGCGGACCCGTCGCCGCAACACGCCATGGCGGAGCTGGAGCGCATCGCCGGCCTCGACCGCTGGACGCTGGCGCGCCAGTTCCGCGCCGCCTTCGGCACCAGCCCGAGCCGCTTTCGCACATTGCGCCGGCTCGACCGCGCCCGCCGCTCGCTGGCCGGCGGCGCATCCCTCGCCGACGCCGCAGCCACCAGCGGCTTTGCCGACCAGAGCCACATGACGCGGCAGTTCAAGCGCGCCTACGGCCTGACGCCGGCGCGCTGGACCGCGACGCTCGCCTGAACATCACCCGTCAGTGGCCGACCTGTGCCGTGCGCGCCGCGATGGCGCGCACCACCGCCACCATGTCGTCGCCGCCGAGCCCGAGCGCCAGCGTCTCGCCGTACAGCACATAACAGATATCGAGCAGTGGCGAGGCGATGCCCGCGCGCCGCGCCGCCTCGGCGACCAGCCGGCTGTTCTTCAGCACATCGACGATCGACGCCTGCACCGTAAAATCGCTCGTCGCGAGCTTCTGCATCTTCACCCGCGACACGCTGCTGGCCATCGGCCCGGCATCCAGCACCGCGGTGACCTGCTGCATGTCGAGGCCATGGCGCTCGGCGAAATGCGCCGCCTCGGCAAGCCCGGTCACCATGGTAATCAGGAACAGGTTGACCGCGAGTTTGGTCAAAAGCGCGGTCGGCACCGCGCCGCAATCGGTCGCGGTGTGGCACATCGGCTGCAGCAGCGGCCGCACCTCGGCGACCGCATCCGCCGCGCCGGCGAGCATCGCTACCAGTTGCCCGGCTTCCGCCGGCTTGCGCGAGCCGGACACCGGCGCCTCGACATAGCGGCCACCGGCAGCGCGGATATCGGCATCGAGCGCCCGCGAATAATCCGGCGCGGTGGTCCCCATGTGCACGACGGTATGCCCCGCCACCATGGCGGCGAAGGCCGGCGTGCCGCGGCCGAGCACGTCGTCCATCACCGCCTCGGTGGCGAGCATCAGGATCACGATGCGCGCCGCGCCGAACACCTCGGCAGGCGATGCCGCCACCTGCGCGCCCGCGGCACGCAGCCGCTCGCACTTGTCGGCCGAGCGATTCCACACCACCAGCCTCGTGCCGGCGCGTACGAGGTTGAGCGCCATGGGCTCGCCCATGACGCCGAGACCGATGAACCCGATGTCCATGCCGTTTGTCCTTGCGGCCGTCCTGAAGGCAGAAACATCACCGGCACGGCCGAGGTCACGGCGACATCGGCACGACGCTAGTCACAGGTCCGCAAAGCCGTCTTGAAGGGTTGTGCAAATGCAGGCACCAGCGTCAGATCGTGGCGCAGGCGCGCAGATGCAGCACCAGTTGCTGTGCCGGTTTCGGCAACCCCTTGAAGCTGCGCATGCAGACCACGAGCCGCCGCTGGGTCCAGGCGTCGCGGATGCGCACCACCGCGACCTTCATGGTCTTGCTGGCGCGCCGCGCCGCGACCTCCGGCATCATCGCCACCCCGACGCCGGCCTCCACCACCTGGCAGACGGCGTCGAAGGTGCGAAAACGTGCGCGCAGGCGCAACCGCCGGCCGAGCCGCGCGGCATGGCTCGCGATATGGTCCTGCAGCGCGCTGCCTTCCGACAGCCCGACGAAATCGCGGTCCAGCACCTCACGGAAGTCGATCTGGCGGCGACTGGTGAACTCGTCGGCCGATGGCGTCACCAGCACGAGCCGATCGTCGCAGAACGGAAACACCTCGAGCGTGTCCGGCACGACGTGGGCGGCAGCCAGGCCGAGATCGGCGACACCGGAGGCGAGTGCCGGCCCGATATGCGGGCTCTCGCGCTCCTCGACATGGATGCTGATCTGGGGGTTGCGCACGAGATACGCCGCCAGCACCTTCGGCAGGTGCTCGGACATGCCCGCGGTGTTTGCCAGCATGTGGATGGTCGCCTTGGCGCCGCGCGCATAGGCCGCCAGATCGCCCTGCAGCGCCTCGACGTCGTGCAGCACGATCCGCGCATGATCCAGCATGCTCTGGCCGGCCGCGGTGAGCTCGACACCGCGGCGCTCGCGCTGCAGCAAGGCTACCCCCAGCGCCTGCTCCATGCCCTTGATCCGGGCGCTGGCGGACGCCAGCGCCAGCGCCGAGCGCGCTGCGCCATGGGTGATGCTGCGCGCCTCGGCCACAGCGACGAACAGCCTGAGATCGACGAGATCGAAACGCACCGCTGCCTCCTGGACTTTGAGGCGCGTGCGCCCCACCGTTCGCGCCTCTGCCTTCGGACCTTCCGAAGGGACAACCCTGAACCTAAAGATTGTGCTGGCCGCCGCGCTGGGTCAATGTGCGCTCCGACATCCCTGCCCAGCCGGTTCCCGAGATGATTTCCGCTTCACCTTCGCTGCTCGTCGCCATTGCCGCCGTCTTCATGCTCGCCGGTTTCGTCAAGGGCGTACTCGGCCTCGGCCTGCCGACGGTGGCGATCGGCCTGTTGGCGACGCGGATGCCGCCGTCGCAGGCGCTCGCCATCGTCATCGTGCCGGCCATCGTCACCAACATCTGGCAGACCTTCGTCGGCCCGTACCTCAGCGACATCGTGCGCCGGCTGTGGCCGCTGATGATCGGCACCTGTCTCGGCATCTGGTCCGGCGCCGGCCTGATGACCGGTCCCTACGCCCGCTTCGGCACCATCGTGCTCGGCACCCTGTTGGTGATCTATGCGATGATCGGGCTCGGCAATGTCCGTTTCAGCGTGGCGCGGCCGCATGAGAAGTGGGTCGGCGGCGTCGTCGGAGTGCTCACCGGGCTGGTGTCTGCGGCGACGGGCGTGCAGGTCATACCCTCCATGCCATTCATGCAGGCCATCGGCATGGAGAAGGATGAGCTGGTGCAGGCACTCGGCGTGTTCTTCACCACCGCGACCATTGCGCTGTCGTTCAACCTGACCAGCGCGGGCCTGCTCACCGCCTCCACCGCAGTACCGGGGATCCTGGCGATGATCACCGCGTTCCTCGGCATGTATATCGGCCAGATCGTGCGGGTGCGGATGGACGCCGTCACCTTTCGCCGCTGGTTTCTGGTCGGCATGGGCCTGCTCGGGCTCTATCTCGCCGGCAACACGTTGCTGACGCTGCACGCCGGCTGAGCCGGCCCGCTCACGCCTCCGCGGGATCGAGCAGCGCCCAGAACCGCTCGGCGGCGGCGCTCTGCCGGGCGCGCGCCCGGAACAGGCGGATCTCGATCGGAATCTCCCACTCCGCGCCACCCGCTCGCACCAGGCGGCCGGCAGCGAAATCGTCGGCCACAAGGCTGAGCGGCGACCAGGCGATGCCGCGCCCCTCCCGCGCCATCGCCACCAGCACCGTCGCGACATGGGAGGTGAAGCCCGCATGCAGGAAGGCTGGCGGCCCGCCGGCGCCGCGCACCGCCTCGACGATGCGCCCCATGCCCGATTCCGAGCTGTAGGCAAGATGCGGCAGCGGCCGCGCCGCATCGCCGGGTAACGGATAGCGCGGGCGATCCGGCTGCGACGGGTCCGGCGCGCACACCGGCACAAGCATGTCGTCACCGAGATGCGCCGAACGAAACTGCTGCGAGTCGAGTTGCGTCTGCGCCGCCGGGTGATGATGGCAGAGCAGGAACTGGGCCTGTCCCTGCAGCATGATGCGCTCGCACGCGGCCATGGTGTCGGCGACGAGGCGCACGCCCTCGCCGAGCGAGGCCCGCTGCTCGACGCCGCGCAGCCACGCCGGAAAGAAGGTCAGCGACAACGCGTTGGTCGCGGCGAAGCGCAACGTGCCGGCTGACGCACGCGAAGCCTCGAGCGCCTCCTCGCGGCCGAGATAGAGCCGCCGCAGCGTCTCCTCGGCCACCGGGCGAAACCGCTCGCCGGCCGCCGTCAGCGCGACACTATGGGTGCTGCGATCGAACAGCGGCGCGCCGACCCAGTCCTCCAGCGCCCGCACCCGGCGGCTGAACGCCGGCTGCGAGATGTTGCGTTTCTCCGCCGCGCGCGAGAACCCGCCGCAATCGATGATTGCCAGATAATCCTCGAGCCAGCTCAGGTCCATCGCGCATGCCTTGTGTGCATCAATTGATCGGGTTTTGGCATTGGCCTGCCGCCGAGACCGGCTGCAGGGTGGGAAGCCGTCAGTTTCCGATGGATTTCCAATGGCTTCCCCACGCACACTGTATGACAAGATTTGCGACGCGCACAGCGTCCGCCGGCTCGACGACGCCGGCCGCATGCTGCTCTATGTCGATCGCACCGTGCTCAACGAGTACACCAGCCCGCAGGCCTTCAGTGCCTTGCGAGAGGCCGGGCGCAAGCCGTGGCGGCCGGCAGCGGCGCTCGCCGTGGTCGATCACGTCAACCCGACCGCGGCACGGCGCACCGCCGCCATGGCGGACGACGATGCCGCGCGGCAGGTCGACTATCTCGGCCGCAACTGCCGCGACTTCGGCATCGAGCTGTTCGACGTGCTCGACCCGCGCCAGGGCATCGAGCATGTCGTCGCGCCCGAGCAGGGCTTCGTGCTGCCGGGCATGGTGGTCGCCGCCGGCGACAGCCACACCACGACCTATGGCGCGCTGGGTGCGCTCGGCTTCGGCATCGGCACCTCCGACATCGAGCATTATCTCGCCACGCAGACCCTGGTGTACCGCCGGCTGAAGACGATGCGCGTCACGGTCGACGGCATCTTGCCGCCGGGCGTCGTCGCCAAGGACGTCGTCATGGCCGTCATCCGCCGCATCGGCGCCGACGGCGCCACCGGCTTTGCGGTCGAGTTCGCGGGATCGACCATGCGCGCCCTCGGCGTCGAGGGCCGCATGACCATCTGCAACATGATCGTCGAGGCCGGCGCGCGCGGCGCCGTGATGGCGCCGGATGACGCCGTGTTCGCCTATCTCAGGGACCGGCCGCGCGCGCCGAAGGGCGTGCTGTGGGAACAGGCCTGCGCGAGCTGGCGACAGCTCGCGAGCGATCCCGACGCTGTCTTCGACCGCGAGGTGGCGCTGGCCGCCGGCGACATCGCGCCGATGGTGACATGGGGGACGAGCCCGGACCAGGCGGTGCCGATCGACGGCTGCGTGCCCGATCCGCGCGAGGCGGCGACAACCGAACAGCAGCGCGGCCTGCAGCGCGCGCTCGACTACATGGGCCTTGCGCCGGGGACGCCGATGCAGGCGATCCGCATCGACCGGGCCTTCATCGGCTCATGCACCAACGCGCGCATGGACGACCTGCGGCAGGCCGCCCGCGTGATCTCCGGCCGCCGCGTCGCCGACGGCGTGCGCGCCATGGTGGTACCAGGCTCGAGCGCGGTGCGCCGCGCGGCAGAGGCGGAAGGTCTCGACCGCATCTTCATCGCCGCTGGCTTCGAGTGGCGGCAGTCCGGCTGCTCGATGTGCCTTGCCATGAACGACGACGTGCTGGCGCCGGGCGAGCGCTGCGCCTCCAGCACCAACCGCAATTTCGAGGGCCGCCAGGGCGCGCAGGGCCGCACCCATCTGATGAGCCCGGCGATGGTCGCCGCCGCAGCGATCCGCGGCCGGCTCGCCGACCCGCGTACGCTCGAGGGAGGACAGTGACCCATGCAGCCCTTCGTTACCATGTCCGGCCGCATCGCCGCCCTGCCGGCCGCCAACGTCGACACCGATGTCATCATGCCCAAGCAATTCCTCAAGGGCATCGACCGCAGCGGACTTCGTAACGGCCTGTTCTTCGACCTGCGCCGCGACCCGGATTTCGTCCTCAATCGCGATGGCTTCTCGGACGCGCGCTTTCTCGTGGTCGGCGCCAATTTCGGCTGCGGCTCGAGCCGCGAGCACGCGGTGTGGGGACTGATGCAATTCGGCATCCGCGCGCTGATCGGCTCGAGCTTCGCCGGCATCTTCAACGACAACTGCGCCCGCAACGGCGTTCTCACGGTCTCGCTCGACGACGCCGCCCTCGCCGGCGTGTTCGCCGCTGCCGGCGATCCCGCGACCAACGCCATTGCCATTGACCTGCCGATGCAGACCATCACGCTCGCCGCGACCGGCGCACGCATCCCCTTCGCCATCGACGCGCTGCAGAAGGACGCGCTCTTGACCGGCACCGACGCGGTCGGCGCTACGCTGCGCGATGCCGATGCGATCCGCGCTTTCGAGGCGGCGCACTTCGCCGCGAGCCCCTGGCTGGCGTGACCGCCGCCCTCGCGTGAGGGCGGGATCCCGCGCGCATCAAAAAAAGCAATCCGGGAGGACCCCATGAGCACCATCGACCTGTCGCTGCGGCCACCGACGTCCGCGGGCGCGCACCCCCGCACCGGCCCGTGGTGGCGCCAGCAATATGTGCTGGTGGCCGCAGGCGCGGCGCTCGGCGCGCTTGCCGGCTGGCTGTGGCCGCAGCACGCCGCCGTGCTCAAGCCGCTCGGCGACATCTTCATCGACCTCGTCAAGATGACGATTCCTCCGCTGGTGTTCTGCGTCGTCGTCACCGGCATCGCCCAGGCCGGCGACCTGCGCAGCGTCGGCCGCATCGGGCTGAAGGCCATCGTCTATTTCGAGGCCGTCACGGCGCTGGCGTTGCTGATCGGCATCGCCGTCGCCGAGTTCGTGCGGCCGGGCGACGGCGTCGCCCGAGCGACGCCCGAACAGGCGGCGACGGCGGCGCGCTACGCCACCGCCCATGTCGAATCGCTGTCCGCCTATGTCATGCACATGGTGCCGCAGAGTTTCGTCGGCGCCTTCGCTGAGGGCCAGGTGTTGCAGGTGCTGGTGCTGGCGCTGCTCACCGGCGTCGGCCTGCTCACCCTCGGCGACAAGGCCGCGCCGCTGCGCGCCACCTTCGGCCAGCTCTCCGACCTCGTGTTCGCCATTGTCCGGCTCGTGGTGCTGGCGGCGCCGCTCGGCGCGTTCGGCGCCATGGCCTTCACCGTCGGCAAGTTCGGCCTCGCCACCGTCTGGGGCCTCGCCCTGCTGGTGCTGACCGCCTGGGCCACGCTCGCCGCCTTCGTCGCCGTGGTGCTCGGCGTCGTCTGCCGCTTCGCCGGCATTCGCCTTCTCGACCTGATGCGGCTGCTGCGCGAGGAACTGCTGGTGGTCGCCGGCACCTCGTCGTCGGAAACCGCGATCCCCGGCATGATGCGCAAGCTACCGCTCGCCGGCGTGCCGAGCGCGGTGACCGGCCTCGTCATCCCCTCCGGCTATTCGTTCAACCTCGACGGCGTCGCTCTGACGCTGCCGCTCAGCGTGCTGTTCATCGCCCAGGTCTACGGCATCCATCTGACCAGCGAGCAGCAGCTCGGCCTGTTCGTGCTGATGCTGTTCACCAGCAAGGGCGCCGCCGGCGTCACCGGCGGTGCGTTCGCCGCGGTGGCCGCGACCGTGGTCGCCACCGGCGCGGTGCCTGTCGAGGGTCTCGCGCTGCTGCTCGGCGTCGACCGCTTCCTGTCGTTCGGGCGGGCGCTGGTCAACACCCTCGGCAACGCGGTCGCCGCCGTCGCTGTAGCCCGCTGGGAAGGCACGTTCGACCGCTGCGCCTGGAGCGCCGCGGTCGCCGCCTCACATCTCCCTCACCCTGAAAGGACTGCCCCATGACCGATGCCTCCCTGCCGATTCTCGCGCTTACGCCTGGCGACTGCACCGGCATCGGCCCCGAACTCGTCGCGAAGATCCTCCATGACCGGCGCATGGCCGGCGTGGCGCGCCTCGTCGCCGTCGGCGACGCCCGCGTGTTCGAGCTCGGCATGCGCCAGGCCGGCACGCCGTTCGCCTATCGCCGTATCGCCTCGCCGGCCGAGGCCGACTGGTCGGCGCCGGAGGTACCGCTGGTCGATCTCGGCAACGTCGATCCTCAGCAGTTTCCGCCCGGCAAGGTCAGTTCGGACTCCGGCCGCCTCACCGGTGACACCCTGGCGCAGGCGATCGAGTTCGCCAAGCGCGGTGAGATCGACGGCATCACCTTCGCGCCGCTCAACAAGCGCGCGATGTTCGACGGCGGCTGGCGCTTTCCCGATGAGCACAAGATGTTCGCCCACCTGCTCGGCCATCGCGGCAACTTCAGCGAGATGAACGTGCTGGAGAACCAGTGGATGTCGCGCGTGACCTCGCATGTCTCGCTGCGCCAGGCGCTCGATCTGATCACCGGCCCGGCGATCGAGGCCGCGATCGCGCTTGCCGACACCACCATGCGCCGCGCCGGCATCGCCAAGCCGCGCCTCGCGGTCGCGGCGCTCAACCCGCATGGCGGCGAGAACGGCCTGTTCGGGCGCGAGGAGATCGAGATGATCCGTCCGGCGGTGGAGACGATGGCGGCGCGCGGCTTCGACTGCCGTGGGCCTTTCCCGGCGGACACCGTCTATGTCCGCGCCTTCGCCGGCGAGTTCGACGGGGTGCTGGCGATGTACCACGACCAGGGCCAGATCGCGACCAAGGTGCATGGCTTCAACAAGGGCGTGACCATCACGGCGGGCCTCGAGACCGTGTTCACCACGCCGGCGCACGGCACCGCCTTCGACATCGTCGGCAAGGGCGTCGCCACCACCGGCGCCACCGAGAGCGCGATCCGGCTTGCGGCGCGCATTGCCACGGCGCGCGCCCTGGAGGCGCGTGCGGCTTAGCCGCGCGCGTCGAGCAGCGCGACGCGAACGCCGAGATAGACGAACACGCCACCGAGGGCGCGGTTGATCCAGGCCAGCAGCCGCGGCGAGCGCTGCACCCGCCCGGCGGTGCGCGCCGCGGCGACGGCGACCGACAGATTCCACGCCGTGCCGGTGACATTGAAGATCAGGCCGAGGATAAGGAAGGCGAGCGGCTTCGCCGGCGAGGCGGCGTCGACGAACTGCGGCAGGAAGGCGAGGAAGAACAGCGCCACCTTCGGGTTCAGCACATTGGTCAGCGCGCCCTGCCAGAAGATCTCGCGCAGCGTCCGCACCGGCGCGGCGGCGGCCGTCGCCGCGCCCTCGCCGCCGGTGCGCGTCAGGACCATGCGCAGGCCGATATAGCAGAGATAGGCGGCGCCGATCAGCTTCACCACCGCGAACGCCGTCGACGACGCCGCGAGCAGCGCCGACAGCCCGACGGCGGCGGCGACGATATGGACGAAGCAGCCGAGGCCGATGCCGAGCGCGCCGGCCGCGCCGCCGCGCCAGCCGAGCTGCACGCTGCGGCCGACCACATAGGCGGTGTCGGGGCCAGGAGTGACGTTGAGCAGCACGCCCGCGGCGACGAACAGCCAGACATCATGAATACCGAACATGCATTTCTCCCCGTACAACAGACCTCGGACCGAACGGCTCACTGATCGCACGGCGCTATCGAGATTCCGGGTTCGCGCCTGCGGCGCGCCCCGGAATGACAAACCAGATGGCTGGTCATTCCGGGATGGCCCGAAGGGCCAGACCCGGCATCCCGATCGCCCCCCTTGCAAGCCAAACCTCGCCGCCGCGCCCCGACAGGCGCGACGGACCACATTGAATGTCACTTGAACAGCGGCGTGCCCGGCACGAAGGCGTCGAATGCGGCCCAGAACTGCGAGCGATAACGGTCCTGCTCCTGCAGGATCTCGTGCTTCGCCCCGGGGATGACGAGATGCGAGCCGGCGCGCAGGTGATAGGCGAACTCCTCGATCGCGGCCGTCGACACGATGGTGTCGTCGCTTGCCGCCAGCATCAGGATCGGCTGGCGGATCTTCGAGGGATAATCATAGGCGCGGAAACCGTGCATGGTGCGGAACGCGGTATCGGCCCAGGCGATCGTCGGCGCGGCGATGCCGAGCGTCGGATCCTCCTCCAGGATCGCGGCGTTGCGGGCATAGCGCACGGGATCGCTGGTCACGGGATTGCCGGCAAACGGCCCGGTGCCGACGATGACGTCCTCGCCCCGCGGCACGTAGGCGCCGCCGAGCCCGGCGAAGCGCAACGTGCGCAGCAGGGCACGCGTCGGCCACGCCGTCACCCTGCCGGGCAGGTCGATCATGGGCGCGGTCATCACGATGCGGTCGAACCAGCGCTTGCCGGCATAGGCAAGCCGCAGCAGCACCGCACCACCCATGGAATGGGCCAGCGCGAAGTAGGGCGGCGGGCAGTCCGGCAGCACGATCTGCTGCACGAACGTCTCGACGTCGATCTCAAAGTCGGAGAATCGCCGCACGTAGCCCTTGCGCGGGTTGCGCAGGCCGCGCGCGGAATGGCCCTGCCCGCGCCAGTCGATCATCGCCACCGCGAAGCCGCGGTCGCGCAGGTCGCGCACGGTCTCAAAATATTTCTCGATGCACTCGCCGCGTCCGCTGAACACACAGACCGTGCCCTTGCGGTTGGCCGGCGGCGCCCAGCGCGCGAAGCGCAGCGCGACCCCGTCGGGGGTCTTGATGGTGCCGCTGACGACGTCCTCGGGCACGGGATTGGCGGGAATCGAAAGGAGCGTCATGCGGTCGACCGGAAACCGGAAAGCTGCTGGAAAGGCTGGGATTTATGGCGAGATGGAAACTCGTCGGGCAAGCGCGGCCTCCCCCTTGAACGCCGCGAGGCCCCTCCCATATCACCTTCGTGCAGGCCACTACAGTGCTTCGGATGCAAAGTTGGTCCGGATCATGCGGCTGCACAGACGACCTCAAGGCCCGGCCATTCGGCGGGCGAAACGACAACTCGCTCATATGAGGAGAATCGCTATGCGTACGTTCGACCTGACCCCGTTCTATCGTTCCACCATCGGCTTCGACCGGCTGTTCAACCTGCTCGACCAGTCCGCCGCCGAGACCGCCCCCGGATACCCGCCCTACAACATCGAGCGCACCGGCGATAACGCCTATCGCATCAGCGTCGCGGTCTCCGGCTTCTCCCAGGACGAGCTGTCCATCGTCGCGAAGGAAAACACGCTGACGATCAAGGGTGAGAAATCCGCCGCCGAGGCCAAGGACAAGTCCGAGGTGCTGTACCGCGGCATCGCCGCCCGCGCCTTTGAGCGCGTCTTCCAGCTCGCCGACTATGTCCAGGTCAAGGGCGCCTCGCTCCAGCACGGACTGCTCCATGTCGACCTCGTCCGCGAGATTCCCGAAGCCAAGAAGCCCCGGCAGATCGCAATTGCGAGCGGCAGCCAGTCCGCCGCCCCCCAGGTGACCCAGGCCGCCGCGTAACGACGGCTTCGTCCCTCCAGTTTTGCTCCAAGTGCTTTGCTAGAAAGCGCCCCGGTGCCCCGGGGCGCTTTTTTTGCGCCGATCACGGCTCCGATCGATCGTCTGGCGCCGCCCACGCCAGGCCGTTCACTCGAACCCCTGGACCGGGGGCATCTCCCGGGTCGGCAGCAACTGGACCGCAGGCTTCGCCTCGGCCGGCTTGGCGGCTGCCGCCGGCTGGGCGGCCGCCTGCTGCTGGGCGGGCGGTGCTGTGCCGACCGCGTGCGGCTCCGCGGAAGGGGTCCTCGCCACCTCCGGCTTCGGCGCAGGCAGTGGCGGCGGGGTGCGGCTCGCGACGTTGGGAACCGGCAATGGCGGCCGCAGGGTGCGCACATCCGCCTTCTGGAGCTGCAGCCGGGCGGGCGGCGGGGGGCCGGGCGGGCCATAGGCGTTGATCAGTTCCGCGTCGCTCACCTCGGCGGGCAGGAAGCGCATGATCCGGCCGGTGCGGGCGTCCAGCACCACGCGGCCGTCGTCGCCGTCCGGATTGATGGCGGCAATGGTGTAGACCCAGCGCCGCCGCACCGGCGGCCCCAGCGGCTCGAAGCCGCGCGACTGGATGATCCGCACCACCTCGAACGGCGGCACCGCCTCGTCATAGGCGCCCCCGACAGCCCCAGCCGGGGGCGGGGGCCCGTACGGCCCTCGCCGGGCGATCACGCTGCCGTCCGGATAGGGCGTGCGGATCTCGTCCGCCACCCGCATTTGCGCCTGGACGGCGGTCGTGGCCAGCACCGCCGCCCACGACAGCGCTGCCGTCGCCACACTCCACCCCGAGATGATACGGCTCATCGCTCGCTGCTCCTGAAGATGCCTCCCGGTGTCCCCGGTGTTATCGGAAACGCAGATTCAGCAGGGATTCCGGCGGAGCTTGGGCCGGATCGCGGCGCGACCGCCCCAAACCGGGGCGCAAAATGGGCACGCGCTGTGCCTCGAATTCCGGCACGGTGGACACACCAACGAACGCATGGGAGCGAGGACTCTCACGCGCTTGTGTGATAAGAAAAAATTTGGCAGTCTCTGAGCTAGGACAGTACGCCTGTCCCATTTCCCCGGGCAACCGGCAGGAAGCCGACGACGCGGCGGCGACCTGGATGGGCAGACGATCTGGATGGCAGATGTCCGGCCGGAAACGGCCAACATTAAAAACAGCGTCTCCTGAAATGGCTCGCCCGGTGCGATGCGGCATTCACCTGATGCCGCCGCGCCGAAGCTGCGCCGACGTAACGGACCACTTCAACGTCTTTTGGGCGTCATCAAGGCGCGCTGAAAACGAGGGAACTATCGGGGGTGAGAGGGTTGGACATGAGCGGATCAAAGTTCGAGCGCGACGAAATCGGTGCCCATGCGCTGTCGGCGGACTGCAATCCGAAAATGGCCAAACCTACCGCGGCTGACGCCGCCACCCGCGAGCACACCTGGCGTCCGCCGGCCGAGGGCCTCTACGACCTCAGCCTCGAGAAGGACTCCTGCGGCGTCGGCTTCATCGCCAACATCAAGGGCAAGAAGTCGCATCAGATCGTCTCCGATGCGCTGTCGATCCTGTGCAACCTCGAGCACCGCGGCGCCGTCGGCGCCGACCCGCGCGCCGGCGACGGCGCCGGCATCCTGGTGCAGATCCCGCACGGCTTCTTCGCCCGCAAGGCCAAGGAGCTCGGCTTCACCCTCCCCGCGCCCGGCCAGTACGCCGTCGGCGCCGTCTTCATGCCGCGCGAGAAGCCCTGGCGCGAGGTGATTCAGAGCATCGTCAGCGAGCGGATCAAGTCCGAGGGGCTGACCCTGCTCGGCTGGCGCGATGTGCCGACCGACAACGCCTCGCTCGGCGAGACCGTCAAGCCGACCGAACCCCATCACATGCAGGTGTTCATCGGCTGCGACGACTGCGCCGACCAGGACGACTTCGAGCGCCGCCTCTATATCCTGCGCAAGTCGATCTCCAACGCCATCTACCAGCGCCGCGAGCGCTCGCTCGCCGGCTATTATCCGGTGTCGATGTCGTGCCGCACCGTGGTCTACAAGGGCATGTTCCTCGCCGACCAGCTCGGCAAGTACTATCCCGACCTCCACGAGCCGGACTTCGAATCGGCGCTGGCCCTGGTGCACCAGCGCTTTTCCACCAACACCTTCCCGACCTGGTCGCTGGCCCATCCCTACCGGATGATCGCCCACAACGGCGAGATCAACACCCTGCGCGGCAACGTCAACTGGATGGCGGCGCGGCAGGCTTCGGTGTCGTCCGAGCGCTTCGGCGAGGACATCGAGAAGCTGTGGCCGATCTCCTATGAAGGCCAGTCGGACACCGCCTGCTTCGACAACGCGCTCGAATTCCTGGTGCAGGGCGGCTACTCGCTGCCCCACGCCGTGATGATGATGATTCCCGAGGCGTGGGCCGGCAACCCGCTGATGGACGAGCACCGTCGCGCCTTCTACGAGTACCATGCCGCGCTGATGGAGCCGTGGGACGGCCCGGCGGCGATCGCCTTCACCAACGGCCTGCAGATCGGCGCCACGCTTGACCGCAACGGCCTGCGGCCGGCGCGCTACCTCGTCACCAAGGACGACCGCATCCTGATGGCGTCCGAAATGGGCGTGCTCAAGATCCCCGAGGACCAGATCGTCACCAAGTGGCGGCTGCAGCCGGGCAAGATGCTGCTGGTCGACCTCGAAAAGGGCCGCCTGATCCCCGACGACGAGATCAAGGCGTCGCTCGCGCAGAGCCACCCCTACCGCGAGTGGCTGGACCGCACCCAGATCGTGCTGGAAGAGCTGCAGGACGCGCCGGGCAAGGGCGCGCGCTCCAACCTGCCGCTGCTCGATCGCCAGCAGGCGTTCGGCTACACCCAGGAAGACGTCAACATCCTGCTCAACCCGATGGCCTCGCTCGGCGAGGAAGCCACCGGCTCGATGGGCACCGACACGCCGATCTCGGCGCTGTCGGACCGCCCGAAGCAGCTGTTCACCTACTTCAAGCAGAACTTCGCCCAGGTCACGAACCCGCCGATCGACCCGATCCGCGAGGAGATCGTGATGAGCCTCGTGTCATTCATCGGCCCGCGGCCGAACCTGTTCGACCTCGAAGGCATGTCGCGCTCCAAGCGCCTCGAGGTGCGCCAGCCGATCCTGACCGACGCCGACCTCGAGAAAATCCGCTCGATCTCCGAGATCGCCGAATCGCACTTCAGGTCGCGCACGCTCGACACCACCTTCCACGCCGGCTTCGGCGCGGCGGGCATGGAGCAGGTGCTCGACGAGCTGTGCGGCCGCGCGGAAGCGGCGGTGCGCGAGGGCGTCAACATCATCATCCTGTCGGACCGCATGGCCGGCACCGACCGGATTCCGATCCCGTCGCTGCTCGCCTGCGCCGCCGTGCACCACCACCTGATCCGCACCGGCCTGCGCACCTCGGTCGGCCTCGTCGTCGAGTCCGGCGAGCCGCGTGAAGTGCACCATTTCGCCTGCCTCGCCGGCTACGGCGCCGAAGCCATCAACCCCTACCTCGCGTTCGAGACCCTGGTCGCGATGAAGGACAAGCTTCCGGCCAAGCTCGAGGACAAGGAGATCGTCAAGCGCTACATCAAGGCTATCGGCAAGGGCCTGATGAAGGTGATGTCCAAGATGGGCATCTCGACCTACCAGTCCTATTGCGGCGCACAGATCTTCGACGCCGTCGGCCTCAAGGCGGACTTCGTCGCCAAGTACTTTGCCGGCACCCACACCCGCATCGAAGGCGTCGGCCTCGCCGAGATCGCCGAGGAGACCGCGCGTCGCCATGGGCAGGCGTTCGGCAACTCGCCGGTGTTCAAGGACGCGCTCGACGTCGGCGGTGAATACGCCTACCGCACCCGCGGCGAAGACCATGCCTGGACCGCGGAATCGGTGTCGGCGCTGCAGCACGCGGTGCGCGGCAACTCGCAGGACCGCTACAAGGCGTTCGCCAAGATCCTCAACGAGCAGAGCGAGCGGCTTTTGACCATCCGCGGCCTGTTCCGGATCAAGAACGCCGAGGAAGACAAGCGCAAGCCGGTGCCGCTCGCCGAAGTCGAGTCGACCAAGGACATCGTCAAGCGCTTCGCCACCGGTGCGATGTCGTTCGGCTCGATCTCGCGCGAGGCGCACACCACGCTGGCGATCGCCATGAACCGGATCGGCGGCAAGTCGAACACCGGCGAGGGCGGCGAGGAAGCCGACCGCTTCAAGACGCTGCCGAACGGCGATTCGATGCGTTCGGCGATCAAGCAGGTGGCCTCCGGCCGCTTCGGCGTGACGACGGAATACCTCGTCAACTCCGACATGATGCAGATCAAGATGGCCCAGGGCGCCAAGCCCGGCGAAGGCGGCCAGCTGCCCGGCCACAAGGTCGACGCCACCATCGCCAAGGTGCGCCACTCGACCCCGGGCGTCGGCCTGATCTCGCCGCCGCCGCACCATGACATCTACTCGATCGAAGACCTCGCGCAGCTGATCTACGACCTCAAGAACGTCAATCCGGACGGCCAGGTGTCGGTCAAGCTGGTGTCCGAGATCGGCGTCGGCACGGTCGCCGCGGGCGTCGCCAAGGCGCGCGCCGACCATGTCACCATCTCCGGCTTCGAGGGCGGCACCGGCGCGAGCCCGCTGACCTCGATCAAGCACGCCGGCAGCCCGTGGGAGATCGGCCTCGCCGAGACCCACCAGACGCTGGTGCGCGAGCGGCTGCGCAGCCGCATCGTGGTGCAGGTCGACGGCGGCTTCCGCACCGGCCGCGACGTCGTGATCGGCGCCCTGCTCGGCGCCGACGAGTTCGGCTTCGCCACCGCGCCGCTGATCGCGGCCGGCTGCATCATGATGCGCAAGTGCCACCTCAACACCTGCCCGGTGGGCGTGGCGACCCAGGACCCGGTGCTGCGCAAGCGCTTCACCGGTCAGCCCGAGCACGTCATCAACTATTTCTTCTTCGTCGCCGAGGAAGTCCGCGAGATCATGGCCTCGCTGGGCTACCGCAGCTTCAACGAGATGATCGGCCAGAGCCAGATGCTCGACCAGAACGCCCTGGTGGCGCACTGGAAGGCGAAGGGCCTCGACTTCTCCAAGCTGTTCTACAAGCAGAAGGCGGCTCCCGGCGTGCAGATCTACCGCACCGAGGAGCAGAACCATCACCTCGATCAGGTGCTGGACCGCAAGCTGATCGCCGGCGCCCAGGCCGCCCTCGACCGCGGCGCTCCGGTGAAGATCCAGGCCGAGATCAACAACACCGACCGCAGCGCCGGCGCCATGCTCTCGGGCATGGTGGCGAAGCGTTTCGGCCATGAGGGCCTGCCGCTCGACACCATCCATGTGAAGCTCGAGGGCACCGCCGGCCAGGCATTCGGCGCCTGGCTCGCCCGCGGCGTCACTTTCGAGCTCGAAGGCGAAGGCAACGACTATGTCGGCAAGGGCCTGTCGGGCGGCCGCATCATCGTCAAGCCGCCCGCCCATTCCGGCGTCGTGCCGGAGGAGTCGATCATCGTCGGCAACACCGTGATGTACGGCGCCATCGAGGGTGACTGCTACTTCCGCGGCATCGCCGGCGAGCGCTTCGCCGTGCGCAACTCCGGCGCCATCGCAGTCGTCGAGGGCGCCGGTGACCACTGCTGCGAATACATGACCGGCGGCGTGGTCGTCGTGCTCGGCCGCACCGGGCGCAACTTCGCGGCCGGCATGTCCGGCGGCGTCGCCTACGTGCTGGACGAGGACGGCACCTTCGAGAAGCGCTGCAACCTCGCCATGGTCGAGCTGGAGCCGGTGCTGTCGGAGGAAATGATCGCCGAGAACGCCTTCCACCAGAACGGCGATCTCGAGGCTCACGGCAAGGTCGACGTGCTCGCCAATCTCACCGGTGACGACGTCGAGCGCCTGCACGTGCTGATCACCCGCCACGCCAAGCTGACGGGCTCCGCCCGCGCCGCCGAGATCCTCGCGAACTGGAAGAACGTCCTTCCCAAGTTCCGCAAGGTCATGCCGGTGGAATTCCGCCGCGCGCTGAAAGAGATGAAGAAGCGCGAATCCGAAGAACCCAAGATCGCGATCGGCGCGTAGTCATTCGAGGCATACGTTTCTATGGGCAAGATTACCGGTTTTCTTGAAATCGACCGCAGCGATCGCGTCTATGCGCCTGTCGCCGACCGGCTGAAGGACTATCGCGAATTTGTCGTCCCGCTGGACGACAAGAGCCTGCGGGACCAGGCGTCGCGCTGCATGAATTGCGGCATCCCCTACTGCCACGGGACCGGCTCGGTCGCCCCGGGCACGCCGGGCTGTCCGGTCAACAACCAGATCCCGGACTGGAACGACCTCGTCTACAACGGCAACTGGGAAGAAGCCTCGCGGACGCTGCACTCCACCAACAACTTCCCGGAGTTCACCGGCCGCATCTGCCCGGCGCCGTGCGAGGCGTCGTGCACGCTGAACATCGACGACAACCCGGTCACCATCAAGACCATCGAGTGCGCGATCGTCGACCGCGCCTGGGACAATGGCTGGCTGAAGCCGGAAGTCGCGGCACAGAAGACCGGCAAGAAGATCGCCGTCGTCGGCTCGGGCCCCGCGGGCCTCGCCTGCGCCCAGCAGCTCGCCCGCGCCGGCCATGACGTTCACGTCTACGAGAAGCATGCCAAGGCCGGCGGCCTGCTGCGCTATGGCATTCCCGACTTCAAGATGGAGAAGGGCATCATCGACCGCCGTGTGGCGCAGATGGAGGCCGAAGGCGTCACCTTCCATTACGGCAAGGCGATTGGCGGCAAGGACGGCATCGATCCGAATGAGCTGCTGCGGCAGTACGATGCGGTCGCGCTGACCGGCGGCGCCGAAGCCTCGCGCGACCTGCCGGTGCCCGGCCGCGACCTCGACGGCATCCACTTCGCCATGGACTTCTTGCCGCAGCAGAACCGCCGCGTCGGCCACGAGCCGCTCGGCGACGTCAAGGAAATCCTCGCCACCGGCAAGGACGTGGTGGTGATCGGCGGCGGCGACACCGGCTCGGACTGCATCGGCACCTCGAACCGCCACGGCGCCAAGTCCGTGACCCAGCTCGAGATCATGCCGCAGCCGCCGGAGCGCGAAAACAAGGCCATGACCTGGCCGAACTGGCCGCTGAAGATGCGGACCTCGTCGAGCCACCAGGAAGGCGCCGCCCGCGACTTCGCCGTGCTGACCCAGAAATTCTCCGGCGACAACGGCAAGGTCACCAAGCTGCACTGCGTGCGTGTCGACGAACGGCTGCAGCCGATCGCCGGCTCGGAGTTCGAGATCAAGGCCGACCTCGTGCTGCTGGCGATGGGCTTCGTCCATCCGGTGCACGACGGTCTCCTGAAGACGCTGGGCGTCGATCTCGATCCGCGCGGCAACGTCCGCGCCTCGACCAACGACTACCGCACCTCGGTCGCCAAGGTGTTCACCTCCGGCGACATGCGCCGCGGCCAGTCGCTGGTGGTGTGGGCGATCCGCGAGGGCCGGCAGTGCGCCGCTTCGATCGACCAGTTCCTGATGGGATCGACCACGCTGCCGCGCTGATCCATCCGCCGGGATACTGAAAATCAAAAGCCCCGCGCCACGCGCGGGGCTTTTGATTTGTCACCGGGCACATGCGTCACGCGCGCATGCAGGCGAACAGCGTCTCAACGGGTGAAGGCGAAGAAGCCGCCGTCCGGCGCAGAGGCCGAGCGGCCGATGCTGCCCGGCGGTCGCGGTGCGCCATCACGCGGGCGCGGACGGCTCTGCTGCGGCGGCGGAGCCGGCCGACCGTCGAAGCCGAAGAAACCCGATGGCTGCTCGGCCGCAGCGGGCGGCGGACGCCGCTTTTTCGGCGCGGCGGGCGGAGCCGCCGATGCAGCACCACCATCGAGGGGGGCCGAAGCCACCGGTGCCGCTTCCGTTTTGGCGTCCGTCCTGGCCGGCGGCGCAGCGGCGACCGGCACATCCTTCGCCGGCTCGAGCCGCCCGACCTCGCGGCGCGGCCACGCGGCGTCATCGGCGCGACCTGCCGGCGGCGTCAGCGCCTCGCCTTTGACCAAGGTGCGGGTGGTGAGGGCATCGACGGCGGTCGGCCGCGTGCCGGGACCACCGAGCAGCTCGTCGGCGCCGATCGAAGACGCCACCAGCGGCACCACGGGGCCCGCCAGCGGCCGCGGCGGCGGGCCACCGGGCTTGGCGCTGGTGTCCGGCACGGCCGGCTCGTTCGGCAGCGCGACCGGGGTCGTGCGTGCCAGCAAACGGGAGATCTCGCGCTCGACATAGTGCGCGAGCTTGCGCGCGCCGGCCTTGGTGAAGAACACGCCATCGGCGGTGCGCAGCCGGCGGATCTGGCCTTCGAAGTCCGGGCCCTGCGGCATGAAGCGGCCGGCCTCGTCGACAAAGCCGTCCCATACGTCGACATAGGTGATGCCGGCCTTGCCGGCGCCGTCGCGATAGAGCGCGTCGAGATAGAGCATGTCCGACGTCGCCTTCTGGCCGCGTACCGCGGGCAGGCCGACCCACACCACCGGGACGCCCTTGCTTTTCAGCACGGCGATCATGTCCTCGATCTTCTTGGCGTAGAGTTCGGCCCAGCGGTCGTCACGGAATTCGGCGTTGCCGCCGGCGGCGCGCGCGCTCTTCTCGGGTGTGATGATTGACGGCGTCTCGCTGTCGGCGTCGTCGGCGGGCGGCTCCGCCGCTGCGGGCTTGTCGCCGTCAGGCCTGGCCTTCTTGTCCTTGTCGGCTTTCTTGTCCGCGGACTTGGCGTCACCCGACTTTGGGTCCGCAGCCTTGGGGTCCGCAGCCTTGGGATCGGCGGTCTCGCGGATCGGCACGCGGTCGTTCAGGCCGAGCATGACCACGATCGCATCCGGCCTTTCGGTGGCGAGGATGCTTCGGGCGGCAGCGACCCAGTCGGCCGGCTCGCCCTTGGGCTGATAGCGGATCAGGCCCGAGACGGTCTTGTGCTTGCGGAGGACACCCATGTCCGGTTGCTCGGAGAACGCGTCCTCGAGGCCGTACGCCAGCCAGTCGGCCATGGCGTCGCCGAGCACCAGCACATTGCGCTCGGCCGGCGTCTCACGCTTCTCCGGCGGCGGCGCATGCGAATAGTCGACCGCGCGCGGCGGCGCCTGCGGCGCGGGAGCCGGCCCCGGGAAGATCTGCTGGAACGGCGAGAAGAAGCCGCCGAAGCCGCCCCCGCCGCGCTGCGGCGCCTGCCGCGGCGGCGGCCGGCCGCCGAAGCCGAAATCGAAAAACTGCGCCGAGGCCGGCGCCACGATGCCGAACAGCATCACCGCCGCCGTGGCCACCGCGATCAGCGGGCCGGCTTCGGACAGGATGCGTCGCAGCGGCGATCGTCTCGACATCAGCGTGACAGCGACCCGGTGGGGCTTTGTGATCCAAGCAAAATACTAGCCGATTCAGGCCGCAAGCGGGCAGCCCGGCGAGCCCGTGTCCGGCCGGCTTCCCATACATGGAACCGGGGCCGAAAACATCATCTTTCGCGCCCGATGGCGGAAACGTGCTTAAATTCAGAGCGGTTCCCCTGCTCCGGCGATCCGCGCCCCGCTCCAGCCATCGTCAGGCCCACCCATGCCCGTTGACGCCGCCTACCTCGACCCCGTGACCGGCCAGACCTTTCCGCTGGCGACGCCGCTGTGGCGCTCGCCCGACGGCCATCCGCTGATGATCACCGACCTGCCCGGGATCGGCCCGGACGCCATCGACACCGCGACCCGCTCGATCTGGCGCTACCACGCCGCCCTGCCACTGCCGATCGCCCGCCCGGTCAGCCTCGGCGAGGGCATGACGCCGCTGGTCGAGGGCCGGCTGCCGTCGGGCGCGGTCCACTTCAAGCTGGAATGGTTCGCCCCGACCGGCAGTTTCAAGGACCGCGGCGCCTCGGTGATGCTGTCCTACCTGCGGCAGGCCGGCGTCCCCGCCATCCTGGAGGACAGCTCCGGCAATGGCGGCGCCGCGATTGCCGCCTATGGCGCAGCGGCCGGCGTGCGGGTGCGCATCCTCACTCCGGCCACCACCCAACCGGCGAAGATCGCCCAGATGCGCGCCTTCGGCGCCGAGGTGCAGCTCGTGCCCGGCCCTCGCGAGAATTCGGAAATCGAGGCAATCCGCCAGTCGGAGGCGACGTTCTATGCCAGCCACAACTGGCAGGCCTTCTTCCTGCAGGGCACCAAGCTCATCGCCTACGAGCTGTGGGAGGAGCACGGCTTTTCGGTCCCCGACAACATCGTGATTCCGGTCGGCGCCGGCAGCAATGTGCTGGGATGCGACATCGGCTTTCGTGAGCTGTTGCGCGCTGGCCGGATCGCCAGGCTGCCGCGGCTGTTCTGCGCCCAGCCACACAACTGCGCGCCGCTGCACGCCGCCTTCGTCGCGGGGTCGGACGCCCCGGTCGAGGTGGCCACCGCGCCGACCATCGCGGAAGGCACCGCGATCAAGCGGCCGGTGCGCTTTACACAGGTGCTGCAGGCGATCCGCCGCTCCGGCGGCGGCACGGTCGCCGTGTCCGAGCAGGAGATCACGACGGCCGTGAGCCTGCTGGCGCGGATGGGGCTCTATGCCGAGCCGACCTCGGCGGTCGCCGCCGCCGCGGCCGAGCAGCTGCTGGCATCGGGCACGATCACGCCGGCACAGCGCACCGTGGTGCTGCTGACCGGCAGCGGCCTGAAGGCGACCGCCTTCATGACCGAGCTGTTCGGCAAGATGTGAGTCGCGGCAGCCGCCGCGTCAGCGACTACGCAGGCGATCCAGCATCTCGGCGGTGGCGAAGCCGTCGGCGGCGGCACCGATCGAGGCCTGGAATTCGCGCAGCGCCTTGCGCGTCTCGCCGCCGAGCTGGCCGTCGGGCTCGCCGCGGTAGAAGCCACGCTGCACCAGGAGCTGCTGCAGCTCCAGCCGTTCGGCGCGGCTCAGCACCCGCTCCTGCCTGGGCCACGCCTGCACGAACGGGCCGCCGCCGCGCAGGCGGTCGGCGAAATGGCCGATGGCGAGCGCATAGGCCTCCGCCGGGTTGTAGCGCAGGATGCTGCGGAAGTTCTGCAGCATCAGGAAGCCCGGCCCCTCGCTGCCGGCGGGCGCCAGCAGGAACGCCTTGTCGCTGGTGCGCGGGAACGGCTTGCCGCCGGCGCGGCGGATGCCGAGCTGCTCCCACTGCGCGACCGTCATCTGCCTGGCGCGGTCGGCGAGCATGTAGTTGAAGCCGCGCGGCACCTCGACCTCGTAGCCCCAGGTCTGGCCGGCCTGCCAGCCGTCCTTCTTGAGGTTGTTGGCGGTGGAGGCGATGAGGTCGGCGACGTTGTCGACCACGTCCTTGCGGCCGTCGCCGTCGAAATCGACCGCGTAGCGCTTGAACGCCGTCGGCATGAACTGGGTCGGGCCGAACGCGCCCGCCCACGAGCCCTTCATCTGCTCGGACCGCAGGTCGCCGTGATGCAGGATCTCGAGCGCCGAGAGGAATTCGTTACGGAAATAGGCTTGGCGGCGGCCGATGCAGGACAGCGTCGCGGTGGAGCGCAGCACGCTGCGGTCACCGCCCTGGGTGGAGTAGTTGGATTCGACGCCCCAGATCGAGGCGATGACATAGCGGTCGACGCCATAGGCCTTCTCCACCGCGTCGAAGGTGGTCTTGTACTGCGCCAGCACCTCGCGGCCACGCTGCATGCGCGCGTCGCTGACCAGCACGTCGAGATAGTCCCAGATCGCCTTGGTGAACTCGGGCTGCGAATCCATCAGGTCCATGATCCGCAGGTCCGGCGTCAGGCCCTCGGTGAAGCGCCGGTAGCTCTCCTGCGACACGCCGCGGCGCGCCGCCTCGGGCCACAGGCTGGCGATGCAGCTGTCGAAATTGGCTGCCGCCTCGCGAATCGCCTGCGCGGTCATCAGCGGGTGGCCGGAGGCGCCGTCCTCGCCGCTCCAGTCCTTGGCCCCGCCCGCGCCACCGGGCGCCGGCTGGCTCTGCGGCGCAAAGATCGACGGCAGGGAGAACGGGAAGGTCGCCTGGGCCGTGGTGCGCTGGACATTGGCGGCAGGGGCCGCCGGGCGGACCGGCCGGGCAACCGAGCCGGTGGCGTCGAGCATCACCGGGCCGCCGCCATTCGAGGCCTGCGCCCCCGCCGGTCCGGCGAGGGTCGCGAGCGCCAGCGCCGCCGCACCGATCCGCTTGAGAGCGCTTGCCGTCATCATGCGTTCGTTCCCGATCCGTAAAAGCCCCGTCCGTGCCCTAAAAGGCGCGGGCAGGGTTTCCATCAGCTTAACGGGCCAGCGACTTTTTGGCGCCCCCGGCGGGCCGTCGCCTGGGCCGTTATGTCGCATCGGTTCAAGGCCCTGACATGACGGCCGACGCCGGTTCGGCCCAGGACCGCTCGAAAGCCGCCGCGGGGACGCCGCAAAAGCTCCGGAATCTGCTACGACATCAAGGTGACGGGCCGGCGTCCACGGTCCGTCATCTGAATCCAGTCCACCTTCGATAGAGACAACATGAAAATTCGCAAAGCCGTGTTTCCCGTCGCCGGTCTCGGCACCCGTTTCCTGCCCGCCACCAAGGCGATGCCGAAGGAAATGCTCACGGTCGTCGACCGGCCGCTGATCCAGCACGTGGTGGATGAGGCGCTGGAGGCGGGCATCGAGCACCTGGTGTTCGTCACCGGCCGCAACAAGGGCGTGATCGAGGACCATTTCGACCGTCCGTACGAGCTCGAGGACACGCTGAAGGAGCGCGCCAAGACCAAGGAGATGGAGCTTCTGGAGCGCGACCAGCCGGAAGCCGGCTCGACCTCATTCACCCGCCAGCAGCAACCGCTCGGCCTCGGCCATGCGGTGTGGTGCGCCCGCGACATCGTCGGCGACGAGCCGTTCGCGGTACTGCTGCCGGACGTGCTGGTGAAGCACAAGCCGAGCGGCCTCAAGCAGATGATCGACGCCGCCAACGCCGTCGGCGCGGAGAAAGCCAACATCATCGCGGTCGAGGAAGTGCCGATGGAGAGCGTGCACATGTACGGCGTGGTCGGCGTCGGCGCGCAGCGCGGCGACCTGTTCGAGCTCGCCGGCATGGTGGAGAAGCCCAAGCGCGAGCAGGCCCCCTCGAACCTGTCGATCACCGGGCGCTACATCCTGCAGCCCGAGATCTTCAAGATCCTGGAGACCCAGGAACGCGGCGCCGGTGGCGAGATCCAGCTCACCGACGCAATGCTGCGCCTCGCCAGGGAGCAGCCGTTCTACGGCTTCAAGTTCAAGGGCAAGAGCTACGACTGCGGCTCCAAGTCCGGCTTCCTCGCCGCCAACATCGCCTATGCGATGGATCGCGACGACCTGCGCGAGGGCCTGCGCGAGGAAATGCGGAAGTATTTCTGAGCGGCCACGTTCCGGGCGGCGGGGCCTACGCCACCAGCGACAGGTGCCCGACGCCCGCGACGAACGACTGGTTGCGGCCGCGTGACTTCGCTTCATAGAGCGCCTTGTCGGCGGCCTCGATCAGGAGCGCCGGCGAGCCTCCCTGGCTCGGCACCATGGCGGCGACACCAACGCTGACCGTGGTCGCCCATTTCTCGGCGGACAGCCGCTCGACATCGGCCCGGATCTTCTCGGCCACCAGCGAGGCGGTCTCGATCGACAAGCCCGGCAGCAGCACGGCGAACTCCTCGCCGCCATAGCGTGCCGCGCAGTCGGCGGAGCGCCGCACGCAGGCACGAATCGTGGCCGCGATCCGCACCAGCACCTGATCGCCGGCCTGATGGCCGAACATGTCGTTGAAGGTCTTGAAGTGATCGGCGTCGATCATCAACAGCGCCAGCGGGTCGCCCTGGCGCAGGGTGCGGCGCCATTCCTCCGCGATCACGGTGTCGAACTTGCGCCGGTTCTTGAGCTGGGTCAGCGCATCGGTGGTGGCGAGCTGCTCGAGCCGGTCCTCGGCGCGGCCGCGGCGGTTGATCTCGCGAGCGAGAAACAGCGTGCCGGCGATCACCAGCACGATCAGGCCCACCATGATGGCGCCGATGCGCATTGCCTCGCGGCGCCACAGGCTGAGGATGGCGCCCCACGACTTGCCTGTCACCACCAGCAACGGGTTGCCGCCGTCGCGCCAGACGAACATGCGCACGATGCCGTCGACCGCGCTCGTCTGCGTGGTCATGCCGTTCGGCTGGGCCAATGTCTGCCGCATGCCGGGCGCCCCGCTCAGGTCCTTGCCGATGAAGTCGAGGTCGAACGGCGTGCGCATGATGATGACGCCGTCGCGGCGGAACACGGTGATGGTGTCGTCGGGCTGCAGTTGCAGGCGGCCGAACAGATCGTGGAAATAGCTGAAGCGCAGCGACCCCACCACGACCCCGACGAACGCACCGTCCTTGCCCGTGATGCGGCGGCTCAGCACCAGTGAATACTTGCTGTGATAGAGGCCGGGACGGCTGATGTAGAGGCCGCGATCGGGACTGTCGCGGTGGACATCAAAGTACTCCTCGCCGGCGTGGTTTTCCGGCTTCGGCGTCAGGGTGGAGGAATCCAGCACCAGGTCGCCCTGCGCATCGAACACCTGGATCGCGCCGAAATGCTGCGCGGTGGCGGCATGATCGAACAGGATCAGGCTGAGCAGCGGCTTGCTGACGCTCTTGACCTCCGGCTCGACGAAATGGATCGCGACATTGCGCAGCGACAGGTCGTAGAGCTCGATGTTGCGGCCGATGTCGGCATCGATGCTCGACGCCAGGTTCTCCAGGGTCCGGCGTGCCAGCGCTTCCTCGCCGCGCCGCATGTCGAGCAGCACGCTGCTGCACACGGCCGAAAAGGCCAGCAGCGTCAACACGCAGAACAGCATCAGCACCGCGGGCGAAATCCGCCGCGGCGAGATCTCCGACTTGCTGTCCGCCTCGTTGCGCTGCATCACGGTACCATCGTTGATATGCCGCACTGATGCGCCCAATTGATTGCCGCAACCTTTAGATGATTGCGGTCATACCCACCTGGGTTAACAAGGCGTTGCACCGATCGAGGACATTTGGCAGAGCTTGGGCAGTTCCGTCATTTCAAGGCCATGCGAAACCTGACCGCGACCGAGAATGCACTGCCGGACACGCCGCCGGCGAAGCGACCACCCGGCCGCGACCTGCGGCTCGACGCCTGCCGGGGCATCGCGCTGTGGTTCATTTTCCTCGACCATGTTCCTAACAACATCGGCAGCTGGTTCACGCTGCGCAACTACGGCTTCAGCGACGCCACCGAGGTGTTCATGTTCGTCTCCGGCGTCACCTGCGCGCTCGCCTATGGCCGGACGCGGCGGCGTCAGGGCTGGAGCGGCGCGGTGGCGCATACGCTGCGGCGCGGCTGGGATATTTATGCCGGCTTCCTGCTGCTGATCCTGGCCTGCGCCGTGATGGTGTACGCAGCCGGCGGCGGCCGTCTCGCCGACGACAGCAACACCCGCATCCTGCTCGAACAGCCCGGCGCCACGCTGCTGCACGCGGTGCTGCTGCAGTACCGTCCGGTGAACACCGACGTGCTGCCGACCTTCGTGCTCTTCCACCTGTTGTTCGCGCCGCTGTTGCTGGCGCTGTTGCGCGCGCCCAACGCCACGCTCGCCGCCTCGCTCGTGCTCTACGCTCTGGTGCAGCTGTTCGGCTGGAACATCCCGGCATGGCCGGCCAATGGCTGGTACTTCAATCCACTCGCCTGGCAGTTGCTGTTCGTGCTCGGCGCGTGGTGGGCGCTGCACGGCGGGAAACGGCTGCGAACCTTGATCGCCGCGCGCATGACGCTGCGGCTCGCGGTCGCCTACCTCGCCTTCAGCTTCATCGTGGTAATGAGCTGGACGATCACCCCGCTCGCGGCGCTGATCCCCGACGCCCTGTCGCGTGCGATCTATCCGATCGACAAGCCCGATCTCGATCCGCTGCGCCTGTTGCACTTCCTGGCGCTCGCGGTGGTCACCGCGCGCATCATGCCGCGGAACCTGCGCGGACTGCTGACGCCGCTGCAGACCGCGACGATCCGCTGCGGCGAGAACTCACTGCCGATCTATTGCCTCGGGGTGCTGCTGGCGCTCGCCGGCCATATCGTCCTCACCCGGATTTCCGGCGGCCTCGCCATGCAGGCCGCGGTCAGCCTCGCCGGCATCCTGGCGATGATCGCCGCCGCCAATCTGATCACGGCCGTTGCGGCATTGAACCGGCACCGGCCGGACCTGTTCTGACGGCGCCGCGCCGGGCCTTCGCCCCCCTTGACGCGCGGCGCTGCCGCTCTTCAATAGCCGCACACCATTGAGGAACTGCCGTGAGCCCCTATGACCCGCTGCGCGACTACCTGAAGGCGCAGACCCGCGACGAATTCGTCCTGACCAACGAGGAGATCGAGGACATCCTCGGTTTCGCCCTGTCGCGGGCCTCGCAGCGCGCGTCGTGGTGGGAAACCGAGCGCAGCCCGCAGGTCGAGGCGCCGCAACGCGTCGCCTGCCACGACGGTGGCTTCAACGCCACCCGCCTCAGCGACGGCTCCGGCGTGCGTTTCCGCCGCGCCGGGCTGCGCCGCCGCTTCAAGTAATGTCGCCGCTCAGACCGTGACAACGATCTTGCCGAACTGCTCGTTCGATTCCAGGTAGCGGTGCGCCGCGACGATGTCGTCAAAGGCGAACGACCTGGCGATCACCGGCCTGAACGCCCCCGACGCCAGTCCGTCGAGAATGAAGGCCTTGGCGGCCGCGAGCCGCGCCGGATCGCCGACGACCTCGTGCACGAGGTAGCCGCGCAGCGTCAGCGTCTTGCTCAGCACCGCGGGCAGCGGGAACGGCGTCGGCTCGGCGCTCAGGCCGCCGTACTCGATCAGGATGCCGCCGCGCGCCATCGCGGCCGTAAGCGGCGCGAAGATCGGGCCGCCGATGGCATCGAGCACCACGCGCACGCCGGCGGCCCCCGCGATCTCCGCAAGGCGCGCTGCGAGATTCTCCTCGGCGGTGGCGACGACATGGGCGGCGCCGGCGTCGCGCAGGGCCTGCGCCTTGCGCGCGGTCCGCGTCACCGCAACCGCGGTCGCCCCGACATGGCTCGCGATCTGAATCGCGGCGAGGCCGACGCTGCTGGACGCGGCGGTGATGACAACGACGTCGCCCCTGCGGAGCTCTGCGATATCGATCAGCGCGCCGTAGGCCGTGAGGTAGGCCATCCACACCGCGGCCGCCTCTTCCCAGCCGAGCGACGGCGGGTGGCGGACCACCTGGGCGGCCGGGAAGGTGACGAGATCACCGTAGGCCGGCCAGCGCACCATCGAGATCGGCGGAATGATGCTGACGGCGTCGCCCGCACCCAAGCCCTCGACACCGGCGCCGACGGCTTCGACAACGCCCGCCGCCTCGAGGCCCAGGCCCGAAGGCAGCGCCGGCGTCTCGATGTAGGTCCCCGCCCGCAGCAGCGCCTCGGCCCGGTTCAGGCCCAGCGCCTTGACCCGGATCCGGACCTCGCCGGGGCCGGGCGGCGCCAGCTCGACCGTCTCGATCCGCAACACCTCGGGTCCCCCATGCTCATGAAAGCGAACAACACGTGCCATGGCGTCAGTACTCCAAATAATTTAGGTGTAATGAGCTATGACGAAGCAGCGCATCGCGATAAACCGTCAATCTGACGCGTTAATAAAAACTAATGGTTTCTAATGGATCGCCTGACCAGCATGGCGGTGTTCGTCAAGGCCGTGGACCTCGGCTCCTTTGCCGCGGCGGCGACGGCGCTCGGCCTCTCCGGGCCGATGGTCGGCAAGCATGTCCATTTCCTGGAGGCGCGCCTCGGGATGCGGCTGCTCAACCGCACCACCCGGCGGCAGAGCCTGACCGAGTTCGGCCGCGCCTATTACGAGCGTTGCCGGCTCGTGCTGGCCGAAGCCGAGGCGGCGGACGCCCTCGCCGCCGACCAGCTCACCGAGCCGCGCGGCCGGCTGCGCGTCGCCCTGCCGGTGTTGTTCGGCCGGCGCTGCGTCGCCCCGATCCTGCTGGAACTCGCGCGGCAGCATCCGGCGCTGGAGCTGGAGCTGTCATTCAGCGACCCGCTGGTAGACCTCGCCGACAACGGCTGCGACCTCGCGATCCGGACCGGCGACCTCCAGGACATGGCCGGAGTGATCACTCGGCGCCTTGCACGCCAGCACATGATCGTCTGTGCGGCGCCATCCTACCTCGCCGCGCACGGTACGCCGGCGCGGCTCGACGAGCTGCAGCAGCATCAGGCGATCATCTACGGCCGCGCGAGCCGCGCCGCGCCCTGGCGGTTTCCGCAGCCCGGCGCACCGGAGCTGCAGGTCACACCGCCGAGCCGGCTGCGGCTCGACGACCTCGAAGCGATCGCCGATGCCGCGACCGCGGGCCTTGGTCTCGCCTGGCTGCCGAGCTGGCTGGTGCGCGAGCGCCTTGCCGCCGGCGCGCTGCTGCGGCTGCTGCCGGATGTGCCGGAGTTTCCCTACGACTGCCATGCGCTGTGGCTGCAGACCCCGCAATTGCCGCGCAAGGTCCGCATCGCCATCGATGCGCTGGCCGCGTCGCTGCCGCAACGGATGGCATGGACGCCGGAGGTCGCGGCCGATACCCCGACCACGCTCACAGGCCGATGACCGCTCAGGCGACTTTCGCCGGGCGCTTGCCATCGGCGATGCGCCCGACGAACTCCTGCGCCGTCATCACATGCGCCGTGGAGAACGCCAGCACCATCAGCGTCGCGCGGTGGACGTCTTCCGCCGCCATCGCGCCCTGGCCGACGTCCGGATAGTCGAAGGTGCCGGTGAGGTCGGACAGAAACACCACCTTGTAATTATGGAACATGGCGTCGCGCGCGGTGGCGTGGCAGCAGTTCTCGGTGGTGGTGCCTGTAATCACCACCGTGGTGATGCCCCATTCACGCAGGATCAGGTCGAGGTCGGTGGCGAAGAAGGCACTGTAGCGATGCTTCTTGATGACGTGCTCGCCGAGCCGCGGCGTCAATGCGTCGAAGATCTCGCTGCCGCGCGAGCCGTCGACCAGCGAGGCGCGCTCGGCGATCGGCGCGTAGAGATCGTCATAGAGGCCCATGTCGCTGCCGTCCGCCCGGTGCACATGGGCGGTGTAGAGGACGCGGATGCCCCTGGCGCGGCAGGTGTCGAGGGTCTCAACCAGCTGCGGCACCATCGCCGCGGCCTGGACGGAGCGCAGCTTGGCGCCTTCCGCCACGAAGTCGTTCTGCATGTCGACCACGATCATCACGGTCTTCGCGGGATCGATGACGTCGCACTGATAGGGCATGGGTGTCCTCCGATGTTGTCGTTGCCGCACAGCGTAGCGCCCGCTCCCGCCGTCGGCTTGGCTGGCGCTGCCGGGGATTGGCCTCGGCCTGCCAGCAATCTTGTCAACGCGACGCGGGCGGGGCCTAATGGCCGCCCGCGATGAACGACCACGACGCCAACCTGCGGAGAGCATTGCGATGGCTGCACTGACCCGCGCGATCGCCGTCAAGCCGGGTGACGGCTTCGAGCACTGGCACCAGGTCACCTGCCGCGATTTCTCCACCACCGAGTGCCGCCGCGTGCCGGACCGCGGCTTTCGCGCCGAGGTGGCGATCCGCCCGTTTGGCCCGCTGATGCTCAACGACATCTGGTCCGCCACCCCAGCCGAGACGCCGATCGAGGTCACCCGCACGCCGGCCGACATCCGCAAGGACCCGCGCGACTACTTCATGCTGTGGCTGCCGCTCGCGGGCGAAGCCAGCTTCGCGCAGGGCGGACGCGAGGCGCACATGATGGCGGGCGACCTGATGCTGCACGACCAGGCGCAGCCCTTCGCGCTCGCCTTCGGCGCACGCGCCCATGCGATCATGGTGTCGATCCCGCGCGCGCTGATGATCGCGCGCCTGTCGGCCGCGCCGCGGCTGACCGCGCGCCGCATCCCCCGCGGATCGAAGCTCGCAGCGCTGGCCGGCACGCTGGTGCAGCGGATGGCCGATCTCGACGACGACACCGCGGACGAGGTGGTGGCCCGGCTCGGCGCGTCCGCGCTCGACATCGTCACCGCCACGCTGGACGCGGCGCTCGCGGGTGAGCGGCCCGCCGCGCACGACCGACGCCTCACGCAGGTGCAGGCCTATATGCGCGCGAGGCTCGGTGAGCCCGCACTCGATCTCGATGCCATCGCCCGCGCCCAGAACATGGCGCCGCGCACGCTCTATCGCCTGTTCGCGGCCGACGGCACCACGCCGATGCGCTGGCTGTGGCAGCAGCGACTGGCCGCGAGCTTCACCGCGCTGAACGAAGGCCGCGTGACGCAGGTCACCGACGCTGCGTTCAGCTTCGGCTTCAGCGACCTGTCGCATTTCAGCCGCGCCTTCAAGGCGGCCTTCGGCGCGTCGCCGCACGCGGTGCTGCGGCGCGCCTCGCCGCCGGACTGACGCACGCGCCTACTGCTGCGCGCGCACGCCGAGGGTGATTACGGTGGCGTTGGAGTTGAAGCCCGGCAGGCTGCTGTCCAGCCAGTCGTGCCGGACCTGGCCCTTGATCTGGATGGTGCGGTTGAGCTTGTAGACGAGGTCGGCGGACACGGTGAAGCGATTGTCGAAGCGATTGAGGCCGCGATAGTCCGAGGTGCCGTAGCCGAACCGCGCGGTGCCGACCAGCCAGCGGCGGAAGGCGTGCTCGACCTGCCAGGTGTAGTCGCGCGTCACGACGCCAGGCACTCCCGGCAGCGGGCTCTCGTCGATCGACGAGGTGGTGATGAACTTTGCCGTGGTCAGCGGCGTCACCGTCCAGACCAGCGAGGCGCTGGTCAGAAGACCGCTGATCTGGCTGAGGCGCGGATCGCGATAGTTGCGCATCAGCCAGCCCACCGCGGCCTCGCCGCTGATGAGGCGTGTCAGCTCGAAGCTCGATCCCGCCTTGACATAGCCGCCATCGGAATCGCGGATGTAGCCGTAGCGATCGACGGTCTGGTCGTGGATGCGGGTATCGCCTTCGACCTCGACGAACGGCTTCACCCCTGGGCGCAGGTCGTAACTGGCGCGCGCGATGCCGCCATACTGGGTGAAGTCGCGGTCGTCGTTCGAGGTGGTCGAGCCGTCGGTGAGCTTCGACCACTGGTAGGAGGTGTGATCGACGGTGCCGCTGACCGAGACGTTGAGGCGGTTGAAATCGTGGTCGACGCCGAGCGTGCCGCCGGTGGTGGCGTAGACCGGGTATTTCGCAAGGCCCTGCTGGATGTTCGGGCTGCCTGGATTGTCGGTCGCAATCCGCAGCCGCAGCTCGCCGTTGATGCGGGTGTCGCGCGTGACGTCGATGCGGCCGTCGACCCGGCCGATGAAATCCGGCCGGTCGATATTCATCGGCGCCCCGTTGTTGGCGGCGACGTCCAGCGGCAACGTCATCCCATAGCCGGTGAACGAGCCGCGCAGGTCGGCGCTCAGCGCGTGGCGCGTCCAGTTCGAGGTGACCACCAGCTCCGGCGAGATCATCCAGAACGCCGATCCCCGCGCCGGCGACAGCCGGCTCGGGTTGGTGTCGTAGCCGCCGGACAGTTCGACCGCCGCATGGGACAGGAACGAGCCGTAATAGATGCCGGGTGCGCCGAACGGATCGGCGTCGATCGGCAGGCGGCGGCGCGGCGGCTGGCCGGGGATGCTGCCGACCGCTGCAGCCGGCGCCGGCACGCTGGCCGCCGAGGCCGACGGCGGCGGCGCGAGCTTGGGCGGTCCGCCGCCGACCGGCCCGGTCGGAACCGGCGGCAACGCCGCATTGTTGGTCAGCGGACCGCGCAGCGGCCCGCCCGGCAGTGGCCGGGCCACCGGCTTCACTTTTGGCTTCTTCTTGCGCCCGAACGAATCGTAGCCGGTCGTCGCGGCGCCGAAGCCGGCCGGATTGCCGTAGGTGGGAATCGCGCCGAGACGGGACGGCGCGGTCGGCACCGGAGCGGCGGCATCGTCCACGGGCTTGCCGGTATTGCCCTGGGTTCCCTGGGCGACCTGCCGCAGGTTGGGGTTCCTCGGCGCGAAGCCGCCCTGCTGGGGATTGAAGAGATCACCGGTCAGCGCCTGCGCCCCGGCGGGGGTGCTGGCGGCCGCCAGGGCCGCGGCGAGGCACAGCGGCAGGGCGCGCCAAGCGTGCGCGCCCAGGGGGCGGCCCGTCTCCGGGGCCTTCAGCCGCCAGCCTCCAACCACAATATACCTCTATAATCAGACACTTAATGAGAAACCGGCCATGGAACCGGCAACTCAAACGTCGTTAATGGAGTTAAAACAAAGATGGTTAATGCCGGGTTGAGACCGCCTGAACACCGGCCCCGCGCGTCGCCTTGGGCGGCGGACCGTGCTAGACACCGCCAACCGAGCGTGGGCCCACCGCCCGCCGCCAGAGTTCTCCAAGGGCGTTGGACCTTTCATGACCCAACCGAAACCGCGAGCCTCCGGGCTTGTGACCGAGCATTCCCCCGCCATTGCGTCCGCCCTGCGCACGCTGGACGCCGAGGCCAGCGGCATCACCGCGCTCGCCGCCGCCCTGCAGAATGGCCTCGGCGGCCCGTTTGCCGCCGCGGTGGAGCTGATCCGCAACGCCCGCGGCCGGGTGATCGTCTCCGGCCTCGGCAAATCGGGCCATATCGGCCGCAAGATCGCCGCGACCTTCGCCTCCACCGGCACGCCGGCGTTCTTCGTCCATGCCGCTGAAGCCAGCCATGGCGACCTCGGCATGATCACCGCCGACGACGTCATCATCGCGCTGTCGTGGTCCGGCGAGACCGCCGAGCTCAAGAACCTGATCAACTACTCGCGCCGCTTCCGGATCGGCCTGATCGCGCTGACCGCCGAGGCCGATTCGACCCTCGGCAAGGAGGCGGACATCTGCCTGACGCTGCCGAAGGCGCGCGAGGCCTGCCCGCACAACCTCGCGCCCACCACGTCGTCGCTGATGCAGCTCGCGCTCGGCGATGCGCTGGCCGTGGCGCTGCTGGAAAGCCGCGGCTTCACCGCGGTGGATTTCGGCGTGCTGCATCCGGGCGGCAAGCTCGGCGCGATGCTGAAATTCGTCCGCGACCTGATGCACACCGGCGCCGCGGTGCCGCTGAAGCCGCTCGGCACCAAGATGTCGGACGCGCTGGTGGAAATGACATCGAAGGGCTTTGGCTGCGTCGGCATCGTCGACGGCCGTGGCGACCTCGTCGGCATCATCACCGACGGCGACCTGCGCCGCCACATGCGCGCCGACCTGATGACCGCGACCGTCGACGAGGTGATGACCCGTCAGCCGAAGACGATCTCACCGGATACGCTGGCGAGCGAGATGCTGGAGATGCTGAACTCGTCGAAGCCCGCCGTGACGGTGCTGATCGTCGCCGAGGGCAGGAAGCCGGTCGGCATCGTCCACGTCCACGACGTGCTGCGGGCCGGCGTCGCCTGAGGTCGCACGCGGCACGCCGGCACGAGTTGCCGAATGCCGCCCCGGGGTGAGGACGCGGCCCCCGGGATGAGCGACACCGCAGACATTCCGGATGTCGCCTTGCTCATGGAGCGAAGGCCCCCTACGCGGCCGATATGCCGGCGCGCTTGCGCTCTTCCTCCTCATAGAGCTCCTTCTTCGAGAGCTTGCCGACCGCGGTCTTCGGCAGTTCGGGACGGATGTCGATCGCCGACACCATCTCGTGCTTGCCGAGCTTGTCGGCGAGGAAGGCCTTGAGCTCCTCCAGCGTGAACGGCGCTGCGCCCTGCTTGAGCTTGATGAAGGCCTTGGGCGACTGGCCGCGATAGGCGTCGTGGATACCGATGACGCTGACCTCCTCCACCGCAGGATGGGTGTAGATCGCCTCTTCGATGGTGCGCGGATAGACGTTGAAGCCGCCGCACAGCAGCATGTCCTTGGTGCGGTCGACGATGTAGATGTAGCCGTCCGCATCCATGTAGCCGACGTCGCCGGTGCGCATGTAGCCGTCGGCGGTCATGATGGCCGCGGTGGCATCGGGCTTCTTCCAGTAGCCCTTCATGACGTTGGCGCCGCGCACGCACAGCTCGCCGCGCTCGCCCTGCGGCACATAGGTGCGGCCGTCCTCGACGCTGAGGAACTTGAACGAGATTCCCGGGCTCGGCACGCCGCACGAGCCCGGCTTCTGCGGGCCCGGCACCGGCGTGTAGGTGCCGGTGGGCGACGTCTCGGTCATGCCCCAGCCCTCCGCCAGGCGGCAGCCGGTCAGCTTCTCGAACGCCTGCTGCACCTCGAGCGGCAGCGGCGCGCCGCCGGAGTTGCACCATTTCAGCGAGCGCAGATCGGCCGTCGCGGTGCTCGGATGGTTGAGGATCGCCACGAACATGGTCGGCACGCCCGGAAATGCGGTGATCTTCTTCTCTGAAATGTCCTTGATGGCCGCGGCGGCATCGAAGCGGGTGTGCAAGACGAGCTCGGCGCCGATCCGCAACCCCAGCAGCATGTTCACGGTCAGCGCATAGATGTGGAACGGCGGCAGCACGGCGAGGATGCGCTCATGGCCCGGCTCCAGCACCGGCGGGATGGTGCGCGTGGTCTCGACACACTGGCTGACCGCCGCGGTGAGGTTGGCATGGGTCAGCATGGCGCCCTTGGGCAGGCCGGTGGTGCCGCCGGTGTACTGCAGCACCGCGAGCGCGTCGCTGGCATCCGCGATCGGATGGCGGACATAATCGGCGCCCTGGCCCAGCAGGCTCTGGAAGCTGCGATGACGATCGTCGACGGCAACTGTTGCGAGTTGCTGGCCGGCGGCGAGTTGCGCCCGCACCGCCTCGGGATGCCCCGACATTTCGGCGAGATCGCCGACGACCAGCGTCTTCAACCGCGTGGTGTCGAGCAGCCGCGCCATCTGTGGGTAGAGCAGCGCCAGATCGAGCGTGACCATGACGTCGGTCTGGCTGTCCTCGACCTTGTGCTCCAGCACCTTCGCCGCATCGAGCGGCGAATAGTTGACCACCGTGCCGCCGGCCTTCAGCACGCCGAAGAAACTGATCAGGTAATGCGGCGTGTTCGGCAGGTAGAGCCCGACATGAATGCCGGGGCCGACACCGAGCGCCTGAAAGCCCTTCGCGGCGCGACTGGCGAGATCGTCGAGCTCGCGGTAGCTGATCCTGCGCCCCATGAAATCGACCGCGGCCTGATCGGGCCACTGCGCCGCCGCGTCCTCGAGGATCTGCTGCACCGGCGTGACCGAGATCTCGGCATTCCAGCGCACGCCAGGCGGATAAGACTTGATCCATGGTTGACTGGAAGGCTGGCTCAAAGGCTGGTCGATCATTGTGGCTTCCTCCTCGAGACGTATGGGCTTGTTGTCGCAAATGACGAACCGTCGGCGTTCACCGGCGCCGGGACTGCACCTCCCACACGCCACAGCCCGCCGCGGCAACCTCGCCGTTCGCCGCACGGAAAAACCTGCGCACGCCGCCGATCCGATCCCAGATGTCGTGATACTGCGGTGCAGCGACCGCTCGCCATTCGGCCGTTCCGGCGCGCCTCCGCGTCATAGCTCCTCCCGTGGTGCGGCCCGCTGCGGAGCCGTCGATCGCCACGATAGAGGACAATCGCCACCCACCTCAAGGGAGGTTTGTCAGCGCAGCAGCAGCGTCACCGCCAGCGGCACCAGAAACGAGGTCACCAGCGCATTGAGGCTCATGGCAATGCCGGCGAACACGCCGGCTACCTCGTCGACCTGGAACGCCCGCGCGGTGCCGATCCCGTGCGACGCCAGCCCCACCGCGAAACCGCGGGCGCGAAAATCGGTGATGCCGATCCGGTTCATCATCGGGGTGACGATGATTGCGCCAATCACCCCGGTCAGCACCACGGCGACCGCGGTCAACGCCGGATCCGCGCCCAGCGTTTCGCTGATGCCCATGGCCACGCCCGCCGTGACCGACTTCGGCGCCAGCGCCAGCGCGATCTCCCGCGGCAACCCGAAGGCGCGCGCCAGCAGCACCACCGAGCCGATGGCGGTGACGCTGCCGACCAGCAGCGCGACCAGCATCGGCAGCAGTGCCCGTGCCACGATCCGGCGGTTCTCGTAGAGTGGCACCGCCATGGCCACCGTGGCCGGCCCGAGCAGGAAGTGCACGAACTGCGCGCCGCTGAAATAGACCGCATAGGGCGTCCCGGTCAGCATCAGGAACATGGCAATCAGCCACATCGCATGCGGCACGGGGTTGAGCAGCGGGTGGCGGCGCGACTTCAGCGAAATGGCGTCCGCCAGCGCATAGACCACGAGCGTGACGGTGAGCCACAGCAGCGGCGTCTGCGACAGGTAGACCCACAGCGCAAAGGGATTGCCGCCGCTCGTGCCGGTCATAGCTCGTCTCCCGGCGCCGCCAGGAGATGTCCCACGATGAGGAAAGTGCCGACGGTGGCCAGCAAGGTGATCACCACCGACAGCGCCAGCACCGTGAAAATCGCAACCCCATGGGCCTCGATCAGATCGAGCTTCTGCACCACGCCGACCCCGGCGGGGACGAACAGCAGCGACAGGTTCGCGAGCAGCGCCTTCGAGGCGCCCTCCACCACACCCGGCCGCAGCGGTCCGCGCGCGAGGCCGGACCACTGGTCGCGCGCCAGCAACAATAGCAGCAGGGCGACGAAACCGACCACCGGGCCCGGCACCGGCACGCCGAGGGCGCGCACCAGGATCTCGCCGCCGAGCTGGCAGAGCATGATCAAACTGAAGCTGGCAATCACGACGGCCTCCTTGCGGTCTCGGCTGCGCGTATCTGATTGCGCACGCCATCGGCAATGGCTTTCCACACCTGGTCCTTGAACTGGGTCACCACCGGCGGCGAGGGGACGGCGGGCGGCGCCTCGCGCTTGCGGCACGCCTCGACCAGTTGCAGCACCCAGACCTCGCCGTCGGTGAAATACATGTCGCCGCCGCCATTGCGGGCGATCAGCGTCGGTCCGACGCCGGAGACCTGGTAGCGCGCGTCCAGCAGCCCCGCCTGCGCAAGTCCGCTCGCGATGACCTCGCGCTCGCGGTCGATGTCGGGCGAGATATGATGGGTCACCGCGCCGGTGTAGTGGCTGAACCCGACGCCGCGGTCGAACGTGGCGGCGGCGAGCCACACCGGCCGTCCCTGGTCACCTGTGTCCAGCACCTGCCACAGCCGGACATGATGGCGGCGATCGGCGCTGCCGCCGTCCGGCATCTCGAAGGCGAGATCCTCGCGCCGTCCGGCATAGAACAGCGGACTGACCGGCGCGGTCGGATACGGGCGGTGCAGCAGCACGCTGCCGAGGATATCGATGCTGGTGCGCACCGTGACCGGATCGGCCGGATACCAGCCAGCTTCGTGCATGGCGCAGAGAATATCGCGGGACGAACCGACGAAGGCGAGGTTGATCGGATCGCCGGGAATGCCTTGCGCGGTGGTCGTCACCATCGGCAGGCGCGCAAGTCCGCGTTCGTGCTCGAAGTGCTTCCACAGCGCCGGCAAGGCCACATAGGCGATCAGCGCGTAGATGAGGACGCCGAGCGCAAACAGTCCGGCAATCCGGACGCGGCGTGACCGGGAATGCGTATGGGGCGTGTGGGGCGTGATCGGCAGAACCGTCCGGATAATCGCTATCGAGAGATGCAGCCTTGCAAGATGCGTGTGCCGGCGCCTCGCGGCGCCGGCACATCAGACCATTGCGTTCAGAGCATCGGCGCAGTGACGAACGCGGTCAGCCCTTCAGCTTCTTGGTGCACTCGCTGTAGTAGCCGCCGCCCTTCTGGATCCACTTCAGGCCACCATTGGCGTTGGTCGCCTTGTTGGCATTGTACTGATCGACGCAGGTGTGCATGCGCGCCTTGCCGGCAGTCTCCTTGGAATACTTGGGATCCACCGCGCTCGGGAAGACGGCATTGCCCGCGGCCGCGGGTGCAGCGGCCGGCGCCGCGGCGGGAGCGGCCGCGGTCTTGGGCGTTGCTGCCGGCGCGGGAGCGGGAGCCGCCGGCGCAGGCGCCGGGGTCGCGGCGGCAGCGGGCGTCGCATCGGCGCCGCACTGGCTCTTGCGGAAATCGTTCCACTTCTCGCCGCCCAGCGTGCCGGCGTCCTTCGCAGCCTTATATTTTGCGCTGCACTCCTGCATGGTCAGCGCTTGAGCAGGCAAGGCTGCGGCGCACAGCAAACCGGACAGCAGCACAGCGCCGACGATCTTCCGTTCAATGGTCATCGCGAAATCTCCCTTGCAAAACAGATCCCAAAACAGATCCGACGGATCCCGGGGCATCCTAGCCAACGATGCGGACGTTACAACGTCGCGAGGCCCCGGCGGCCAAAAAAACGTGACCGAAATGTTTGGCCCCGCCCGGCGCCATTCACCTGCGGTTCAGGCGCATCCCGCGAACGTGCACACTCTCGTCGATGAACAGAGGTCACACCATGACTGTTGCGTCCCGTGCCGTTACCGCTGCGTTCACCTCCCTGCTGCTGATGGGCACCGCCTTCGCCCAGACTCCCGCGCCCGCCCCGGCCCCGGCCGCACCCGCTCCGGCTGCGAAAACCGCGCCGGCCGCACCTGCGGCCAAGACCACTGCCGCCAAGCCCGAACGGACCGCGGCCTCCAAGGAATGCTCCGCCGAGGCCGACGCCAAGGGGCTGAAGGGCAAGGAGCGCAAGAAGTTCCGCTCCGAGTGCAAACGCAACGCCAGCAAGGCGAAGTGATCCCTGCAGCCCCCGGGAAAGCCGCATCCCATTCCCGGGGGCGCACGCCCTGAGCGATTCGGTGCTGCCTGATCCTCCCTGGCCGCATTGTGTTTGCGGGCAGCCATGAGGCCTGCGCCTTCCCCCATGCAGGGCCCGCGATTGCGGAGCATCTGCGGCGTTGCCATAAGGGGACGAACGCCGGATCGATGGGATCCGCCGCATCAGACCCTTCCATGCCGCTCGCCGCACCCGACCGTCTGTCGCTGATCCGACTGCTGCCCACCCGCTCCGCCACGCTGACCTATATCGAAACGCTGGCGCTCGGCGCCGTCGGCGGCCTCGTGTTCTGGTGGGCCGAACTGCCGGGCGGCCTGATCTCGGGCGCCATGATCGCGGTGGCGATCGCCGCCATCGCCGGCCGGCCGCTGACCCTGCCGCCGGTGCTGTCCCATGTCGTTCTGATGACACTCGGCGTGTCGTTGGGATCGATGGTGTCCCCGCAGATGCTGCGCAACATGGCCGACTATCCCATCACCATCGCCGTGCTGGCGCTGGCGACCTTCGGCGCCACCTTCGGCAGCAGCTTCTACCTGCAGCGCATGCACGGCTGGGATCGCGCCTCGGCGCTGCTGGCGGGAAGCCCCGGCGCGCTGTCACAGATCATCATGCTCGCCACCGAGAAGAATGCGGACGTGGCGGGCATCGCCGTGGTGCAGACGCTGCGCGTCATCATTCTCACCGCCGCGCTGCCCCTGGTGCTGAGCCTGATGGGGCTCGCCCCGCACGCGCACCTGACGCTGCGCACGCCGCCGGCGACGCCGCTGTCGCTCGCCATCCTGGCGCTGGCCGCGGCTGCGGTCTCGCTGCTGCTGCGGTGGATGAAATTTCCGGCGAGCTGGATGTTCGGCGCGATGCTGGCGTCGAGCGTGCTTCACGGCGCGGGCTGGGTCGAGGGCGGCCTGCCGCTGTGGGGCTATGCCCTGGCGCTGATCGGCATCGGCACGCTGATCGGCACCCGCTTCGCCCGCATCAGCGGCCGCACCCTCGCCGAGCATGTGCTGGCGGCGGTCGGCTCGTTCGCGGTGGCGATCGCGATCTCCGCGGTGTTCGTCGCCGCCATCATGCTGACCACCGACGCCCGCCTCAGCGACCTGATCGTGGCGTTCTCGCCCGGCGCCATGGACGCCATGCTGGCGCTGGCGCTGACGCTGCACATCGATCCGGTGTTCGTCGGCGCCCATCACCTGGCGCGGTTCGTGTTCGTCTCGATCGCCACCCCCGGCATCGTCCACCTGTTCGGCCGGGACGACGACGAGATCGACGACTGACCCACCCTTTCCGCACCACCGTCGGTACGGTAGCGTATCATCAACCTGCCGGGCGAACAGTCCGGCAGCGCATCGGGAGCGGCGGATGAGCGAGAGCGGACGCGACATGTGGATCAAGGCCGGCCTCGCCGCGCTCGCCGCCGGGGGCATCGACCGGGTGCGGGTCGAGGTGCTGGCCGAAAGCCTCGGCGTCACCAAGGGCGGCTTCTACCGGCGTTTCCGCGACCGCCAGCACCTGCTGGACGAACTGCTGGAGACCTGGGCCGCCGGCCGCATCGCCGCCATCGAGCAGCAGACCCGGCCCGACGGCGAGGCCGCCCGCGAACGCCTGACGGCGATCATCCGCCTGTTCGCCGAGCGCAACAACGCTGAGGCGATGGCCATCGAGCTGGCAGTCCGGCAATGGGCGCGCCGCGACGCGCAGGCGGCCGAGGCCGTCGCCAGCGTCGACGCCGCGCGGCTGAAGAACGTCGAACGGCTCTATGCCGCCGCCGGGCTCGGCACTGAGGAGGCGCGCGCCCGCGCGTTCCTGTTCTACTCGTTCGTGTTCGGGCAAGGCCTGATCCAGCTCGACGCCAAGGGGCCGCGCCGGCGCGATCGCCTGATGGAAATCTGCGCCCTGCTGCTGACCGATATCGCGCCGTCGAGCGCGCCGGCCTGAGACCGGCGCGACTTTATCCCCGCCGCGCCAGGGTCCCGCGCAGTCCCCACAACGCCAACGCCGCCATCAGCGCCGAGATCAGCACATTGTAGCCGGCGAGCGACAGGCCGAGGAAACGCCACTGCACCTCGTCGCAGCGCACGACCTTCACGGTATCGAGCCGCTCCAGCAGGCTGCCGGCGCTGCCGAGATCGGCGACGGGACCGCTGCAATCGGTCGGGCCGGGCCAGAACCCCCATTCGACGCCGGCGTGATAGCCGCCGAGCACCGCGTTGGCGAGCACGGCCAGGGCCAGGATCGCGAGGCCGCCTGCCAGCAGCGGCCGCCCCGCGCCGCCCTTCGCCGCCAGCGCGACGATCAGCGCCAGGGGAATCGCGAGATAGTAGGCATAGCGCTGCTCGAGGCAGAGCGGACAGGGCTGGATGCCGAGCACGAGCTGGAAGAACCAGGCACCGCCGATGGTGGCGGCGGCGATCAGCGCGATGGCGCCGGCCGCCAAGGCCGCCCGGTGACCGTCCAGGCCCGATGACGTCGGCTTCACGCTGGCTGCAACGCTCACGATGATCTCCCCTGCTGCGGCCCCGCCTCCTATCGCGCAGCCTCCAGCCTGTCGAGACAATCTCGTTCACGAATGAGGTATCGAAAGACGCGCCGGGCCATTGCCGAACCGATGACGGAAGGCCTGAACTTCGGCCAAAGGCCGGTTGACCCGGCAGGCTGGCCGGATATAGTCCGCCCGCTTCGAGGGTCCTGCCGTTGCCACGGCACGGGTCTCGTGGGCCCCTGTGGCGGAACTGGTAGACGCGCTCGACTCAAAATCGAGTTCCGCAAGGAGTGCTGGTTCGATCCCGGCCAGGGGCACCAAGTATAAAACATGAGCAATAACAACAGCTTGTAGCCATGGCTCGCTTCCTGATTTTTCAGGAGAATTTGGGCGGCGTATTTGAAAACATTAGTAAAAGTTCGCAGAAGCGCCCGCTGCAGCCGAGCGTTTTGCTGGTATTTTTGCTGGTATCTAGGGGACAAATGTTGACGGCGAATTTCGCGATTTCCGAACGAGGGAATTGAGTAGATGGCCCGCAAGAACGATGGCGCGAGCGCCAACCCGAACACGTCGACTGCCAGTGCTCCTGTGATGGGCTGAGATCCCCTGACCTGGCTATTGCGGGTGTTGCATGCGAATGATCAACGCTTCCCGAGCAGCCCGTGAAAGAAAAGCAAGTTTCGTCGGCGTATCCTGCTCGAGGGCGTAGCGTCAGCTTGCGCCGCGAGATGTTCGCGATCGAGAATAAGCGAGAACTGACGTAAGGAAGAACTGACGCGTCTCACAGCCCAAGGTAATGCTTGGCCGCCGACAAGTTGGGTGCGTATTCCATGTCGAGTGCTGCGAACTCGGCGGCAAGATCGGGTCTTAGAACGGTTCCGGTTTCCCCGGCGTAGTCTTTTATGTTCGAGGAGGCAAAGACGATCGGCGATTTTAGCCCTGCCTTGCGCAATTCGACCACGGCATCCAAATAGGTTTCAATCACCACGCAGTCCTTCATTGACTGCTTGCCCTTTGAAGCGGGCGTCCGAGCTTCGTTGAGACGTTTGAATGCGCGGGCTGTAGTCTCATCGGATTGCGGCACGGGCGCCGCCGCCGCAACAAACCGCTCGGCAATTGACTTTGATCGGGACACGTAGTCGCCATAGTGGCTCACATCGGTCGAACCGCTGCCGCCCAGCGCGACGTTTATCGCATCGATTCGTTTTAGGCGATCGCGAAGCTTGGAGAGCGCTCTCTCGGCTTCCTCCTCGACAGGTCTTACATGCTCGCCGAATTCGATGGTCACCTGGGCGGCGAGCAAGCCGACCAGATTGTTCTTGGCCTCCATCGCCGACAAGAGCCAGAGCGCAGCCACTCGATCAGCAGAGCTAGCATTGTCACGCGTCGGATCTCGCATGATATCGAGAATAATGCAGGTATCGAGACACAGCACGGGCGTGCCTCGCGTCACAATGTCCGAAACGGGCAACATCGTTACGGGTGCTGCGTATCGTAGGCTTGCAGGAGATCAAGGGCAAACTCGTACTCGATCACCAGCTTGAGCGCATGGTCCTCGTCCCAGCCATCGGCCTCAATCAGCCATCGTCGCAGACGATCACCGTCGACCTTCTTCTCGCTGTGGTGTGACAGGATTAAAAAGCGAAGCCAGCGTTTCTGATCAAGGGGATGCGAGGAGCCGGTCGATTTATTTGCAGCATCCGAGAACGCTTCGAGGGCTTTCGCTGCTTCGGGTGACACCCACTGTTCGAGGGTTTGCCTGGGAGCCGATACGTTTACGGCGAAACCCGTCTTGGATGCAGCCGGTTTTGCGATACTGCGATCAAACTCCTGCAAGAGGGCGTTGTACTGGGCATAAGTGAGCTGGCCCATCTTCTTCGGCACAATGTTGGTGATTTCATATCCGGCTTCACGCGCCCAAAGCGTCAAGCCAGCCGCAGGCAAACGGCTATCCGCTTCTCTCTGAAACACGATGATATCCTCGCCTCGCGCCATGCGGCTAAGATCCTTTTCCGCGTCTTGCCCATGTTTCCACGGCGCGGCCGCCGCCTCGACGAGTGCTTGCCGGAGCTCAGTGCGCTTGCTTTCGGGACCAACGATGGAAAGATCCTGAAAGACCTCGATCCCTTGCTTTTCGTTCATATGGTTGCTCGTTTTTACAGCTAGCTGACCAAGCTAGTTATGGCTTCTGGCGCGCCAATGAAGGCATAAGCATTGAGGAATTGTCGGCGCCAGAACAGATTCCGGTCTACCTCTCCAAGCGCCGCTTCGTCGCAAATAGCCGACCATCGCGCCTTTATGGTCTTAATCTGCTGAACAGCAATGGCGGTAGCTTCGGCGTCGTTGAGGAGAAATGAGGGCGCGGCTTTGAGGCAGACTGCAATTTGACTGTGCCGATCCTGTGCCAGGATGAGCATCGCTTGCGTCGCTTCGCCGCCTGCCCGGCTCTGGGGGCAGATATCGTAGGCGGGTGTGAGTGTGAGATCCTTGCCGTTCCAGAAGGCGGCGTGGTTGCGGGCATGATCATCGGTGTTGCCGCAGAGTACGTTGAAAACGATGCGCGAGAACAGCTCGCGCAATGTCTCCTTCGGTTCCGAAAAGCGATGGCGGATGACGGTGGCAAGCTGATCGTAGCTCGCGTAGCGCGCCATGAGTTCGTCCAACTCAAGCAATGTCAGGGCTGAAACCATGGCTTTTCGTGCCCAGCCTCCCACAACCTTCTCACGATCGAAGCGCTCGATGAGGAGAATATCCTTACCCGCGACCCGTTTGAGACTCACGGGTGCGACGCGAAGGCCCACTTCCCTGGCGAGCCTCATTGCGATGAATTCTGCCTTCACCACGCTGTAGATGTCTGTTTGCGACGAGAACTTCGCAATGAACTTTTTGTCGTCTGATGTAATCGTCGCCTTGGGACGTGCGCCACCGATTGAGCTACCATGGAAGAGGGCGCGGTCGAGTTCCGGCGTCAGCGGCGTCCCTTGTTCAACGAGCGCGGCAGCGTTTAGAAGCTCATCCAGAGAAGCTCCCTCGCCTTCACGTGTGCTATAGGTCGAAGGTGACGCTTGAAAATCTAGCGCGCCGATACGGTCCGAGCCTGACTCAAGAAGAAAAGTGAGCTCGTCCAGACTTCCGGCGTCGATCTCCTTACCCTTTGCGCCAAACTTCCGATTGAGAATGACGCGCCGACCCCAGGCGTCTGGAGCGGCGTCGCGGATACAGTTCGGCATGTTAAGCCCGGCGAGCAACGGAAGGATGCCGCCGCGAAGCGGCAATTCGGGCTCGTAAAGCGGAATGGCGTCCTTGCGCTCGAGGTAGCTACGCCCGTAGTTGAACAGCAGTTGCGCACCATTTGCCGACAGTAGACCTGCGACTATCGGCTTGGTCTGGCCCGAGAGCCATGTCCAGACATAGGCTTCCGCGTATTTGGAATCAGAAGTCATCCTTGACCACCTCGGTCCGCGGCGCGCGAATGGATTTCGGCAGAAGCGTCAGTACTTGGCGGTTGTTTTCGATTGCCTGGGAGATGCTCACCTGTTCCGAGTCAAACAGGCGGACGCCGACGATCGCGGCGACCTCAAACACGGCGCCGATGGTGCATCCCGGATCACCAGCTTCGATACGTCGAAGAAGTCCGCGCGAAATTCCGGCCCGCTCGGCCACATTGAGCGTGCTCATCTGCCGATCGATACGCGCTTTCCGCACCATTTGGCCGAGCAGCATTGCGGCCTCGGACGCGTAAGAAGATATGGGATGGTGGACTTTTGCCATGGTTTATAATTGGACCGTATACCCTCTAATGAACCATATATGGATCATAATTTCGAACACTTCAATAGATCGCTCCATAAACGGCTCATTTTACAGTTTATGATCTATTAATGAACCAGTAATGCAACGGTGATTGTCTACGGAGAATACTCCCTCTGGATTGCAGAGATGAGGCCTGGAACATATCATGAACTGCAAAAGATTCGAAAGTTCATGTCAGACACGTCCGACGATTTTGATATCGAGCCCGACGTCCATAAAGAGCCGAACCGTTTGTGGCTCGTCGAACTCGCCTTCTGGCGGCCCTCGGCACTGACCGACGAGGAGATGGAATCTTCCTTTCCGGATCGCGACGGAAGATGGAGCGGGCAAACCAAAGCCGCACTTTTGAAGCACGGCGCGAAGGGGCTTGATCTCAATCAGAACTGGGCGCTCGTCGAACAAAACTGGTCTTGCCCCGTCTGCCGGCGCAGCAAAGTCGACATCTTCCGCCTTTCGAGTCGCGGTATTCTTCTTGCCAACCTGGAAGAGCATCACGATCATCTCCGGGACTACGTCGGAAGTCGGGGGCGCAGCATGTTCGGAGATCGTTGGAGCGCCGAACTTCCCCCCGGATCTGCGGAGATCGCGGACACAGTCAAACATCTGGTATCCAGCTTCTCGCACGAACTCGTTTGTTCGGAATGCAACGCGGCTGACGGCAAAGCAAAGCTCATGATGAAGGACGTTATTCCGTCCTACTTCAGCTTTTCACCCGCCGAAATTCGAACTTTCATCGAGCCGGTCCCAAACGCGGATCATCGGATCAACGAGGAGCGGTTGAAGGGGACGTGGCGCAGCTGCGAGACCTCGGTGAAAGCGCGAACCGATCTTATGGACCAGGCTTTGCGCATGATCCACGCTGGCCAGCTTCATCGCGAAAGAGGCACATCCTCCCATCGGAGGATCCAGCGCCTATTCGATCTCCAGTTTCAACTTTACAAAGCGTTTCTCCGGGAGTCCGATCGCGATCAACGCGGGCTTGAACTAGCCCAGACGACAGACGAATTCCTAGCGCGGTCGGTTCAAAAAGATTCGCCGGTCCTGGCACCGCGGACAAAAGCAACTTCCCTAGCCGTCGGCCCGACAGATGCTGAATATGCGGCCTATTGCGATGCTGTCTCGCCGCGGCGATGGCGTGAGGCTGGCAAAGATTGGTCGTGTCCTATTTGCCATCGGGAAAAGCGCCAGCTCCTCCGGAAATCCGGCAGCCGGAAATGGACGGGTGGCATTCGAGATTTGGTCCAACCTATTCCCGAAACTGACCCCGTTGCGATCGAGCATCGGCGCCGAACCCTTCCAGGCTTCTCGCACATCTTTGTCATTCAAGGATCGCAATCCACTTCCATCTGCTCCGATTGTGCCGAGGTTACGCCGCAGATGAAATCAAGGCGGCGAGATCTCACGGACATATATTTGGGCTTGGATGATTTGAAATCCTGTATCCGCAACGTCACCTCGCATGCGCCACATGATGTGGATTGGGAGGAAGCGGCACGACGTGCGCAAACAAACCAGGCTATAGCACCGGCATGGGAGGCCTATTGGAAGCATCGTGCCCTCGCTTCGCGCCTTGGCCATATCTTCAGGGTCCATGCCCGCGAGGGAGGTAGAGATCGAGGGCTGGAGGAGGCATCGGAAGAGCTGATGTTCATTGCCGAAATCGACGAGAAGTCGGAGGCTCTGCACCTCGTGAAATGGTTTCTTCAGGAGGACACGCGCTTCGATGAAGAAGCTATGCGCAGCAAAGCGGCGTATCGCGCACGAAAGACGAGCGGGTAGCGGACGCGCTACCGGTGTGTAAAAGCAACGCGACGGTATTCAATGCGGCGCGAGGCACGCGCCGGGGGCTTAGGGGGAACGTCTGGATCATGCATAGACGCGTGGAGAAGCTTGCCGAAAGGTTCAACCTCGCCAGCATGCGTCGCATGGCCAAGGGCAATGAACAGGGCGCTCCGATCGAGCCTCTCTTCCACTACACGTCTGCGGCCGCGCTGGCGGCGATCATCGCTTCGGAGACCTTCTGGTTCACCAGCGTCTATCACATGGACGATGATCAAGAATTGTCCTTCGGATTCGGTATCTCCCATTCCTTGCTGGCTGCGGCGCTGAAGCGCGAGGACGCCAACGTGAAGGTTTTTCTGAAGCCTCTCGTCGAGGACGTCGGATTCTCGAGGATCAGGAGCCGGTTCGAATTCTACTCCGCCAGCTTTGGTCAGAAGGACGATGCCAAGCAGTGGACCGATTATGCCGACGGCGGCAAGGGCGTCGCGATAGGACTGGGGCCAAAATTCTTTGGGCTCGAGAAGAAGGAGGATTTCAAACCGGAGGAGAAGATCTTTCTCGGCAAGGTCGAATACGGAGAGCCCGCGGCGAAGATCCGCCACGCCGCTGTCGTCGACAGCGCGGTGCAGACGATTAAGCAGGCCCACAAGCAGGGTTTACTGTTCAAGGCGGAGGACGAGGAGGCGTTCCTGCACCTGATGGCCGCCTACATGTATGTCGAGATCCTGTGGAATTCGGTGACGTCGAAGTCCGACAAATGGGCACATCAGCTCGAGACCAGACTTCTAGCAGTCAACGATCTCAAGAATCCCGGCATCGAAATCAAGAACGCTCCGGCGCGTCCGCGTGTCGAGATCCCGCAGCCGCTCCTGAAGGCCAACATCACCGAAGTTATGATGGGACCGAAGGCCGACGACGTCGCCAGAGCGAACGTCCGAAAGATTCTGGACGACAACGGTCTGCCGAACGTTCCGGTGACCTCGGCGGCGTAGCGGAGGAGTTTCGCTTCGTCAGGCTCAGGCGGTCGGCCGGGGATCCTCTTGGCGTCCGGATCCAGGACGGATACAGGAAAAGACGATGAGCACGATTTCCGAGTTGGTGGAGGACTGGGGCGGCTTCGAAGAGTTCGGAGGCACGCTGTTCGAGAACTCGTCCGAGGTCACGGTCGAACGCAACGTCAAGCTCTACGGGCGCTCGATCTCGCCGCGCGTGGTGGACCTCCTCGTCCGCCAACGGACCCCGCCGACGTCGGAGATCCGGACCATCATCGAGTGCAAGTATCTGAACAGGAACGTCGAGCGGACCGAACTTGACGCGCTGCGGACCGTCATCAACGAAACCCAATGCCACAAGGGCGTCATCCTTTCACGCGTCGGTTTCCAGAAGGGCGCGATCGCCGCAGCCAAAGAACTCGACATCGATCTCTTCACGGTCCGAGATTTCAAAGCGTCCGAGCTTGCGGTCGACTCGTCGTTCGACACTGTGGTCCTTCTCGTCCACCTGGGCTTCGGCGACGTCTTCGTCGACTGTCCGGCTCTCGCCAAGCCTCCCTCGATCATCCTCGGCGCGAACTCCACGGAGACTATCATCTCTCTCGCGGACCGCGGCGCGACCACGCTCGAAGCGTTCCTGCTGGAGACCGCCAGGAAAGGCGTCGAGAGCTATCTGCCAAAGGGCACCGTACGTTTCGAGGGGAAGGCGGTCGATTGCACCATGTCGTTTGTGAGCGACATCATCGTCGAGGCGGTACAAGGCAAGCCGATCCCCGCCTCTTTCGACATGGAGACGATAGTCCACGTCAACGCGGTAAGGGCTCTGTTCGGTATCCGTATTTCGCAGGTGATCCTGTCGTACGACGACCTGAACGACTTCCTATTCAGGGTCGCGGTCGAGGATTGCGTCTCCAAGTCCGTTTACCGAGCCGCGCGGAAGAAGAATGCGCCGGCGACGTCGTTCGAGAAGCTGAACGCCTCTACGGTCGAACCGAGAGTTCAGGGCAAGATTCTCGCTCTGACGATGGGCACGTTCCTGCCGTTTTCGGAATTCGACGGCTTGGTGCCCGGCGGACCGTCGAGACTCGACGGACGTTCAGCCCGCAATTCCGAGACCATCGCTTCCGTCAGGGAGATCCTGGCCGGCAAGCGGCTCTGACCTGGCTACGGAGATGTCGCGGGGACGAAATCGTCCGGGCCGAAATACGAAAAGTCGATGTTGCCGGGCTGAAGCGACACACGGGCGCGCACCAACCCCGTCCGCGCCGGGTTCAATGCGGCCTGCACCGTGCCGAGCGGCGCACCGTCGGTCGCGAGCACGCGCGGCTGTCCGCCGAAATCGTGAATGTGGACAGCCGTGCCGGGCGGCGGCGGCGCACCGAGCCACGACACCTTCGCGTGGTACTTCCGCTCCGCCCAGGTGCGGTTGTCGCTCCGTCTGAAGCTTTGCAGGAAGTCCATCCACATGGCCTTCGTCTCGACGGTCGGCCAGTCGGCGAGAGCGCTCCGCGACACGACGTCCTTCGAGGCGAGCCACTGCCGTAGTTCCTGACCGTTCGCGAATGTCGCGCCGGTGTCGACAACTGCTTTGATGGCCGCGAGGCGTGAGTTGAATCCTGCCTGGATCAGGATCGACGCGGATCGGTTGAGCGTTCCGGTCTCTACCGCGGAGACCGCGAGACCGAGTTCGAAATCCTCGATCGGCGTACCGTCGACGACGTCTCCGTGGGTCGCTGCGCGCACGCGTAGGGCCTCGAGGGCCCATGGTAGCCGGAAGACCAATCCTCCCTCGACGAACTGCAGCGTTTCGGTCTCATGGCCGACGGCCATGGAAGCCAGCGGCTTGCCCAGCAGCCAGGCTTTCAGGACGCCCCGCCAATCGTCCGGCAGCGTGTCCGGGGTGAACGGATAGAACGCGAAGGCGAGTTCGGCGATGCGCGTGATGGCGGCGATCGCCGCATCGGCGTCGCTGTTCTGGATCGCGACGTTGGCTCGGACGAGAAGCGGGTTCGATTCCGCCGCGATGGCGTCGAGTCCCTGTCCGGCGGAAAGTCCCACGCCGGCGAGAAAGTAGCCGCGCCGGCGCGTGGCGTTCGATTGCTTCCAGATGAGCTTGCTGCGCGAGATCAGGCTCGCCTTGAAGATGCGTCGTCCCGGCTCGTTGTAGCGCTGCAGGCGCCGGTGCCAAAGGGAAGACTGAAGGATGTCGTCGAGCGCGGCCTCGATTCCCTCGTCCGGGACGTCGTTCTCTCCGATGAGGCTCAGGATGGCGGTGTCGAGGGTCGCGACGTGACGTTCCCAATCCGCGAGCGCCTTCTCGCGCGCTTCGGGCTTCTCGCGGGCGACTTCGGGAAAGCTCCACGCCGCAGCGTTGTTGACGACATACTCCGTCAGATGGCCGACGTCGCCGCCGACACGGGCGTGCATCCGGTTGAGAAGCGCGGTGATCAGCTGGATCAGCCCGCTCTCCATGTTGCGCGCGCTGAGATCGTCGATCAGCGCCTCCCAATTCTCCCGCTTCTTCGCCACGTCTTCGAACATGGGAAACAGCACGATGCCTTCGACGTCGACATAGGCCCTGCCGGCGCGCCCGATGACGTTCTTGAACTCGGAGACGTCGATCCGTTCGCCGGCGCGATGCAGCGAATGCATGATCACCGCGGTCGCCGACAGGTTCAGGCCTTGTGCCAGCGTCGGCGAGGAGATGGTGACCTTGAGGACGTTCTCGCGCAGAAGTCGCTCGATCTCCTTGCGGTAGGCTGTCGGCAGCGCGCCGTGGTGCAGCGCCACTCCGATGCGAAGGCACTTGAGGATGGGACTGTCCGCCCCGAGCCATTCCTCGCCGAGCGCGATCGCGGTCTTCAGCATCGAGGGATCGGCCTCCAGCAGCGAGCGCAGCGAGCCGCGTTCGTGCAGGTCGACGATGACGTCGGCGAAAGGCTCGACGCTTTTGCGCAGCGGGCAGAAGACGAGTACCGTCTGCTTGTCTTCGACTAGTCGCCAAGCCGTCGCGAGGCAGAGCTCCCTCTGATCCTGAGGGAACGGCGTCTTGCGTTGGCGCTTCGGCTTAACCCACTTGGGCGGGGCCGCCCCGACGAGGAAGCGCCTGACCCACGGACGTTCGTCGCCCACGCGCAGGTTCAGCCGCGCGGTCGTCGTGGAGGGGGACCAGACGACTTCGCCGAACCGCAATCGGGTCGGCCGCCAATCGTTCTTGATCACGCCGCCCGGATGGTCCCGCCGCAGCCAGGCGGCGAAATCGTCGAGCTGAGCGCCGTCGGGCAGGATCGCTGACAGGCACACGATCCGGCGCTGCGCGGCGTCGTTCCGGCGCAGCAGCCTCTGGATCTGCACTTCGTACCTGACCTCGCGCTCGTTGAGGCCGATCATGTGCCCTTCGTCGAAAACCAGCAGGCCGACGTCGTCAAGCAGCGTGGGATCGTTGCGGAGCGCGAAGTCGAGCTTCTCCGGAGTCGCGACGACGATGTCGCGTTCGCGGATGGCGTCTTCGTCGAAACCGCTGGTGCCGATGCTGCCGTAGAGCGCCGATATCGACTTGCCGAGCGGACCGAAGGTCCGCTGCAGAGTGGTCTCCGTCTGAGCAGACAGAGCGCGGAGTGGCGTGACGAAGACCACCCGCTTGCCGCCGGCGAGACAGCGAAGGATGCAAAGCTCCGCGATCCGGGTCTTTCCGGCGCTGGTCGGAAGCGAGACCACCAGATCGTCGGATCTGGTCCACGGCGCGGCCGGCCGCGTCGACCTGCGACGGCCAGAGATCCATCTCTGCGCGGGGACGACTTTGAAGCAACGCGATGAACAGCTCGCGCAGACGGGACCAGTCTGCCGCGACGCCGCCGGCCGGTTGAAGCGGCACTCTTTCGTGGAAGGTATTCGACCAGAGGTCCCGGATGAAATGGATGGCGATGCGGTGGGTCCACCATTGCGGCAGCATGTTCAGTTCGCCGCAGACCGAAAGGCCGGTGCGCAGGCGCTCGACCGCCTGGTCGACCAGTGCGCGTTCGCCGCGCTCCACCGCCGATACGAACAACGACATCGCCGCCATGAACGCGTCCGTGAGCGCCGTGTCGAGGCCGTGGAACAGGAATTCGTCGCGCTCGCCGTCGCCGGCGGCGACTTCCATGGCGGCCTGGATCGCTTGCGCGATGCGTTCGTCGCTGCCTTCTCCGGAGGCTCTGTAGTCGAGAACGGTGCGGCGGAAACTGCGGAAATCGCGACGCATGACGAGGGCGAGCAGCCGCTCCGTCGGGGAGAAGTTCTCGTCGGCCTCGACGACCGCGAGAAGAGAATAGGCTCGCGCCGAGAGATGAGCGAGATGATAGCTGGCCGCAGCCATGACGAAGTGGAAATCGCGGTCGACCTCGCCGCGGTCGCCCTTGGCGATCACCGACTCGAGCGCGGTCGCGGCCTGTTCGAAGGCGATCCTGGCGCGCGCCCCGTCGCCGCCCAGCTCGATCAGGCGAAGGCCGAGGCCGAGCAAAGCGTATCCATAGGAATGCAGATCGTAGCTGAGCTGCGCCGCGAACGGAGGCGCATCCGCCGGCAGAGCGCCGTCGCGCCAGATGATCGCGCGCGCCTGGCCGCGCGCGATCAGGTTTCCCCGGAAACCGGCGGTCGCCGCTTCGGCGATGTCCGCCGCGATTGCCTCAGGGCTTGTGGGCATCGGCGACCACCTTGTCGTAGATTGCGCCGATGAATTTGTCGTGGCCATCCACGTGGAGGCCGACCCCCCACTGGTGGATCGCGCCGGCGTAGTTCTGCATCGCGTCGGTCAGAAGCGCTTCCGGGGCATTGCCCGTGAAGACGAACGTCAGATGCGTCACGCTCTGAGGCGGGATGCCGTGCTTCCGCTGCGCGTCGTCGATAGCGTCGACCAGCTGGAGCTCGTTCATTCCGAACAGGCACTCCGAAATGAACGTCAGCGCGTGCGCCGACGGAAGGCCGCCGTCCTTGTCGAGGCCGACGCGCGCTTCTGCGAGCACCTTCGCGGTGAGCCTGCCGCGGCTCTTCGCCTCAGTCTTTAGAAACAGGAGGCGTTTCGTCTTGTCGTCCAGCTTCATTCCGATGACGTCGTCGCCGCGCATCGCCATGTCGCGGTGGTCCCTCCAGCGCAAGCGCTTGACCGGCGCGCGGAAGCCTCCGCCGTGCGCGTCGATCCATTCCGTCGCGTAGATCTCGCCGAGATCGCCCGACCGGATCTGTTTGGTCTTCGGAAGCTTGTCCTCGATCAGCTTAGCGGCCGCCGGCTTTCCGAGGCGACGGAGTACATGGGCCATGCGCTCCTCGGCCGCGTAGTGCCCGGGCACGATGGCCGCGGTCGCCGCGATACCGGACGCGAGCGCCGCCGCGTTCCCGGTCATGACTCGCCGAAAATGCTTTCCGACTTTGCCGTCGACCGAACTGCACCAATCGTTGAACTGCGCCACTCCGGTCTGCTTTCATGAGGGAGGTCGACGGGATGCCGGAGATCGCCGCCGGCTCCTGCCCAAGGAATCGGCATCCATCCTCGACCAGGTTCCCCGGCCGCTGCAATGATTGATTTCGGGCCGTTTGACACGCGCAAGTGGTGACCGCTTGCGCGTGTCGCGGCCCGCGGCGACGAACAGGCTGGCGGGACGGCCTCGAGCGCTGCCGGGCGTCCTTGTTTTCGATGGTTTCGAGCAATGCCCAACTGACGCGTGTGCAAAGTTCCAATGTTTGAGTTGCAATGAGACACTTGAGACAATACGGTCCCGTCTGTCTCAGGATGATTCCATGGCTACCAAGTTCGAAGCTCGCTGCCAAGACCTGTTCGGCCGAAAGCTCGGCATGGGCCGACGCTGGAAGACTGCGGCCGCACAAGCGCTCGGGATAGGCCGGGCGACGATCTACAGATATTTCGAGGACGATAGTGACGTCCCCGCCGACGTCCTGACCCGGCTCGGCAAGCTGGAGTCCGGTGATGACCGGAAGCCGGCTTCTTCCCGAGACATGGTGACCTGGTTCGCGCGCGGCCTGCGCGACCTCCAGAAGCAGATCGACGACCACGGGTGGCTCGCCGACGAATATCCGGCCTCCCTGCAGCGGGGCTTCGATCTCGCCGCCGCGAGCAACTTCGCGTCCGGCCAGGCCGAATGGCCCACCAACCTGTCGGATCTCGCGCGGGTCGCACAGAAGCCACTCTACGAATGGGCCGGCGATCTATCGTGGGATCCGGACGGACAATTCACGGCATCGCGCCTCATCGAGGCGGGCGAAATCACGCCGGCCTGCGCCGATCTGGCGGTGCCGGGCGCGGATCCAGAAGCCGAATTGATCGAGAATGCCGGCTACCAGCTACTCCGCGGCGTCTGCGCGGAGCGTCGCGACGGACAGGACGTCTACGTGGCCGTGCGGCGCACGATTATCGAAAATCCCGTGCTCTCGAATTGGACCGCGGTCGTCCTGACCGACCGGAAGCTGGCGACGGTGGACCGTATCGACCAGATCATCGACGCCTTCTACCAGCGCATTCCCGAAGCCCTCGTCGTCGACGGCAGCCTGCCGATCTGCACCATCAGCGGCACGATCCTCCGTCGCGAGTCGACGGGTTTCCATACCGAATGTCGCGCTCCGGACGCCATCCGCCGCGCGAAGGCAGGCGATATCAAGCGCGTGAAGTGGCGGGTCGGCGCCATGCATCTGCGCCGCCCCTTCCGAACCTATTGGTGCCTGCCGGGCAAGACCGAGATCGAGCTCGAGAAGGCGCTTACGAATGCCGGCTGGAGTTGCTCGCTCTGGCCCGATCTCGACCGCGTCGATCTGATCGCCGCGTCCGCCGATGGCAAGCGGAAGATCGCCGTCGACGTGAAGGACTATCTGTCGCCGGAGCATCTGGCCGCGCGCTTCCCGGGATTCCGCGAGTACAGCGCGGACCATGAATGCTTCGTCGTGGTGCCGGACTACATGCCGGAGATCTCGCGTGGCTATCGGCAGCGCTTCGAAGCCGTCCGCGCCTCTTACGCGAAGACACCGGTTGAACTCCGGACCGCTTCCGAACTCGTCGCGCATCTGGAGACAGCTCGATGAGATCCGATATTGAATTCGTGGCGTCGTACCGGAAGGCGTTGGCCCTTGTCGATCCCGCGACGGAAGAGATGGGCGTCGAGGAAGTCCGCGCGCTGGCGCAGACCGAACTGTGCCTCGCGTTCGTCGAGAGATATATCCCCGACGAACGCCTGCGGTCGGTGCCGTTCCTGATGATGGGATATCCGAACCTACTCGACGACACCGTCAAGCCGGAGGCGCGCGGCGCGATGGCGGCGCTGCGCCACCTGTGTTCCCGGTTCGGATCGGTCTCCGCATGGCTCGACGCGACCGCGCAGTACGCCAGAACGCCGGCGACCATCCGCTGCCACGACGTCGCGGCCGATAGGGCCAAGCGCCGCGCCGCCGCCCCCCGGGCTCTTGTCGAGCAGATCGACCTGGCGTTCGGCGGACAAGTGCCTTGGTCGTCGCGGAAGCTCCGCATCGCCGATCCGGGCGAGGCGACCTTCACGGTCGATCACGGGCGGACAAAGCTGATCTACCGCGTTCCGGCGGTCGTAGCCGATCAGGAAAACCAGCCCCGGCACGATCTGTCCCGACGCGGCGTCAACCCGCCGATCAAGATCGGCTTGCAGAAGATGCTGGAGGTGGCTGAACGCGTCGATGCGCGCGAGGCGCAGGCGGACTGGCCGAAGGAAAGCCTGCCTCCGCTGCGGCTCGTCGAGCGTCTGCGGAAGCTGAAGCCGGAGGACGTCTCCGGATTCTTCGACGGCAAAGACATCACGTTGGACGGCGCGGTCCACGTTGTGGGGATGCTGTCGTCCGGCAAGTCCACTCTGGTGCTCGGGCTACTTCTCTCGCTGACCTTGGGCGGCAGCGGCAAACGGATCGCGGTCCTGTCGACGGACACGATCCAGGGGGCCGTGCTGGCCGCGCGCCTGCGCCACCATGGCGTCAAGGCGACCGTGCTGGCGAGCTTGCGGAATCGCGAGAAACACCTCAACGCGATCTACTGGCAGCGCGGCCTCGATCCGACCGGCTGGTCGCTGTCGTCGCTGGGAGATCTGTCCGAAGGATTCAGTACCGCTTGTCCCCTCGACGGCATGCAGCAGGCGCCGGAGATCGCCGAAGGCGCCGTCGACGCGCGGGCGCGGTATCCGAAGTTCACGGAGAAGCAGTGCCATAACCTCAAGCAGAGGGCGGCGCCGGACGGCGGCGACGAGCAGGAAGACATCGACGACGTCGGCGACAACTCTCAGACCAGATCGTGCCCGCTTTGGATGAAGTGTCCCGCCCAGGAGCAGCAGCGCGACTTCGTCGATGCCCAAGTTACGATCATGACCCCGCAGGCGTTCGTCCACATCACGCCCGACAAGTGGACTACCGACCGCCACGTCACGATCCCGGAACTTCTCCAATATACGGCGGATCTCGTTATCGTCGACGAAGTCGACGGCGTGCAGAAGGTGTTCGACGACATCTTCGCGCCGAGATCGCCTATCATGGGCGATGCGCCGGACGTCTACGCACCCAGCATCGGACTGCGCTCGTCCGGCGCGCTCCGAGACAAGAGCGGCGCGCAGTTCCGCAAGCCGGTCAACACGAAGTGGCAGTCGAACTTCTACGTCTTCTTCCGTCTGATCGGTACGATCTACGCGATCCTTCAGAACGAGCGCGAGGCGCTGACGGCGTTCTACGAAAATACGCCGTTCACCGCCGGCAGTATCCTCTACGAACTCTGGCGACGGAGGATGGAGGCGAGCGATCCGTCGGTGGACCTGACGTTCGACAATCCGGAATACGAAAGGCAATTTCTCGAGATCATCAAGGTCGCCGGCGCGATCCGGCACTATTCGAGCCGCTCCTCCGTCTCCGAAGACGGAGACGAGGAGGACGATGCGGGAGCCGGGCCGAAATTCGCCGACCCGGAGTTCGCCGACGCCGCCGAGGCGCTGCAGGAGGTGGCTCGGCAGATACTGGTCGCCGACTACTACGAATCCCTCCTCGATGAGATCGGCGAGAATCTCGACGGCCGGTTGAAGATACTGAACGCCATCGACGAGACCGGAACGCCGCGCAAGCGGCTCGACCGCCGCAGCAACGCGCTCGCTCTTCTGCTGGCGACCGTCACCGACCTCGCTCTCAGCCACTACAACTGGCTGATCAAGACCCAGCCGGCCGTCGCGCGCGATTTCGACATCGACGAAGGGCATCTGTTGGGGCGCACGAACAGCCTCCTCAAGCACTACCGGACGCTGCTGCCGTCGAACCCGGCCGGCGCCGCGTTCGGCCTGTTCTACGACGAGCCGGCCAACGACTCGCGCACCATGGGCGGCAAGCTGACGCTGATCACCCATCTCGGCGTCGGCCGGCATCTGCTGACACATCTGCACGACCTGCTCGCTGCCGAAGGCCAGGCCGGACCGCATGTGCTGATGCTGTCGGGAACGAGTTGGGCTGGGGGCAGCGCCCGTCGGCAGAACCCGAAGACCAAGCGTCCCATGGATACCGCCTCTCCGTCCTTCGACGTTCAGGTGCCGGTGAAGGGCGTGCTGCGGCAGCCGGACGCCGAACTCGAGGCGATCGGACATTCGGTCTTCTCGCTCGTCAACGTCAAGGATCAGGACGGCCGGCAGATCCGAATTTCGGGCATGAACCAAAAAGACCGCCGCGCCAACCTGTCGGCGATCGCCGAACGGTTCGCGACGCGGCGCGACGGCATGAACCGGTTCGAATCCGATTGGTTCAAGGCCGGCGAGAGGTGGCGCGGTTGGAGCGAGACAGCGCTCGTCGACCGTCGGCGCAGCCTTTTGGTCACCAACAGCTACGCCGACGCCGCCATCGTGGCGGAATCGCTGGCCGCCCAGCTCGAAGCCAACGGATACGCCGGCTGGAAGGTGTTCTGTGTGGTCCCTGACCGCGCGGATGACGAAGGCGACGTCCGCCTGCTGCAGGCGCGCAGGATGCCGCGGTCGCTGATCGAGCGGTTTGGTCTCGAACAGGAGAATTCAGTCATCGTCGCGCCAGTGCAGATCGTCGGCCGGGGGCACAACATCCTCAATCGTGAGGGCCGGGCCGCCATCTCGACGATCTACTTCCTCCACCGGCTGCATCCGCGTCCGGACGATCTCGCTCCGACGATCGGGCGCCTCAACAGGTTTGCTCAGGAGCGTTTTGATAAGGGGGTGCGCTCGGCCGACGGCATGTCCGCGCGGGCCAGGCGCATGCGTTACGCGGCAACCAACCTCGTCAAGCAGTCCCTGGAGCGCGGCCGCTTCGGCTACCGCAGTCTTCCAGCGGAATTCAAGGCACAGTTCGCATGGGACCTGCTGACGCCGATTTGGCAGACGGTGGGGCGCGGCATACGCGGCGGCTCTCCTGTCTTCGTCGGATTCGTCGACTACGCGTTCGCGCCACATTCGTTCGATGCGAAGGAAGGCGAAGACTCGGGAGATTCGAGCGTGCTCGTCCAATGTCTGCATCAGCTAGAGCAGGCGATGACGACCGGTAGCGACGAGTCCGCACGGGAAGTCGCGAAGCTGCTCTATGAACCTTTCCATGATGCACTGGCCAAAACGGAGGGACTTCGCCGTGGCTAACGTCGATACGCTTCAGGTCGCGGTATGGACTGCGGAGAATCTGCCGGACGAAATCGCCATGGTGCGCTTCGCGCTACCGTCCAGGGCGCATGAGATCCTCGCGCAATGGTTCAGGGAAAAGACGAACCGAGGCTCCGATCTGCCGGTCAGCGTCATCCTGAGCGGCCTGTCGGAAGTCGTCGCGTTCCTGGTGCCGGAGACGGCCTACATCAAGTTGGAGCGCGATGGCGGCCCGACCCGACTGTCGCTGTACTTCCTGGCCGAAGACGTCGTCGATCGCGACGACCTTCGCCAGCGCGTCCGCGCCTGTCTGGCGCTCTGGATCGGTCTCGTCTATCCGAAGAAGGATCCGGACCTGCGGGGCGACATCGCGAACGCGGTCGACGACGACGCGAACTGGACGACGGTTTCCGTCGGTACGGCGATGCGTAGGCACGACGGCACGTGCGCAGCGGCGGCAGACACCAAGCTGTTCGACGCGATGACGTCGCTCGTCGCCCGTCGCCTGGCCGGCAAGACCATCCAGTTCGCGACCGGGCAGGAACGCACCATGGTCCTGCAGACCCCGCAATCCGCCCTCTTCGGCGGCGTCGAACTCGTCGCGTTTCCGCCGACGCGCGGCAAGAGTGGCTCGGACGCTCTCTGGAGCGAGGTGATCACGATCACGACGGCGACGTTCCCCGAACGGAAGGAGCAAGGCATCCACATCCTCGCGCGGCCGTCGATCCGCAACTGGGGTCCCGTGCAGAGCTACGACAGGGCGGCGGATCCGTCGCGATCGCTGGACGTATTCGTGCCGCCGGTCAGCGGCGAGCCGGGATTCGCCGGCTATCGCCACGCAACGTTCCGCTACAAGGCGACGGTTGACTGGAAGGCGGTCATCGGTCGCGGTGCCCCGAAGGAGATCGTCGCGAAGTGGGATTCGCAGAACGAGCATCGCGTGTTCGAACTGGTCGGTCGTCTCGCCGGTGCAGCGCAGATCGCGGCCGCTGACCTCATGCACATCGTGGTCGGCGAGGAGGGACGATGGGTCCTGCCGCGTCACGCACCCGGCAGCGGCGACCGCTTCATGTCCGGCGGCAGCGGCGTGGGCTGGCCCGATCGGCAGGACATCGCCGCGGCGATTGACAGGCATCTCGACCCCGCTGGCTTCGTGCGCGCCGCGCCACTGACGCGGCTGCAAGGACGTATGCCGGTCAGTAGACCGTTCAACAACGTGCCGGCGGACCGGAGGGACGAAGCGCGTGGAATGCGGCGCGCCGCGCTGTCCAGGGTCCTAAAGGCGGTCGGGACGGTAGGCCGGGGTCTGGACATCGTGGTCTTCCGCCTGCAGGAGGCCACGTCGCAGGCCATCGCGCAGGAGATCGGCGAGTATCTCGGCACCCCCGAACGTATGGAAGGCACATCTCTCGTTTGGAACGACGGCCTCCGGATCAACGTGATCCCCGCCGTTTCGGGCGTGCTCGCAGAGGCGCTGCCGAGGATCCAACTGACGGCGGCCGAGGAGGCCGGCAAGACCGACAAGCAACGGGCCGAAATCCGCCGCTCCAAACAGGATGAGGCCAACCGCGGTGTCGGCGCCGAGATGCGGGCTCACGTCAAGGCCGCCCGTGCGGGAGCGACCGAGATCGGTTGCGCTATTCTCGAAATGCCGTCGGCACATCGCGGCACGGGCGCCATGGATCCTTACGCGGTGGCCCGCAGCGAGCTCGCAAGTGAACGTCTTCTCCCTCAGGTCATGCTCGTCGAGGACGATGACGAAGGCGAGCAAAATCCCAAGATCCGCGCCGCGGTGCGCGACCTCTTCAGGATGCTGGGCGTCCTGCCCGTGTTCGAGGAGGAGCTTCCCTACGGCGTGGCGGCCATCGCCGCGATCCAGCGCAACGCGCAGACGGTCGGCGGCGGGACGATCCAGTCGCAGGCGTTTCCGCTTGCGGTCAGGACCAAGGACGGCATCCTCGAATGCGCGATGCCCCAGGACAGCGGCGAACCGACCTGGATGCCGTACGCGGAGGCCGCGTTGTTCATCTTCTCCGGTGTGAACGAGAAATTCCGGCGTTCGCGGGTCGACGACAACGTCGCAAAATTCCACACGTTCTATGCCGCGGTCCTCGAGCAAATCGACAGACGGGGCGAGACCGTCGTGCTGGCCGACATGGACACGCTGGGCGAGAAGTGGATGCCCTCGATCCAGAACGGTCGGCTGACCTTCGACCGCATTGAGATCGGCAATCGGGTCTTCACGCCCGGCGATCTCCGCAACGTGCGGCTGATCAGGCTTTCGGCGAACGCCAACAAGCTGCCGTCCTACTACGTCGACGACGAGACCAAGTGGCCGACCGGGATGTTCGTCTGGGGAGCGGACGCCGAGCGTACCGGCTACGCGCTCAAGAGGAAGCCCGTTTCAGCCAAGACCGTCGGCCGCGCGATGCCGGTATCCCGCCATCTGCCAACCGGCGACAACAGGGCCATGGACAACAAACCGAGGAAAGTTTCGTCCGTCGACGAGGTGTGCGTCGCCTTGTGCCAGAACGGCGACGATCTCACCGAACTCCGGCTCCTCGCGCATCGTCTGCGGTCGGTCCACGCCCAGTACGACGACGACACTGTGTCGCCGTTTCCGTTGCACGAACTTCTCTTGTTGGGGAAAGCCGTCACCGCCTGACCGGGACGCTCGGCGGTCCGCTTCACGATCCTTCAGCCGTTCGCCGGCGGATCACAGTTGGCCTTACTTCTTTCCGTCCTGATGCCGTTCGAGCCGCTCCGCGGCGGTCTCTTCCATTACATCGCCCTCGAACGCACCCTCCATGATCCGCAGCGCCCTGTTCAGTGTGTTGTGAGACGTTGACCCACCATCGGCGTTGGACGTCCAACAGATCGCGGGTCGGCGCTGCGCGATCAGCGCTTTCGCGGTCTCGCGCCAAGCACGCATGACAAGATCCCCTTGGCTCGCGATACTACATTAGGTCGATCCGACGGGATTTCGAGTCAGAGCCGGGTTCGATTCCGGTCGGGGCAAATCGTGGAGTGCGGAACGGCATAGGCTGCAGGGGAGCCTGCTGTTTTATTTTTGTCGGCGAATACCGCGCGTCATCCTGCTGGTATTTGTGCTGGTATCGGCAGCAATCGACGACAAAAGTGGTTTCAAATTCAAATGGTTATGGCTCTAGGCAATTATCGGCCAGGGGCACCATTTCCCTCTCTGCCCCCACCAAGCGTCACAGTGCCCCGCCTGCACCGGGGCCGCTCCGGCTCTGACAGCCCTGACGCCGGTGTGCAACAATGACAATCATGCCGTTGAACGAACGCGCGGCGCGCTAGACCTCGATCACCACCGCCAACTGGCTGATGAGGCGCGCCACCTCTTCCAGTTCATCGTCGTTGTGCTGATCGACCGCGCGCGCGAGCCGCTCGATGCACTCTCCGTAGCTCACCGGAGCGAAGGTCTGAGGGTTGAAAGACAGAGTTTGCAGATCCTGTTCCATCGATCGCATTCCCGTGTGGTTGCCCTAGACATCTGATAGCAGCGTTTCCATCGCACCGCAGCTTACAGCTTGGTTAGGTTTGGGACGCTGCGCGCATCGACGACAGCTTCAGAAATGCAGGGAAACGTACGGTCACACTAGAGGCTGGTGGACAGGTACTTCCGATCGGCTGGCGAACCGCACAACCCTCCGCCTTGAACGCGCGTCCCTGATCTTTCGAGCGCCCTCAGCGGGTCGGCACCTTGACGCGGCGATCGCCGGGCGCGTCGGTCACCACGATGGTCGCGGTCATGCCGGCGCTCAGCGTCAGGCCGTCCGGCACCTTGTCGATGGCGATGCGCACCGGAATGCGCTGCGCGAGGCGTACCCAGCTGAAGGTCGGGTTGACGTTGGCGATGAGATCGCCGGCGATGGCGTTCTCGCGGTCGGTGATGGCGCGCGCCACGCTCTGCACATGGCCCTGGATCGGCTCGTGATAGCCCATCAGGCGGACCGACGCGGGATCGCCGATGCGGATGTTGCGCAGCTTGGTCTCCTCGAAATAGCCGGCGATGTAGTAGGAATCGCTGTCGACGATCGCCACCATGGCGCGGCCGGCGGTGGCGTAGTCGCCGCGGTCGACCAGCAGGTTGGTGACATGGCCGTTGACCGGCGAACGCACCTCGGTGCGCGCGAGGTTGAGCTTGGCGACGCCGAGCGCCGCCACCGCCTGGTCGTAGGACGCCTGGGCCGCCAGCGCCGCGCTGCGCGCCTGGGTCAGCGCCTCCTCGGAGATCGACACCGCGCTCAGCTTCTCGCGCCGCTCGAGCTCTTCCTGGCGCTGGTCGTAGACGGTCTTGGCGCCGGCAAGCGCCGCCTCCGCCTGGGCGAGCGCGAGCTGGTAGCGCGCCGGATCGATCGTGAACAGCACATCGCCGATCCTGACCTCCTGATTGTCCTTGACCCGCAGATCGATCACTGCGCCGGCGACATCCGGCGCCACGTTCACCACATTGGCCCGCACCCGGCCGTCGCGCGTCCAGGGGCTGTCCTCATAGGTCCGCCACAGATACCAGCCGGCAACCGCCGCAAGCACCACGGCGACCAGGGTCACGGCGACACGGATGAGAGAGGTGAGGCTGGGCATTGGTCTTCCGGACGGTCAGAGGGTTGTGGTGACGAAAGCGCCGAGCAGGATGACATACAGCGCGGTGTTGAACAGCGGCGGGTGCCAAACGAAACGGTAGACGCCGAGCCGGTCGAGCAGCATGCGCGCCACGTACCAGGCGACCGTGGTGCCCAGCAGATAGCCCACCAGAGGCGGCAGGAACACGCCGTCCAGATTGATTTCCTTGATCATGTGGCCACCGCCTCGCTGGAGAGCGCCGGCGCCGCCGCGGCCGGCTGAAAGAAATCGGCATGCAGGCGCAGCGTCGCCTCGATGTTGTAGAGCGCTTCCGCGGCGCGCGTCGAGACCGCCGCATCACCATCGGCCAGCACGTGCTGGCGGGCGCCGGCCAGGACCACGAGCGGCATCTGCGGCGAGCGGCTGCGGGCCATCGCGCTGAAATAGTCGGCAAGCGCGGCCAGGGCCTCCTGCACGGCCGCCGCCGCCACCGATGGCAGCACCAGCCGTAGGGTACGCAACACCAGCACGTTGAGGCCGATGCGCAGGCCCGCGAGGCTCGCCTGCAGATGCGCCCGCTGCCGATCGACCATCGGGTCGAGCCGCATGAACAGGGCATTGATGCGATCGAACATCCGGCTCTCGAACACCGAGCGCTGCTCGGTGACTGCGCTGCCGGTGATCTCCGCCAGATCGCCGAACAGGCCGCGCGTCAGGCGCTGCACGGCCCAGTCCGTCCCCAGCGGCCGCAACAGCCCGAGCGCCGCGGCGCCCATCCCGATGCCGACGACATAACCGATCGCGCCGTTGATGAAGCTGGCGAAATCGTAGTTCATCGCGTTGGTCAGACCGATCAGGCCCCCGGCGACGAAGATCAGCGGCATGGTATAGGGAATGGCCGCGGGCGCGGTCAGCAGCACGCCGCAGGCGAGGAAGAACGGCGCCAGGGCGATGACGAGCGCCGGGAAGGTCGCGAGCGGCGGCAGCAGGGCGAACAGATAAAGCGCCGCGATCAGCACGCCAATGAGGCTCATCTTGAGGAACTGGGTGGAGGCGGCCGCCGGGTCGTCGCGCGCGCCCATGATCGCGCACATGATGCCGGCGAACGTCACCGCCGTCGGCCCGTTCGGCCATGCCGAGAAGATCCAGAACGCGCTGGCCATCACCACGGTCGCCGCCGACACCAGGCCGCCGACCACGGCGAGCGAGACATCGCGATAGGGCCGAAACGACGGCGCCGCCTCGTCGCCGGGCAACTGCCGGCCGATCGCGATATGCGTCCGGATCCACACCGTCTCGCGCCACATCGTCAGCACATCGCCGAGACGCAGCAGGATGCTGCGCACCAGGAACGCATCCGGATCGGTGGACAGCGCCTGCGTCGGCGGCAGCCGCGCTTCGATCGCGGCCTTGAGGACGCGCTCCGCCTCGCTCTCCTCCTGCGCATCCTCTGGCGTCTTCGCACCCGACGACGCCGCGATGTGCGCGGCGGAGCGCTCCAGGAGCGGCTGCAGCACCGCCGCTGTCTCAGGCCGCCGGTCCTGCAGCACGGCGAAGCGGTCATAGACCGACATCAGCAAGGCCAGCAGCGACAGCAGCCTGCCCTCGAACTGGCGGATCACCGCATCCACCGCGCGCAGCGCCGGGGTATCGATCACGGCAAACACCCGCAGCGCATCCAGCGCGATCACCGCCGAGATGATCTGGCGGCGGTCGGCGAGCCCCTTGGTTTCGCTCTCATGTCCCCGCAGCGCATCCCCCGCCCACCGCGCCATGCTCGGCAGCGTGGCGTCCAGCGCCTTGCGCAGGGCATCGCCGGCGCGCTGGGGCAACACCACATGGTGCATCAGCGCACCGCAGGCGATGCCGAGCATGATCTCCAGACACCGCGCCACCGCGAAGTCGAACGCCTGGTCCGGTGCCAGCGCCGCCGGCAGGCCGATGATGGCGGCGGAATAGCCGGACAGCATGCCGACATAGGATTGCGGCGCATCGCGCAGGTAGATCGAGACGAAGGTGCCGAGCCCGATCCAGACTGCGAGCGCGAGGCAGAACAGCTCCGGCGTGTTGGAGAACAGGCTGACCATGACCAGCGACATCACGGCGCCGATCAGCGTGCCGAGCACGCGATACAGCGACTTCGCCAGCACCATGCCTGCAAACGGTTGCGACACGATATAGACGGTCGTCACCGACCAGCTCGGCTGCGACAAGTCGAGGCGGAACGCGATGTAGAGCGCGAGCATCGCCGCGACAAAGGTCTTCACCGAGAACAGGCCGTCACGCCAGCTCAGCCGTCTGAAAATCTGCAACATGGGGGGATGGTAGCGGAACGGGCGATCAGAAACGACGGTGCGTTAGCACCATTCACCTGGTCTCGACACCCCGGTCGGCAGCATGCCTGAACCGATCGATCGGTAGGGCTGATTGCCGCCCGCTGCCACGGCTTTGCCCAACATTCCCCCGATTTTGGCGCGACCCTTGGAACGTGGTTAAGCTAGGCTTAACAAGTCTTTGCGAAGAGGCTCGGGGGTGGTTGAAGCAGTGGGGAGCACGGCTTGACCTTGCGAACGACACTTCGAACGACACTTGGCGTGGCGGCTCTGCTGACCCTGGCGGGCGTGGCGGCAGCGACCGCCATCGGCTACGCCCACCTCCAGAACGTGGGTTCGCTGGCGACCGCGGCCGCCGACCAGACTGATCCCGCACAGGAATTTCCGACCTCCAACGCCGACACCAAGGCGGACCGGCTGCCGGCGCCGCCACCGTTCCGGCTCGCCTCCTATTCGTTGTCGGACGCCCCCGCCCCGGCCACCCCGATGAGCCAGTACGCCTCGACGGAGCCCGGCGTCGCGCCGGACCTCAAGCTCCCCGGCGAGATGAAGCCGTCCGTGACCGAGGCCGCTGCGTCAAAGCCCAAGGCTGCCGCCGCGACGCCACCGGCCAAGCCGGCGAAGCCTACCAACGTCATCCTCAACGATGCGCAGATCGCCAGCCTGAAGCAGCGCCTCAAGCTGAGCCCGTCGCAGGAGCCCTACTGGCCGGAGATCGAGGCGGCACTGCGCGGCGTGGTGAAGCAGATTTACGAAGCCAACAAGAACGCGCGCGGCAGGCCGGTGCCGGTCGATACCAGCACGACGGAAGTCGAACGGCTGAAGACCGCGGCGATGCCGCTCCTGATGCAGATGCGGGCCGACCAGAAGGCCGAGGTGATCAACCTCGCGCGCATCATCGGCATGGAGAAGCTGGTCGCGATGCTGTAGCGGCCGGTCCTCGCGTCCAAAGGTCTCGGGACGAGCTTGGCGCGGGATCACTGCGCGTTTCGCCCTGTGATCACACTGTTTCTTGACCTCCTGGCCCTTGACTTGCCGCCCGATCCCGACGGCAATACGGCATGTTGAAAGTGGCCGCGCGGGGCGGTGCGGCCATCATGATCATTGTCGCGCGCTATCGATTTCAGGAGCTGCAATGCTGAAAGCCGTCGTCCCCGCCCTTGCGCTGTCGTTGACCATCACCAGTGCCCGCGCCGCCGAGATCACCGGGGTGCCTCATGTCGTCAGCGGCGATGCCGTCACCATCGGCAAGACCCGCATCCGCCTCGCCGCCGTCGCGGCGCCCGGCCTCGAGCAGCTGTGCATCAATGCCGCCGGCGAGCGCTGGACCTGCGGCCTCGCCGCCCGCGACGAACTCGCCAAGCATGCCGAGGGCAAATCGTGGAGCTGCCAGCCCCTGCGCACCGACCGCTATGGCCGCTCGGTCGCCAAGTGCACCATGGACGGCGCGGATGTCGCCCAGTGGCTGGTGCGGTCGGGGTGGGCGACCGCGGTCACGCGCATCTCGCACGACTATGCCGCCGACGAGACCGCCGCGAAGGGCGAAAAGGCCGGGCTATGGGCCGGCGCCTTCATCGCGCCGCCGGAATGGCGCCGACGCAACAAGCAGGCGCCGGTGCTGGGCAGCCTCGATATCAATCGCGCTTCGCGCGCGAGCCTGCTGCACGGCCGCTCCGCTTCCATGCCGCCGTCGCCGGAATGCGCCATCAAGGGCCATGTCAACTGGTCGGGCACCTGCATCTATCACCTGCCCGGCAGCCGCTGGTACGCCCGCGTAACCATGCAGCCCGACAATGGCGACCGCTGGTTCTGCTCGCGGGAGGAAGCCGAGCTCGCCGACTGCCGCGAGACGAAACGCTAGCGTGCGCCCGCCGCAGCCGTCATCACGCCTTCGCCGCCGCGCGGCGCTCCACCACCAGAGTCTGGATCGCGCGGCCGAAATAGCCGGTCGCGTCGGCGAGCCGCGCGATCGACAGGCCTGCACCCTGCGGGCCCGAGTAGGACTCGGCATTGACCAGGATCCAGTCGCCGACCGGCTGGCGCGCGAGGTTGATGGTGAGATCGGCGTTGATGAACGTCCACTCCGCGAAATCCAGCGTCGGCGACGTGCCGTTGCAGAAATCGGACGCGATCACGGCGCGCAGCAGCGGCGACAGCGGCTGGCCCTCGACCAGCGGCAGGTTGGCGCGAAACCAGATCGCCGCCGGCCCCTGCGCGATGAAGCGGCCGAACGCCGGCCGCATCGTCATGGTGGCGAGGAAAGCGTTGCGCGACGGATCGCCGGCATCCTCGGCACACTGATCCGGCTCGGGCACGTCGAGCGGCGGCGTCGCCGCCGCGTCGGGAATCGCGTTGGCGGCGATCCTGATCTTGAGCACGCTCGCACGCACCACCTCGACGCCATCGGCGAACAGGCGAATGTCGCAGAGCTGGATCTTGCGCCCTTCCCTGACGACCTCGCTCGAAAACGTCAACGGGCCGACCGGGACGGGCCGCATCAGGTCGATGGTCAGGCGCACGACATGCATCGGCACCGGCGCGGGCATGGTCTCGGCGATCCAGGCGACCAGCGCCGCCGGCGGCGAGCCGTGCTGCGCTCGCGGATCCCACGGCCCACCGGCGAGCGGACTGGTCCAGACCCGGTTGCCGTCCACGCGGAAGATCGCATCACGCGGGGGCGCCGTCATGACGGCGCGCTCGCAAGCCTGGGCATCATCACAGCCATCACAGCGGCGGATCGATCGCCTCGTCGTATTCCTTCTTGAAGCGCGCGATCAGCTCCGCGGCGGGCATCACCTTGTCGATGCTGCCGACGCCCTGGCCGCTGCCCCAGATCTCCTTCCAGGCCTTCGGCCGCACGCGCTCGCCGCTCTCGTCGGTGCCGAAGCTCATCTTGGACGGATCCGATACCGCGAGGTTCTCCGGATCGAGACCGGCGGCGAGGATCGAGGGCTTGAGGTAGTTGCCGTGCACGCCGGTGAAGAGATTGGAGTAGACGATGTCCTCGGCGCCCGAGGTCGTGATCATCTCCTTGTACTTCTCGACCGCGTTGGCCTCCTTGGTGGCGATGAAGGCCGAGCCGATATAGGCGAAGTCCGCGCCCAGCACCCGCGCCGCACGGATCGCGCGCCCCGTGGCGATGGCGCCCGACAGCGCGATCGGTCCATCGAACCAGCGGCGCGTCTCGGCCACGAACGCAAACGGCGACAACTGACCGGCATGACCGCCGGCGCCGACGGCCACCAGCACGAGGCCATCGGCGCCCTTCTCCACCGCCTTGCGGGCGAACTTCTGGTTGATGACGTCGTGGAAGGTGATGCCGCCCCAGTTGTGCACCGCCTGATTGAGGTCCTCGCGCGCGCCCAGCGAAGTAATGACCATCGGGACGCGATACTTCTCGCACAGCGCCAGATCATGCTCGAGGCGGTTGTTCGACTTGTGGACGATCTGATTGACCGCGAACGGCGCCGACGGCCGCTCGGGGTGCGCCCTGTCATGGGCCGCGAGCTCTTCGGTGATCCGCGCCAGCCATTCGTCGAGCAATTCCGGCGGACGGGCATTGAGCGAGGGAAACGAACCGACGATGCCGGCCTTGCACTGGGCGATCACGAGGTCAGGGTTGGAGACGATGAACAACGGCGAGCCGATCACCGGCAACGACAGACGACCCCTAAACAAGGCAGGCATGGTCATTCGAAAGATCCCTATCCCTTATGGCGCAAATGACATTGTTGGTTGTTGGCCGAGCGCGCAAACCGCCCCGCGTCCGCCAACGATGCCAGAACGGCAGCGGGTAAGGCAATCTTGCAATCGGTATGGCCGGCCGCGCAAACGGCGGACGTCGTCGGTGGCTACTGGCACAATGCCCGTATCACGAAATTTTCCACGCGACATTCACCGAGGTCTTCCTTCTTGCCGGACAGCAGCACGTTGGCCGGGCAGCTCTCGGCGGAATCGGAATCCAGGCTCTGGCCGTCCTTGTAGCCCTTGTCGGTGCAGAGCCTGGCCGCGGCGGACTTGCAATCCGGCGCGCCGTTGGCCGCCGTCGGGCATTTGACCCGCCCCGCGACCACCTTGCCCTTGGAGAAGCGGGTCAGGCTGTCGGTGGCATCCTTCGCCCGGCTGTTGATGTCATCGATGGTCTGCTGCGGCGACTTGAGCGTCGGCCAGCCGAGCGACGGATCGCTGAAGAACTTTCCGATCTCGTCGACGAGCCCGGAGCGCTCCGGCGCGAGCGGCATCGACGCCTGGGGAGCGGCCTGCACCACGGGCGGCGGCGCCAGCGGGACTTGCGGGCCAGGGACGTATTGCGGGGCGTTCTGCGCCCAGCCGGCCGTCACGACCAGGACGGTCGCCCCACATGCGACGCTGAGCAGCGCCGCCAAGGCTGGACGCCCGATCATCCGCGATCGATCACCCATTACCGAACCCGGTCCTTCTTCGCCTGCCGAGACATCACCAGACACACTATAGCGCTTTCGAACGGCATGGATACCGGCTGGCGCTCTTAAAGCGCGTCAAAACAACGCGTCGCGCACCCTCCGCACAAGCGGCGCGGCCTTGTCTCACGCCGCGCCGGCCGGAAGGCGTCAAAACATCCGGAACGCGATGACGAAGCCGAGCACCAGCACGCCGACGCCGCCGGCGACCCACAGCCCCAGATGCTTCTCGATCCGGACCCGGATCCATTCGCCATAACGGTTCATCAGGATGGCGACGATGAAGAAGCGGCCGCCCCGCGCGATGATCGAGAACAGCACGAACAGCAGCAGATTGTAGCCGGCGAACCCGGACGTGATCGTGACGATCTTGTAGGGGATCGGCGTCAATCCCTTGAGCAGGATGATCCAGGCGCCGTACTCGGCATAGGCCGTGCGAAACTGCTCGACACGGTCGCCATAGCCATAGAGATGGATCAGCCACTGTCCGATCGAGTCGAACAGGATCGCACCGATCGCATAGCCGACCACGCCGCCCAGGACGGAGGTCAGGGTGCAGACCACGGCATAGAGCCACGCCCGCTGCGGACGCGCCAGCGACATCGGGATCAGCATGACGTCCGGAGGCACCGGAAAGAACGAGCTCTCGGCGAACGAGACTGCTCCCATGACCCAGAGCGAATAGGGCTTGTCGGCGGCGGCTACGCACCAGTCGTAAATACGTCTCAGCATGGGGCGATGAAGCACCGTCCGGTGGATTTGTCCATGTCGGGAATGGCGATTTGACCGCGATTCAGCGCTGTTTGCGCAGGCGATCACCCGCGATGGCGACCATCGGCCGCCGATTCAGGCCGGCAGCCGTCTGTTTGGCCAGTTTTGCAGCACTTTTGGGCAGCTTTTCGGCAATGCCCAGAAGGCGCTCACGCCGGTCCATTTCGGCCCAGACATCGGCCGGACGGACACCGGCGGAGGCCCACAGCACCGTCAGGTTGTAAAGCAGGTCCGCGCTTTCCCGGATGATGGCATCCGGCTCGCCGCTGACCGCATCGATGGCGACCTCGATGGCCTCTTCCGCCACCTTCTTGGCCATCTTGGCGGAGCCCTGCTGAAACAGGCGCGCAGTCCGGGACTCGGCGGGGTCGAGATCCCTCGCCGTCAACACCGCAGTGTAGAGCCGCTCCAGCGAATCACTCATCTCGCTGAGCATAGACAAAACACATGTCTCTGGTGTTAACGGCCGGGCTGCAAAAAGCCGCACCCTTCGGCGGTTGGCCGGCAGAGGGTGGATGCAGGAATCGGATCCGCGGCGGCGTCACCACCCCTCGTAGTAGCGCGGACCGCCGTAGTAGCCGGGCCCGCCATAATAGCCGGGTCCGCCATAACCATAATAATAGCGGTCACGGTAATAGTCGCGGCGCTGCTGCTCCGCGATTGCGCCGCCGATGATGCCGGCGACAGCACCGAACGCCGCAATCGCCGCGGCATCGTTGCGGCCATAGTGACGACGCACGTGACGCCGCGCCGCGCTGAAATCCGTTGCCCCGCTGGACGCGGTCAACCCTGTGGACGCGGCCTTCACTGGTCGCGGCATGGCGGCGCGCGCCTGTGCCGATGGCACTTCGACCATGGTCGCGATCAGGGCCGCGACAGTGGCCAGGACCACGCCACGGCCGGCGGACGGCAGCACATTCCGACGCATCAACATCTCGGCACTCCTCCGATACCCCTCAAGATCCAGTCTCGACCTGAGAAAACGAACGGCCGATCATCAGGTTCCATGCCTCATGCCCGCCGAGATGCGACGAAATGACATTTGGCGGCGCATGTCCCATCGCTCCACGTAACCTGCTACCCTTCCGGGACCGCAACCCCTCCGGCAACGCCCGGACCGTAACGGCGCGCCGATGCCACGATCCTTCACCCGCCGGGCGATCCTGCTGAACACGGCGATTTCGGCACTGCTGGTCAGCCGCCGCAGCGAAGCCGCGACCGCCGTGCGCTTCACGTTCGACAGGCCATTCGACGGCACGATGGCACCGTTCTTCAGCGCCGCGGCCCAGGGGCTCTTTCGCGCGGAGGGCCTCACTGTCACGCTGGACAGCGCCGCAGGCTCACCGGACATCATTGCCCGCGTGGCCTCCGGAACGAGCGAGCTCGGGCTCGCCGACCTCAACGCGTTGCTGCGCTTTCGCGACGACGATGCCGCGCCGCCCGTGAAAGCCGTGTTCATCGTATTCGATCGCGCGCCCTACGCGCTGATCGCCCGCCGCAGCCGCGGCATTCGCACCCTGGCCGACGTCGAGGGCAAGACGCTCGGCGTCGCCGACAGCGACCTCTCCTACCGGTTCTGGCCAGGTCTTGCCCACCTCAACCGCATCGACCCTGCGCGCGTCAGGATCGAGAAGATCGGCGCGGCGGTCCGCGAGCCGATCCTGTCCGCAGGCCAGGTCGATGCCATCACTGGCTTCTCCTACCTGTCGGCGCTCAATCTCAGGGACCGCGGCATCCCGGCCAATGATCTCGCCGTCCTGCGCTTCGCCGACTATGGCTGCACTGCCTACGGCCAGGCGGTGATCGTCAATCCCGCCTTTGCCGAGCGCCAGGCGGACGCGGTCCGCGGCTTCCTGCGCGCCCTGATTGCCGGCATCCGGCTCGCGCACGCCGACCCCGCGCGGACCATCGACGACGTGGTCGTGCAGATCGACGGCGCATCGCGCGATCTCGAGCTCGAGCGACTGCGCCTCGTCCTCGACGACAACATCGTGACGGATGACGTCCGTGCGCGCGGCCTCGGGACCATCGACGCGGCGCGCTTCGACGCCGCGCGCGATACGCTCGCAGTCGGCTTCAAGTTCCGCAGGCCCCTCAGCGTATCGGATGTCTTCGACGACACATGGCTGCCGCCTGCCGACGCGCGGCGGATCAATTGAGTGCAAAAGCCGCGCCCGACGGCTGTATTCCGCCCGCCGCCCCCTCTACAATGATCCCCCCACGCTGCCCATCTGACGGGTTCACGGAATGTCGCTTCCTCGTCTCTATGCCCGTGTTCTTCACCTGCTCGGCAAGGAGGGCCGGCTCGGCTGGATTCTCGCCGCCGCCAACATGCTGCTGGCGATGGCGCAGTTCGCCGAGCCCGTGCTGTTCGGGCGCATCATCGATGCGCTGTCGACGACGCCGGCGACAGGCGGCCTTGCGGCGACGCCAGCCAGCGTCTGGCCCCTGCTCGGCACCTGGGTGGCGTTCGGCCTGTTCACCATCGGCTGCGGCGTGCTGGTGGCGCTGCACGCCGACCGCCTGGCTCACCGGCAGCGCCAGGCCGTGCTGACGAGCTATTTCGAGCACATCCTGCAACTGCCGCTGACCTTCCACAGCGGCACCCATTCGGGGCGGCTGATGAAGGTGATGCTGCAGGGCACCGACGCGCTGTGGCGGCTGTGGCTCGGCTTCTTCCGCGAGCACTTCGCCGCCATCATGTCGCTGGTCGTGCTGCTGCCGCTGTCGCTCTATCTCAACTGGCGGCTCGCGATCCTGCTGTTCGTGCTGTGCGTGGTGTTCACCATCCTGACCACCATGGTGGTGCGCAAGACCTATGCGATGCAGAGCGAGGTCGAGCAGCACTTCAGCGACCTCGCCACGCGCGCCTCCGACTCGCTCGGCAATGTCGCGCTGGTGCAGAGCTTCGTGCGCATCGACGCCGAGGTGCAGGGGCTGCGCGGCATCGCCGACAAGCTGCTGTCGGTGCAGATCCCGGTACTGTCGTGGTGGGCCGTGGTCGCGGTGATGACGCGTGCCTCGACCACCATCACCATTCTCGCCATCTTCGTCGTCGGCATCGTGCTGCACGGCCAGGGCCTCGCCAGCATCGGCGAGATCGTGATGTTCGTGTCGTTCGCCACCATGTTGATCCAGAAGCTCGAGCAGGTGGTGTCCTTCATCAACAGTATCTTCATGGAAGCGCCGCGGCTGAAGGAATTCTTCGACGTGCTCGACGCCGTGCCCGCGGTGCGCGACCGTCCCGACGCCATCGATCCCGGCCGCCTGCAGGGCCTCGTCGAGTTCACTGACGTGTCGTTCTCCTATGACGGCAAGCGGCCCGCGATCCAGGACCTGTCGTTCACCGCGCTGCCGGGCGACACCATCGCTCTCGTCGGCCCGACCGGCGCCGGCAAGTCGACGGCGATCGCACTGCTGCACCGCGCCTTCGACCCGCAGTCCGGCCTCATCAAGATCGACGGCATGGACATCCGCGCGCTCAAGCTGAGCGCGCTGCGCCGGAACATCGGCGTCGTGTTCCAGGAGGCGCTGCTGTTCAACCGCACCATCGCGGACAACCTGCGGGTCGGCAAGCCGGACGCGACCGAGGCCGAGATGCGCGAGGCGGCCGCGCGCGCCCAGGCGCTGGAATTCATCGACCGCGGCGAGCAGAAGTTCGAAACCAACGCCGGCGAGCGCGGCCGCATGCTGTCCGGCGGCGAGCGCCAGCGGCTGTCGATCGCCCGCGCGCTGCTCAAGAACCCGCCAATCCTGATCCTCGACGAAGCCACCAGCGCGCTCGACGCGGTCACCGAGGCCAAGGTCAACGCTGCCCTCGACGCAGTGATGCAGGGCCGCACGACCTTCGTGATCGCCCACCGGCTGTCGACCATCCGCAACGCCACCCGAATCCTGGTGTTCAAGGACGGCAAGGTGATCGAAAGCGGAACTTTCGATGAACTCGTGGCGCAAGGCGGACATTTCGCCGATCTCGCTCGCGCCCAATTCATGGTGCAGACCGAATCGCATCCTGCGCAGGTCGCGAATGTCGCCTCATCGCAGATGTGATCCGCAAGGGGGCCGACTGTCGAAATTTGGCCCCTTTCGTGCATGAATCCGGCACAACCCATCATATCGCCGGGAACGGTCTGGCCTCTGTTCCGGCTGACCGAGACAGGATAAGTTCGCTGCGGCGCCGCTGCCGATCGGGCTCTTGTGGCCAGCCTCGCGCGTGGCGTGTCGTCCGCCTTCAGATCCTGCGAGGCGCGATCGAAAGCCGCTTGATGGTGAACGTTGAACTCAGGGAGCGTTCCCGCCCGCCATGGACGGACGCCGCTTGCAAGGACCGGAATCGGAAAGTGCCATCTTTGATCGCTTCGACACGCCAATCCATCCTGAGCTGCTTCGCCGTTGCAGCCTGCCTGATCACGCTCGCCGCATCCCGCCCGGCCCATGCCGAGGCCGCATTGGTGATCGAAGCCGACAGCGGCAAGGTGCTGTACGCCGAGAACGCGACCTACCCCTGGTATCCGGCCTCGGTCACCAAGCTGATGACCGCCTATGTCGTGCTCAGGGCGATCAAGGACGGCCGCCAGACGCTCGACAGCATGATCACGGTGTCGCCGATCGCCGCCGGCCAGGCGCCGTCCAAGATGGGGTTCCGCGCCGGCACGCAGCTCACCGTCGACAACGCCATGAAGATGATGATGGTGAAGTCGGCGAACGACATGGCCGTAGTGCTGGCCGAGGGGCTCGATGGCTCGATCGAGGCCTTTGCCGATGAGATGAACCGCACCGCGCAGCGCCTCGGCATGACGCAGACCCATTTCGTCAATCCGAACGGGCTGCCGGCCGACGGCCATGTCAGCTCGGCGCGCGATCTCGCTATCCTCGCCCGCGCCATCATTCGCGACCTGCCGGAATACGAATATTTCGTGCACATCCCGGCGATCAAGTTCGGCCGCCGCGTCACCCGCAACTTCAACAGCCTGATCGGGCGCTATCCTGGCGCCGACGGCATGAAGACCGGCTTCATCTGCGCCTCCGGCTTCAACCTGGTCGCCTCCGCCACCCGCAACAACAAGCGCCTGATCGCCGTGGTGCTCGGCGCGTCGTCATCCAGCATGCGCGCCTACAAGGCCGCGCAGCTTCTGGAGCGCGGCTTCGCCGGCAGCGGCCTCGCCTGGCTGACGCCGTCGCTCGGAACCGTGGACGCGCTGGTGCCGGTCAACACCGATCCGCCCAATCTGCGCGACGACATGTGCGGGCCGCATCGCAAGCGTCAGCAGGCACCGGAGTCCGATGACGACAACGCCGGCACCGTGGCAGCCGGCGAAGGCGGCGTATCGCTGTTCGCCGGCCTGCAACCCGGGCAGGCCAAGGCCGCCGAACTTTTGGCGGCGGCGCCCAGCGCAGCCGAACCGGTCATCGTCTACACCGGGCCGAAGCGGACCGGCGCGGCGCTGATCGCGGTCAACGCCGCCGATGCGGACGCCCAGACCCCCAAGACCAAAGGCAAGCGGGCCAGAAGCCGGCAGAAGCCGGACGCAGCCCAGACGGCGGCTGCCAAGCCTGACGCCAAGGTCGCGTCCAAGCCGGACGCCAAGGTGGACTCCAAGGCCGCGGGCAAGCCGACGGCCAAGCCTGCCCGCATCGCCGGCGACCAGCCAAAGACTGCTGCAGCCGCGCCCAAGACCGAGAACGCCCGGGGCGACAAGAAGGCCGATGCCAGGAAGCCCGACCCCAAGCACACCGATGCGCAAAAGCCTGCCGGCAAGAAGGACGGCAAGCCGGTGACCCAACGCGCCACCGATCCCGCACCGCGCTCCTGAGCGCGGTGACGCGCGATCAACGCCCCTCGCACGCGGCACGGGATCAATTCCGGAGCATCTGGCGGGCGCCATGCGAGGTGCGACCGCGCTCCGGCTTGCAAGCCTGCGCCGCTTTGCCCAATACTGTTCCGGACGGCGGCCTTCCGACCGGTTGACGCCCTGCCTCGTCACCAGAACGAGCAAGAACGAACCGCCAACCTTTGAGGGGGAAATTTCCGTGGATCGCATCTGGCTGAAGCACTATCCCGCTGGCGTTCCGGCCGACGTCGACGTCGCCCAATACGCCTCGCTGGTCGCCCTGCTCGAGGAGAGCTTCACCAAGTTCCGCGACCGCAAGGCCTTCATCTGCATGGACAAGGCGATCACCTACGGCGAGCTCGACGAGCTGTCGGTCGCGCTCGGCGCCTATCTGCAGAGCAAGGGGCTGCAGAAGGGCGCGCGCGTCGCCATCATGATGCCGAACGTACTGCAGAACCCGATCACCACCGCGGCTGTGCTGCGCGCCGGCTATACGGTGGTCAACGTCAACCCGCTCTACACGCCGCGCGAGCTCGAGCATCAGCTCAAGGATTCGGGCGCGGAAGCGATCGTGCTGCTGGAAAACTTCGCCACCACCCTGCAGAAGGCTCTGCCCCACACCGGCATCAAGCATGTGATCGTCGGTAGCATGGGCGACTTGCTCGGTTTCAAGGGCGTCATCGTCAATTTCGTGGTGCGCCGGATCAAGAAGATGGTACCGGCATTCTCGCTGCCGACGGCGGTGTCGTTCAACGACGCGATCGCCGCCGGACGCCGCCTCCAGCTCGCCAAGCCGCAGATCGGCCCCGACGACGTCGCATTCCTGCAATACACCGGCGGCACCACCGGCGTCTCCAAGGGCGCCATGCTGCTCCATCGCAACATCGTCGCCAACGTGCTGCAGAACGACGCCTGGCTGCAGCCGGCGCTGCGCAAGCCGCCGGTCGTCGACCAGCTGTTCATCGTCTGCGCGCTGCCGCTCTATCACATCTTCGCGCTGACGGCGTGCTACCTGCTGGCGGTGCGCGCCGGCGGCGTCAACCTCTTGATCCCCAATCCGCGCGATATCGGCGGCTTCATCAAGGAGCTGCAGAAATACCAGGTCCACAGCTTCCCGGCGGTCAACACGCTGTACAACGCGCTGCTGCAGCACCCCGACTTCAAGAAGCTCGACTTCTCCAAGTACAAGATCTGCTTCGGCGGCGGCATGGCCGTGCAGAAGCCGGTCGCCGAGGCCTGGCTGAAAGCCACCGGCTGCCCGCTGTCGGAAGGCTACGGCCTGTCGGAAACGTCGCCGACGCTGACCTGCAATCCCGCTGATACCGACCGCTTCAGCGGCTCGATCGGCCTTCCGGTGCCGTCGACCTCGATCTCGATCCGCGACGACAACAACAACGAAGTGCCGCTCGGCGTGGCCGGCGAAATCTGCGCTAGGGGACCGCAGGTGATGGCCGGTTACTGGAACCGGCCGGAGGAGACCGCGAAGGTGATGACGCCGGACGGCTATTTCCGCACCGGCGACATCGGCGTCATGGATGCCGATGGCTTCACCAAGATCGTGGACCGCAAGAAGGACATGATCCTGGTGTCGGGCTTCAACGTCTATCCCAACGAGGTCGAGGAAGTCATCGCCGGTCATCCCGGCGTGCTGGAATGCGCGGTGATCGGCGTGCCCGACGAGAAATCGACGGAAGCGGTCAAGGCCTTCGTGGTGAAGAAGGACCCCAACGTCACCGCCCAGGACATCATCAAGTTCGCGGCCACCCAGCTCACCAACTACAAGGTCCCCAAGCAGATCGAATTCCGGACCGAGTTGCCGAAAACCAATGTCGGCAAGATCCTGCGCCGCGAGCTGCGTGACGACAAGCCGAAGATGGCGGCGGCGAGCTGATGCCGCAGCTGCCGACGCCTCCTCGGCCATGAGCGGGACCGACGAGCTCGGGCCCGCCGACGTCCTGACGTTCTGGCGTGATGTCGGCGCCGATCGCTGGTTCGCCCGCGACGATAACCTCGATGCCACGATCACTTCGCGCTTTCGCGCGCTGTGGGACCGCGCCGGCCGCGGCGAGCTCAGCGACTGGGAGACGACCGACGCCGGCACGCTCGCGCTGGTGATCGTGCTCGATCAGTTTCCGCGCAACATGTTTCGCGACGACGCGCGCGCCTTCTCCAGCGATACACTGGCGCGCGAGGTGGCGCGGCGGGCGCTCGGCCGTGGCGTCGATCGGCGCATCGATCCGCAATTGCGCGCCTTCCTCTACATGCCGTTCATGCATTCGGAGGATCCGGCCGATCAGCGCGCCTGCGTCAACTTGTTCCAGGCACACGGCGACCCGGACAATCTAAAATACGCCGAGATCCACGCTGACATCATCGACCGTTTCGGACGCTTTCCCCACCGCAACCGCGCACTCAACCGCGTGACCACCTCCGAGGAACAGTCGTTTCTGGACAGCGGCGGGTTCTCCGGTTGAAATTTTCAGAAACATAAAGAGCAGGTCGCCGCTCGGCAGGCCGCGCCTGCCTGGAGGATGCCCATGAGTTCATTTGCCCTGCGCCTGTCCGGCGCGCTCGTTGCGTTGTGCCTTGCGGCCGGCACTCTTGTCAGCAGCCCCCCGGCGCTCGCACAGCAGCTCGAGCTCAAGCTGATGGCGCCGGCTGCCCCCGGCGGCGGCTGGGACCAGACCGCCCGCGCCATGCAGCAGGCGCTGGTCGCCGCCGGCATCGCCCGCAGCGTGCAGGTCACCAATGTCGCCGGCGCCGGCGGCAGCGTCGGCATCGCCCAGTTCGTCAATGGCGCCAAGGGTGACGGCAACCAGATGATGGTCAACGGCTTCGTCATGGTCGGGGCGCTCGCCATGAACAAATCGCCGGTCACCCTCGACCAGGTCACGCCGATCGCGCGCCTCACCGAGGAAATCCAGGTGATCGTCGTGCCGGCCAGCTCCCCGATCAAGACCGCGCAGGATCTCGCCGCGGCTCTGAAGGCCGACATCGCCAAGGTGACCTTCGCTGGCGGCTCGGCCGGCGGCGTCGACCATGTGATGGCGGCGCTGTTCGCCGGCACCGTGGGCGCCGATGCGAAGAAGGTGAACTACATCCCGTTCTCCGGCGGCGGCGAGTCCCTCGCCGCCATTCTCGGCGCCAAGGTCACCGCCGGCATCTCCGGCCTCAGCGAGTATGAGGGGCAGATCAAGTCCGGCAAGCTGCGCGCGCTCGGCGTCACGTCGGACAAGCGCCTGCCTGGCGTCGACATTCCCACCTTCAAGGAACAGGGCATCGATCTCGTGCTGGCGAACTGGCGCTCGGTCGTCGCCGCGCCCGGCATCACGCCGGAGCAGCGCAAGGTGCTCGCTGACGCGGTAGAGAAGATGGTGAAGTCCGACGCCTGGAAGGAAACGCTGAAACAGAAGGGCTGGGACGACGCCTATCTCGGCGGCGACGCCTTCGCCGACTTCCTGAAGAAGGAGACCGTGCGCGTTACCGACGTGCTGAGGTCGATCGGCCTCGTCAAATCGTGAGTGCGACATGACCTCGGCCAACGCCCCGTCGTCCGGGCCGGCGCGCCATCGCGCCGATCCGGCCGGCCTCGTGATCGCCGTATCGCTAGCGCTCCTTGCGGGCCTCCTCGTCTGGGACGCCGGCCACCTGCAGGCCAACACCGTCTACGGCATGGGGCCGCAGGCGATGCCGGTCGTGATCGCCTGCGGCCTCGGCCTGCTCGCGCTCGCCAACCTCATTGATGCGCTGCGCGGCCGGCTGCCGCCGCGCGAGAGCGCCGATCCGCGCGCTGTGCTGCTGATCCTCGGCGGCCTCGCGCTGCTGATCGCGATCCTCGGCATCGGTGGCGGCTTCATCCTCGCCACCACCGCGCTGTTCGTCGCCACCTCGGCCGCGTTCGGACGCCGCGCGCCGCTGACCGACTTCGCCATCGCCTTCGTGCTGAGTCTTCTCATCTACCTCGCCTTCGACCGCGTGCTGACGCTGAGCCTTCCCGCGGGGCCGCTGGAAAGGCTGCTGTAATGGATACGTTCGCCGCGCTGGCGCACGGCATGGCCGTCGCGCTGCAGCCGATCAATCTGCTCTACGCCCTGATCGGCGTGTTTCTCGGCACCGCCGTCGGCGTGCTGCCTGGCATCGGCCCCGCACTGACCGTCGCCCTGCTGCTGCCGGTCACCTACAAGCTCGACCCCGGCGGCTCGCTGATCATGTTCGCCGGCATCTACTATGGCGGCATGTATGGCGGCTCGACCACCGCGATCCTGATCAACACCCCCGGCGAGAGCGCCTCGATGGCGACCGCCCTCGAAGGCAACAAGATGGCCAAGGCCGGCCGCGGCGGCCCGGCACTCGCCACCTCGGCGATCGGCTCGTTCGTGGCCGGCACGCTCGCGACCCTGGGCCTTGCCTTCCTCGCGCCCTGGCTGGTCGATGTCGCGGTGCGGTTCGGCCCGGAGGACTACTTCGCGCTGATGTGCGTGGCGTTCGTCACGGTGTCGGCGACTTTCGGCGATTCCCCGGTCCGCGGCCTGACCAGCCTGTTCATCGGGCTGACGCTCGGCCTCGTCGGCATCGACAAGCTCACGGGACAGGCGCGGCTCGCCTTCGGCGTGCCCGAGCTGCTCGACGGCGTCGAGGTGACGACGCTCGCGGTCGGCCTGTTCGCGGTGGGGGAGGCGCTCTATGTGGCCTCACGCCGTCATCACACCGAGGAGAAGCTCGAACCCGTGCGCGGCTCGCTGTGGATGACGAAAGAGGACTGGAAGCGCTCCTGGAAGCCATGGCTGCGCGGCACGCTGTTCGGCTTCCCGATCGGCGCCCTGCCCGCCGGCGGCGCCGAAATCCCGACCTTCCTGTCCTATTCCGCCGAGCGGCGGCTGACCAAGCACCCCGAGGAATTCGGCAAGGGCGCGATCGAGGGCGTCGCCGGGCCCGAGGCCGCCAACAACGCCTCTGCCGCCGGCACGCTGGTGCCGCTCCTGACGCTGGGGCTGCCGACTTCAGCGACCGCCGCGATGATGCTGGCCGGCTTCCAGCAATACGGCCTCAATCCGGGACCGCTGCTGTTCGCCGAGCGCCCCGACCTGGTGTGGGGCCTGATCGCCAGCCTGTTCATCGCCAATGGCATGCTGCTGGTGCTCAACCTGCCGCTGGTCGGGCTGTGGGTCCGGCTGCTGGCCATTCCGCAGCCCTGGCTCTACTCCGGTATCCTGGTATTCGCCGCCATGGGCACCATCGCCGCCAAGCCTTCGGTGGTGGAACTGTCGATGCTCGCGGGCTTCGGCGTACTGGGCTTCCTGATGCGCCGGTTCGATTTTCCGATCGCGCCGGTCGTCGTCGGCCTCATTCTCGGCCCGATCGCCGAGAGCCAGCTGCGGCGGGCCCTCTCCATCAGCCTGGGCGATCCCATGACGCTGCTGCAGAGCCCGATCGCGGCTACCCTGCTCGCCGTCGCGGTGATCGCGCTGATCGCCCCCTTCGTGCTCAAGGGGCTGGCGCGGTTCAAGGCCGTGGAGGACTGATCCGGGTTCCCCGAGGACACCCACCCCAACCGAATCTTAACGAAGGGTTGATAGGGCTGGCACCGCCGCATGCGGACCGGCGGGGTGAACGACTTTGGCTGTGATCGAGACCGAAACCACGACACTGGAACGGACGAGCCTGATTGCGCGGGTGCGCGCGCTGTTCAGCGGCGGCTCGCACGAAGCCTCGGTCACCAAGCGGCTCGCCGGCACCGTCTTCATCATCCGCGTGTTCAGCGCCGGCCTCGCCTACTTCTCCCAGATTCTGCTGGCGCGCTGGATGGGCGGCTCCGACTACGGCGTCTATGTCTACGCCTGGACCTGGGTGCTGCTGCTCGGCTGCATGATGGACCTCGGCATCGCCGGCTCGGCCCAGAAGCTCATTCCCGAATACCGCGCCGCCGACCAGACCGCGCTGCTGCGCGGCTTCCTGTCCGGATCGCGCTGGCTGACGTTTGCGGTCGCCATCGTCTTCGCGCTGCTCGCGGCCGGCCTGATCTGGCTGCTGTCGCCGTGGATCGGCGCCGACACCGTCGTGCCGCTCTATGTCGGCTGCCTGACGCTGCCCGCCTTCGTCGTCGCCAACGTCCAGGACGGCCTTGCACGCTCGCACGACTGGATGCGGCTCGGCCTGATGCCGCAGTTCGTGGTGCGGCAGTCACTGATCATCGGCTTCACCGCCGGCGCCCTTGGCCTCGGCTTTGCGCTCACCGCGACCGAAGCCATGCTGGCAAGCGCCGCAGCGGTGTGGATCGCCATGACCGGGCAGATGATCGCCCTGAACCGCCGCCTCGCCACCACGGTCGAGCCCGGGCCGAAGACCCATGACGTGCCGGGCTGGCTCGCCGTGTCGCTGCCGATCCTGCTGGTGGAGAGCTTCTATCTGCTGCTGTCCTACACCGACGTGCTGATGCTGCAGCAGTTCCGCTCGTCCGAAGAGGTCGGCGTCTACTTCGCCGTGGTCAAGACGCTGGCGCTGGTGTCGTTCATCCACTACGCGATGTCGGCGGTGACCGCCCATCGCTTCACCCAGTACCATGCAGCCGGCGACACCGAGCGGCTGTCGGCCTACGTCGCTTACGCCATCAAGTGGACGTTCTGGCCTTCGCTCGCCGCCACCCTCGTCCTGCTCGCGTTCGGCAAGCCGCTGCTGTGGCTGTTCGGCACCCAGTTCACCGGCGGCTATGGCATCATGTTCGTCGCCGCCATCGGCCTCGTCGTCCGCGCGGCGATCGGCCCGGTCGAGCGCCTCCTCAACATGCTCGGCCATCAGCACTACTGCGCGATGGCCTACGCCACGTCGTTCGTGATGAACGTGCTGCTGTGCTTCATGCTCGTCCCGCGTTACGGCGGCTACGGCGCCGCTGCGTCCACGACACTGTCGCTGGTGTTCGAGACCGCGCTGTTGTTCTCCATCACCCGCCGCCGCCTCGGCCTGCACGTGTTCGTGTTCGGCAAGGCCGCGACCTGATACGCCCTCTCAACGACAAAGGCCTGCCCTATCGTCCGGGGCAGGCCTTCGTTTGTTTCAAAGCGGTCGGCGACCAGGCTTACTCCGCGGTCCAGCCGCCGTCGATCGACAGGTTGGCGCCGGTGATCTGGGCCGCATCGTCGCCGCACAGATAGAGTGCGAGCGATGCGACCTGGTCGGCGGTGACGAACTCCTTGGTCGGCTGTGCATCCAGCAGCACGTCGTTGATGACCTGCTCCCTGGTCAAGTTGCGCGCCTTCATCGTGTCCGGAATCTGGCGCTCGACCAGCGGCGTCCAGACATAGCCGGGGCTGATGCAGTTGCAGGTGATCTTGGAGGTCGCCACCTCCAGCGCCACCGTCTTGGTCAGGCCGGCGATGCCGTGCTTCGCCGACACATAGGCCGACTTGAACGGCGAAGCGACCAGCGAGTGGGCGGACGCGGTGTTGATGATGCGGCCCCACTGCCGCTTCTTCATGCCGGGCACCGCGGCGCGGATGGCGTGGAAGGCCGCCGACAGGTTGATGGCGATGATCGCGTCCCACTTTTCGATCGGGAATTCCTCGACCGGCGACACGAACTGGATGCCGGCATTGTTGACGAGAATATCAACCGAGCCGAAGGTCTTCTCGCCGAGTGCGACGAACTCGGCGATTTCCGCCGGCTTGGTCATGTCGGCGGGCGAATAGACGCACTTGACGCCGAAATCGGTCTCGATCGCCGAGCGCTCCTTCTCGATGTCGGCGATGTTGCCCATGCCGTTGATGACGATGTTCGCCCCCGCCTTGGCCATCGCGCGCGCGATCGCAAGCCCGATGCCGCTGGTCGATCCGGTGACCGCTGCCGTTCTGCCTTTCAAGTCCGCCATCATTCACTCCTTTTTGTCATCCGGCATGAGGGGTTCATCACCGATGAGATCGTAGGTCACCATGGTTTCGCCGTTCTGCGGCCGTTGCAGCCATTCCGGGTGCCGCATCGAGCAGTCGACATCGTGCTCACCGGCCGCCCAGTGCTCGCGCATGGCGAAATTCGAGAAGTCGTAATCCTTCGACGAAGTCTCGAAATTCTTGCTCTTGTAGATCAGGTGCACCACCGTGACGGTGTTCTCCTTGGCCGCCTCGTTGAGCAGGGCGACGTCAGGATCGCTCCTGAGATTCGCCGGCAGCTTGGCGATCAGGTTGCGCAGTGCGAGGCGGGTGTTGTGAATCCTCTTGTTCATGTCGGTATTGAGCCGCGTGCGGCTGGAATACCGGATATCCTTCTCGCGCTCGGCCGCCTCGAGCAGCGTCGACGGCAACCGTCCGCGCGCGCTGAACAGATCGGCCTGGAAGATCAGCAGGTCGGTCCGCGTCTCCTGATCGAGCACATAGTCGAGCGGCGTGTTGGAGGCGACGCCGCCATCCCAATAAAACTCGCCGTCGATCTCGACAGCCGGGAAGCCCGGCGGCAGCGCGCCCGACGCCATGATGTGCTCGGGGCGGATCTCCTGACGCGCATTGTCGAAATAGGTGAAGTTGCCGGTCTTGACGTTGACGGCGCCGACGCTGAGCCGTGTGGCCTTGGCGTTGATACGGTCGAAGTCGACCAGCCGCTCCAGTGTCTCGCGCAGCGGCGCGGTATCGTAGAAGCTCAGCGACTGCTCGCTGCCGGGAGGCCACAACAGCGCCGGCGGAATCCGCGGCATGAAGAAGCCGGGGACGCCGAAGGTCGCGATCAGCGCCGCGCTGGTCTCGTTGAAGGCGAGGCGCGCCCGATCGCCAGCGATCAGCGGCTGCCAGGGCACCGGCGACGACACCAGCTCCCAGAACTCGCGCAGCCGCGCCAAGCGCTTTTCTCTGGGATTGCCGGCAATGATCGCGGAATTGATCGCCCCGATGGAGATGCCGGCGACCCAGTCCGGCTCGAAATCATGACGGCAGAGCGACTGATAGGCGCCTGCCTGGTATGATCCTAGGGCTCCGCCCCCCTGCAGCACGAGAACGCGCTGGGCTTGTGCGGGCGTCTTGGCGTCGAACGGCGACGAGGACGAAAGTGAATCCATGAAAGCCAACGAATGAAATGGTCCAGGCGAACCTCAGGGTGGCGTCAGTTCCCCCTACCGTCAATCGGCTCCGACGAAAATGGTTTCAAACCGAAGTTATCGGGCGTCGGGTGCCGCCAGAACGAGCGCCCAGAATACCTTGTATTTGGTATTCGGAGCATAACTCGCGGCGATGCCCAATTTTGTGACACCACTGTTCAGCATGTTGGCCTTGTGCGGCGGCGAGTCCCGCCAGCCCGAAAACGCTTCCGCCAGGGTATGATAGCCGGCCGAGACGTTCTCAACCGCCACCTTGGCGTCATAGCCGGAGGTCTTGATGCGCTGGCCGAGTGCCCCGACCACGTTGTGGTCGAGCTTGTTGCGGCTCGCCATGGCCATCGCCTGGGCTTCGGCGACCTGCATCAGCACCGGGTCGACCTCGACCGCGCCGAGACCGTTGTTCCGCCGATAGCCTGAGATCATCGAGGCGGCGACGGCGGCGTCCACCTTCGCGCCGCCATGGGCCATGCTCAAATAGAAGGCGGGCTGTTCCGCCGGAATGTCCCGATCGCTGGCGCAACCGCTCAGCAGGAAGACCCCGGCCAGAACCGAGACCGCGATCATCGCGCGCAACATTCAGCTTACCCCCGCCCGAAACCATCGACTCGGAGGGGGTTGTTGCACACCAACCGTGGCTGAAAAGTGAACGCCCACCGGCCGCCTCGCGGCGGCGGTCGGAACCGGTGGCGCTGCGATCAGGCCTGGGCGCCGAAAATCCGGTAGCGCTTGGGCTGCAACCCGACGATGTCGCCCGGCCGCAATTCGCGATCGCGCGGCGCGTCGATCTCGATCAGGGTCTCGTCCCCATCGCCGCGCAGCGCCACATCCGCCCGCTGGGTCGGCCCGAACGCCCGCACGTGCTTCACGGCCCCCTCGAGCGCCCCGCTGCCGGCCGGCCCGACCACCACGTCATGACGACGGACGAACAGCCGCGAGGGGCCGGACGCAGCCCCCTGCGGCGCAAGATCGAGCACCTTGCTGCCGAGGCGGATATGGCCATCGACCACGTCGACCGGGAGCACGATGGACTCGCCGATGAAGCCGTGCACGAAGGCGGTGGCCGGATTGTCGTAGACGTCGCTGGGCGAGCCGATCTGCTCGATCCGGCCCTTGTCCATCACCACCACGCGATTGGCGACTTCCAGCGCCTCTTCCTGGTCGTGGGTGACGAAGATCGATGTCACATGAATCTCGTCGTGCAGCTGGCGCAGCCAGCGCCGCAATTCCTTGCGCACCTTGGCGTCGAGCGCACCGAACGGCTCGTCGAGCAGCAGGATGCGCGGTTCGATCGCCAGCGCACGGGCCAGCGCAATGCGCTGGCGCTGGCCGCCGGAGAGCTGGCTCGGATAGCGATTGGCCAGCCAGTCGAGCTGCACCAGATCGAGCAGCTCCTTGACCCGCTTGCGGATATCGGCCTCGCTCTTGCGCACCGCGCGGGGTTGCACGCGCAGGCCGAAGGCCACGTTCTCGAACACGCTCATGTGCCGGAACAGCGCATAGTGCTGGAACACGAAGCCGACACCTCGCTCGCCGGCGCCGCGCGTCAGCGCATCCTCGCCATCGAAGCTCACGCTGCCCGAATCCGGCCAGTCGAGCCCGGCAATGATGCGAAGCAGCGACGTCTTGCCCGACCCCGAGGGCCCGAGCAGCGCCAGCAACTCCCCGCTGTCGACCTTGAGATCGACATTGTCGAGCGCAGCGAACGCGCCGAACTTCTTCACCAGGTTGCGGACTTCAATGGTCACTTGGCTTTCCCTCTGCAAGACGGCCTTCGAGGACGGTTTTCACGATGAGCGTGATCAGCGCCAGGAAAGCGAGCAGTGACGCGATCGCAAACGCCGCCACCAGCTGATATTCATTGTACAGGATCTCGACCAGCAGCGGCATGGTGTTGGTCTCGCCGCGGATATGGCCGGAGACCACCGAGACCGCGCCGAACTCGCCCATCGCGCGGGCGTTACACAGCAGCACGCCATAGAGCACGCCCCATTTGATATTGGGGAACGTGACCCGCCAGAATGTGCGCCAGCCCGATGCCCCCAGCGAGATCGCCGCCTCCTCCTCCTGCGTCCCCTGCTCCTGCATCAGCGGGATCAGCTCCCGCGCGACGAACGGAAAGGTCACGAAGGTGGTGGCGAGCACGATGGCGGGCGGCGCGAACAGGATCTGCAGGTCGTGCGCCAGCAGCCAGGGACCGACATAGCCCTGCGCTCCGAACAGCAGCACGAACACCAGGCCCGAGATCACCGGACTCACCGAGAACGGCAGGTCGATCAGGGTGATCAGGACGGTCTTGCCTGGAAACTCAAACTTGGCGATGGCCCAGGCGGCCATCAGGCCGAACACCAGGTTGAGCCCGACGGAGATCACCGCGGTCATCAGCGTCAGCTTGATCGCGGAGAGGGCCTCGGATCCCGACAGCGCGGCGAGATACTCGCCGACGCCCTTGGAGAACGCCGTCGCGAACACCAGGACCAGCGGCAGCAGCACGAAGGTCGACAGGAATGCGATCGCAAAGCCGATCACGGCGATCCGGATCCAGCGCGGCTCGGTGCGGGCATCGATCCGCGCCAGCGGAGCGACGCGAGCGGGAACCGGCACAGCGGCCTCGGCAGGGACCGCGGTCGTCGCCTCGGAGGGAACTGGCTCGGCGGTGATCAGGGTCATGGCGATCAATGGACGGCTGCGGCGCGCAGCTGCGCCCAGCGCTGAATGCGATTGATGATGAAAATGATCAGGAAGGCGACGATCAACATCACCACGGCAATGGCGGTGGCATCGGCATAGCGGAATTCGGACAGCCGGATCACGATCAGGAGCGGCGCGATCTCCGACACGTTGGGCAGGTTGCCGGCGATGAAGATCACCGAGCCGTATTCACCGACGGCGCGGGCGAACGCCAGCGCGAATCCGGTGAGGATCGCCGGCGTCAGGCTCGGCAGAATCACCCGCGTGATGATCTGCCAGCGGCTGGCGCCGAGGCTCGCGGCCGCTTCCTCGAGCTCGGCCTCCAGATCGAGCAGCACCGGCTGCACCGTGCGCACGACGAACGGAATGCCGATGAAGATCATCGCCACGAAGATGCCGAGCGGAGTGAAGGCCACCTTGATGCCGAGCGCCGCCAGCGGCGCGCCGAGCCAGCCCTTCTGGGCGAACAGCGCCGACAACGCGACGCCGGCAACCGCGGTCGGCAACGCGAAGGGGATGTCGACGATGGCGTCGAACAGCCGCTGCCCGGGGAAGCGGTAGCGCACCAGCGCCCACACCACGATGACGCCGGCCACGAGATTGACCAGCGCCGCCGCAAATGCGAGCCCGAACGACACCCACAGCGCATGCAGGATGCGCGGGCTGGTGACGATGGCCAGGAACTGGGCGAGCGACAGCTCCGCCGTCTTCACGAACAGGCCCGCGAGCGGAATCAGGATCAGGACGGAGAGCCAGGTCAGGGTCAGGCCCATGGTCAGGCCGAACCCCGGCAACACGCTCCGTCTCGCTGCTCCGCTCACGACGCCCCCTTCGATCCTGAGATCACCGCCGAGGTTGGCGGCGGTCACATCCTCAGTTCTTGTAGATCTGGTCGAACACGCCGCCGTCGGCGAAGTGATCCTTCTGCGCCTTGGTCCAGCCGCCGAACACCTCGTCGATGGTGAACAGCCCGACCTTGGCGAACGAATCGGCATACTTCGCCGCGATCTCGGGATCGCGCGGCCGGTAGAAGTTGCGCGCCGCGATGTCCTGGCCCTCTCGCGTGTACCAGTACTTCAGGTACGCCTCGGCGACGGCGCGCGTCCCCTTCTTGTCGACCACCTTGTCGACCACCGCGACAGGCGGTTCGGCGAGGATCGACAGCGACGGGACCACGATCTCGAACTTGTCCTTGCCGAACTCCTTGACCGCCAGATAGGCCTCGTTTTCCCAGGCCAGCAGCACGTCGCCGACGCCACGCTCGACGAAGGTGACGGTCGAGCCGCGGGCACCGGTGTCGAGCACCGGCACGTTCTTGTAGATGTCGCCGACGAAGGCGCGCGCCTTATCTTCCGAACCGAACTTCTTCAGCCCGTAGCCCCAGGCCGCGAGATAATTCCAGCGGGCGCCGCCAGAGGTCTTCGGGTTCGGCGTGATCACGCTGACGCCCGGCTTGATGATGTCGTCCCAGTCCTTGATGCCCTTGGGATTGCCCTTGCGGACCAGGAACACGATGGTCGAGGTGTAGGGCGAGGCGTTCTGCGGCAGCCGCTTCTGCCAGTCCTTGTCGAGCAGCCCCTTGTTGGCGACGGCATCGATGTCGTAGGCGAGCGCCAGCGTCACCACGTCCGCCTGCAGGCCGTCGATCACGCTGCGGGCGGAGGCACCGGAGCCGTTGTGCGACTGCTTGACCTCGACGCTCTTGCCGGTCTCCTTCTGATAGGCCGCGGCAAATGCCTTGTTGAAATCGACATACAGTTCGCGCGTCGGATCATACGAGACGTTCAGCAATGAATAATCGGCCGCGAACGCCGACCCCGCCCAGACGACACCCGCGATGACGGGGAGAATACGACGTAGCATCTCAATCTCCATTCAGCTCGACAACAGCGTCGTTATCGACAGCATGGATCAAACTCCGGGAGAACGTCCTGCGAGTCAACGAAAGCGGATTTCATTCTTCCAAGCAGCAATGGTGCAACATGCTAGGAAGTCGCAGTGGTGTGGATGCCGCATTCCGTCTTGTCGCGACCGCGCCAGCGACCGGCACGGGCATCCTCATCGGGCGCGCTCCGGCTGGTGCACGGCATGCACCCGACCGAGCGGAAACCGGATGCGACAAGGGGATGCGGCGGCAGGTTGGCCGCCTTGAAGATGGCCTCGAGCTCCTCCGGCGTCGCATTGGCCAGCGGATTGAATTTCAGCCGCACACCGTCGGCCTCGACCACCGGCATCGCCGCCCGCAGGCCGCCCTGGAAGCGCTTGCGGCCATTGATCCAGCCGTCGAACGGCTGCAACGCCCGCACCAGCGGCTCGACCTTGCGGATGCGGCAGCATTCGTCCGGATTGGAGAACCACAGCTCGCGCTCCGGATCCTGCGCGGCGAGCGCCTCCGGCAGCGGATGGATGGTGCGGACATCGCGCAGCCCAAGCTGCTTCGTCAGCGCATCGCGATAGTCCAATGTCTCCTGGAATAGCCATCCGGTATCGAGGAACACCACCGGAATCGCAGGATCGACGTCGGCGACGATCTTGAGCAGCACGGCGGACTCGGTGCCGAACGACGACACCACCGCGAGCCGCTCGCGACCGATCGCCCTCAGCGCGGCCGCGACGACGGCGCCGGGAGAGGCGTCCGCCAGTTCATGATCGAGATCCTGCGCGCGCGGCAGGATCCGCGCCACGCCGACCTCGTCTCCCCGATCGGCCGATGCCACCACGCTCACAGCTGCGCTCCCTCCGCCTGATGTGCCAGACGCTGGCGCGATGCGGTGGGACGCCCGTCGCCGGTCGGCTGATAGAACACCGAGTAGCGCTGGGCGACCTTGGCGAACGCCGCGGCATCGCCGTCCTTCTTCACCTCGAATGCATCGAATCCGGCACGCAGCATGAACACGAACTGATCGCGCAGCACCTGTCCGGTTGCCCGCATTTCGCCCGCATAACCGAACCGCTCGCGCAGCAGCCGTGCCTGCGAATAGGCGCGGCCGTCGCGGAACGTCGGGAACACCAGCGCTACCGCGGCGAGACGATCGAGATAGGGCGCGAGGTCGGCGACCGGCTTGTTGTTCGGCCAGATGACACCGACCTTGGCGTTGCGCTTCAGCACGCCTTCCGGATCGACCAGGAAGCGCGCCGCCGGCAGCAGCACGGCGCCCTCCGGAATCGCGTCCTCGTCGGCCACGCGCACGAAGTCGTCGGCAACGACGGTTTGGTTCTTAACGAGTGGCATAGACACGCTCCTTGAACGGCTCGACGCCGAGGCGGTTCACCGTATCGATAAACAGTTCATCCGGTCGCGCCCGCAGCGCGAGATAGGCTTCGACGATGTCCTCGACCACGTCGGCGACTTCCGCATAGGGCACCGCCGGGCCGATCAGCGTGCCCAGCGCTGCCTTCTCGTCGGCGCGCCCGCCGATCGTGATCTGGTAGGATTCCTCGCCGTTCTTCTCGACGCCGAGAATGCCGATATGGCCGACATGATGATGGCCGCAGGCATTGATGCAGCCGGAAATGTTGACGTGCAGCCGGCCGATCATCTGTGCGAGATCGTGGTCGGCAAACCGCCGCGTCAGCTCCTGGGCGATCGGGATCGAACGCGCATTGGCCAGCGAGCAGTAGTCGAGCCCGGGGCAGGCAATGATGTCCGACACCAGATTGACGTTGGGGGTGGCGACGCCGAGCTTGTCCAGCGCGCGCCACAGCGCCGGCAGGTCGCGCTTGGCGACATGCGGCAGCGCCAGGTTCTGCTCGTGCCCGACGCGGATCTCGCCGAACGAATAGCGGTCCGCGAGATCGGCGATGGCATCCATCTGCTCGGCGGTGGCATCGCCGGGTGGTCCGCCGACCGGCTTCAGCGACAGCGTGACGATCGCATAGCCCGCCTCCCTGTGCGGGGCCACCGAGTTGTGCAGCCAGGTCGCGAAGCGCGGATCGTCCTGCGCCTTGGTCAGCTCGACCGGATTGTCGGCGAGCTTGTCGTAGACCGGATAGGTGAACCGCGAGCGGATGCCCGCGACCATGGCGTCGTCGATGCGCAGCGCGCTGTCGCGGATCTGCGTCCACTCCGCCTCGACATCCTTGGCAAAGGTTTCGGCGCCGAGCTCATGCACCAGGATCTTGATGCGCGCCTTGTAGATGTTGTCGCGGCGGCCATACTGGTTGTAGACGCGCAGGATCGCCTCGACATAGCTGATGATGTCGTAGGCAGGAACGAACGGCCTGATCACCTTGCCGATGAACGGGGTGCGGCCGAGACCGCCGCCGACCTGAACCTCGAAGCCGAGCTCGCCCTTGTCGTTCCTGAGCATGCGCAGGCCGACGTCATGGATCGCAATCGCCGCGCGGTCATGATCGGCGGCCGTGATGGCGATCTTGAACTTGCGCGGCAGGAACGAGAACTCGGGGTGCAGCGTGGTGTACTGGCGCAGCACCTCGGCCCAGATCCGCGGATCCTCGATCTCGCCCGGCGCCACGCCGGCCCACTGGTCGGTGGTGATGTTGCGCACGCAGTTGCCACTGGTCTGGATCGCGTGAATGCCGACCTCGGCGAGGTCCTCCATCGCGTCGGGCAGCTCGGCGAGCTTGATCCAGTTGTATTGGATGTTCTGGCGGGTGGTGAAATGGCCGTAGCCGCGATCGTACTTGCGCGCGACATGCGCCATCCGCCGCAACTGCCGCGACGCCAGCGTGCCGTAGGGGATGGCGACGCGGAACATGTAGGCATGCAGCTGCAGGTAGACGCCGTTCATCAGGCGCAGCGACTTGAACTCGTCCTCGGTCAGCTCGCCGGACAGGCGGCGCTGCACCTGGTCGCGGAATTCGGAGACGCGCTCGTTGAGGAACGTGCGGTCGATTTCGTCATATGCATACATCGTCGGCGGGCCTTACGCGGAAACCAGGAGGTCGATGGTGACGCCGTCACGACGGATGTGCTCACGCAGATTGCCCGGCTCGATCCGGCCGTCGCCGGCCAGCTTGACCGGCGCGATGTAGGCGCCGACCGCGCCGACGTCGTCGGCCACGGCCTCGCCGAGCAGCACACGGGCCTCGTCGCCGGTGCGGACGATGGCGGCGTCCGCCAGACGCACGGACCAGCCCTGCGTCGCAGTGCGATAGATCACCGCGCCGTCACTGGTACGGTTCGCGGTCACCATCGACGGGCCGGTGATCTTGATTTTTTGTTGCAGCGGAGAGGTCATTCGGCGGCAATCCTAAAGTTCGAGAGAAGTTGAGTGAGCTGAGCCGCGCGCCAGGGCGCGGACTGGGTGACCACGTCGCCGATCACCAGGATGGCGGGACCTTCAGCGGCCTCTGCCGCCAATGCCGGCAGGCGATCAAGGATACCGACCACCGCCTTGGCGTCGGGGCGCGTCACGCGCGCGAACACGCCGACCGGCGTCTGCGGCGAGCGCCCGGCGGCGAGCAGCCCGGCACGGATCGACGGCGCGGCCGTCACCCCCATGTAGACCACCACCGTCATCTGCGTGTCGGTCAGCGCCGACCAGTCGACGGCTTCGGCATCGCCCGGCTTGTGCGCGGTCAGGAACGTGACGCGCAGCGCCTTGCCACGGAAGGTCAGCGGCACGTCGAATTGCGCGGCGGCGCCGACCCCCGCGGTGATGCCCGGCACCACGCCATGGGGCACGCCGGCGTCGCGCAGCGCAGCGATTTCCTCGCCACCGCGGCCGAAGATGAAGGGATCGCCGCCCTTCAGCCGCACGACGCGCTGGCCCTTCTGCGCCGCCTCGATCAGCAGGCTGTTGATGGCGTCCTGACCGATACCCGGCTTGCCGGCCCGCCGACCGACCGCAACGCGCGCAGCGTCGCGCCGGGCGCGGTCGAGCACTTCCGGCGACACCAGTTCGTCATAAAACACCACGTCGGCATCCTGCAGCGCGCGCAGCGCCTTGATCGTGAGAAGGTCGGGGTCGCCCGGCCCCGCACCGACCAGCGTGACAAAGCCGGCCACCTGCCGATCGGCATAGGCCACGGGATCGTCGATCGCCTTGAGCGCCGCTTCAGCGTCGCCGGTGCGACCGGCGAGTACAGCGGCACCGATCGGCCCGTCGACCACGCGCTCCCAGAACCGCCGCCGCAGCGGCATGTCGGCAATGCGCTCCTTGATGGCGGCGCGCCAGCGCCCGATGAATGTCGCGAGATCGCCAATGCGCGCCGGCAGCATGGTCTCGATACGCTCGCGCACGCGCCGCGCCACCACCGGCGACGCGCCGCCGGTGCCGACCGCCACCACCACGTCGCCGCGATCGACAATCGCCGGAAAGATGAAGGTGGAGTGATCGAGCTCGTCCATCACATTGACGGGAATGCCGAGCGCACGAGCCCGCGCGGCCACCGCATGACCGACAGGGCCGGCGCCGGCGCACAGCACGGCAATGACATGGGTGAGATCTGTCGTCAGCGGATCGCCTTCGTCGCGCGTGACGCCCGCGAGGCTGTCATGCCCGGAGACGTCATACTGGCCGTCGAGCGCATGCCAGCGCACCTGCGCCCCGGCCGCCAGCAGCAGGCGCAGCTTGGCCTGCGCAAGCTCGCCCGCGCCCACCAGAAGGATGGACCCGGCCTGCAGATCGAGAAACACCGGTAGAAAGCGCATCGACACTCCGCTTCCCCAATTGCGGGGTTGACTGGAATTATTTTCTATATATGTATCTATTCAAGGCCGCAAAGAGAAAATTATTTCTTCTCTGCTGCGGCGCAACTTTAGAATTTCGTGCTCCAAACGCCAAGAGTCAGAGGCGCTTCTTCTCCGGCCATCGTCTGTCGATCATCACACACACGGTAACGGCTGGGCCCGGATCGAACGAAAGACATTGAACATGGACCATCTCGATGAGCTCGAGGCCCAGAGCATCTACATCTTCCGCGAGGCTTTCGCCCGCCTGAAGAAGCTGGCCTTGCTGTGGTCGCTCGGCAAGGACTCCAATGTGATGATCTGGCTCGCGCGCAAGGCCTTCTTCGGCAAGGTGCCGTTTCCGGCGCTGCACGTCGACACCGGCAAGAAGTTTCCGGAGATGTACGCGTTCCGCGACCGCTATGCCGCGGAATGGGGCCTCGACCTGCGCGTGGACCCGTGCCCGCCGATCGATGCCGTCGATCCGACCCTGCCGCCAGCCGCGCGCTCTGCGGCGCGCAAGACCGAAGGCCTGAAGATGGCGCTGGCGAAATATGGCTTCGACGGCCTGATCGCCGGCATCCGCCGCGACGAGGAAGCCACGCGCGCCAAGGAGCGCGTGTTCTCGCCGCGCGGCACCGAGGGCGGCTGGGACGTGCGCGATCAGCCCCCGGAGTTCTGGGACCAGTTCAACGCCTCGCCACCGCCCGGCGCGCACCTGCGGATACACCCGATCCTGCATTGGACTGAGGCGGACATCTGGGCCTACACCCAGCGCGAGAACATTCCGATCATTCCGCTGTACCTGTCGAACAACGGCAAGCGCTACCGCTCGCTCGGCGACCAGGACATCACCTTCCCGGTGGACTCGCACGCCTCCAACATCCCCGAGATCCTGCGCGAGCTGGCGAGCACCAAAGTGCCCGAGCGCGCCGGACGCGCACTGGACCATGAAACCGAAGACGCCTTCGAGCGCCTGCGCGTTTCGGGCTATCTCTGATCACGCGGACGCACAGCATGACCATTGCCGTTTCCAATCTCGTCGCGAGCCCCGCCAAGACTGCCGAGCGCCCGCAAGTCCGCATCGTCATCGTCGGCCATGTCGACCATGGCAAGTCGACGCTGGTCGGACGCCTGCTGCATGAGACCGGCAGCCTGCCCGACGGCAAGCTCGAAATGCTGCAGGCCGTCTCGGCTCGCCGCGGCATGCCGTTCGAATGGTCGTTCCTGCTCGACGCACTGCAGACCGAGCGCGACCAGGGCATCACCATCGACACCACCCAGATCCGCTTCCGCACCCGCTCCCGCGACATCGTGCTGATCGACGCGCCGGGGCATGCCGAATTCCTCCGCAACATGATCACCGGCGCCTCGCAGGCCGACGCCGCCGTCCTGATCATCGACGCCGCAGAAGGCGTGCGCGACCAGACCCGCCGCCATGGCTACCTGCTGCACCTGCTCGGCATCCGACAGGTGGCGATCGTCATCAACAAGATGGATCGTGTCGACTTCGCGCAGGCGCGGTTCGACGAGATCAGCCGCGAGATCACCGCCCATCTCACCGGCCTCGGCGTGACGCCGACGGCGATCGTCCCGATTTCGGCCCGCGACGGCGACGGTGTCGCCGCGCGCACGCCCGCGATCGCCTGGTACGACGGCCCGACCGTGGTCGAGGCGCTCGACGCGCTCACCCCGGCGCGCCGGCTCGACGAGCTGGCGCTGCGCTTGCCGGTGCAGGCGATCTACAAGTTCGACGACCGCCGCATCATCGCCGGCCGCATCGAATCCGGCAGCCTGATCGCCGGCGACGAGATCGTGATCATGCCTGCCGGCAAGATCGCCAGGATCCGCAGCGTCGAAGGCTGGCCGGCGACGCCGGTCGCCACCCGCCAGGGCGCCGGCCGTTCGGTCGGCATCACGCTGGACCGCGAATTGTTCCTGGAGCGGGGCGACATCATCGCCCATACCGCGGCGGTGCCGCGCGACACGCGCCGCCTGCACGCCCGGGTGTTCTGGCTCCACGACCAGCCGCTCAAGGCCGGCGCCTCGATCCTGGTGCGGCTCGGCACCAAGGAAACCCGCGCCAACGTGGTTGCGATCGAAAACGCAGTCGACCCCGGTGAGCTCTCCAGCGTCGGCACCCAGTCGATCGCCCGCAACCATGTCGGCGAGATCGACATCTCGCTGGCCCAGCCGGTGGCGGTAGACCCCTATTCGGAGAACGCGCGCACCGGCCGCCTGGTGATCGAGGTCAACGGCCGGATCGCCGGCGGCGGCCTCGTGCTCAGTGTCGATGCCGGCCAGCGCGCGGTGCCGGTCGATATCGTGCCGGTGGAATCGGCGCTGCGGCCCGACGAGCGCTCGGCGCGCTATGGCCATGGCGGCGCGGTGGTGTGGTTCACCGGCCTGCCGGGCGCCGGCAAGTCAACGCTGGCGCGGGCGCTGGAGCGCAAGCTGTTCAGTCGCGGCGGCTCGCCCATCCTGCTCGACGGCGATACCCTGCGCGCCGGGCTCAACGGCGACCTCGGCTTCTCGCCGAAGGACCGTGCCGAAAACGTCCGCCGCCTCGCGGAGATCGCGGCGCATCTCGCGCGCAACGGCCACATCGCCATCGTGGCGGCGGTGTCGCCGTCGGCCGAGGACCGGACGCAGGCCCGGCGGATCGCCGACGACCTGTTCCGCGAAATCTACGTCTCGACCCCGGCCGAGGTCTGCGAGAGCCGCGACCCCAAGGGCCACTATGCCAAGGCACGGGCCGGCAGCCTGCCGAGCTTCACCGGCCTCGGCAAGGACTACGAGCCGCCGAAGGAGGCCGAGCTCATCATCGACACCACCGATCGCTCGATCGGCGATGCCGCGGACGAGATCGAACGCCTGCTGACCCGCACGGGTATCCTGTTCGATGAATTGTCCGACCTCGCCGCCAACATCTGACGTCCCGTCGCGACTGCTTCCAAGGAGACTCGTCTTGCGTCGTTTGCTCATCGCTCTCACTGCCAGCCTCGGCATGATCTCGGCCGCCAGTGCTCAGTCGCCGAACACCCTGCTGAACGTCTCCTACGACGTCGCGCGCGAGCTCTACGCCGAGATCAATGTCGCGTTCGCCAAGCAGTGGAAGGCGAAGTCCGGCCAGGACGTCACCATCAACCAGTCGCACAACGGCTCCTCGCGCCAGGCCCGCTCGATCATCGAAGGGCTGGAAGCGGATGTCGTGACCTTCAACCAGGTCACCGACGTGCAGGTGCTGCACGACAAGGGCAAGCTGATTCCGGCCGACTGGCAGAAGCGGCTGCCGAACAACTCGTCGCCCTATTATTCGCTGCCGGCCTTCCTGGTGCGCGCCGGCAACCCGAAGCAGATCAAGGACTGGGACGATCTGGTGAAGCCCGGCGTGCAGGTGATCTTCCCCAACCCGAAGACCTCCGGCAATGCCCGCTACACCTATCTTGCGGCCTATGCCTATGCCAAGAGCAAGTACGGCAGCGAGGCGAAGGCCGACGAGTTCATCAAGAAGCTGTTCGCCAACGTCCCGGTGTTCGACACCGGCGGCCGCGCCGCCACCACGACCTTCGTCGAGCGCCAGACCGGCGACGTGCTGATCACCTTCGAGGCGGAGACCAATGGCATCCGCGACATCGCCGGCAAGGACAAGTACGAGGTGGTGGTGCCGTCGCAAAGCCTGCTCGCGGAATTCCCGGTCACCGTGGTCGACAAGTATGCCGACAAGCATGGCACGCGCGCGCTGGCGACGGCGTATCTCGAGTTCCTGTACGCGCCCGAAGGCCAGACGATCCTCGCCAAGCAATACAACCGCGTCAACGACAAGGCGATTGCCGCGCAGTTCAAGGACCACTTCCCCGACGTCAAGCTCGTGACCGTCGAGGAGGCGTTCGGCGGCTGGGACAAGGTGAACACCGACCATCTCAATTCCGGCGCCAAGCTCGATCAGCTGTTCGCCGCGCGCCAGAACTGATCTTCGTTTCGACCAAACCCGAACGAGCAGTTCCAGGCGCGGGGCTGTTTCCGCGCCCGGAAAAACGTTCTATGACATCCGCCGGACGACGATGTCCCCGGCGATGCCCGCCTCCGCATGCGGCGTGTGACGGCTTGTTGGACTGTTTTGGAAGGTAGTTGAGACGTGCGACGCCGGGTGATCCCAGGGTTCGGTTTGGCGCTGGGCACCACCGTGCTGTATCTCGGCGCCATCGTGCTGCTGCCGCTGTGCGCGCTGCTGCTCAAGGCGTCCGGCATCGGCTTGTCGCAGCTCATGGTCATCCTGTCGTCGCCGCGCACGCTGGCAGCGATCCGCGTCACGCTGACCATGGCGTTCGCAGCCACCGTGTTCAACGCGATCTACGGCCTGCTGCTGGCCTGGGTGCTGGCGCGGTACGAGTTTCCCGGCAAGCGCCTGCTCGACGCGCTCGTCGACGTGCCGTTCGCACTGCCGACCGCGGTCGCCGGTCTCGCTCTGACCGCGCTGTTTGCAAAGAACGGCTGGTTCGGCGCGCCGCTCGGCGCCATCGGCATCACCGTCGCCTATACGCCGCTCGGCATCGCCCTCGCCATGGCCTTCACCAGCGTGCCGTTCGTGGTGCGCACCGTGCAGCCGGTGATCGAAGACCTCGGCTCCGATGTCGAGGAAGCCGGCCGCTCTCTCGGGGCGAGCGATTTCCAGATCCTGCGCAAGATCATCTTGCCATCGATCCTGCCGGCCTTCCTGGCCGGCTGCTCGCTGTCGTTCGCCCGCAGCCTCGGCGAGTTCGGCGCGGTGATCTTCATCGCCGGCAACCAGCCGATGCGCACCGAGATCGTGGCGCTGCTCACCTTCATCCGCCTCGAGGAATACAACTACGAGGCGGCGGCGGCGATCGCGACGGTGATCCTGCTGATGGCGTTCGTCATGCTCATCGTCATCAACGCCGTGCAGTCCTGGCAGCTGCGCTACCTCGGCCGCGGAGAGGTGTGATGACGCAGCCTCCGGAAAACACCAACGCACGCGCCGCCTGGGTCCACACGCCCGTCGGCGGCGGGCCGACCGCACGCCGTGTCGTGCTGGCGATCACGTTCATCGTCACCGCATTCTTTCTGGTCGCGCCGCTGTTGCTGATCGTCGGCAGCGGTCTCTCCGCCGGCCTCGCCGTATTCTGGCGCAATCTCACCGAGCCGGCGACGCTCCATGCGGTGATGCTGACGCTGCTCACGGCGCTCATCGTGGTGCCCATCAACATCGCGTTCGGGCTGGCCGCGGCATGGACCGTGACCAAGTTCGAGTTTCCCGGCCGCACATTGCTGATCGCCCTGATCGAGCTGCCCTATTCGGTGTCCCCGATCGTCGCCGGCGTCGCCTATCTGTTCGTCTATGGCTCGCAGGGCCTGTTCGGCCCGCTGCTCGCCGCATACGACATCAAGATCATGTTTGCGCTGCCGGGTATCGTCCTTGCCAGCATGTTCGTGACGGCCCCGTTCGTGGCTCGCGAGCTGATCCCCTTGATGCAGGTGCAGGGCACCGACGAGGAAGAGGCCGCCGTGACGCTGGGCGCCTCGGGCTTCGCCACGTTTTGGCGGGTCACGCTGCCCAACGTCAAATGGGCCGTGGTCTATGGCGCGATCCTGTGCAACGCCCGCGTGATGGGCGAGTTCGGCGCCGTCTCCGTGGTGTCCGGCAATATCCGCGGCCAGACCACCACGTTGCCGCTGCAGATCGAGCTGCTCTATCAGGACTACAACGTGATCGGCGCCTTTACCGCCGCCACCGTGCTCACCGCCGTGGCCCTGCTGACCATCCTGATCAAGGTTGCGCTGGAGCGCGCCGGCGGTGTTTCGCAGAGCGGTCCTGGCCACTAAGGCCCGCGCAAGCCCCCCAATGGGGGGAGCGCAACCCCCTTCTCTTTTCCCCGGCTTTGGCGCTACAACGACCCCTCAGGGCGTTCGCACCTGCAAAAATGTCTGCCAGAGCACCGTGAAGCTGTCCGCAGCCACAACGGAAACTATTGATTTGTAGTCACTTTCTGCGGAAGTCGGCGCTGACCGGCCCGCCGGAGGCCCCCAAGAAACCCGGGCGGACCGCCGCCCACCATCCTCGTGAGACCATTTGAGATGACACGCATCGAAGCCAGTGGATTGAAGGTTGCCCCCGTTCTTGCCGACTTCATCGCCAAGGAAGCCGCGCCGAAGACCGGGATCACGCCGGAAAGCTTTTGGGCCGGGCTCGCTGCGATCGTCCGCGACCTCGCGCCGCGCAGCAAGGAGCTGCTGGCCTTCCGCGACAGTCTGCAGGCCAAGATCGATGACTGGCATCGTGCCCACAAGGGCAAGCCGTTCGATCTCGCTGCTTACACCGCGTTCCTCAAGGACATCGGCTACCTGCTGCCCGAGCCGGCGACCAAGCAGGTCGCGACCGCCAACGTCGATGCGGAAATCGGCCAGCTCTGCGGACCACAGCTGGTGGTGCCGCTGACCAACGCCCGCTATTCGCTCAATGCGGCGAACGCGCGCTGGGGCAGCCTCTATGATGCGTTCTACGGCACCGATGTGATCCCCCATGATCCGAGCGAAGCCGGCAAGGGCTACAATAAGGCCCGCGGCGCCAAGGTGATCGCCAAGGCGAAGGCCTTCCTCGACCAGAGCGCACCGCTCGCGGGTGGCAGCCACAGCGATGTCACCGCCTACAGCATCGACAAGGGCGCGCTGGTCGCCAAGCTCGCCAACGGCAGCCAGACCGCGCTGAAGACTGCGCAGCAGTTCGCCGGCTACCGCGGCGACGCCACGGCGCCGACCGCGATCCTGCTGGTCAACAACGGCCTGCACATCGAGATCACCATCGACCGCAGCAACACCATCGGCAAGGACGATCCCGCCGGCGTCGCCGACCTCGTGCTCGAGGCCGCCGTCAGCACCATCCTCGACATGGAGGACAGCGTCGCGGCGGTGGACGCCGACGACAAGGTGCTGGTCTACCGCAACACGCTCGGCCTGATGAGCGGCACGCTGTCCGCCGACTTCGAGAAGGGCGGCAAGACGCTCAAGCGCACGCTGAACGCCGACCGCATCTATACCGCGCCGGACGGCAAGGAGCTGCGCCTGCACGGCCGCAGCCTGCTGCTGATGCGCAATGTCGGCCACCACATGTACACCGACGCGGTGCTGGACAGCGCGGGCGCCGAGATTCCGGAAGGCTTCCTCGATGCCGCCGTCGCCGGCCTCATCGCCATCCACGACCTCAAGGGGCTGTCGCCGACCCGCAACAGCCGCACCGGATCGGCCTACATCGTCAAGCCGAAGATGCACGGCCCCGACGAGGTGGCGCTGACCTGCGAGCTGTTCGGCCGCGTCGAGCAGGTGCTCGGCCTGCCGAAGAACACCCTCAAGGTCGGCATCATGGACGAGGAGCGCCGCACCACGGTGAACCTCAAGGCCTGCATCCAGGCCGCGTCCGAGCGCGTCGTGTTCATCAACACCGGCTTCCTCGACCGCACCGGCGACGAGATCCACACCTCGATCGAAGCCGGCCCGATGATCCGCAAGAACGACATGAAGGCGCAGCCCTGGATCAAGGCGTACGAGGACTGGAACGTCGACAACGGCCTGATCGACGGCCTGCCCGGCCATGCCCAGATCGGCAAGGGCATGTGGGCGGCGCCCGACAAGATGGCCGACATGCTGGCACAGAAGATCGGTCATCCGCAGGCCGGCGCTACCACCGCGTGGGTGCCGTCGCCGACCGCGGCGACGCTGCACGCCCTGCACTACCATCAGGTCGACGTGCAGAAGCGCCAGCAGGAGATCAAGAAGGCGGTGCCGCGCGCCAAGCTCTCCGACATCCTCACCATCCCGGTGTCGCAGTCGAACTGGGCGCCTGATGACGTCAAGCAGGAGATCGACAACAACTGCCAAGGCATCCTCGGTTACGTGGTGCGCTGGATCGACCAGGGCGTCGGCTGCTCCAAGGTGCCGGACATCCATGACGTCGGCCTGATGGAAGACCGCGCCACGCTGCGCATCTCCAGCCAGCACCTCGCCAACTGGCTGCACCAGGGCGTCGTGACCAGGGATCAGGTGCTGGAGGCGCTGAAGCGGATGGCCGTGGTGGTCGACCGCCAGAACGCCGGCGATGCCGAATACAAGCCGATGGCGCCGAGCTTCGACGGCGTCGCCTTCCAGGCAGCCTGTGATCTCGTCTTCAAGGGCCGCGAGCAGCCGAACGGCTACACCGAGTTCATCCTGCACGCCCGCCGCCGCGAAGCCAAGGCAGCCGGCTGACCAGCCCATCCGTGTTCGATGCGAAAAGCCCCGGCCATTGCCGGGGCTTTTTTCGTGCTGGCCGACGTTTCTGGATGGTATTCGCACGGCCTGATTGTCGGAGGGACGCAGCCACTTACTCCCGCGCGACCACGGGCAGCCGCTCGAGGCGCCCGCGGGCAGAAGACGATACCCGCGTGAAGTTCACCGCCGCCCGCTTGTCCGGCCGGCCGGTCGCGACCACGAGGCCGTTCGGCCCCGCGACGATATCGCCCTTGCGAAGGGTGCGATCGTCCTCGATCCTGACCGCCGCGAGGCCGAACGTGTCCTTGCCGTTGCAGGTGCACCCGGCGACGATTTCCTTGCGATAGCGAAAGGCGTTGGCAAGGTCCGCATAGGATCTGCCGCCGTCGCTCGACGCCTCGTCGATCGACCCGCCGTAGAACACCCTGGTCTCGCTTGCCGGGCACAGGCTGTTGCACAGCGCACCGCGATTCTGCCCGTCCGCCGGGGGGACCGGGAAATAGCGCCCGTCACAGGTCCGCACACAATAGGCCGAGCCACCACCGCCCGACCGCGGGGCCGGCCGCGCCTCCTCAGGCGTTGTGCCGAAGGGCTGAACGACGGGAGGCCGCGCCGCTGGAGGCGGCGCGAAGCCACCGAACAGCGCCGAGAAGAAGTCCTGCGCGTGGCCAGCCGTAGAGCCGCCCGCAGCCGCAAGCCCCAACACAAGACCTGCGGTCCAGCGGTAGCGCGATCCGAACATCATCTGGAGTCCCTGGACTGGCGCGGCATGCCGGTTAGTACAGGCCGGACGCGGCCTGGTTCACCGCCTGACGCTGCAGTGCCGGCGGGACCCGCTTGGCCGGCTCCTGCTGCGCATCGATGCGCGGTGTCCCGCTCTTCGGCAACACCACCACCCTGGTCCCGACCGACACGCGGTTGAACAGGTCCTCGACGTCGGCGTTGGTGAGGCGGATGCAGCCGCTGGACACAAACTTGCCGATGGTCGAAGGATCGTTGGTGCCGTGGATACGGTATTCGCTGGCGCCGAGATACATCGCCCGCGCCCCGAGCGGATTGCCCGGACCGCCGGCCATGAACCGCGGCAGATAGGGCTGGCGCGCGATCATTTCCGCCGGCGGATGCCAGTCCGGCCATTCGGCCTTGCGAGAAATGTTCTGCGTGCCCGCCCAGGTGAAGCCCTGGCGGCCGACGCCCACGCCATAGCGGATCGCCTGACCGTGGCCGAGCACGTAGTAGAGCACGGTGTTGGCGGTATCGATCACCACCGTGCCGGGTGTCTCGCGGGTATTGTAGCTCACCACCTGACGCCGCAGGCGTTCGGGCAATACGTAAGAGTCGCTGCCATTGTCGATCGCGGCCGGCTCCTGAAGCCCCGCCGCGCGGTCCGCCCAGGACGGCCCGCGAGGATCACTGGCATAGCCAAGCGCCTGGGCGCGAGCGCCCGACGCACCGGCAACGGTCATCACAATGGCTGCAGCTGCGATCGCGGCTCGGCGCGCACGCACTGTCCGTCGGCACATCGATTGTGTCATGTCCCTGCCCTCTTGCGGTCTGGATGACGCGACCCGCGAATCAACGCCGTCGGTGCGCGCCGGTTCCGCCGCCGATCGTGGCAAAGCAGGGATGTCAAGCAGCCCTCCGGTTCACGACTTCGCGACAGGAACAAGTGACGGCGACGGGCCGTTACAGTCGTGTAGCCAGGGCCACGTGCGACGTCCGGGGAGCGCCGCCCCGAACGCCCGGCACCTCATCGCGAGGCCACCGCCATGTCGCTCGGCACCCTGCTCATCATCATTCTCCTCGCCATCCTGTTCAGCGTCTCGCCGCGCTGGAGCTACAGCCGGTCCTGGGGATACGGCCCGTCCGGCATCATCGGCACCGTGCTGGTGATCGTCGTGATCCTGCTCCTGCTCGGACGAATCTGAGGGGGCTGGCGCATCGCGACGTGGCCCGCACCGCATCATTGCATTCGCGCTCCGAGCCTTGCGGCTGCAGCCCCGCAGCTGCCGGCCCGACAAGGGCTTTCCGCGGAACCGGAACTGTTGCGCGGCGTTGATGCGGAGACTTGATCCCCCCGACAAGGAGCCCCGTGATGCCGCGAGAGGAGCGTGAAGACGTGATGAAGGATCCGTCCGACAAGGTCGACTACGATCGTCTCCTGAAGGACGTGGAGGCCGTGAAGAACGACATCGCAGATCTCGCCGGTCAGATCAGCGAGGCGCTGGACGGCCTGGCTGGAACGGCCCGCAAGCAGGCACGCCGCGGCTTCAAGCAGGCGAAGTCCAGCATCGATGGCGTGATGTCGGACGTCTCCAGGCACGGCAATGCCGCCTTCGATGCCGCCCAGCAGGCTGCAACGTCTCTTGAGGATACGCTCGAGGAGGCGGTGACGCAGCGGCCACTCGCTGCGGTCGCCATCGCGCTCGGTCTCGGCTTCCTGATCGGCGTCACCTGGCGCCGCTGAGACTGTGAAGAATCTCGACGGGCGCCCCAACGATCGCTGCATTGCGCGCGGCCATCGGCCAAGCATCGTTGACCACCCCACCCCTGATCATGTGACGACTGCGCGCAGCCGAACGGGATGGTTCTCATGATTCAGAGCCTGATCGACGACATCAAGGACAGCACGGGCACTGCCTTGCGCCTGACCGCGCTCGTCATCGCAGCCGGCGCCTCTCTGTTCATTACGGTATCGTTTCTCTGCGCCGCTGCGTTCGTGGTGGCGCTGCAGCACTATGGGCTGGTCGCAGCCTGCCTTGCCGGCGCCAGCGTTTTCTTCCTTGCGACGCTGATCGCGCTGGGTTGCTATCTCTCCACCAAGCGCCAGGCCCGCAAACCCGTCCAGGCTACGCGCTCGGCGTTCGCCAGCGCCATGAGCGACCCCATGGTGCTCGCGGCTGGCTTGCAGATCCTGCAGACCATCGGGATCAAGCGCCTGCTGCCGCTGCTGGCGATCGGTGGCGTCGCGTTCGGGCTGATGGCTCAGCGCAGGCCCGCTGCGGAAGACGACGAGGATTGATCCGACGGAACTGGCCCAAACGACAATGCGCGCCTGGAGAAGAGGCGCGCATTCACGTCTGCTCAATCGACCCGTGGCAATGTCCGCCCGCTCAGGTGATACAGCGGCCCGGCTCCAACTGCTTGGCAACCTCGGTGAGAACGCTCACGACCGGTTCGCAGGCCACGGCGGTCTTGCGGCGGACCGTTGTCTTGCTGACGTCGCGCGCGCTGCTCCTGGCGATGTCCTTCGCCACTTCAGTCGCCATCGACGGGCGCAGGCGGCTGGCCTCGGCGTTCGGCAGGCGCATGGCGACCGACATGCCCTTCAGGCCCGGCAGTTGAAACGACAGCGTCACCATATCGCCCTGATAGGTCTGGGCGAGTGTCCGATCGGCCTTCGCGCCACGGTTGACTGCGGCAACGACATGAACGCCGTCGACCAGCTCATTCTGCCAGAGGCGTGCATCGCCGCGAATGGCCCGCGCCAACCCGTTGTCCGATGCCATCCCGAATTGCACACCGCCCAGCGCCAGCGATGCCGCGATTAAACCCAAAGCACCTTTTGAAATGTGAGACATGGTACGCCTCGACGCTGCTGCCCTGTCGCGATCAATTTTTTCATTTCCAATTTTCTGAACTGCACCACAACGACGGCACGTGCGAGCTGGTTCCCGATCGCGGAGGCCGCTGCGTCAAAAAAATCCGCCGTCGCGGAGGAACGATCTCTGAGCTGCCGAGTCATTCCTGCAGCCGGTTATTCCCCCTGCCCCTAACTAACCGGCGAATGCGGGGCGCCACCGTGGTGATGCCGGTGGCGTCCCGCTTCCTTTTTGGTTTGGGGGAACCGGTATTTGGTTCAAGCCGCCGACACGCTTCCCGGAGATCACGCAAGGGCCAAGCTGCGATCAAGACACGTGCCATGACCATGCCCCCGGCCGCGCTGTCCGCAAAAGCAGAACGGGCCCGCGGCAACGCCGGGGCCCGTCCACCGCAAATCAGATCCGCGAGGCGGCGATCAGGACGCCGCTGCCTTCGCCGTGCGGTTGCGCGAATTGCGCTGGAAGAACAAGGCCTGGCTCGCAACCGCCGACACCATGGCCGGCTGGAAGGGCTTTGAGATCAGGAACGCCGGCTCCGGACGCTCGCCGGTCAGGAAACGTTCCGGATAGGCGGTGATGAACACCACCGGCACCTCGAATACCCGCAGCAGTTCGTTGACCGCATCGAGCCCGGAGCTGCCGTCCGCCAGCTGGATGTCGGCGAGGATCAGGCCGGGGCGATGGCTCTTGGCCAGTGCGATCGCATCCGCATGGGTTCGCGCGACACCAATGACATTGTGGCCGAGATTCTTGACCAGGCTCTCCAAATCCATCGCGATGAAGGTTTCATCTTCGATGATCAGAACGTCCGTCGCGATCTCCGCAGCCAGTTCGCGGCCGGCGGCGTCGGCAAGCTGGCGAACCTCCCCGACGCTGGTGTTGAGGATGAACGCCACCTCATCCTCGGAGAAGCCTTCGAGCGACAGCAGCAGGAACGCCTGGCGCGGCAGCGGCGTGATGTTCGAGAGCCGCCGCTCCGGCGGAATCGCCGGCGCGATCGATGCATCGGCATCATCGTTGACCGCCACCGAATTCCAGATCTGGGTGAACAGGTGGAACAGCCCGACGCGCGGGCCGTTGCTCTCGTCGAGCAGCGACGGATCCTGCAGCAGCGCCTCGAGCATGGCGGCCACATAGGCATCGCCCGAGGCCTGGCTCCCGGTCAGAGCCCGGGCATAGCGGCGCAGCAGCGGCAAATGTTCGGCAACAACCTGGGAACGAGACATCCCCCCTCCATCGATTTCATGCACTCAAGCACAGACCCCCGGACACAGGCCGGGTTCCCACCTGCAGGGATTACGCACCAGCCCGATAATAGTTCCAACATTCTTGGAACCAACTCCGGAACTTTATCGCGATTGTCGCATTACGCTTTCACGACGACGCCGAAAACGTCGCCGCCGCAATTCTCCGCCATAAAAACTCCTTTTGTTCGAGGAACTTAAGCCCTTGGGGATGTTACGGAACAGGTCATGAAAGAATTGAAACCGCAATCGGCCAAGGCCCCAGCAAGAGGCGGCCTCAACGCAGAGATCCAGTCCCGGATCGGGCATCAGCTCAGAGCGATGTACGACGAGGTGGTCCGCCAGGGGGTCCCCGATCGTTTCGCGGAGTTGATCCGGAAACTCGATACCGTCGACGCTCAACCCCAGGCGGTTGCAGCAGATTTGGTGGCCAAAACCGACAGGAGGGACTGATGCCCCTCACCAATCAGCTCCGTGATGACATGCTCGGCTGCGTGCCGAGCCTCCGCGCCTTCGCCATGTCCCTGTGCGGCAACAGCGATCGCGCCGACGACCTGGTGCAGGAAACCCTGCTGCGGGCACTGGCGAGCATCGATTCGTTCCAGCCCGGCTCGAACATGCCGGCATGGCTGTTCACGATCCTGCGCAACCTGTTCCGATCCGACTACCGCAAGCGGCGGCGCGAGGTTGAGGACGCGGACGGCAACTACGCCAAGACCCTGAAGTCGCAGCCGGGGCAAAGCCCGCACCTCGAGTTCGAGGAATTCCGCGCGGCCCTCGAAAAGCTGCCGCAGGACCAGAAGGAGGCGCTGATCCTGGTCGGCGCGTCGGGCTTCTCCTACGAGGACGCCGCCGCGATCTGCGGCTGCGCCGTCGGCACCATCAAGAGCCGGGTGAACCGCGCCCGCTCGAAGCTGAGCAATCTGCTCTATGTCGAGGGCACCGATGATTTCGGCCCCGACAACACGGTGCGCGCGGTAATCGGCGGCGGCAGCCGATAGGCCCGCCCGTCCGTCGACCTGCCGGATACGACAAGGCGGCCACCGCGAGGTGGCCGCCTTCGCTATGGCGAGGAGGCGCGGCAGGAAGTCCTGCGTCCGGGCTCGTCCGTCAGGCCTGCTTGCGCTGGGCGTTCACCGGCGCGGCGAGGCGATCGGTGCGATCGAGCTCGGCCTGGTCGACCACCGTCTCCATCGGCGCCGTCAGCTCGTAGACATAGCTGACGTCGGTGAAATAACGCTTGGATGCGCCCCCCAGCGCTTCCGGCGCCACGCGGTCGAGCAGGATGACGCCGAAATCGCTGTCCGGCCGACGGGTGGCGGCGCTGGTGTTGAACTCCTCCCAGCGAAAGTCGAAAATCGCATCCCTGCCCTCTCCCATCACGTGCCACTGCGCCGAGATGTTGGGGTGCTTGCCGACCAGCGACAGCCCCTCGTCGGCGTGCGAGGCCAGCTCGAAGAACAGCAGCGACAGGCTCTGCGCCGCTCGCGGGCTGACCACGATGTCCGGTCCACTGACCGCGATGCGCTCCGCATGGGGAATGGCACGGGACTCCAACAGCCCCCGGAGCTTGACGCCCTGCCACTGGCTGTCGCTGAGCAGCGACACCACGTTGGACATCGCATGGATGCGCCCGATCAGGAGATCGCGCGCAGAATCCACATCGGTGCCGTGGCGCAGCGTCCGGGTGATGATCGACTGGATCACCGCAAGAATGTTCTTCACCCGATGGTTGAGCTCGCCGATCACCGCGGTCAGGCGGTTTTCGAACCCGATCCGCACCTCGATCTCGCGGCTGAGTCGGACGTTGTTGTACACGACGTAGCCGAACAGCCCGCAGATGATGCTGGTCAGCGCCACGCCGATGATGGCAACGATCGCAGCCAGCTCCTGGGCGCGCGCCTGGACATTGGTGCGGGCATAGTAGCCGAGCGTCCAGTCCTTGCCGCCGAACGACACGCTGCGCAGCATGAGCTGGCTCGCGGGGTCTTGCCGTGCAGGCGCGGCAATGATCGCGCCCTGGGCATCGACCTTCAGCTCCTGGCCGGAATCACGCGGATCACGCAGCACGAGATCGAACGGGCTGGCCTCTTCGCTCGCCAGCATCAGCGGCGCCAGGCGATAGGAGAAGGTGATGAAGCCGTTGACGGCGCTGGTCCCCTCCTGCGTCACCGGCGCGACCAGCACCACCCCGACCGGGCCATTGGTGCGCATCAGCACCAGCGGATCGGAGCACAGCGGCTTGCCCTCCGCCGCGGCGCGGGCGAGCAGCGGCCCGAGCACCGGATGCACGTCGAGCGACCGTCCGGGAAAGCTCAGGGTTTCCTCGTTGCGCGGCTCGACATCCATCAGGACGTCGATCGGCTGGGTGATCGAGGCGATGTTGAGCACCTGGTCTTCCGCGTCGCGAATCCGGGGGCGGGTGAAACCTGCTGCCGCAAGCTGCTTTTCGGCATTCGCAAGCCCTGCCGGCGGAATCCGGGCCACCCAGCTCGCCACCAGAAAATCGGTCTTGAACGCGTAGATCGACGAGCGCAGCGGCTCCAGCACATTGCCCTGCAGCAACGCCGGTCGGCGCAGGAGACCGACGATGATCCGGGTCAGGAGCTCGCGCTCGCTCAGGCGATCCTGGACCAGCCGGGCATGGATATCGACGGCCCGCTCCAGCGCCGCGCCGTCGAGGGATATTTCCTGGTGGTAGACGCGATAGGACACCAGCCCGGAGATCGTGACCCCGATCAGCGCGATCAGTCCAATGAGAAATCCAAGCCGAAACACTGCTCTACCCGGGCCAACGGAGCCGGATCAAAGCAAAAGCCTCACAGCGAGGCAACCTGCGGCGGGCATCGACATCCATCATCGACCAACAACAAGGGCACGCCCGCACCACACGCTCCGGGACCCAGGCGACCACGATCGGCACGCCGAGAGTATCAAAGCGTATGCTGCGTTTTCGTTCCATTCCGCATCTGAACTTCTTTGCGGTTAACACCGGCCCAACGAATCACGGGAAGACCTGTTCACCGCAAGATCCGCAACCACGCCTTCGCCCCCTTTTTGAACGAATTTGCCGAGACAATGCCGCGATGCCGACGCGGCAAGGAATTGCATGGACACTGTATGGTTCGAAAATACTCGCTGGTAAAACATCTGCTGCCGGCCGGCCTTCAGGTGCTGGCGATGGAGGACGAAACGCTGATCGCGCTCGACCTCCAGGAAATGCTGCAGGGATCCGGCGCCGGCGACGTCATTGTCGCGCGCAGCCTCGACGATGTGGAGCGCGCCCTGGCCGGCGATGAGGAGATCGACGTCGCCATCATCAACCTCAATCCGGGGGCTGAGGCCGAGGCCAACCTGCGGGCTGCGAGGGCGGTGCAGGCACGCGGCATTCCCTTCCTGTTTGCCACCGGCAACCTCGACCGGGATGCAGCCGGCGCGTTCATCGATGCGGTGTTCGTCGCCAAGCCCTACACCCGTGACACCATCGTTGCCGCCGTGATGGATACGCTCGCGCGCGCCCGCGCCGTTGCCTGACGGCCGACCTCCTCACCGGAGGGAGGATCCGGTCCCATCGTGAAGGGAAAAGCCCGGCCGGCCGCCCGCAGCGGTCCGGCGCCCTGACCATCAGATCGCGGCCAGCACCAGCCCCAGGACCATCATGGCGATCCCCGTCAGGGTCAGGCCAAGGAACGCCCCGCTGTAGTCCTTGATGTCAGTCTTGTGGAGTCTGCTCATGACCACACAACGGCAAGCCCCTCATTCCGTTCCGCGAAAACGGTGAGCGTGCGCGGACAAACCACCGCAGCTTGCCTCGAGCCTCTCCTTCCCACCCCCGACGGCGCGCGTCAGGGCCGCAAGCCCCCCTTGGTCTCGATGAAGCGGACGATGCGATCGAGCCCCTGGCTTTGCTTCAGGTTGGTCATGACGAAGGGCCGCTCGCCCCGCATCCGCCGGGCGTCGGCCTCCATCTTGTCCAGCGAGGCGCCGACATGCGGCGCAAGATCGATCTTGTTGATGACCAGAAGATCCGACCGGGTGATGCCGGGCCCGCCCTTGGACGGAATCTTGTCGCCGGCAGCGACATCGATGACATAGATCGTCAGGTCGGCGAGCTCCGGGGAGAACGTCGCCGCCAGATTGTCGCCGCCGGATTCGATCAGGACCAGGTCGAGGCCGGGAAACTTGGCCCGCATGTCGGCAACGGCCGCGAGGTTCATCGAGGCGTCCTCGCGGATCGCGGTGTGCGGGCAACCGCCGGTTTCCACACCTGCAATGCGGTCCGGCGTCAGCGAGCCTGCCCGCACCAGAAACTCGGCGTCCCATTTGGTGTAGATGTCGTTGGTGATCGCGGCGAGGTCATAGGTGTCACGCATGGCCTTGCACAGCAGGTCCATGAGGGCGGTCTTTCCCGAACCGACCGGGCCGCCGATGCCGACGCGAAGAGGGCCATTGAAGGTGGGCATGTCAGTATCCTGTTGATGCCGTGAAGGGGAAAGCGCCGCCGGCCGCGGCGCCCGCACCGGGCGTTCGCTCGACGCTGCGGCGAGGGACGAGCGGGCTCATGAGCGGAACAGACGAGTATACTGGGTTTCATGGCGCAGGCTGGCAAGATCGGCGCGGAAGGTCGCGCCGCCCGCGTCGTCCAGCGCGGCCACGAGCGCCCGGGCGCCCGTCGCGGCTACCCTCGGTTCCAGCGCGGCCAGCGCGCGCTGGCTGTCGGTCTGGCCCAGCGGAACGAGGCGCGCCGCGGCCGAGATCCAGTTCGCGATCAGCGCGTGCAGAAAGGCATGCAAGGTCATGGGCAGCGCGATCCGGTGCGCCGCGCTGACGATGCCGACCGCGACCGGATAGACGATGGGGTCGCGCCATCCGTCCAGTAACCGCGCAAGAGGCTCGCAGCTCCACGCGGTGCGCGCGATCTCGATGAAGGCGCGCCCCTGGGTGGTGGTTTCGAGCTGCCGCTCACGCGACGGCACGAACGCTGCCGCAAGCTCGGCGACCTCGGCCAGTCCCGGCCGGTTCTCGATCAGGGCGTGGCGATGGGCATGCGCCAGAAACACGGCGTCGCAGAACCCCGCCCCCTCGCACAGCATCGCCGCCAGCCAATCCTGCAGCGTGGCGACATCGACGACATCGCCGGCCTCGACGACCCATTCGAGCCCGCTGGAATAGGAGAAGGCGCCGACCGGGAACGCAGGCGACAGCCACGTCATCAGCCGATACAGCGCCGCCTGTTCATCGGCCGACACGCCGCCGTCCGAACGGAGCGGATCACGGCCCGCCGCGTCGCCGCGGCAGCGCTCGGCGTCGTCGTCAGTCGGAGCGGCCATGAGCATGGGAATGGTCATGGGGATGATCATGGCCGCCGTGGTCATGGTGGTCACAGGAGCCATGATCATGATGGTGATGATCATGATGGTGATCGTGATGACCATGATCGTGATCGTGGTCATGACCATGGTCGTGATCGTGGTCATGACCATGGTCGTGACCGGCGTGATCGTGGCCGGCGTGGCCATGCCCGCCGGAATAGGCACCGCCTTCCGGATCGAACGGGGCCTCGATCTCGATGGTGCGCGCACCGAGCCCGCGCACCATCTCCTCGATGACATGGTCCTTGCGGATGCGCAGGCCACGACCGACGATCTGTGTCGGCAGGTGGCGGTTGCCGAGGTGCCAGGCGATCCGCACCAGATGCTGCGGATCGCTCCCCCGGATCTCGACCAACGGCTCCGGCGCAGCGACCACTTCGACCAGCCGGCCGTCCTCGAGGACGAGGCCGTCGCCGCTACGCAGCGCCACCGCTTCCTCGAGGTCGAGCAGGAAGTCGAGCCCGCGCGTGCCGGTCATCGCCATGCGCCGGCGATGGCGGTCGTCGAAATTGAGCACCACCGTATCGGCGGGCTGGGCCGTCCAGTGGCCGGGCGGCAGAACCTTGACAGCGCGGATCATGCTCATCTCACAGGGTCTCGACCTTTCCGTCGCTGATGATCTCAATCACCGTCGGCGCGGCCTTGAAGTCGGCGGACAGCTTGCGCCAGACCTTCATGTGCTCGGACCGCGCATGGGCGTTGAGCGCGTCGCGGTTCTCCCAGCGCTCCACGAAGACGAAGCGGTTGGGATCATGGATGCTGACATGGCTCTCGTAGGCGATGCAGCCCGCTTCCTTGCGCGTCGCGGCAATGCACTCCTTGGCGCCGGCGATGTAGGCATCGCGGTGCTCGGGCTTCACGTCGGTGGTGGCGATGACATGGATCATGTTGTGACTCCCGGCGCTCAGCGAACGTCGACCTTGGCGGGCGTGATCACCTCGATGCGCGGCGGCGCGGTAACGCCCGCGGCAACCGCCCGACCGAAGGTGCGCATGTGATCGCTCTTGCCATGAGGACCGAGCGCCTCGGCGCTCTCCCACTGCTCGACGAACACGAGCTTCGCCGGATCGGTCACGCTCTCGTGCATGTCATAGGCGATGCACCCCGCCTCTTTCCGCGTGGCGGCAATACAGGCCTTGGCGGCCGCGATGACTTCGGCGCGCGCTTCGGGCTTCACGGTCAATGTGGCAACGACATAGATCACAGGCATCCTCCCGGCTGTTGTTGTGGCCGGGCACCCTAAAACATGAAGTAGCGCTGCGCCATGGGCAGCACCTCGGCCGGGGCGCATGTCAGCAATTCGCCGTCGGCTCGCACCTCGTAGGTCTCCGGATCGACCTCGATCTGCGGCGTGGCGTCGTTGTGGATCATGCTCTTCTTGGAGATGCGGCCGCGGGTGTTCTGCACCGCATAGAGTTCCTTGGCGATGCCGAGCTTCTTGCCGAGGCCCGCGGCCACCGCGGCCTTCGAGGAAAACACCACCGAAGAAGCCGTGCGCGCCCGCCCGAAGGCGCCGAACATCGGCTGGTAGTGCACCGGCTGCGGCGTCGGGATGGAGGCGTTGGGATCGCCCATTGGAGCAGCCACGATCATGCCGCCCTTGATGACGCAGTCCGGCTTGACGCCGAAGAACGCCGGCGACCACAGCACGAGGTCGGCGAGCTTGCCCTTCTCGACCGAGCCGATCAGCTTGGACACGCCGTGGGCGATGGCCGGATTGATGGTGTACTTGGCGATGTAGCGGCGGACGCGGAAATTGTCGTTGTCCTTGCCCTTGTCCTGCGGCAGCGCGCCGCGCTGCTTCTTCATCTTGTCGGCGGTCTGCCAGGTGCGAATGACGACCTCGCCGAGGCGCCCCATCGCCTGGCTGTCCGACGACATCATCGACAGCGCACCGAGGTCGTGGAGGATATCCTCCGCCGCGATCGTCTCCTTGCGGATGCGGCTCTCGGCAAAGGCGAGATCCTCGGCGATCGACGGATCGAGATGATGGCACACCATCAGCATGTCGAGATGTTCGTCGATGGTGTTGCGGGTGAACGGCCGCGTCGGGTTGGTCGACGACGGCAGCACGTTCTTCAGGCCGGCCACCTTGATGATGTCGGGCGCATGGCCGCCGCCGGCGCCTTCGGTGTGGAAGGCGTGGATGGTGCGGCCCTTGAACGCCTTGATGGTGTCCTCGACGAAGCCCGATTCGTTGAGCGTGTCGGTGTGGATCATCACTTGGATGTCATGGTCGTCCGCGACCGACAGGCAGGTGTCGATCGCCGCCGGCGTCGTGCCCCAGTCCTCGTGCAGCTTCAGTGCGCAGGCGCCGGCCTTGATCATTTCCACCAGCGCGGCCGGCCGCGAGGCGTTGCCCTTGCCGGAGATGCCGAGGTTGACGGGAAAGGCGTCGAACGACTGGATCATTCGCCCGATGTGCCAGGGCCCAGGCGTACAGGTCGTGGCGAAGGTGCCGTGCGACGGGCCGGTGCCGCCGCCGAGCATCGAGGTGACGCCGGACATCAGCGCGTGCTCGATCTGCTGCGGGCAGATGAAATGGATATGGCTGTCGAAGCCGCCGGCGGTCAGGATCTTGCCCTCGCCGGCGATCACATCGGTGCCCGGACCGATCACAATGGTCACACCCGGCTGGATGTCGGGATTGCCGGCCTTGCCGATGGCACTGATATGGCCGTCCTTGATGGCGACGTCAGCCTTCACGATGCCCCAGTGGTCGACGATCAGGGCATTGGTGATCACGGTGTCGGCCGCACCCTGGCGGTTGGTGACCTGGCTCTGCCCCATGCCGTCGCGGATGACCTTGCCGCCGCCGAACTTGACCTCCTCGCCGTAGACGGTGAAGTCCTTCTCGACCTCGATGATGAGGTCGGTGTCCGCGAGCCGCACGCGGTCGCCGGTGGTCGGGCCGAACATGTCGGCATAGACCGAGCGGGAAATCTTGGTCGCCATCACTGCACTCCAGCCGGCTCTGCGGTCACTGTCATCGGTTCACGAAGCCTACAGCTTGCCCATCACGTCGCCGCGGAAGCCGTAGATCGTCCGCTTGCCGGCGAGCGCCACCAGCGTCACCTCGCGCGTCTGCCCGGGCTCGAACCGCACCGCCGTGCCGGCGGCGATGTCGAGCCGCATGCCGCGCGCCTTCTTGCGATCGAATTTGAGCGCCGGATTGGTCTCGAAGAAGTGGTAGTGCGAGCCGACTTGAATGGGCCGGTCGCCGGTGTTGGCGACCGTGAGCGTCACGGTCTTGCGACCGGCGTTGAGCTCGATGTCGCCGCTCTTGATGAAGAGTTCGCCTGGAATCATCGCACGACCTCAGATCACGCCGGTGGCGAGGCCGAGGCCGACGGCGACGCACACCGCGCCGGCGAGGCGCACCAGCGGCCGCGCGCGGGCCGGGTTGAGCGCGAGCGCAAGGCCGATGCCGACACCATGGAGCGCGGCAGTGGTCGCGGCGAAGCCCAGCAGATAGGTCACGCTGCTCGCGGCCTCCGGGACCTCCGCGCCATGGGCGTGGCCGTGGAACAGGGCGAACACGCCGATCAGCGCGGCACCGGCGGCAACCGGAAGATCGATCGCCAGCGCCACCATCAAGCCGAGCACCACCACCGAGGCGAGGATGCCAGGCTCGACGAGCGGCAGTGCGACATGCGCCATGCCGAGGGCGCCGCCGACCAGCATCACGCCGACGAAGGTCGCCGGCCACACCCACAGCGCCCGACCTCCCGCCAGCGCCGCCCACAGGCCGACCGCGATCATGACGGCGATATGGTCGAGGCCGGACATCGGATGCTGCAGGCCGGCCATCAGCCCGGCTTCGTCATGTCCCGGGTGGGCCAGCGCGGCTGTCGGCAACAGCAGCGCAATGAGCGCGAGCAGTCTGATCATGGTCGCCTCCGAACGTCTCGTTTTCATGATGGGAAAATCCTAGCGGATCGGCGCGTGCACGGTGACGAGCTTGGTGCCATCCGGAAAGGTCGCCTCGACCTGGATGTCATGGATCATCTCGGGAATGCCGATCATCACCTGGTCGCGGGTCAGCACCTCGGCCCCGGCCTTCATCAGCTCCGCCACGGTGCGGCCGTCGCGGGCGCCCTCCAGGATGAAATCGGAGATGATCGCCACGGCTTCCGGATGGTTGAGCTTGACGCCGCGCTCCAGGCGCCGCCGCGCCACGATCGCCGCCATGGAGATCAGCAGCTTGTCCTTCTCGCGAGGGGAAAGATTCATGAATTGCCTGCTCTGTCCCTGATCAAATGCCCGTCGGCCGCCGCCCGCATCCCGCGCTCCATCGCTTGCCGCCAGATCTATTGCAGCCAGAGCCGCGGCAGGGCCGACGGACTGGCACGATCGAGCACCGCCATCATGTCGGCGCGCAGCCGGGCGGCATCTTGTGCACAGAAGCGGGCCATTGCAAAGCCGTTCCAGGCCGACACACCGACCTCGCCGCCGAAGCGACCGGCAGCTTCCCGAATGCGCTCGACCAGCACCTCGTCGCCGGGGACGATCAGCACCGTGCCGATGGCCGCGCCGCCCTTCGCCACCGCCGGCCGGGCGAGCTTCGCCCCGACATCACCGTCGAGGCGGACGGTGTCTGCGAACACCAGCCGGCCGCCGCGGCGCAGCCGCCAGCGATCGGAGAACGCCCCCTGCTCCATGCGTTCGCCCATTGCGGTGCGGCCGAACACGACGATCTCGCACAGCAGCAGCGAAGCGTCCTCGGCGAGGTCGAGGTCGATGCGGCGCGTCACCCGCGCCCGATCGAACAGGATGGTCTCCTGGGGCAGCCAGGCGAGATGGGCGCCGGACGCGACACGCAGGGCGACGTCGAGCCGGGCATCCGCGCCGACCGAGCGATAGACCTTCTCCGCCGCGGCAGTGGTCACGGTCAGTCGCGCCCCGGCGCCGACGTCGATGCGGATGTCGAAGCGGTCCCCCCCGGCGACGCCGCCTGCGGTGTTGACGAACACCGCCGACAGCCCCGCGCCCTCGGGCGCCGGAAAGCGGACCCGCAGCGAACCCTCCTCATGCAGCGCCCCGCGCCGCGAGACGCCGTCGCGGGCCTGAATATCGAACGCCACCGCGCCCACCGCGCGGTTGGCCGCGAAAGTCTCGGCCACAGTCGCCGACAACTCGCCGTGCATCTTTCACTCCACTGTGGAACGTCGCCCGGGCTGAGACCGCTGCTCAGATCGCCATCGCCCGGCTGAGGGCCTCAGGATCGAGGCTGGCCCGGTCGCAGCGGAACGTCACCGTTCCGCGGTCCATCACCGCGAAATGGTCGCCGAGTTCGCAGGCAAAGTCGAGATATTGTTCGACCAGCACGATGGCGATGTTGCCGAGGCTGCGCAGATATGAGATGGCGCGCCCGATGTCCTTGATGATCGACGGCTGGATGCCTTCGGTCGGCTCGTCGAGCAGCAGCAGGCGCGGCCGCATCACCAATGCCCGGCCGATGGCGAGCTGCTGCTGCTGGCCGCCGGACAGGTCGCCGCCGCGCCGCCCGAGCATCGAGCGCAGCACCGGAAACAGCGAAAAGACGTCGTCGGGAATATGGCGCTGGTCGCGCGCCAGCGGGGCATAGCCGGTCTTGAGGTTTTCCTCGACGGTCAGCAGCGGAAAGATCTCGCGGCCCTGCGGCACGAAGCCGATGCCGCGGCGGGCCCGCTCATAGGGCTTGAGCGCCGTAATGTCGGCGCCGTCGAACGCGATGCTGCCGCCGGCGATCGGCTGCTGGCCGACTAGCGCGCGCAGCAGGCTGGTCTTGCCGACGCCGTTGCGGCCGAGCACGCACGTGACCTGTCCCGGCGCCGCTGAGATCGATACGCCGCGCAGCGCCTGCGCCGCGCCATAGAACAGGCTGATGTCCTGGACGTCGAGCGCCCCGGATTTGACCTCGCCACTCACTTCACACCGCCTTCCTGACCGGCACCGGCCGGGTTGCCCGACCCTCTGACGCATGGCCCCGCATCGACGGCCATCGTCAGCGTCCCAGATACACTTCGATGACCCGCTCGTTGGACGACACCTGGTCGATCGAGCCTTCCGCCAGCACCGAGCCTTCGTGCAGGCAGGTGACGCGGACGCCGAGCGCGCGCACGAACGTCATGTCGTGCTCGACCACCACCACCGTCTTGTCGCGGTTGATCTCCTTGAGCAGCTCCGCCGTCTGATGGGTCTCGACGTCGGTCATGCCGGCGACCGGCTCGTCGACCAGCAGCAGCTTGGGATCCTGCGCCAGCAGCATGCCGATCTCCAGCCACTGCTTCTGGCCATGGGACAGGCTGCCGGCGAGGCGCGTGCGCGCGTCCGTCAGCTTGATGGTCTCGAGCACACGGTCGATGCGCTCGGCCTCATCCGGCGCCTGCCGCCAGAACAGCGTGCTCCGCACCCGATGATCGGTGTTGAGCGCCAGCAGCAGGTTGTCCTCGACCGTGTGGCTCTCGAACACCGTCGGCTTCTGGAACTTGCGGCCGATGCCGAGCTCGGCGATCTCGGTCTCGTCGAGACGCGTCAAATCGACGGTGCCGTCGAACAGCACGTCGCCCTCGTCCGGCTTGGTCTTGCCGGTGATGATGTCCATCATCGTGGTCTTGCCGGCGCCGTTCGGGCCGATGATGGCGCGCATCTCGCCGGGCGCAATCGTCAGCGACAGGTTGTTGATGGCATGGAAGCCGTCGAACGAGACGTGAACCCCGTCGAGGTAGAGGAGCGCCGAGGTGGCACGGCTATCGGGCACGATCATCGGGGTCACTCCGCCAGACGGGGTTTGCTGATGCCGTCCTCGCGTGCGGCGCTGGCGGCGGCTTCGGAGGCGCGGCGGGCCCGCCCCGCCTCCCACCAAGCCTGCACGGTCCCGACAATGCCCCTGGGCAGCAGCAGCGTCACCAGGATGAACAGCGCACCGAGCATGAACAGCCAGTACGGCGCGAGCAGGCCGGACGTGAAGAACGTCTTGGCATAGTTGACGAGCACGGCGCCGATCGCCGCACCGATCAGCGTGCCGCGGCCGCCGACCGCGACCCAGATCACCGCCTCGATCGAGTTGCCCGGCGCGAACTCGCTGGGATTGATTATGCCGACCTGCGGCACATAGAGCGCGCCGGCGACACCCGCCATGCAGGCCGACAGGGTGAAGACGAACAGCTTGTAGGATTCGACGCGATAGCCGAGGAAGCGCGTGCGGGACTCCGCGTCACGCACCGCGACCAGCACCTTGCCGAGCTTGGAGGTCACGATCGCCCGGCAGATCACGAAGCCGAGCATCAGCGCGGCGCACGACAGCATGAACAGCACCGCACGGGTGCCCTGGGCCTGGACATTGAAGCCGAGGATGTCCTTGAAATCGGTCAGACCGTTGTTGCCGCCGAAGCCGAAGTCGTTGCGGAAGAACGCCAGCAGCAGCGCGTAGGTCATGGCCTGGGTGATGATCGACAGGTACACGCCGGTGACGCGGGAGCGGAACGCGAGCCAGCCGAAGCAGAACGCCAGCACACCCGGCACCACCAGCACCATCAGCGCCGCGAACCAGAACATGTCGAAGCCGTACCAGTACCACGGCAGCTTCTGCCAGTTCAGGAACACCATGAAGTCCGGCAGCAGCGGGTTGCCGTAGACGCCGCGGTTGCCGATCTGGCGCATCAGGTACATGCCCATGGCGTAGCCGCCGAGCGCGAAGAAGGCGCCGTGGCCGAGCGAGAGAATGCCGCAATAGCCCCAGATCAGGTCGATGGCGAGCGCGAGCAGCGCGTAGCAGATGTACTTGCCGAACAGCGAGATCAAATAGGTCGGCACCTGGAACGGCGACGTCTCCGGCAGCAGCAGGTTGGACAGCGGCAAGAGGATGCCGATCGCCGCGACGACCAGCAGGAACGTGGTGGCGCCGCGGTTGAGCGAACGGGTGAGGAGATGCGGCGTCATGCTTCCACCGACCTCCCCTTCAGCGCGAACAGGCCGCGCGGCCGCTTCTGGATGAACAGGATGATCAGCACCAGGATGGTGATCTTGCCGAGCACCGCGCCGGCCACCGGCTCCAGGAACTTGTTGGCGATGCCGAGCGTCAGCGCGCCGACCAGCGTGCCCCACAGGTTACCGACACCGCCGAACACCACCACCATGAAGGAATCGATGATGTAGCTCTGGCCGAGATTGGGGCTGACGTTGTCGATCTGCGACAGCGCGACGCCAGCGATCCCCGCGATGCCCGAGCCGAGCCCGAAAGTCAGCGCATCGACCCGCGAGGTGGCGATGCCCATCGAGGCCGCCATGCGGCGGTTCTGCGTCACCGCCCGCATCTCGAGCCCGAGGCTGGTGTAGCGCAGCATGGCCAGCAGGACCGCGAACACCGCCAGCGTGAAGCAGATGATCCAGAGCCGGTTGTAGGTGATGGTGAGCTGCCCGATCTCGAACGCACCGCTCATCCAGGACGGGTTGCCGACCTCGCGGTTGGTCGGGCCGAACATGGTGCGCACCGCCTGCTGCAGCACCAGCGAGATGCCCCAGGTGGCGAGCAGGGTTTCCAGCGGCCGCCCATAGAGGAAGCGGATGATGCTGCGCTCGATCAGGACGCCGATGAAGCCTGCGACCAGGAAGGCGAGCGGCACCGCGATCAGCAGCGAATAGTCGAACAGCGCCGGATAGCGGGTGCGGATCAGTTCCTGCACGACGAACGTGACATAGGCGCCGATCATCACCATTTCGCCATGGGCCATGTTGATGACGCCCATCACGCCGAAGGTGATGGCAAGGCCGATCGCCGCCAGCAGCAGCACCGAGCCCAGCGAGAGGCCATACCAGGCGTTCTGCACCCCCGACCAGATCGCGAGGCTGTTCTGGATCGAACCGATGGCGCTGGCCGCGGCGCGCTGCACGGCGGGCGAGGTATCGGATGGCAGTGCGGACAGCAGCGCCAGCGCCTCCTGATCGCCGCGGGCGCGCACGGTGGCTACCGCCTCGATCTTGTCGGCCTCGCTGGCGTCCGGCTTGAACAGCAGGATCGCCGCCCGCGCGGCGGAAAACGCCCGCTTGGCTGCGCTGTTGGTCTCCTTCTGCAGCGCGCTCTCGATCGCCGGCAGGTCGTTCGCGTCGTGGGTCTTGAACACCGATTGCGCGGCGAGAATGCGCTTTGCCGGATCCGGCGACAGCAGCGTCAGGCTGGAGATCGCCGCCTCCACGGCGCGGCGCAACCGGTTGTTGAGGCGGACCGCGTCGAGGCTCGCGGCGTCGACGCCGCTTGCCGCAGTGCCGGTGGCGGCATCGACCAGCGCACCGTCCGGCTGCTTGATATAGACCTTCTTGTCCTGCCCGCTGGCGAGCAGGCGGCCTTCCTGCAGTGCGCTGATGATCGGGTAGGCGCGCGGATGGCCGCTGGCGACGAGTGCGCTGATCGCCTCGTCGGTATCGGAAAACGAATCGTTGGCGAACTGGCTGACCGCGCTCTCGAACGCACCCGCCGACGCCGGCTGGGTGACGACGATCAAGGAGATGGCGACCAGCGCCAGCACAAGGGCCAGCGCACCGCAGCGGAAAATGAATCTGGCAAACACGTCACAACCCCGGCAGAGGTAAGGAAGAGGAAGGCGGCGACTGCCGCCGCCTTCCTCAAGTCAAGGGAGGATGAAGGTCAGGAGCCCTGGCCGCCGCACTTGTTGGTCTTGGTGTTCCAGTTGCCGCACTTCTTGCCGACCCAGTCGCCGATCAGGTCCTTGGAGCCGTCCAGCTCCTTCGACCAGGCGTCGCCGGGGACGAGGCCAGGCGTCTTCCACACCACGTCGAACTGGCCGTCGGCCTTGATCTCGCCGATGAACACCGGCTTGGTGATGTGGTGGTTGGGCAGCATTTCGGATTCGCCGCCGGTCAGGTTGGCCTGCTTGATGCCGGGCAGCGCGTCGATCACCTTGTCAGGATCGGTGGACTTCGCCTTCTCCACCGCCTTCACCCACATGTTGAAGCCGATGTAGTGCGCTTCCATCGGGTCGTTGGTCACGCGCTTCGGGTTCTTGGTGTAGGCCTGCCACTCCTTGATGAACTTCTCGTTCGCGGGCGTCTTGATCGACTGGAAATAGTTCCAGGCGGCGAGATGGCCGAGCAGCGGCTTGGTGTCGATGCCGGCGAGCTCTTCCTCACCCACCGAGAACGCGACCACCGGAATATCGGTCGCCTTGATGCCCTGGTTGCCGAGCTCCTTGTAGAATGGCACGTTGGCGTCGCCGTTGATGGTGGAGACCACCGCGGTCTTCTTGCCGGCCGAGCCGAACTTCTTGATGTCGGCGACGATGGTCTGCCAGTCGGAATGACCGAACGGAGTGTAGTTGATCATGATGTCGTCCTGGGCGACCCCCTTCGACTTCAGGTAGGCTTCCAGGATCTTGTTGGTGGTGCGCGGATAGACGTAGTCGGTGCCGGCGAGCACCCAGCGCTTCACCTTCTCTTCCTTCATCAGGTAGTCGACGGCCGGGATCGCCTGCTGGTTCGGGGCGGCGCCGGTGTAGAACACGTTGCGCTCGCTCTCCTCGCCTTCATATTGCACCGGATAGAACAGGATCGAATTCAGCTCCTTGAACACCGGCAGCACCGACTTGCGCGACACCGAGGTCCAGCAGCCGAACACCACCGCGACCTTGTCCTTGGTGATCAGCTCGCGGGCCTTCTCGGCGAACAGCGGCCAGTTGGAGGCGGGGTCGACCACCACGGCCTCGAGCTTCTTGCCGAGCACGCCGCCCTTCTTGTTCTGCTCGTCGATCATGAACAGGATGGTGTCCTTCAGCGTAGTCTCGCTGATCGCCATCGTGCCCGACAGCGAGTGCAGAACGCCGACCTTGATGGTGTCCTCCGCGGCCTGTGCCGCGCCGAAGGTCGAAAGACCGAGGGCCACGCCCGCGGTCGCCGCCAGAACCTTGCGGCGGCTGAACGGCCGCCCGAGGGCCGAGGTCAATTGAGTAAACATGCGATGTCATCTCCCTGACGCAGACAAAAACCCCTGCTGAACAGCCGCTGGCCGTCTGCGCCCAGGGAATCGCAAGAAGCATGCCACCCCGCACAAAACGCATATCTATCTGATTTTCATGTGGTATTTTTATTTTTCGCGCTTCGGAACCCGGCATATTGCCTAAATCGAAGACACAGACCGTGACTGCACAATTTGCAGATAGGTCATTTTGTGTGCAGAAAACGATTGCTGGCTAATTTCGTGGCATGGCGTGACGGCTCCTTCGAGCACGCCTACCAGGGCACCGCAACCAGACGAGTTCCAGCGATTCATCTTGAAAGCGCCGCCTTCGTGGCTCATATAACCGCCGCGACCTTGAATCGTATCGTCAGGTCTTGCGGGCTGCGTGTTCGGATCTGTTGTCGTATTGTCTGCAACGGGATCCGGCTTGCCTTTTCATCTAACTCAACTGACGCCCCAGACACGCGGGTGTCCCACGATACCCGCCCGCACCAGGCGTTTGGCCTGCTGCGCGCACTGACTCGTAAGAAAGATCCACTTTGACCTCTTTTCAGGATTTCGGCCTTGCCGATCCCATCGCGCGTGCTCTGAAGGAAGAAAACTACGTCACGCCCACGCCTATCCAGGCTCAGACCATCCCTCTCGCACTGACCGGCCGCGACGTGGTCGGCATCGCCCAGACGGGCACCGGCAAGACCGCCTCCTTCGCGCTGCCGATCCTCCACCGCCTGCTCGAGAACCGCACCCGGCCGCAGCCCAAGCACTGCCGCGTGCTGGTGCTGAGCCCGACCCGTGAGCTGTCCGGCCAGATCCTCGACAGCTTCAACGCCTACGGCCGCCACCTGCGGATCTCGGCCGCTTTGGCCATCGGCGGCGTGCCGATGGGCCGCCAGGTCCGCGCCCTGATGCAGGGCGTCGAGATCCTGGTCGCGACCCCGGGCCGCCTGCTCGACCTCATCCAGGGCAATGCGCTGAAGCTCAGCCAGGTGGAATTCCTGGTGCTGGACGAAGCCGATCGCATGCTCGACATGGGCTTCATCAACGATATCCGCAAAATCGTCGCGAAACTCCCGATCAAGCGGCAAACCCTGTTCTTCTCGGCGACCATGCCCAAGGACATCGCCGAGCTTGCCGACAGCATGCTGCGCGATCCGGCGCGGGTGGCGGTCACCCCGGTGTCCTCGACCGCGGAGCGTATCTCCCAGCGGGTCATCCAGCTCGACCATTCGGCCAAGCCGGCCACGCTGGCCGAGATCCTGAAGCAGGAGCCGATCAACCGGGCGCTGGTGTTCACCCGCACCAAGCATGGCGCCGACAAGGTGGTGAAGGTGCTGGCCAAGGCCGGGATCGCCGCCAACGCCATCCACGGCAACAAGTCCCAGAACCACCGCGAGCGGGTGCTGGCGGCGTTCCGCTCCGGCGAGATCCGCACCCTGGTGGCGACCGACATCGCCGCCCGCGGCATCGACGTCGACGGCGTCAGCCATGTGGTCAACTTCGACCTGCCGAACGTACCGGAGACCTATGTGCACCGCATCGGCCGGACGGCCCGTGCCGGCGCCGAGGGCGTGGCCATCTCGCTGTGTGCCGGCGAGGAGGCCGCCTACCTCCGCGACATCGAAAAGCTGATCCGGATCAAGCTGCCGCGGGAAGACCGCCGCTCGGCCGGCCAGCAGGACGCGTCCGAAGGCCGCCAGGAAGGCAGGGGCCAGCCGTCCCGGCCTCACCACACGCCGCACCCGAAACCCGCCCGGGGCGACGCCGCACCGGCCGCCAACAAGGGCAAGCGCCGCCGGCGCCGCGGCAACGGCAATGGCAATGGCCTTGCGGCCTCGGCAGGCCAGCCCAACCGCCACGAGCCGTCGCGGGCGCCCCATGGGGGACCGGGCGAAGGCATCCAGGGCGTCGCGTTCTTGCGCCGCGACAACCGTTCCCAGCGCCAGACGCAGCGATAGCATTAACCGTCACTTTCAGAACAATCCGATCCGGAGAAGTCCATGGCGAAAGAAGAACTGATCCAGTTTGAAGGGCTCGTCACCGAAATCCTTCCCGACGCCCGCTATCGCGTCCAGCTCGACGCCGGGCACGAAATCATTGCCTACACCGCAGGCAAGATGAAGAAAAACCGCATCAAGACCCTGGCGGGGGACCGCGTCACCATCGAGATGTCGCCCTACGACCTGGAAAAGGGCCGGCTCATTTTCCGCCACAAGGACGAACGTCCGGCCGGCGGCCCGCCCCGCAGCGGTCCCCCGCGCGGCCAGTTCCGCCGCCGCTGAGGCCGCGGTCGACAAACGGTCTCTGCACGTTCTACGTGCAGAGACCTGCTGTATTTAAGGCAATTCGGCCAATTGCAAAAAAATCCCGCACGTCAGGATTGTTTGAAAATCCGTTTTCGCTTATGACTGAGAGTATCGATTTTCGGCTGGACGACATTGGCTATCCACCGGTACAGCCGGGTAACGCTGACGACCCTTCCAAAATTCGATCAAACAGCTCGTGTTGCTTCGTGCAACGATGAGCACTGACTACATCTATCTGAGAAGGGACTACCCCCGTGAGCATGGGCACTGTGAAGTGGTTTAACGCGACCAAAGGTTATGGTTTCATTCAGCCGGACGACGGCGGCAACGATGTGTTCGTTCACATCAGCGCTGTCGAGCGCGCCGGTCTCGGCACTCTCCGTGAAGGCCAGAAGATCAGCTACGAGATCGTCGCTGATCGTCGTTCCGGCAAGTCGTCGGCCGACAACCTTCGCTCGGCAGGCTGATTATCTCGTCGCGCGCGTAAGCAGCAGACGCTGAATCGATCGGGAAAGGCCGCACCTCTGGTGCGGCCTTTCTCGTTTCAGGACATCTCGATACGGGAGAGCGGCAACGCACTGCGCTGCCTATCAGCAGCCTTGCGATGGCGACGTCGGATCGATTACGACGCACGCCGACTGGCGCGGCCTCGCATAGAACTGGTCACTCAGCGAGAAAGCCGACTTGAAGACGTAGCTGACGAACGGCTGGTAAGTGTAGCTGACTTCGCTCCAGATCAGATACGTCACTTGACCCGAGACAACGAGGCCCGAAGGCACCGTGACGGACTGATTGGTCGGGCGTCCCGTACCGTTGGTCGACCTGCTCCACTGAATCGTCGCCTTAGTGGGCGTGGTGGTCGCATCGATCTTGACTTCCGATACGGTCTGAACCGGCGCTCCGGAAAACGGCATCATCACATAGCTCGCCGCCGTGAACGAGTTGGTGACGTCGGAGGTTTTGACCTGCGTCGCCTGCGCGATCAGGTCGGAGAGCGTCCGCGCCGTGATCGTCACCTTGCGGTCGGCGGCGATGCCGTTGCACAGATCATAGGTGCCGAGGAACACGAGCAGCATGAACGGCAGGATGATCGCGAACTCGACCGCCGACCCGCCATGCGTCTGCGCTGCCAGGCGCCGCAGCGCCGCGCGCAGGTCGGACAAGGGATTGGGGCTGCGGCTCAGCATTGGCTCAGCACGGCGTTGAAGAGCCTTGGCCATAGGGCTCGTTGCGGAAGGCCGAGGACGACTGCAGCAGATACTGTCCGCCGGTCATGTTGGCGATGTTGAAACCGAGCCCCGCGACAAAGAGCTGCCAGGGATAGAACACCCGGACCACGACCACAGACGACGGCGCCCCCATGTTGAACTGGAAATCGGTCCTGAGGTTGCCGCTGCTGTCGATCGGGCTCTGCGGCTGCGCGACCGTCGAGAAGCACGAATAGCTGCGGACATCGAGCGCCAGCCTGTTCTGACAGTCGAACATGATGACGAGCCGATTGCACACCTGCGTCTTGAACTGCGCCTGCGTGTAGCCGCCGCCGGTCGCGGTCTGGGCCTGGCCCGTCATGATCAGGCGCGCGGAGTCCTGTGTCGCGGTTTCCAGCATCTGGCCCGCGAAGAACACCAGCGCAATCTCGATAATGGCAAACAGCAGCGCCAGAAACCACGGCGCGATCAGCGCGAACTCGACCGCAGCCGAGGCGCGGCGGCTTTCGCCGAAGCGGCGAACGAAAGCCCTGAACGTCGATTTGGAGGGGCACAACCGCGGCATGGCAACCAGTCTCGAAGGCAGCAAATAGCTACCTCCATCATAACGAACACTCATTGTTGAAAGCTTGCGCCCGATCGGGACAATCCGGCAGGGGATATTAACCGGCCATTAACCAGCTATTTCGAGCAGAAGGCTTCCGTTCTTTCAGTTCTTCGGCGCCACCGCGGAGGTGTTGGCTGCGGCGGCCGTCGCGTTGCCCGTCGCCTGATTGCTGAGGGTGCCGGCCTGCTCGAGCGTCGACGAGAAATAGGACGCTCCGTCGCCGAGGGTGATGCGGCGCTGGCAGACAGGCGTGCAGCTGTAGGACTCGCGGTCGACACCGCGATAGACAGTCACGAGGTTTTCGGTCGGTCCCTGCACCTGGATCACGCGATCGACCAGCACGGTCCCGTCGCGGTCCAGCGCAATGAAGTTGGTCGAGCCGTATCCCTTCCCGGTCACCACCATCATCCCGCCGGACTGCAAGGTGACGTCAGCGATCAGGGGATTGCCGACAACCAGGGTCGCAACGCGCTCCGGCAGCTTGACCAGCTTCGCCTGGTCCACCACCACATCGATCTGATCGCCCGCATTGCGGGCGAGCGCAGCCTGCTGGAGCAGCAGCAAGCCGGCGGCGATGAGCGATGACCGGACGATGGTGCGCACGTGGCGCTGGGAATTGGTCGACATACTCTACTCCGGGACCCTGACATGCCGGCATAAGCGATACGCAGCGGCGCCGGCGCCCGACATGGCAAATCTGACGTTAATTGATGAATGAACTGCAAACACGGCGGCGCAAAGCGTCCGCCTCGCAAAACCACATGCCAGCCGAGCCGCCCACGCACGGCGCGTCAACGAGCACAGAATCAAGGCCTTGCCGCAGCTGGCGTGCAATACAGGCGCCGCGATTAAGCCGTCATTTACCGTCGCGAAGAACAGCCTATTGTACCGCTGTTTCTTCAGTTGAATTAACTACGCTGCAATTACTGACCCATAAGGTGACGCCATGGTCGCGGCAGGCATCGCGCTGCTCACACCAAGGTCAGTTTCGACAGCCACATGCATACATGGAGCTATCTATGAAGAATCTCATTGCTCGTTTCGTCAAGGACGAGTCCGGCGCGACCGCGATCGAATACGGTCTGATCGCCGCTGGCATCTCCCTGGCGATCATCGCGGCGGTGAACACGCTCGGCACCAACCTGAGCGGCAAGTTCAGCAGCATCGCGAACAGCATCGGCTCGGGCAGCTGATACAGCGGCCTTCTCCGGTCCTGCTGCAAAGGGGCTCCGGGCTTTCCCGGAGCCTTTTCTATTGAACGACTGTATTTGTCGGCCGGTACGCAGGCCGCGGCATATGGCATGACGATGCGCCCCCAGGACCGGCCTCGCAGCTTCATCGCTCCGCATCGCGACGATGGCCATGACGCCATCGCGATCGTCTGCATGGCGCTGACGCTGGCCTTGATCGTGCTGGCCTGGCGGATCGCCAGCACGCTCGCGTGATTTCCTTCCCTGATTGATCACGATCGCATTTGCGATCTGTTTGCCCGTTTTGCGATTGTTCACACCTGCGGCCTAAGGTGCGGCGGAACGATCGCTTCATTTCGAGATGTGAACGGGCATGATCCTCGACCTCGCACGGCTCTGCTTCTTCCCCGCCTTGATGGCGTTTGCCGCGGTGAGCGACCTGCTGACCATGACGATCTCGAACCGCGTCTCGCTGCTGCTGGTGGCCGGATTTGCCGTTCTCGCCGCCTGGGGCGGCATGCCGGGCCACGACCTGCTGATGCATGGCGCCGCGGGCCTGATCGTGCTCACGGCGGGCTTCGCCTGCTTCGCGATGGGCTGGATCGGCGGCGGCGACGCCAAGGTGGCGTCCGCGGCCGCGCTCTGGCTCGGATTTTCACACCTTCTTAACTATCTGCTCTACGCCTCGCTGTTCGGCGGCGCCCTCACCCTGCTGCTGCTTCAGTTCCGGCAGTGGCCGCTTCCCCACGCCCTCGGCTCGCAGAGCTGGCTGCTGCGCCTGCACGGCAAGGACGCCGACATCCCCTACGGCATCGCCCTGGCACTCGGCGCTCTCGTGATCTATCCGGAAACCTCCTGGATCGCAGCCGTCGACCTCGGCCGCTTCACGCTCCCTTGACGAGGCTGGGGCAACACCTCGTTAACGTGATTTAGATACGCCTCATTAACCATGCTTTGACCTTTAACTGGTCAAATCCCGGGACAGCGATCGGTAGGTCGCGTGTGTCTTGCGGGAAGTGAAGCGTATGAATACCGCGCGTATCGTCGTACTGGCCATCTCGGTCGCCGCTGGCGGCTTGGCGATCTATCTTGTCAGTGGTCCGGAGCCCAAGCAGATCGTCCAGGCTCCGCCGGTGCAGCAGATCGAAACCGTCGACGTGCTTGTCGCCAAATCCGACATCCCGATGGGCCAGACAGTCTCGGTCAACGATCTGCAATGGCAGACCTGGCCGGCTGCCAACGCCAGCAACAATTTCGTCCGCCGCAACGACAGGCCGGATGCGATCACGCAGCTGGTCGGATCGATTGCGCGCTCGCCGTTCATTGCCGGCGAGCCGATCCGCGAGCTCAAGCTGGTCAAGGGGCCGGGATCCGGCATCATGGCGGCGATCCTGCCGACCGGCATGCGCGCGATCTCGACGGAAATCTCGGCCGAAACCGGCGCCGGCGGCTTCATCCTGCCGAACGACCGCGTCGACGTGATCCTGTCGCGCCGCGAGAAGAACTCCGACCACAGCGGCGCCGATGCCGTGGTGTCGGAGATCATCCTCGGCAATGTGCGCGTGCTCGCGATCGACCAGACCATCGAAGAGAAGAACGGCCAGAAGGTGGTCGTCGGCAAGACAGCGACGCTCGAATTGAAGCCGGAACAGGCGGAAGCGCTGGCCAAGGCGCGCCAGACCGGCACGCTGGCGCTGGCGCTGCGCAGCATCGTCGATGCCAATGCGCCGCCGACCCAGGCCGAGCGCGTCCGGGGAAACAGCATCAGCGTGGTTCGCTTCGGAGTGCCGACGTCCACCACGGTTCAGCGATAACGAAGGGGCGCAACGCATGACGCGCGGTGGAATTCGACGGCAGTTGCAGACCGGGATGGTCCGCAGCCTGTCGTTTGCGGCGGTGGCGGCCTTGACGCTGAATCCCGTGCTGCCGGCCCGTGCCGGCGAAGCGCGGGCACCGGCGATGGCGGCCGCCACGAGCGCAGCCGTCGGACAGATGAACGCCCGCTTCCTGCCGCTCGGCATCGGCAAGTCGGTGGTCGTTGATCTGCCACGCGACGTCAAGGACGTGCTGGTGGCCGATCCCAAGATCGCCAACGCCGTGATCCGCTCGGCGCAACGCGCCTACATCATCGGCGCAGCTGTCGGCCAGACCAACATCATCTTCTTCGATTCCAGCGGGCAGCAGATCTCCGCCTACGATATCGCGGTGACCCGCGATCTCAACGGCGTACGCGCGGCGCTGCGGCAGGCCTTCCCCAACAGCGACATCCAGATCGAGGGCGTCGGCGACGGCGTCATGCTGAGCGGCAGCGCCAACAGTCCCCTGGATGCGCAGCAGGCCGGCGACATCGCCGCGCGGCTGGCGGGCGACAACATCAAGGTGGTCAACAACATCGCCATACGCGGCCGCGATCAGGTGCTGCTCAAGGTGACGGTCGCGGAGATCCAGCGCAACATTCTCAAGCAGCTCGGCGTCGATCTCAACAATCTGAGTCTCGGCAGCGCCTCCGTGCTCAACTTCAACAACACCAATCCGTTCACTGCGAACGGCGGTCCGCTGGTCGCCAACAACGCCATCACCGGCAACTTTCCCTCGGTCAGCGCCACGCTGCGCGCGATGGAAAGCGCCGGCGTGATCCGCACCCTCGCAGAGCCGAATTTGACCGCGATCTCCGGAGAAGCGGCGACATTCGTCGCCGGCGGTGAATTCCCGATCCCTGCGGGCTATTCCTGCGATCCGACCACGCACGTCTGTACAACGCAGATCAGCTTCAAGAAGTTCGGCGTCTCGCTGAACTTCACCCCGCTGGTGCTGTCCGAAGGACGTATCAGCCTGCGCGTCATGACCGAGGTGTCGGAGCTGTCGAACGACAACTCGATCACCGTGACCCAGCAGTTGTCCTCGACCACCAACAACTCGATCACCATCCCCTCGATCCGCACCCGCCGCGCCGAGACCACGCTGGAGATTCCCTCGGGCGGCTCGATGGCGCTCGCCGGCCTGATCCAGGAGCAGACCAAGCAGTCGATCAACGGCCTGCCTGGCATGACCCAGCTGCCTGTCCTCGGCGCGCTGTTCCGCAGCCGCGACTACGTCAACCGGCAAACCGAACTCGCCGTGATCATCACCCCCTATGTCGTCCGTGCGGTGGCGCAGAAGGACCTGTCGCGGCCGGACGACGGCTTTGCCGACGCGGCCGATCCGCAGTCCGACCTGCTCGGCAACATCAATCGCGTCTATGGCGTTCCCGGCCGGCCAAATCCGCGCCAGAGCTATCGCGGCAAGTACGGCTTCATCACCGATTGAAACGGGATTTTGCAATGATCATCCAGACCCATCCCGTGACATCGAAACGGCGACTGCGTGCGGTGCTGCTGCTGATCGGCCTCTCGGTCTCGCTCGGCGGCTGCCTCACCCATACCCGCGACAAGGAGAATGCGCTCGCCAGCATTCCCAGCGACTACCGCCAGCGTCATCCGATCGTGATCGAGGAAGCCAATCGCACCGTCGAAGTGTTCGTCGGCAGCGGCCGCGGCGGCCTCACCGCCACCCAGCGGGCGGACGTGATCAGCCTCGGCCAGGCCTGGCTGCGCGAGGGCACCGGCAACCTCCTGATCGATCTGCCCAAGGACACCCCCAACGCCCGCGCCTCGTCGGACTCCTACCGCGAGATGCGCTCGCTGCTGAGCGCGATCGGCATCCCGGCACGCGCGATCACGACCCGCGACTACACCCCGCGCGACCCGCGCCAGTTTGCCACTGTGCGCCTGTCCTACCCGCGCATCGCGGCGGAGGCGGGGCCCTGCGGGCTTTGGCCCGATGATCTCGGCCCGTCGATCAAGAACAAGGTCTACATCGAGAACAAGCCGTACCACAATTTCGGCTGCGCGACGCAGCGCAACCTCGCCGCGATGGTGGAGAACCCGTCGGATCTCGTCCAGCCGCGACCTGAAACGCCGCCCTATACGGCGCGCCGGTCGATTGCCTTCGACAAGTATCGCAAGGGCAATCCGACCGCGACGAACTACAGCGACGGCGACAAGGCCAAACTGAGCGACCTCGGAAAATGATCAGCTACGCACGCCAGACACCCGAGAGCGACGCGGCTCAGCCCGCCGCGGAGGAGCATATCGCACCGGCACCACGCGTGTCGGTGCAGGCCTTTTGCGATACGGTGGACACCGCCGCCGCGGTGCAGTCCGCTGGCGAAGACCGCCGGCTCGGCAAGGCGCATCTCAAGATCCAGATGGGCGGAACCGTCGCCGCGATCGAAGCCTATCGCAGCGCGCCGACCCCGAACGTGATCCTGCTGGAGACCGACGGCCGCGGCGACATTCTCGGCGGCCTCGACCAACTCGCGACCGTGTGCGACCCGGGCACGCGGGTGATCGTGGTCGGCCGCATCAACGACGTCACACTGTATCGCGAGCTGGTCCGGCGCGGCGTCAGCGATTACCTGATCGCCCCCGTCGCCGCGATCGACATCGTTCGCTCGATCTGCGGCCTGTTCTCGACGCCGGAGGCAAAAGCCGTCGGCCGCATCATTTCGGTCGTCGGCTCCAAGGGCGGCGTCGGCGCCTCGACCATCGCCCACAACATCGCCTGGGCGATCGCCCGCGACCTCGCGCTCGACTCGGTCGTCGCCGATCTCGATCTCGCATTCGGCACCGCGGGCCTCGACTACAACCAGGACCCGCCACAGGGCATCGCCGAAGCGGTGTTCTCGCCGGACCGCGTCGATACCGCGTTCATCGACCGCCTGCTGTCGAAGTGCACCGACCATCTCAGCCTGCTCGCCGCACCGGCGACGCTCGACCGCGTCTATGACTTCGGCGCCGAGGCGTTCGATTCGATCTTCGATACGCTGCGCGGCACGGTGCCGTGCATCGTCCTCGACGTACCGCATCAGTGGTCCGGCTGGGCCAAGCGCGCGCTGATCAATGCCGACGACATCCTGATCGTCGCCGAGCCCGATCTCGCCAACCTGCGCAACACCAAGAACCTGTTCGACCTGCTGAAAGGGGCGCGGCCCAACGACCGGATGCCGACCTACTGCCTCAACAAGGTCGGCGTGCCCAAGCGTCCGGAGATCAGCGCCAAGGAGTTCGCCAAGGCCATCGAGAGCGAACCGATCGCCTCGATTCCGTTCGAACCGCAGATCTTCGGCGTTGCCGCCAACAACGGCCAGATGATCGCCGAGGTCGCGGCCAACCATCGCGCGGCTGAAATGTTTCTGCAGATCGCGCAGCGGCTGACCGGACGCGGTGACACCAAGAAGCCGCGGACGTCGCTGCTGGCGCCACTGCTGGGCAAGCTGCGATCGAAGTAATCTATTGCGTGGAGTAGTGTCGTGTTCGGTAAGCGTAACGGACTTGAATCCCAGACCCGGGCGGTCAAGCCGGTCGCGCTGGAGCCTGCCCCGGCTCCGGTCGCGCGCACTCCCGAACATGCCGTCGCGTCGCCCCCGCTCGCGCCGGCAAGGGCCCCGGCCCCGCCGGTCAGCAACGAGGTCCGGCGCTCCGACAACTACTATCAGGTCAAGGCCACGATCTTCGGCGCCCTGATCGAGGCGATCGACCTCGCGCAGCTTGCGAAGCTCGACGGTGAGTCGGCGCGCGAGGAAATCCGCGACATCGTCAACGAGATCATCGCGATCAAGAACATCGTGATGTCGATCGCCGAGCAGGAAGAGTTGCTCGACGACATCTGCAACGACGTGCTCGGCTACGGCCCGCTCGAGCCGCTGCTGGCGCGCGACGACATCGCCGACATCATGGTGAACGGCGCGAACACCGTCTACATCGAAGTCGCCGGCAAGATCCAGAGGACCGGTATCCGCTTCCGCGACAACCAGCAGCTGCTCAACATCTGCCAGCGCATCGTCAGCCAGGTCGGCCGGCGTGTCGACGAATCCTCACCGATCTGCGACGCCCGCCTCGCCGACGGCTCCCGCGTCAACGCCATTGTCGAGCCGCTGGCTCTCGATGGCCCGGTGCTGACGATCCGCAAATTCAAGCGCGACAAGCTCACGCTGGATCAGCTGGTTCGCTTCGGCGCGATCTCGATCGAAGGATCGGAGATCCTCAAGATCATCGGCCGCGTCCGCTGCAACGTTTTGATCTCCGGCGGCACCGGCTCGGGCAAGACGACGCTGCTGAATTGCCTGACCAACTACATCGACGACGACGAGCGCATCATCACCTGCGAGGACGCCGCCGAACTGCAACTGCAGCAGCCGCACACGGTGCGCCTGGAAACCCGCCCGCCGAACCTCGAGGGCGAGGGCCAGATCACCATGCGCGATCTCGTGCGCAACTGCCTGCGTATGCGCCCCGAACGCATCATCGTCGGCGAAGTCCGCGGACCCGAGGCATTCGACCTGCTGCAGGCGATGAACACCGGCCATGACGGCTCGATGGGCACGCTCCACGCCAACAACCCGCGCGAGGCGCTGTCGCGCTGCGAATCGATGATCACCATGGGCGGCTTCTCGCTGCCCTCCCGCACCATCCGAGAGATGATCTGCTCGTCGATCGACGTCATCATCCAGGCGGCGCGCCTGCGCGACGGTTCGCGCCGCATCACCCACATCACCGAGGTGATCGGGATGGAAGGCGACACCATCATCACTCAGGACATCTTCCTCTACGACATCGTCGGCGAAGATGCGGAAGGGCGGATCATCGGCCGCCACCGCTCCACCGGGATCGGACGGCCGAAGTTCTGGGAACGCGCCCGCTACTACGGCGAGGAGAAGCGCCTGGCGACGGCCCTCGACGCCGCGGAGGTTGCCACGACCAACAGCTGAACCCGGCACGACCGCTTCGCGGCCGCGCCGGACTTGACGATGTGATTGCGCGGGCGGCCGGGAACGGGTCTGGCGATCGCCCCCTGGGAGCGAGAGATATGAATATGCAATCGCTTGCCCTTGCCTTTCTCGCCGCCCTCACCGTCGGCGGAGTAGCCTGGGTTTTCCTTTATCCGCTGCTGTCCGGAGAACGGCAGAGCGAGAAACGCCGCGCCGCCCTTTCGCGGACGGAACCGGTCGTGCGGGCGAGCGACCGCAACCAGCGCAGCCGCCGTGAGCAGGTCGAGGAATCACTCAAGGAAATCGAGCAGCGCAACAAGAAGGCGCAGAACCTGTCGCTGAATGCACGGATTTCGCAGGCCGGGCTGGATTGGACGACGCAGAAATTCCTCACCGTTTCCGGCATTCTGGGCGCGATCTTCTTCCTTGTCCCCATGCTGTTCGGCGCCGGACTTCTGGCATCGGCCGGCCTCGGCTTCGCCGCAGGCTTCGGACTGCCGCGCTGGATTCTCGGCTTCCTGAAGAAGCGCCGCGAAAAGAAGTTCCTCAACGCACTTCCGGACGCGGTCGACGTGATCACCCGCGGCATCAAGTCGGGTCTGCCCCTGTTCGATTCCATTCGCATGGTCGCCGCCGACTCGCCCGAACCGCTGCGCAGCGAGTTCTCCGCCATCGTCGAGACGCAGACGATCGGCATGCCGCTGGCGGACGCCTGCGCGCGGCTGTACGAACGGATGCCGCTGCCGGAGGCCAACTTCTTCGGTATCGTCATCGCGATCCAGCAGAAGTCGGGCGGCAACCTGTCGGAGGCGCTCGGCAACCTGTCGAAGGTGTTGCGCGATCGCAAGAAGATGGCCGGCAAGATCCAGGCGATGTCGACGGAAGCCAAGGCGTCCGCCGCCATCATCGGCTCACTGCCGCCGATCGTGATGGTGCTGGTCTACATTTCGACCCCCGACTACATCTCGCTGCTGTGGACCGAGCCCACGGGGCGGCTGATGCTCGCCGGCTGCGTGTTGTGGATGAGTATCGGCATCTTTGTCATGAAGCGCATGATCAATTTCGATTTCTGAGGGCGAGCGATGATCGACTTTCTCATCGACAAGTTCCACGACGCCCGTTTCATGGCCATGGTGCTCGCCGCGATCGCCGCGAGCGCCACCGCCTATACGCTGATCTCGCCGCTGTTCGCCGGCGAGACGCTGTCCAAGCGGATGAAGGCCGTCGCCAGCGAGCGCGAGCGCATCCGCCAGCGCGAGCGCGAGCGGCTGAACCGCACTGAAAAGGTGTCGCTGCGCCAGGCCCCGAGGCAGCTGGTCCAGAAGGCGGTCGACGACTTCAACCTCACCAAGTGGGTCGCCCAGGAATCGGCCCGTGACAAGCTGGTCATGGCCGGCTATCGCGGCCAGGCGCCCTACACCACGTTCCTGTTCGCACGCATGGTCGTGCCGATCGCGTTCTTCGTCGCCTCGGTGATCTATGTGTTCCTGCTGTCCAACATGCAGCAGGGCGCGGCGATGAAGCTCGCCATGTGCGCCGGCGTCGCCTATCTCGGCATGCACGCACCGATGATCTTCTTGAAGAACGCCATCACCAAGCGGCAGCTCTCGATCAAGCGCGCCTTCCCCAACGCCCTCGACCTCATGCTGATCTGCATCGAATCCGGCATGTCGATCGAGGCCGCCTTCCGGCGGGTCAGCCAGGAGATCGGCACGCAATCGATCCCGCTCGCCGAGGAACTGACGCTGGCCACCGCCGAGCTGTCCTACCTGCAGGACCGCAAGGTCGCCTACGAAAACCTCGCCAAGCGCATCGGGCTCGAGAGCATCAAATCGGTCGCACTGGCGCTGCAGCAGGCGGAGCGCTACGGCACGCCGCTCGGCCAGACGTTGCGCGTACTGGCGCAGGAAAACCGCGACATGCGCATGACGGAAGCAGAAAAGAAGGCGGCCGCGCTGCCACCGAAGCTGACGGTGCCGATGATCTTGTTCTTCCTGCCGGTACTGTTCGTCGTGATTCTGGGGCCGACCGGCATCAAGGTCTCGAGCTACATGCACTGAAGGCGCCGCCAGATTGCCCGCCGCGCGCGGCGGGCCGGCGAGCCAGTCAGGACCGGCGGGACAGGTTCACGCCGTTCGCAGCGCCGTTTTCAGCACCTTGGCGCGGGGCATCGCCGCGGCTCAGCATCTGTTTCAGATAGGCGACATTGGCGGCCGCCTCATCCGGCGGCAGGTCCGCCTTGACGATCGCTTCGGCTTCCGCAAATCGCCCCTGCAGCCCGACCACCAACGCGAGGTTCTGCCGGATGCGCGGATCGGAACCGGCGCTGCCATAGGCGCGGCGCAGCACCTGCTCGGCCTTCCCGAGATCCTTTGTCAGCATGTAGGACAGCCCGAGATTCGACAGCACCGAGGGCTCCTCGGGCACGATCTTGAGTGCGCTCGCATAGTAGCGCCGCGCCTCGTCATGCTTGCCCATCTGATCGAGGGTGGTGCCCTGCACGGACAGAATCCGCCAGTCCGGGTTGGCCGGCGTGTGCGCATTGCTCAGCGTATCGAACGCCTGCTTGAAATTGCCGTTGTCGGCCAGCGCCCGCCCGTAAGCCGCGAGCACCGCCTTGTTGTTCGGGTTGACGAGGCTCGCCGCCTCCAGCACGGCGACGGCCTGGGCGCGCTGGCCGTTGGTCCGCAGCGCCTGCCCGTAGCGGATGGCCGCGTCGGGATCGCGCGGATTGGCACGGTAGCGTTCACCGAGCGCGTCCGTCGGCACACGGGCGTCGCCGTCCCGCGGGATCTCGGCCCGCGCTGCCAGCGGCCCGCCGACCGAGCCCGTCACATCCGGTCCGCGCGCCGTGGTGGTTTGACATCCGGCGACGGCAGCGGCCAGAATCACCACTGAGGCTGCCGACAGGAGAAACCGGGCAACTTGAGACTGATCACGCATGCACATCGACTCGCGAAATCCGGCGCGCAATGTCCGCCGAATGGGCTTCAGGCGGGCCATCAATAGACTGTTAACCCTAACGCCCGGTTAATCGAGCTATAGTCGTTCCGAACCCCGGGCGGCCTTCCGCCCCATGCCGAGACCCAGATGACAGCCGTTTTCGCCCCCACCGCCACCGACGCCATCCCCATCACCTTCGCGACCAGGTCCTCCTGGGAGGCCGAGAAAGCCGCACTGCCCGCGGCCGCCCGGCGGTTCGCCGACAGCAACGGCTTTACGGCCAAGCCCGGACAGTATCTGGCGCTGCCGGGCGCCGACGGCACGCTGGCGCAGGTGCTGTTCGGACTGGATGAAGCGACGGCTCCGGCGCGAGATCCGTTCCGGCCGGGGCAATTGCCCGGCTTGCTGCCCGAAGGCGTCTACTATTTTGCCAATGCCCCGCATGACGGCCACCTCGCCGCCCTCGCCTTCGCGCTCGGCAGCTACCGGTTCGGTCGCTATCGCAAGGCGGAGCATCCCAAGGCGCGCCTCGTGCCGCCCGACGGCGTCGATGCCGCCGACATCAGCCGGATCAGCGCGGCGGTCGCACTTGCCCGCGACCTGATCAACACGCCCGCCAATGACATGGGTCCCGAGGAGCTTGCCGCGGCCGCCGCCGCACTCGCCGAGCGGTTCGGCGCGAACGTCACCAGCATCGTCGGTGAGGACCTCAGGGCGAAGAACTTTCCGCTGATCCACGCCGTCGGCCAGGCCTCGCAACGCGCGCCACGGCTGATCGATCTCAGCTGGGGCGATCCGGCCCACCCCAAGGTCACACTGGTCGGCAAGGGCGTGTGCTTCGACACCGGCGGCCTCGACCTGAAGCCGTCGAACTCGATGCTGCTGATGAAGAAGGACATGGGCGGCGCGGCCAACGTGCTGGCGCTCGCCCAGATGGTGATGGACGCCGGCCTGAAGCTGCGGCTGCGGGTGCTGATCCCCGCGGTCGAGAATTCGGTCGCCGGCAACGCGTTCCGGCCACTCGACGTGTTTCCGTCGCGCAAGGGGCCGACCGTGGAAATCGGCAACACCGATGCGGAAGGTCGCCTGGTGCTCGCCGATGCGCTCGCGCTCGCCGACGAGGACAAGCCCGACCTGCTGATCGACCTCGGAACCCTGACCGGCGCCGCCCGCGTCGCCCTGGGGCCGGACCTGCCGCCATTCTACACCAACGACGACGGCCTCGCCGACGATCTGGCGCGCTGCGCCCGGCAGGAGAACGATCCGCTGTGGCGCCTGCCGCTGTGGCCGGCCTACGACAAATGGCTGGACTCCAAAGTCGCCGATATCAACAACGCGCCGTCGAACGGTTTTGCCGGCTCGATCACCTGCGCGCTGTTTCTGCAGCGCTTCGTCGAGACGAGCACGCGTTGGCTGCATGTCGACATCTATGGCTGGACGCCGACCGCCAAGCCCGCCCGCCCCGAAGGCGGCGAATGCCAGGCGGCGCGTGCGATCTTCCGCCTGCTGAGCGAGCGCTATGGTTGATCCCCGTCTCACACCGGCCCGTCCCGACCTCGCGGCCGAGCATCTGCGCGGCCAGGTGACCGCCGAGCGCTTCGCCGCCGGCGAGGACCTCGAGGTGTTCGACCCGATCGTGCCGCTGCGGCGCGAGCCGTCACATGACGCGCCGCTCGACACCCAGGCGCTGAAGGGCGAGCGGGTCACGATCTACGACCGCACCATCGAAGGCTGGGCGTGGGGCCAATTGCAGCGCGACGGCTATGTCGGCTGGCTGCCCGACCTCGCGCTGGTCAAGCCGCGCACCACGCCGACCCATATCGTCGCTGCGCTGCGCACGCTGGCCTTTCCCGGCCCCTCGATCAAGCTGCCTCCGGTCGAGACCCTGCCGCTCGGCGCCCGCATCGAGGTCGTCCGTACGGATGCGACCTTCGCCATCACATCGCAGCGGCATTACCTGCCGCTGATTCACGTCGCCCCGCTCGACCACACCGAAAGCGATTTCGTCACGGTGGCAGAGCGGTTCGTGGGAACGCCGTATCTGTGGGGCGGCAAGACCAGCCTCGGCATCGACTGCTCCGGGCTGGTGCAGATCGCCCTCGCCGCCTGCGGCATCGCGGCGCCGCGCGACAGCGACATGCAGGAGCAGGCGCTCGGCGAGCCGCTCGACCGCGCGCAGTGGCATGATCTGCAGCGCGGCGACCTGGTGTTCTGGAAGGGCCATGTCGCCATCGTCAGCGGTCCCGACCGCCTCGTCCACGCCAACGCCCATCACATGGCGACCGCGATCGAGCCGCTGCGGGATGCCGTTGCCCGGATCAAGGCGGCCGGCAGCGAGATCACCACTGTGCGGCGGCTGCGCCGCTGACACGGCCAGCCGGACCTTGACCGGGTCGCGCGCTTCCGTCAGGTCGCGGCGCCCGGCTCGGCTTCGTTGCGGAACGCCGCGGCGAACAGCGCACGGGTGTAGTCGGTCTGCGGCGCCTTGAACAACCGGGCCGCCGGCCCCTCCTCGACGATCCGGCCCTGCCGCATCACGATCAGGTGGCTCGCCAGCGACGCCACCACGCGCAGGTCGTGCGAGATGAACAGGTAGGTCAGGTCGCGTTTGCGCTGCAGGTCGCGCAGCAGTTCGACCATCTGGGACTGGAACAGCATGTCGAGCGCGCTGGTCGGCTCGTCGAGCACCACGAAGCTCGGCTCCAGCACCACGGCACGGGCGATGCCGATGCGCTGGCGCTGGCCGCCCGAGAATTCGTGCGGGTAGCGGAAGCGCGTCTCCGGATCGAGGCCGACATCGTGCAGCGCCTTGACCACCCGCACCTCGCGCTCATCACGCGTCAGCGCCGGCTGGTGCACGCTCAAGCCTTCGGCAATGATGTCCGCCACCGACATGCGCGGGCTCAGCGACCCGAACGGATCCTGGAACACGATCTGCATGTCGCGGCGGAACGGCCGCATCTCCTTGAAGCGCAGCCCCTGGATATCCTTGCCGAGGAAGACGATCGGGCCTTGTGACGAGATCAGTCGCAGCAGCGCCAGACCCAGCGTGGTCTTGCCCGAACCGGATTCGCCGACCACGCCCAGCGTCTCGCCCTGGCGCACTGCCAGGCGGACACCGTCGACCGCCTTGATCTGCCCGACGGTGCGGCGCATCAGGCCCCGCTTGATCGGGAACCAGACCTTGAGGTCGTCGGCCGCGATCACCACCGGGGCCTGCGGGCGCGGCGGCGCCGGATCCGGCTTCGGCTCGGCGGCCAGCAGGGCCCGCGTGTAGGGATGCTGCGGGCTCGCGAAGACCTGCTCGACCGGTCCCTTCTCGACGATCTTGCCATTGTGCATGACACAGACCACGTCGGCGATCCGACGCACGATGCCGAGGTCGTGGGTGATGAACAAAAGGCTCATGCCGAGGCGCGCGCGGATATCCGCCAGAAGCTTGAGGATCTGCGCCTGCACCGTGACGTCGAGCGCCGTGGTCGGCTCGTCGGCGATCAGGAGATCGGGCTCGTTGGCGAGCGCCATCGCGATCATCACCCGCTGGCGCTGGCCGCCGGACAGCTGGTGCGGATAGCTGCCGAGCCGCGTCTCGGGCTCCGGAATGCCAACCTGGGTCAGGAGCTCGACGATGCGCGCCCGCGCCGCAGCCCCGCGCAGCCCATTGTGCAGCGACAGCACCTCGCCGATCTGCGCCTCGATGGTGTGCAGCGGATTGAGCGAGGTCATCGGCTCCTGGAACACGATCGAGATGTCGTTGCCGCGGATACCGCGCATCTCGTTGTCCGGCAAGGTCAACAGGTCCTGCCCCTTGAAGCGGATGCTGCCGGAGGGATGAAACGCCGCCGGATAGGGCAGCAGCTTCAGCACCGACAGCGCGCTGACCGATTTGCCGGATCCGGACTCGCCCACCAGCGCCACACATTCGCCGCGCCGGATCTCGAACGAGACCCGATCGACCGCCACGGCCGCATCGTCGCCGCGATGGAACGCGACCGACAGGTCGCGGACATCGAGCAGCGGCTGGTTGATCGCATCCATCAGGTCGACCTGAACGTCTTGCGTGGATCGAAGGCGTCGCGCACCGCCTCGCCGACGAAAATCAGCAGCGACAGCATGATCGCGACCGAGAAGAAGCCGGTGAGGCCGAGCCACGGCGCCTGGATGTTGGACTTGCCCTGCGACAGCAATTCACCCAGCGACGGCGAGCCGGGCGGCAGGCCGAAACCGAGGAAGTCGAGCGCGGTCAGCGTCATCACCGAGGACGACACGATGAACGGCAGGAAGGTCATGGTGGCGACCATCGCGTTCGGCAGCAGGTGCCGGACCATGATGACGCCGTTCGAGACGCCGAGCGCGCGCGCGGCCTGGATGTATTCGAAATTGCGGCCACGCAGGAATTCGGCGCGCACCAGCCCGACCAGCGACACCCAGGAGAACAGCAGGAGGATGCCGAGCAGCACGAAGAAGCCGGGCACCAGCACCGAGGAGAGGATCAGCAGGAGGTAGAGCGAGGGAATCGCGGTCCAGATCTCGATCAGGCGCTGGAACGTGAGATCGATCCAGCCGCCGAAATAGCCCTGGATGCCCCCGGCTGCGACGCCGATCACCGAGGACGCCAGCGTCAGCGCCAGACCGAACAGCACCGAGATGCGGAAGCCGTAGATCAGCCGCGCCACCACGTCGCGCCCCTGGTCGTCGGTTCCCAGCCAATTATATTCGAGGTCGCGGCAGCTCTTCAGCCCCTTGCGCTCGACCACCGGCTTGCACTGCGCTTCGGTCAGCAGCCATGTCGGCTTGGACGGCGCCGGTGTCGGCAGGTCGAGGTTGTGGGTGCCGTAGGAATAGCGGATCGGCGCCCAGACGATCGCGCCGCCCTTGTCTGCGATCAGCTTCTGCAGATAGGGATCGCGGTAGTCGGCCGCTGTCTCGAAATCGCCGCCGAAGGTGGTCTCGGCATAGTTGACGAACGCCGGCCAGTAGAGATGTCCGTCGTAGCGGATCAGCAGCGGCCGGTCGTTGGCAATCAGCTCGGCGAACAGCGTCACCACGAACAGGACGGAAAAGATCCAGAACGACCAGTAGCCGCGGCGGTTGGCCTTGAAATTCTCCCAGCGCCGCCGGTTGAGCGGCGACGGCGCAAATCGCCGTCGGGAGGCCGGCGCGGCCTTGCCGGCCGGTGAGGCCGCCGTCGTCTCGAGAGGATCGCGCGCCGTCACGCTCATCAGACCTCACGTGCCTCGAAATCGATCCGCGGATCGATCCACATGTAGGTGAGGTCGGACAACAGGTTCACCACCAGGCCGACCAGCGAGAAGATGTAGAGCGTGCCGAACACCACCGGGTAGTCGCGGTTGAGCACGCTTTCGAAGCCGAGCAGGCCGAGCCCGTCCAGCGAGAAGATGGTCTCGATCAGCAGCGATCCGGAGAAGAACGCGTGAATGAAGGCCCCGGGGAATCCGGCCACCACGATCAGCATGGCGTTGCGGAAGATGTGGTTGTAGAGCACCTGCCGCTCGCTGCAGCCCTTGGCGCGCGCGGTCATCACGTACTGTTTGCGGATCTCGTCGAGGAACGAGTTCTTGGTCAACAGCGTCATGGTGGCGAAAGCACTGAGCGCCATCGAGATCAGCGGCAGCGTGATGTGCCAGAAATAATCGATGATCTTCCAGTACCAGGGAAACTGCGACCAGCCGTCCGAGGTCAGCCCCCGCAACGGGAACAGATCGAAGAACGAGCCGCCGGCGAACAGGATGATCAGCAGGATGGCGAACAGGAAGCCCGGGATCGCAAAGCCGACGATGATGACGGCGGAGGTCCACATGTCGAACCGCGAGCCGTCGCGCACCGCCTTGCGGATGCCGAGCGGGATCGAGATCAGGTAGGTGAGCAGCGTCATCCAGAGGCCGAGCGACATCGAGACCGGCAGCTTCTCCTTGATCAGCTGCAGCACGCCGATGTCGCGAAAATAGCTCTTGCCGAAGTCGAACCGGGCGAAATTCCATACCATCAGCGCGAAGCGCTCCGGCGCCGGCTTGTCGAAGCCGAACTGCTTTTCCAGGCTCTTGATGAAGTCCGGATCGAGCCCCTGCGCGCCGCGGTACTTGGAGTTGACGGCATCCGCCGCGGCCCCGACCTGGGCGCGGCCGGCAAAATCGCCGCCGCCCCCCGAGATGCGGGAGCTCGCGCCGGTGTCGGCGCCGTTGAGCTGGGCGATCACCCGCTCCACCGGGCCGCCGGGGGCGAACTGCACCACCACGAACGACACGAACATGATCCCGAGCAGGGTCGGGATCATCAGCAGCAGCCGGCGGGCGAGATAGGCGCTCATGCGTTACTTCGCCTGATCGAGCTTGGCGGCCTTGGCGCCGTCATGCCACCACAAGGTGCGCTCCCCGAGGCCGGACGAATAGCCGTCGATATTGTAGCGCGGCAGCGCCTTGGGGTGGTCGAACACGTCCCAGTAGGCCACCGGATGGCTGCTCCGGTACCACTGCGGCACCCAGTAGCGGCCGGCGCGGAACACACGGTCGAGTGCACGACAGGCCGTGGTGAGATCGGCCCGGCTCTCGGCGGCGATGATGCGCTCGATCAGAGCGTCAATCGCCGGATTGGCAATGCCGGCCAGATTGTAGGATCCCTTGGTGGTCGCCGCCAGAGACGAGAAGAACGTCCGCAGGCTGTCTCCCGGCGTCGCCGACAGCGTAAAACGCTGCATCGTGACGTCGAAATCGAAATCCTCGACCCGGGCGCGGTATTGCACTGCGTCGACGAGCCGAAAGCTCGCTTCGATCCCGAGCGTTGCGAGATTCTTGATGTAAGGCGCGTGGTGCGGCTGCAGCGACGGCTCGTCGACCAGGAACTCGATCCTGAAGACGCTGCCATCAGGCAGCAGCCGCTTGTTGTCCTTGATCGGAAAACCGGCCTCCTGCAGCAACTGCGACGCCTTGCGCAGCAGCGCCCGATCCTGGCCGGAGCCGTCCGACACCGGTGGCACGAATGGCGCCCCGAATACCTCGTCGGGGACCTGGCCGCGGAATGGTTCCAGCAGCTTGAGCTCCTCCGGTGACGGCGGCCCGTTCGCCACCATGTCCGAGTTCTGGAACGGCGACACGGTGCGCGCATAAGCGCCGTACATGATGGTCTTGTTGGTCCACTCGAAGTCGAAGGCGTCGATCAGCGCCTCGCGCACCCGTGGATCCTTGAAGCGGTCACGGCGGGTGTTGATGAACCAGCCCTGCGCGCCCGATGGCGTGTCGTCCGGCAGGATTTCGCGCTTGACGCGGCCATCCTTGATCGCCGGAAACTCGTAGCGGGTCGCCCACACCCGCGCAGTGAACTCCTCGCGATACAGATAGTTCTTCGCCGTGAAGCCCTCGAAGGCGACATCGCGGTCGCGATAGAATTCATAACGCACGACATCGAAATTGTAAGAGCCGCGCGACACCGGGAGATCAGCGCCCCACCAGTCCTTGACGCGTTCGTATTCGATGTAGCGATTGATCTCGAACTTGCCGACCCGATAGGGGCCGGACCCGAGCGGAATGTCGAGGGTCGATTCGTCGAACCGCCGCGCCGCGTAGTACGCTTTGGAGAAGAGCGGCAGGCTGGCGACGAACAGCGGCACGTCGCGGGCCCGCTTCTCGGCAAAGATGACCACCAGCGTCGTCTCGTCCACGGCTACGGCGCTGATCATGTCGCGCATCTGCTGGGTGATCAGCGGATGGCCCATGGCTTTCAGCGTGGTCAGGGAAAAGGCGGCATCCACCGCGGTCAGCCGCGTACCGTCATGGAAGCGCGCCTCCGTCCGCATGACGAAGCGGTAGATCCGCTCGTCCGGCGAAATCTCGACCGATTTGGCCGCGAGGCCATACATCGCGTCCGGCTCGTCACCGGCGCGCACCATCAGCGTGGCGAAGGTCAGGTCCATGCCCTGCGCGCCTTCGCCCTTGAGGATGAAGGCGTTGAGCGAATTGAAGGTGAAGTAGGACTGGTTGTTGGCTCGGACCGATGGAATGGTCGAGAACAGTCCGCCCTTCGGCGCGTCAGGATTGACGTAGTCGAAATGGGAAAAGTCAGCCGGATATTTGAGGTCGCCGAACGCCGACATCCCGTGAACGCGCCCTGCCGCTGCGGCAGGCCGCACCAGCATCGCCGCGGCGGCGACGCCGCCGAGGCGGAGCGTATCCCGCCGGGTCAGGCCCATCGTGTGGCGCGCGCCGCTCAAGAGCGCTTGCCCACGCGCGCGGCCTTCTCCGGATCGTACCACCACAGCGACGGCAGACCCGAGATGCCGTATTTGGGAAGATCGGCGTGGCTGAAACGATCCCAGCGCGCGACCCGTGAATAAGGATAGGTGTGCTGCGGCACCACATAGAAATTCCACAGCAGCACGCGATCGAGCGCCTTGGTCGCCGCCACCAGCGACGCGCGGTCTTCCGCAAACACGATCTTCTCGATCAATGCATCGACCGCCGGATTCTTGATGCCGACAATGTTGCGCGTTCCCGGCCGGTCCGCCGTTTGCGAGCCCCAGAAATCCCGCTGCTCATTGCCCGGCGACAGCGATTCGCCCCAGCTCGCGATGATCATGTCGAAATCGAAATTGCGCAGCCGGTTCTGATACTGCGCATCGTCGACCGTGCGCACCGAGACGGTGACGCCAAGGCGCTCCAGCGACGGCTTGTAGAACAGGAAGATGCGTTCGAACGCCGGATCCTGGGCCAGGAATTCCACCGCGACCGGCTTGCCGGACGGATCGATCAGCTTGCGGTCCCTGACCTCGAAGCCCGCTTCCTTCAACAGCCGCGCAGCCTCGCGCAAATTGTTGCGCACCGCTTCGGGGTTGCCGCCGGCCGGGTTGGCATAAGGAGCGGTGAACACCTCGGGCGGCACCTTGTCCCGCACGGTTTCGAGGATCTGCAGCTCCTTGCCTTCGGGCAATCCCGACGAGGCAAGCTCGGTGCCGTCGAAATAGCTGTTGATACGCTGGTACTGCCCGTAGAACAGCTGCTTGTTCATCTCCTCGAAATCATAGGCGTAGTTGAACGCGCGGCGCAGGCGGGCATCCTTGAACGTTTCACGGCGCAGATTGAACGCCACAGCCTGCATGCGCCCGATGTTGCGGATCGGAAACTCTTCCTTGACCACCCGCTTGTCGGCGACCGCCGGAAAATCATAGGCTGTCGCCCAGTTCTTGGCAGACGCCTCGACGATCCAGTCCGCCTGATCGGCCTTGAAGGCCTCCAGCGCCACCGTGGTATCGCGATAATACTCGTAGCGCAGCTCGTCGAAATTGTGCAGCCCGACCTGCACCGGGGTCTGCAGGCCCCAATAATCCTTCACCCGCTCGATCACCACCGAGCGGCCGGGCACGAACTCCTTGACGCGGTACGGCCCGCTGCCGAGCGGCTTTTCCAGCGTGGTGGCGCCGATGTCGCGCTTGCGGCCTTCGCTGTCACGGCCTTCCCACCAGTGTTTCGGCAGCACCGTGAGCTCGCCGACGATCAGCGGCAACTCACGGTTGCCCGGTCCGTCGAAACTGAACTTGACCTCGCGCTCGCCGACCTTCTCGGCCTTGACCACATGGCGGTAGTAGGACGAGTACATCGGATTGTGGGTCTTCAGCGCGTCGAGCGAGAAGATCACGTCCTCCGGAGTCACCGGCTTGCCGTCGTGCCAGCGCGCTTCCTTGCGCAGCCGATAGGTCACCCAGGAGAAGTCGGACGGATGCTGCACGCCTTCGGCGAGAAGGCCATAAGCCGTCCCGACTTCATCGAGCGACTGAACCGTCAACTGCTCGTAGACCAGCCCGACGGCGCCAGCGAGCGCTCCTTTCGCACCGCTGACCACGACATTGAAATTGTCGAACGTCCCCTGCGCGATCTCGCGCACCACACCGCCCTTGGGCGCATCGGGATTGACGTAGTCGAATCGCTTGAAGTCCGCGGGATACTTGACGTCCCCGAACAGCGACAGCGCGTGCCGCCAAGGCGCGCTACCTGGCACACCACCCGCTGCGGTGTCGGCGCGCGCCAGATCGATCAGCAGGGCAGCCGGAGACGTCTGAAACAGCGGAACCGCTGCGGCGAAGGCCCCGCTCTGGAGGACGCGGCGTCGGGAAATTTTCAAACAAGCGATCCTGTGATTGTGCCGGCGTCGCCGCCGGGCATCGTCCCCCCGGATCAGCGTCCCCAGCGATTATGTCGGTTTTTGGAAAGGTTTCCACCCCTGCGGCAATCTTTGCGGCCAAAGGTCACGAGGCCGCGAGCGGGCAAACGAAAACGGCCAGGACAAGCCTGGCCGTTGGAAAATAATGACAGATCGGTAAACCGGCGTTTACTTCGCCGCGGTCGGCAGCGGCACCGGGCTGTCGGCCAGCGTGTGCAGGTAGTCGATCACGTCGGCGCGCTCGCTGTCCTTGGGCAGACCGGCAAAACCCATCGCGGTGCCGGCGATGTAGCCCTTCGGGTTGGTGAGGAACTTGTTCAGCTCGTCGAAGGTCCACTTGCCGCCCTTCGCCTTCATCGGCGCGGAGTAGTTGAAGCCGGCCTCGGAGGCGCGGTCACGATCGACGATGCCATAGAGGTTCGGACCGACGCGATTCGGCCCGCCCTTCTCGAAGGTGTGGCAGGCGGCGCACTTCTTGGCGGCCGTCGCGCCCTTCTCGACGGAAGCCGTCTGCAGCAGCTTCTCGATCGGCTCCGACGGCGCGGCCGCCGCAGCCTTCTCACCGCCGCCGCCATGCTCTTCCTTCACGGCGATCTCGAAGCCGGGCTTGGCCATCGGCTTCGGGGTGAAGACCGCATTGGCGGTCAGGTTCATCACCATCAAGACCAGGCAGGTGCCCAGAATTGCGCCCATGATCTTGTTGAGTTCAAAGGAGTCCATATCGGATCAGGCCCCACCGCCGGAAGGTCACGTTGCACGCATGCTCGGGCGCGCGAATAACGTGACTGAAAACCAAAAAACGGCCCCAAAATCAAGCATCCGCAATCGCTGCAGCGAGATAACGGTTTGCCTGCGCCCTGGCAACCCGTATAACCGCCCCCGCAGCGTTGAAAACGCCCGAGAATTTCCGTTTTTTCCATCTCACGCCACACCGACATCATGGCCCGATCCGACACCCTCCTGCTGATTCCCTCCCGCATGGCGGCCACCCGACTCGCGGGCAAGCCGCTAAAAGACATCGGCGGCGTCCCCATGATCGTCCAGGTCTGGCGCCGGGCGCAGGAGGCCGGCATCGGCCGGGTGGTGGTGGCGACCGACACCGACGAGATCGCCGCCGCCGTCGCCGCCCATGGCGGCGAGGCGGTCATGACCCGCTCCGACCACCCCTCGGGCTCCGATCGGATCTATGAGGCGCTGTGCAAGCTCGACCCCTCCGGCGAGATCGGGACAGTCGTCAACGTCCAGGGCGATTTCCCGACCATCGAGCCGGACAACATCCGTGCCGCCCTGGCCCCGCTGGAGGACCCGGCGGTGGACATCGCCACCATCGCCACCGAGATCCGCTCCGAGGAGGAGCACACCAACCCGAACGTGGTGAAGGTGGTCGGTTCGCCGCTCGGCGAGCGCCGGCTGCGCGCGCTGTACTTCACCCGCGCCACAGCCCCCTACGGCGAGGGCCCGCGCTACCACCACATCGGGCTCTACGCCTTCCGCCGCAAGGCGCTGGCGCGCTTCGTGGCGCTGCCGCCGTCGCCACTGGAGACCCGCGAGAAGCTGGAGCAGCTGCGGGCCCTGGAAGACGGCATGCGCATCGATGTCAGCGTGGTTGACTCCCGGACCATGGGGGTCGATACGCCGCATGAGCTGGAGATCGCCCGGCAGATGCTGGCGCCGAAATCCTGACGATCTCCAAACCCGAACGAGTGACACCATGAAGATCGCATTCCAGGGCGAAAAGGGCGCGAATTCCCATATCGCGATCACCGAGGCCTATCCCGACGCCGTGGCCCTGCCCTGCGCGACCTTCGAGGACGCCCTTGCCGCGATTTCGTCTGGCGAGGCCGACCTCGGCATGATCCCGATCGAGAACTCGGTGGCCGGCCGGGTCGCCGACATCCACCACCTGCTGCCGCATTCGGGCCTGTTCATCATCGGCGAGTGGTTCCTGCCGATCCGCCACCAGCTCGTCGCCCCCCGCGGCGCGACGCTCGAGGGTATCAAGACCGTGGAAAGCCACGTCCACGCGCTCGGCCAGTGCCGCAAGATCATCCGCCGGCTCGGCATCCAGTCGATCGTCGCCGTCGACACCGCCGGCTCCGCCCGCGCCGTCGCCGAGCGCGGCGACAAGACCGCTGCCGCGATCTCCTCGCGCCTTGCCGCAGACATCTACGGCCTCGATATCCTGAGCGCGGACATCGAGGACGAGGCCCACAACACCACCCGCTTCGTGGTGCTGTCGCGCGACGAAAAGTGGGCCCAGCAGAGCGCCGCCCCGCTGGTCACGACCTTCGTGTTTCGGGTGCGCAACCTGCCCGCCGCGCTCTACAAGGCGCTCGGCGGCTTCGCCACCAACGGCGTCAACATGACCAAGCTGGAAAGCTACATGGTCGACGGCAATTTCTTCGCCACCCAGTTCTACGCCGACGTCGACGGCCACCCCGACGACCGGTCCCTCGCCAACGCCCTGGAAGAGCTACGCTTCTTCTCCCGCGAGCTGCGCATCATCGGCGTCTACCCCGCGCACCCGTTCCGCGCAACCTTCCGCGAGACGGCGGACTGAGCGGCCGCTGCGGGACCGGGCACTCGTGGGCAGAATTTTTACAATTTCTTGAATTTGGAATTCTGCCCACAACCAATCATCGCGATGATAAAACCGCTCCATCTCAAAAAATTCTTAAGTAATAATATATTATTGCAGAACGGCAGATCGTAGCCGATCCCTGCACCGGCGTCCCACCGCCCTCATATAGCACCTCAAGCAGGCGATATTTCTTGAGTATGTGGGCAAATTCCCATTGATCAGGTGTTGCGGATGGGCTGGGCGGGAGGAGCGCCTTCGCTTATGCTCGCGCCCCACATTGCAACACTCCGGCGCGCATGACGCCGCCTACCAGAAGTTGCATGGAGTTCGAGACACAATGAGTGAGACTGCGCCGACCGCCGATGGCGGCCCCGCCAAACGCCCCATGATCTCGTTCGAGTTCTTTCCTCCAAAGACCGAGGAAATGGAAACGAACCTGTGGGAGACCATCAAGCGACTGGCGCCGCTGCAGCCCAAATTCGTGTCCGTCACCTATGGCGCCGGCGGCTCGACGCGTGAGCGCACCCACGCCACCATCGCCCGCATCCTCAAGGAGACTGACCTCCTGCCGGCGGCGCACCTCACCTGTGTCGGTGCGGCGCGAGGCGAGATCGACGATATCGTCGACCGCTACCACGACATCGGCGTCCGCCACATCGTCGCCTTGCGCGGCGATCCGGCCGGCGGCCTCGGCACGCCGTTCACCGCCCATGCGGACGGCTACCAGAGCTCGGCCGACCTCGTCGCCGGCATCAAGCGGCGGCATCCGGACATCGAGGTCTCGGTCTCCGCCTATCCCGAAAAGCATCCGGAGAGCCCGGACTTCGACGCCGACATCGACGGCCTGAAAGCGAAAGTGGATGCCGGCGCGACGCGCGCCATCACCCAGGTGTTCTTCGACAACGACCTCTACTATCGCTATGTCGACCGCGTCCGCGCCCGCGGCATCGACATACCGATCGTGCCCGGCATCATGCCGATGCACAACTTCAAGCAGGCGCGTAATTTCGTCACCCGTGCCGGCACCACCGTGCCGGAGTGGCTGGCGGCAAAGTTCGAAGGCCTCGACGACGACCCCGACACCCGCAAGCTGGTGGCGGCGACGGTCGCCGCGGGCCAGGTGCAGAAGCTCGCCAAGCGCGGCGTCGACACCTTCCACTTCTACACCATGAACCGCGCCGACCTGGTGTTCGCCATCAGCCACCTGCTCGGCCTGCGCCCTGTGCAGCAGCAGGCCGCCTGATCCCGACCTTTTGTGTGAGTTCGACATGACCGCGCCCGTTCGCTCCGAAACTGAAACACGCCTGCGCCGGCTCGCCGCCGAGCGCATCCTGGTGCTCGACGGCGCCATGGGCACCATGATCCAGGCGCTGCAGTTCGACGAGGCCGCCTTCCGCGGCACACGTTTCAAGGACTTCCACCGCGACCTGCGCGGCAACAACGACCTGTTGATCCTGACGCAGCCGGACGCGATCGAGGACATTCACGCCCAGTACCTGCGCGCGGGTGCCGACATCGTCGCCACCAACACCTTTTCGTCGACCTCGATCGCCCAGGCCGACTACGACCTGGCCGATCTCGCTTATGAGCTGAACCGCGAGGGCGCGCGGCTCGCCCGTGCTGCCGCGATCAAGGTCAGCGCCGAGGACGGCAGGCCGCGCTTCGTCGCCGGCGCCCTCGGGCCGACCAACCGCACCGCCTCGATCTCGCCGGATGTCAGCAATCCCGGCTACCGCGCCGTCACCTTCGACGACCTGCGCATTGCCTACAGCGAGCAGGTCAACGGCCTGCTCGATGGCGGCGCCGACATCCTGCTGGTCGAGACCATCTTCGACACCCTCAACGCCAAGGCGGCGCTGTATGCGATCGCCGAGATCTGCGAAGCGCGCGGCATTCAGGTGCCGGTGATGATCTCGGGCACCATCACCGACAAGTCCGGCCGCCTGCTCTCCGGCCAGATGCCGGAGGCGTTCTGGCATTCGGTGCGGCACGCCAACCCCGCGACCATCGGCTTCAACTGCGCGCTCGGCGCCGCGGACCTGCGCGCCCATATCGCCGACATCGGCCGCGTCGCCGACACGCTGGTGTGCGCCTATCCGAATGCCGGCCTGCCCAACGAGTTCGGCCAGTACGACGAAAGCCCCGAATATATGGCAGGCCTGGTCGGCGAGTTCGCCGCTGCCGGCCTCGTCAACATCGTCGGCGGCTGCTGCGGCACGACGCCCGCCCACATCGCCGCGATCGCCGCCGCGGTGGCGCCGCACAAGCCGCGCGCGACTCCCGAAGTCGCAACCCAGCTGCGCCTGTCGGGCCTCGAGCCGTTCTCGCTGACGCCGGCGATCCCGTTCGTCAATGTCGGCGAGCGCACCAACGTCACCGGCTCGGCGCGCTTCCGCAAGTTGATCACCAATGGCGACTACACCGCCGCGCTGCAGGTGGCGCGCGACCAGGTCGAGAACGGCGCCCAGGTCATCGACGTCAACATGGACGAGGGCCTGCTCGATTCCGAGCAGGCGATGATCACCTTCCTCAACCTCGTGGCCTCGGAGCCCGACATCGCCCGCGTGCCGGTGATGATCGATTCCTCGAAATTCCATGTCATCGAGGCCGGCCTGAAGTGCGTCCAGGGCAAGCCGATCGTCAACTCGATCTCGATGAAGGAAGGCGAAGACAAGTTCATCCACGAGGCCGCCATCGCGCGCCGCCACGGCGCCGCCGTGGTGGTGATGGCGTTCGACGAGAAGGGCCAGGCCGACACCTTCAAGCGCAAGATCGAGATCTGCAAGCGCGCCTACGACATCCTGGTGCAGCGGCTGGGCTTCCCGCCGGAAGACATCATCTTCGACCCGAACGTCTTCGCGATCGCCACCGGCATCGAGGAGCACAACAACTACGGCGTCGACTTCATCGAGGCGACGCGCTGGATTCGCCAGAACCTGCCGGGCGCCCACGTCTCGGGCGGCGTCTCCAACCTGTCGTTCTCGTTCCGCGGCAACGAGCCGGTGCGCGAGGCGATGCACTCGGTGTTCCTGTATCACGCCATCAAGGCGGGCATGGACATGGGCATCGTCAATGCCGGCCAGATGGCGGTGTATGACGACCTCGATCCGGAGCTGCGCCAGGTCTGCGAGGACGTGGTGCTGAACCGCGATCCCGGCGCCGCGGAGCGACTGCTGGCGCTGGCGGAAAAATTCCGCGGCCAGGAGAAGCAGACCAAGGAAGCCGACCTCGCCTGGCGCGAGTGGCCAGTGGACAAGCGCCTGTCCCACGCCCTGGTGCACGGCATCACCGAGTTCATCGAAAAGGACACCGAGGAAGCCCGGCTCGCCGCCGACCGCCCGCTCAGCGTCATCGAAGGGCCGCTGATGTCCGGCATGAACGTCGTCGGCGACCTGTTCGGCGACGGCAAGATGTTCCTGCCGCAGGTGGTGAAATCGGCCCGCGTCATGAAGCAGGCCGTCGCCTATCTGCTGCCGTTCATGGAGGACGAAAAGGCCCGCAGCCAGGCCGCGGGCGGCGGCAACAGCCGCAGTTCCGCCGGCAAGATCGTGCTCGCCACCGTGAAGGGTGACGTCCACGACATCGGCAAGAACATCGTCGGCGTGGTGCTCCAGTGCAACAACTTCGAGGTGATCGACCTCGGCGTCATGGTGCCCGCGGCCAAGATCATCGAGACCGCCAAGGCGGAGCAGGCCGACATCATCGGCCTGTCCGGCCTGATCACGCCGTCGCTCGACGAGATGTGCCATCTCGCCGCGGAAATGCAGCGCAACGGCCTCGACATGCCGCTCTTGATCGGCGGCGCCACCACCAGCCGCGTCCACACCGCGGTCAAGATCGACCCGAACTACAGCCGTGGCCCGGTGGTCCACGTCAACGACGCCAGCCGCGCCGTCGGCGTCGCCTCGTCGCTGCTGTCGCCGGACAAGCGCGAGGCCTACGCCGCCGAGATTCGTGCGGAGTACCTGAAGATCTCCACGGCCCATGCCAGGGCGCAGGCCGACAAGAAGCGCCTGTCGCTCAGGCAGGCCCGCGACAACGGCATGAAGATCGACTGGTCGCAGGTGTCGCCGAAGAAGCCGTCCTTCATCGGCACCCGCAGCTTCACCGACTATTCACTCGGCGAACTGGTCGAGTACATCGACTGGACGCCGTTTTTCCAGACCTGGGAGCTGACCGGCCGCTTCCCGGCGATCCTCGACGATTCCAAGGTCGGCCCGGTGGCGCGCTCGCTCTACGACGATGCCCAGCGCATGCTGAAGCAGATCGTCGACGAGAAGTGGTTCAAGGCCTCCGCCACCATCGGCTTCTGGCCGGCCAATGCGGTCGGCGACGATATCCAGGTCTATGCCGACGAAGCGCGCACCACGCCGATCGCGACCTATCACACGCTGCGCCAGCAGCTCGAGAAGCGCGAAGGCCGCTTCAACGTCGCGCTGTCGGACTTCATCGCTCCGCGCGACAGCGGCGTCGCCGACTACGTCGGCTCGTTCGTGGTCACCGCGGGCCTTGGCGAAGACGCCATCGCCGACCGCTTCAAGCGCGCCAACGACGACTATTCGTCGATCCTGGTGAAGGCGCTGGCCGACCGGCTTGCGGAAGCGTTCGCCGAGCGCATGCATCAGCGCGTGCGCAAGGAGTTCTGGGGCTACGCGCCCGACGAGAGGCTCGGCAACAACGAGCTGATCCTCGAGCAGTATGCCGGCATCCGGCCCGCGCCCGGCTACCCGGCGCAGCCCGATCATACCGAGAAGGCGACGCTGTTCCGCCTGCTCGACGCCGAGCGCACCGCCGGCGTCAAACTGACCGAGAGCTTCGCGATGTGGCCGGGCTCGTCGGTGTCCGGCCTCTATTTCAGCCACCCCGACAGCTTCTATTTCGGCGTCGGCAAGATCGAGCGCGACCAGGTCGAGGACTATGCCGGCCGCAAGGGCTGGACCGTGGCGGAGACCGAGCGCTGGCTCGCGCCGGTGCTGAATTACATCCCTACGGCGAATTCCAATCCGGAACCGGCCAACGGTGCCGCCGCACAGGGCGCCGACGACGTACAGTCACACCCACCGGGATGCGCCTGCGCCTACCACCTGCAGTATCGCAAGAAGACGGCGCGGGCTTAAGTCCGGCCGCCGACCCCGAAAAGCAGAATGGCCGGGCTCAGCCCGGCCATTTTCGCAACATCATCCCGTCAATCCCCCGGTGGCAGGAACGGCTGCACGATCTCCTGGAACGAAGGCAGCGCTTCGCACGCTGTGCTGTGGGCGGCGAGCGCCAGCCAGCGCGCCGCATCGAAGACGCCGGGATGCGCCTCGCGGGTGAAGCGCAGCACGCAGCCGACCGCGATGTCGGCATGGCCGATCCGCGCGCCGAACCACCACGGCGAGTTGCGACCAGCGCGATCCTTGTCCAGCACGTCGAGCACCGCCGCGATCTGGGTGCGGCAGCGCCTCAGCCAGAGATCCGAGCGCTCCTTGTGCAGCACCCGCTCGTAGACAAGGGCAACAGCCTTGTCGCCGAGCCCCGTCGCGAGCGCACAGACCTTGAGCGCCTGCCGTCGCGGCACGCCACGCGCCGGCAGCATCGCCCGCTCCGGGCCGGCCTGCTCGTCGAGATAGTCGAGGATCGCTGCGCTCTCGATCAGCACCTCGCCGTCGTCGAGCACCAGCGTCGGCACCCGGCGCAACGGGTTGAACGGCGCGATCTCATCGGCGTCGCCGAACGTCGACCACGGCCGGTGCTCGAAAGCGATGTCGTACAGACGCAGGGCAATCGCCACGCGGCGCACGAACGGGGAATCGTACTGACCGATCAGGATCACGGGCGCGCCTCCGTTTCACGAGGGGGCGCCAGCATGCCAGAGCGTGCTCACCTGACAAGTCGATTCGATGGGCATGCCTGCTCTGCGCCGCGGCAGCGTAAGCTGCTACCCGATCGGCGGCACATGCGGCGCGGCGGAACGCGGCAGGACGCCGGCAAGCCGCGGATCATCCACGATCTCGATCTGGCGGCGAAATGCCTTGAAGCCCGAGCGCTGGTAGAACGCCAGCGCCGCGGGATGATCGAAGGTGCAGGTGTGGACCCAGACGCGCGAGACCGGCGCCGACCAGGCCCGCGCCAGCGCCTGGTTCATCAGCCAGCGCCCGGCGCCGCCGCCAATCAGCGGCTCGGTCACTCCGAAGAACGCCAGCTCGCAATCCCCGGGCGTGCGGAAGTCGAGTTCGAGCAGCCCCTGATCTTCGCCATCGCTTTCGAGCGCATAGACCTCGACCTGCGGCGACTGCAGGATGGCCGCAAGGTCGGCGTCCGCCATGATCAGGCGGGAGTACCACAGCCAGTTCTCACCGATCCGGCGATAGAGCCCCCGGAACCAGGCGATATCCGGCGACACCACCCGCCGCAGCGTCCAACCGCCCTCCGGCCCATGGCGAGGCGACGGCGGAGTGACCATCTCGAGATGCGTCACCACCGCGGCGATCTTGCCGGCCGGAAGGTCGTGATAGTCGTCCGCGAGCACGGCGCTCAAGCCGGCTCGTCCTCGCCCGGATCGCTGGCGAGCAGGCCCTTCACCGCGCGGCCCCACCCCTTCAGCTTGCGCTCCCGTGTCGCCTCGCTCATGTTGGGGTTGAAGCGGTGCTCGAGCCGCCAGTTGTCGGCGAAGCGCGCCGGCTCGGGATAGACGCCGGCGCCAAGACCCGCGAGATAGGCGGCGCCGAGGGCCGTGGTCTCCTGAATCATCGGACGGTCGACGGGGGCGTTGAGCAGATCGGCGAGCCGCTGCATGGTCCAGTCCGACGCGGTCATGCCGCCATCGACGCGCAGCACGGTGTTGGCCTCGGTGGCCTCGGGCCAGTCGGCGCGCATGGCAGCCCACAGGTCGTAGGTCTGGTAGCAGACGCTCTCGAGCGCAGCATGGGCGAGCTCGGCCGGGCCGGTGTTGCGGGTGAGGCCGAACAGGCCGCCGCGCACCCGCGGATTCCAGTAGGGCGCGCCGAGACCGACGAAGGCCGGCACCAGATACACCGACTGCATCGGATCCGACTGATCCGCGAGCGGGCCGGTCTCCGCCGCGTTCTTGATGATGCGCAGGCCGTCGCGTAGCCACTGCACCGACGATCCCGCGACGAAGATCGAGCCCTCGAGCGCATAGGTGCGCTGGCCGTTGAGCTGATAGGCGACCGTGGTCAGCAGCTTGTTCTTCGAAACGACCGGCGTGGAGCCGGTGTTGAGCAGGGCGAAGCAGCCGGTGCCGTAGGTCGACTTCATCATGCCCGGGGTGAAGCAGGCCTGGCCGATGGTGGCGGCCTGCTGGTCGCCGGCGATGCCGCGGATGGCGATCACGCCGTCGAACAGGTCCGGCGTGGTTTCGCCGAACACCGCCGACGAATCCTTCACTTCCGGCAGCATCGAGGACGGCACCCGTAGGATCCTGAGCAGGTCGTCATCCCACGCGCCGGTATGGATATTGAACATCAGCGTGCGCGAGGCGTTGGTGGCGTCGGTGGCATGCACCCGGCCGCCCGTGAGCCGCCACAGCAGGTAGCAGTCGACGGTGCCGAACAGCAGCTCGCCGCGCTCGGCCCGGGCGCGCGCGCCGGGGATGTGATCGAGAATCCAGGCCACCTTGGTGCCGGAGAAATAGGGGTCGACGATCAGCCCGGTCTTCTCCATGACCGTCGGCTCATGGCCCTCCGCCTTCAGGCGGGCGCAGATGTCCGCGGTGCGGCGGTCCTGCCAGACGATGGCGCGGTGCACCGCCTGCCCGGTGGCGCGGTCCCACACCACCGTGGTCTCGCGCTGGTTGGTGATGCCGATGGCGGCGATGTCGGACGCCAGCAGGTCGGCCTTGAGCAACGCCTCGCGGCAGGTGGCGAGCGTCGAGGCCCAGATGTCCTCGGGCTCGTGCTCCACCCAGCCCGAGGCGGGAAAATGCTGGGGAAACTCCTGCTGGGCCTGGGCGGCGATGGAAATGTCGGCGCGAAAGACGATGGCGCGCGACGAGGTCGTGCCCTGATCGATCGCCAGAATATGGGAGGCCATGACGTTTCCCCTCGCTTGCCCGTGGTTCGCCCGCGTTTGGCTTTCGCTTCGGGCTTGGAACGCAAACAAAGCGATTGTCGCCGCCGCCGTCAAGGCGGCGCGGACAAAACAAGGGCCCCGCATGGGGGGCGGGGCAGGGCGGAAAGGCCGGAACTAGACCGACGCGGTGGTCACGCCGCCATCGATCACGATGGTCTGTCCGGTCATGAAGGTGGAGGCATCCGACGCCAGATACGCCACCGCGCCGGCGATCTCGTGCGGCTCGCCGATCCGGCGCAGCGGCGTGGTCGCGGTGCGCCGCTTCAGCACGTCTTCGTTCTCCCACAGCGCGCGGGCAAAATCGGTCTTCACGAGGCCCGGCGCGATGCAGTTCACCCGTACGTTCTGCGGGCCCCATTCGCCGGCGAGGCTGCGGCAGAGCGCGAAATCCGCCGCCTTGGAGATGCCGTAGGCGCCGATCACGGTCGAGCCGCGCAGGCCGCCGATGCTGGAGATGATGACCACGGAGCCGCCGCCGTGGGCGGCCATATGCGGGACGGCAAGGCCGCAGAGCCAGATGTTGCTCTTGACGTTGGCGCCCATGATCTTGTCGAACGCCTCGTCGGTGATGTCGAGCAGCGGGCCGTAATACGGATTCACCGCGGCATTGCAGACGAGGACGTCGAGCCGGCCATAGTGCGCAATGGTGCCGCTGACCAGCGCCGCGACTTCGTCGCGCCGGCTGATGTTGCAGGGAATGACGTGGGCGTCGCCGCCAGCCTTGACGATGCCCTCCGCGACGGCCGCGCAGGCCTCGGCCTTGCGGCTCGAGATCACCACCTTGGCGCCCATCTGGGCCAGCAGCTCGGCGGAGGCGCGGCCGATGCCACGGCTCGAGCCGGTGATGATGGCGACCTTGCCGGTGAGATCGAAAGGTGTTCCCTGCATGGCATCCCCCCAAAATGGAACGACGGGGCGAAACGCCCCGCCGCAAGGCGCAAGCGCGCCGTCAGTCGCTGACCAGGCCGCCCTGGTCGCTGACGCGGCGCAGGTGGTAGTCGGCGTCGCCGAACAGGCTTTCGATCATGGTCAGCCGCTTGAAGTAGTGGCCGATCTTGAACTCCATGGTCATGCCGACGCCGCCATGGAGCTGGATCGACTGCTGGCCGACGAAGCGCGCTGAGCGGCCGATCTGCACCTTGGCGCCGGCGACCGCGGTCGCGCGCTCCTTCGGATCGGTGAAAGTGCCCGCCATGGTCGCGAAGTACGACATGCTGCGGGCCTGCTCCAGCGCCACGAACATGTCGGACGCCCGATGCTGCAGCGACTGGAAGGTGCCGATCGCGACCCCGAACTGATTGCGGGTCTTGATGTACTCGACGGTGGTCTTGAGCGATTCCTCCATCGCCCCGACCGCCTCGGCGCACAGCGCGATGCGGGCCTCGTCCACCACCCGCTCGATCAGCGGCAGGGCGTTCTCCGCATCGCCGATCACCGCATCGGCGCCGACCTCGACGCCGGAGAAGGTGATGTCGGCGGCGCGCAGGCCGTCCTGGGTGGGATAGCCCTTGATGCTGACGCCCTTGGCCTTCGCCGGCACCAGGAACAGGCCGATGCCGGTGCGGTCGTGCCGGCCGCCCTTGGTGCGGGCGGACACGATCAGGGTATCGGCGGTGTCGCCGTGGATCACCACGAACTTCTCGCCGTCGATGACATAGCCCGCGCCGTTCTTCTTCGCCGTCGTGGTGACGTCGCCGAGGTCATAGCGCGAGTTCTGCTCGAGCTGGGCGAACGCCAGCGTCTTCGAGCCATCGATGATCGACGGCAGATAGGCCGCCTTCTGCGCCGCCGAGCCGCCATGGCGCAGGAAGCCGCCGCCCAGCACCACGGTCGCCAGATACGGCTCGAGCACCAGCGCCTTGCCGAGCGCTTCCATGACGATCATGGTCTCGACGGGACCAGCGCCGAAACCGCCGTCCTCCTCGCTGAACGGCAGGCCGAGCAGGCCCTGTTCGGCGAGCTTGCCCCACAACGCGCGGCTCCAGCCGCCCTTCTCGGTGGCGTATTTCTTGCGCTGCTCGAAGTCGTAGGAGCTGCTCAGCAGCCCGTCGACGCTGTCCTTGAGCAGGCGCTGCTCTTCGGAGAGATCAAAATCCATGAACCAATCCTCAAATCAGAGATCGCGGAACCCATGCGCTCCGGTCACAGACCGAGCACGGCCTTGGCGATGATGTTGCGCTGAATTTCGTTGGAGCCGCCGTAGATCGACACCTTGCGGTAGTTGAAGTAGCCGGGTGCGATCTGGGTGGTCCAGTCGGCGAACTCGTTGCGGCCGGCCTCGTCGTCCGGCGCGTAGGGCGCGGCGAACGGACCGATCACGTCCATCATCAGCTCGGTGATGGTCTGCTGGATCTCCGAGCCCTTGATCTTGAGGATCGAGGATGCCGGGTCCGGCTTGCCGCGGCCGTTCTTGCTCTCGTTGGCGACGACGCGCATCTGCGTCAGCTCCAGCGCCTTGAGCTCGATCTCCGTCGCGGCCAGCCTCTCGCGGAAGCGCGCGTCCTCGATCAGCGGCTTGTCGCCGGCCATGACCTTGGAGGCGAGATCCTTGATGCGACGGATGCGCTCCTTCGACATGCCGACGCGGGCGATGTTGGTGCGCTCGTTGCCGAGCAGGAACTTGGCATAGTCCCAGCCCTTGTTCTCTTCACCGACCAGGTTGGTCACCGGCACCTCGACGTCGTCGAGGAACACCTCGTTGACCTCGTGGCCGCCGTCGATGGTCTGGATCGGCCGCACGGTGATGCCGCGCGACTTCATGTCGATCAGGATGAAGGAGATGCCGGTCTGCTTCTTCGCCGCCGGGTCGGTACGGCACAGGCAGAAGATCCAGTCGGCGTGCTGCGCCAGCGTGGTCCAGGTCTTCTGGCCGTTGACGATGTAGACGTCACCCTTGCGCTTCGCCGTGGTCTTCAGCGACGCGAGGTCCGATCCCGAGCCCGGCTCGGAGAAGCCCTGGCACCACCAGTCGTCGAGGTTGGCGATGCGCGGCAGGTAATATTTCTTCTGCTCCTCGTTGCCGAAGGTGTAGATCACCGGACCGACCATGTTGACGCCGAACGGCAGCGGCGGCGGCGCGGGCGCGGCCTGCAGCTCCTCGAGGAAGATGTACTGCTGGACCGGTGTCCAGCCGGTGCCGCCGTACTGCTTGGGCCAATGTGGCACGGCCCAGCCCTTCTTGTTCAGGATGCGCTGCCAGTTGACCAGGTCTTCCTTGCTGGTGTGACGGCCTTCCAGCAGCTTCTGGCGCACCGCCGGCGGCACGCTCTCCTTGAAGAAGGCGCGGACTTCGTCGCGGAACGCCAGCTCGTCCTTGCTGAAACTGAGATCCATCGGAGTCTCCCTCGAAAATTTCTTGGATCGGATTGACCGGCGACGCGGCGACCAAAGGCCGCGCGCCGGAGGTTGCGATTACTGCACGATCTCGAACAGGCCGGCCGCGCCCATGCCGCCGCCGACGCACATGGTGACGACGCCGTACTTGGCCTTGCGGCGACGGCCCTCGATCAGCAGGTGGCCGGTGAGGCGCGCGCCGGTCATGCCATAGGGATGACCGACCGCGATCGAGCCGCCGTTGACGTTGAGCTTCTCGGGATCGATGCCGAGCTTGTCACGGCAATAGAGCACCTGCACGGCGAACGCTTCGTTGAGCTCCCAGAGGTCGATGTCGTCGATCTTGAGGCCATGGCGCTTGAGCAGGCGCGGGATCGCGAACACCGGACCGATGCCCATCTCGTCCGGCTCGCAGCCGGCGGAGACGAAGCCGCGGAAGATGCCGAGCGGCTTGAGGCCGCGCTTCGCCGCTTCCTTGTCGCTCATGATCACGGTGGCGCTGGCGCCGTCGGACAGCTGGCTGGCGTTGCCGGCGGTGATGGTGAAGCCGTCGCCGCGCACGGCCTTGAGGCTGGCGAGGCCTTCCGCCGTGGTCTCCGGCCGCGGGCCCTCGTCCTGCGACAGCGTGATGTCCTTGAACGACACCGCGCCGGTCGCCTTGTCGGCCACCGCCATGGAGGTCTTGATCGGGGCGATCTCGTCGCTGAACTTGCCGCCCTGCTGGGCTGCTGCGGTGCGACGTTGGCTCTCCAGCGAATACTCGTCCTGCTTCTCACGCGAGATGTTGTAGCGCTTGGCCACCACCTCGGCGGTGTCGAGCATCGCCATGTAGACGTCCGGCTTGATCTTCATCAGCTCCGGATCGACCGCATGAAACTTGTTGGCGTGGTCGTTCTGCACCAGGCTGATCGACTCGCCGCCGCCGCCGACCGCGATCTCGACGCCGTCGAAGATCACCGAGCGCGCGGCCAGCGCGATCGCCTGCAGGCCCGACGCGCACTGGCGGTCGATGGTGGTGCCGCCGGCGGTCACCGGCAGGCCGGCGCGGATCAGCGCCTTGCGCGCGATGTTGCCGCCGGTGGCGCCCTGCTGCATGGCGGCGCCCATCACCACGTCCTCGATCTCGGCGGGATCGACCTTGGCCCGCGCCACGGCTTCACCGATGGCATGACCGAGCAGGGTCGCGCCTTCGGTGTTGTTGAGGGCGCCGCGATAGGCCTTGCCGATCGGCGTGCGGGCGGTGGAGACGATCACTGCATCGGTCATGGGAGTTACCTTGTTGCTGCGGTCTGGGGGGAAGAAGACGATGATTGCTGAGAACGTAGTTCATGGCGCGACAGCTTGCCGACCGTGGTGCGCGGCAGCTGGTCGCGGAATTCGAGTGCGGCCGGCAGTTCGTGCTTGCCAATCTTGCCGGTCAGGAAGGTCCGCAGCTCGTCGAGCGTAAACGGCGCGGCGCCCGGCTTCAGCGTGATGAAAGCCTTGGCAGCCTCGCCGCGATACTCGTCCGACACGCCGAGCACGATCACCTCGTGCACGGCAGGATGCTCGTAGATCGCCTGCTCGATCATCTGCGGGTAGACGTTGAACCCGCCGGAGATGATCATGTCCTTCTTGCGGTCGACGAGATAGAAATAGCCGTCCGCGTCCATGTAGCCGATGTCGCCGGTGAGGAAACGGTCGCCGACGAAAACCTCCGCGGTCTCCTGCTCACGATTCCAGTAGCCCTTGGTGACGTTCGGCCCGCGAATGCGGATCTCGCCGGTCTCGCCGACCGGCAGGACGCGGGTCGGCTCGCCGAGCGCGACGATGTCGATCTCGATGCCCGGCAGCATCAGCCCGATCGAGCCCGGCCTGTCCGGGCCGTTCGACGGATGGCCCGTTCCCGGCGAGCAGGTCTCGGTCATGCCCCAGCCGCTGCGCAGCTTCATCCCGGTCTTGCGTTCGAACACCTTCGCCACCTCCACCGGCAGCGGAGCGCCGCCGGAGCCGCAGCTCGTCAGCGACGACAGATCGCGCCGGTCGAGATCGGGCAGGTTGGCGATCGCGATCCACATGGTCGGAACGCCGGGGAATGCGGTGGCGCGATTGACCTCGATGTCCCGCATCACCGCTTCGACGTCGAAGCGCTGGTGCAGCGAGATGAGATTGCCGTTCTTGAGGTTGCGCAGCAGGATCACCGTCAGCGCGTAGATGTGGAACAGCGGCAGCACGCAGATCACGCGATCGACAGCGTCGCCCCGCTCCGCGCGGGCGGAAGCGCCCCAGACGTCGTAGATGCCCACCGCCGAGGTGAGATTGCGATGGGTCAGCATCGCGCCCTTCGGCAGCCCGGTGGTGCCGCCGGTGTACTGCAGCAGCGCCACGTCGTCCGGAACGACCGTCGGCCATTGCGCCGGCGGCTCCGCGCCCTTGACGAAGTCGCGGAAGGTGACGATCGCCGGCTGTTGCGGATAGGGCGCCTTCGGGATCGGAACCTCGCCCCAGTGCTCATCCTCGCAGATGATCAGGCGATCGATCAGCCCCTTGTCGAGAAATTTGAGCGCCATCGGCAGCAGCGCCGCGAGGTTGCTGGTGACCAGCACCCGCGCGCCGCTGTCGCTGAGCTTGTGCGACAGCGCCCGCTCGCCGTCGAGCGGGCTCAGGTGCACGATGCGGGCGCCGGCCTTCAGGCCGCCGAAGAAGTTGACGGGATGGTCCGGCGTGTTGCCGAGGAACAGCGCGATCGATGTTCCCTTGCCGTAACCGGCACGCAGGAAGGCGCTCGCGGCGGCATCGACCATCCCACCGAGCTCGGTGAAGCTGATCGGCCGACCGCGAAACTCCAGGGCCGGCCGTGGCCCATAGTCGGCCACCGCCTGCCCCAGCAGACCTGGAAGCGTGCCGAATGGTATCGGCGTGCTCCAGCGCACCCCTTCGGGGTAGTACGTCTCACCCGGATAGGACATCGCGATCAGGCTGCCTTGGCAGCCCCCTTGGCGTAGGACGCGAACGTCTCGCCCTGTTCCGCAAGCCGCTTCAGGAGCGGCGCCGGCTCGAGCGACGGATCGTTGGTCTGCTTGGCGTAGAACGACAGCCGCTCGGCGATGTGCTTGAGGCCAACCTGGTCGGCGTAGAACATCGGACCGCCGCGATAGACCGGCCAGCCGTAGCCATACAGCCAGATCACGTCGATATCGCTGGGACGCGCCGCGATCTTCTCCTCGAGGATGCGCGCGCCCTCGTTGATCATCGGGTAGGTCATGCGCTCGAGGATCTCCTCGTCGCTGACCTCGCGGCGCTTGAGGCCGAGCCGCGCACAGGTCTCCTCGATCAGCGTCTCGACCTCGGGATCGGGCAGCGGCGCGCGCGAGCCGGCTTCATACTTGTAATAGCCCTTGCCGGTCTTCTGGCCGAAGCGGCCGGCCTCGCACAGCGCGTCCGCGATCTCCGATTTGATGCCGCGGTCCTTGCGCGAGCGCCAGCCGATGTCGAGGCCTGCGAGGTCGCCCATGGCGAACGGACCCATCGGCAGGCCGAACTTGGTGACAACCGCGTCGACCTGCTGCGGCAACGCGCCTTCGAACAGCAGCTTTTCCGACTGCTTGCTGCGGGCCGCCAGCATGCGGTTACCGACGAAGCCGTCGCAGACGCCGACCACGGCCGGCACCTTGGCGATGCGTTTGGCGATCGACACTGCGGTCGCCAACGCATCCGGCGCGGTCTTCTCGGCGCGCACGATCTCGCACAGCTTCATGACGTTGGCCGGGCTGAAGAAGTGCATGCCGAGGATGTCGGACGCACGGTTCGTCGCCGCCGCGATTTCGTTGATGTTGAGATAGGAGGTGTTGCTGGCGAGCACGGCGCCGGGCTTGGCGAACTGCTCGAGCTTGCCGAACACCTCCTTCTTGACCGCCATGGTCTCGAACACCGCCTCGATCACGAGGTCGGCATCCCTGACGTTCTCGAGGCCGACGACGCCGTTGATCAGTGCCATGCGCTTGGCCGGTGCATCCGCCGGGATGCCGCCGCGCGCCGCGGTCGCCTCATAGTTCTTCTGCATGATGCCAAGGCCGCGCTTGAGCTGCTCCTCGCCGGTCTCGATCAGGGTCACCGGAATACCGGCGTTCGCGAACGACATCGCGATGCCGCCGCCCATGGTGCCGGCGCCGATGATGGCGACGCGCTCGACCTTGCGCGGCTTGGTGCCGTCCGGCACGCCATCGATCTTGGCCGCCTCGCGCTCGGCGAAGAAGGCATGGCGCTGCGCCTTGGACTGATCGCCCGCGACCAGCTTCAGGAAGCTCTCGCGCTCGCGCTTGAGCGCCTCGTCGAACGGCACATCGAACACCCAGCTCACCGCCTCGGCGCAGGCGAGCGGCGCATCGAGGCCGCGGTTGCGCTTGTTGGCGGCGGCGGCCGCGTTGGTGAAGATCGAGCGATCGGCCTTCGCCGCCGCGAGCTTGCTGTCGTCGTCGCGCAGCTTGCGCAGCGGCCGCTTCTCCGCCAGCACCTTGCGCGCGAACGCCTCGCCGCCCGACGCCGGCCCTTCGACGATCTCCTCGATGAGGCCGCTCTTCAGCGCCTCGGCAGCGCCGATCGGATCACCGCTGACGACCATCTTGACGCCGAGTTCCGGCCCGACCGCACGCGGCAGCCGCTGGGTGCCGCCGGCCCCCGGCAGCAGGCCGAGCTTGACTTCCGGCAGGCCGAGCCTGGCGTCCTTTGTTGCAACGCGGAAATGACAGCCCAGCGCCACCTCGAGTCCGCCGCCGAGCGCGGTGCCGTGGATCGCCGCGATCACCGGCTTGGGACAGTTCTCGATGTCCGAAATCACTTCGCCAAGGCCCGGCGGCTTCGGCGGCTTGCCGAACTCGGTGATGTCGGCGCCGGCGATGAAGGTGCGGCCGGCGCAGGTCAGCACGATGGCCTGCACCTGCGGATCGCTGCCGAGGCTCTTGATGGCCTCGCTGATGCCTCCGCGCACCGCCGCGCTGAGCGCGTTCACCGGGGGGCTGTCGACCGTGACAATGGCAACCACATCGTGACGTTCCACCTTCACCACTTCACTCACGCTGCTCTCCTCGGGCGATGCTTTTCTTAACCTGTTAAGCTCTGGGTACGAATTCCTCAGTTCCTGCGGCGATTTATCACAATTTCGCACTGCGGAATTGAATTTCACACCTTGACACGGAGGGTTATTTTGAAGAGCGTCCGTTGTCAACGAGGGCGGTGCGGCAAGTTTGATGAAGAGACCTGCGAAAAAGAGCGCGACCGATCGCAACTTTGTCGTCGCGCTATCGCGTGGGCTCGACGTGTTGCGCGCATTTCGCCCCAATGACGGCCTGCTTGGCAACCAGGAAATTGCCGCGCGCACCAACCTGCCGAAGCCGACGGTCTCCCGCCTGACCTACACCCTGACAAAGCTCGGCTATCTCACCCAGGTTCCGCGGTTCGAAAAATACCAGCTGACCCCGGCGGCCATGGCACTCGGCTATTCGGCGCTCGCCAATCTCGGCATCCGCCACGTGTCCGATCCGTTCCGTGACAAATTGATGCGGGAAACCGGCGGCGCGGTGGCGATCGGCGCCCGCGACCGCCTCAGCATGATCTACTTCGGCCAGAGCCGCAGCGATCTCACGGTCGGCGTGCTGCTCGACGTCGGCTCCAGGGTGCCAATTGCGACCACCGCCATGGGACGTGCCTATTTGTTGGCGTTGCCTGACGACGAACGGACTGCCTTAATACAGGAAATCCGGGAGAGCGTCGGCAATCGCTGGCCGAAGGTCAAGGAGGGCATCGAGCGCGCAGGCGAAATGATCGCCAAATACGGTTTCGCGATCTCGGCCGGCGAGTGGCACGCGGACATTCACGCCGCCGGCGTTGCGCTGCGGCTGAACGACGGCACCGGCCCGTACGCCTTCAATTGCGGCGCGCCGGCGTTCAAGTTTTCGGAAGACCGTCTGATCAACGATATCGGCCCTCGCCTCGTCGCGATGGTTCAGAATATCGAAAAAGCGATGACCGGACGCCCGTTGATCGGGCTGCCGGCCACGACGACAAGCAATCACAACAACAAGAAATCGAAACCAGGAGGGAAAATTGCTCGAGAGGTCGAGGGGATCGACTAGCGGTCGCGTTCACCATCACATATTCCGTGCTGCGGCGCCGGCGGGCGAGAGCCTTCCGGCATGACGCTGGCTGCTTCGTCGCAGGGGCCGTCGCCCCTGCTCTCCGTCCGTGACGTCAGCGTCACCTTCGGAGGCATCGTCGCGCTGAACGGCGTGTCGTTCGATATGCGTCAGGGCCATATTCTCGGCCTGATCGGACCGAACGGCGCCGGCAAGACCACGCTGTTCAATTGTCTGAGCCGGCTGTACCAGCCGAGCCGCGGCGACATCCTGATGGAAGGCCGCAGCATCCTCGACCAGCAGCCGCACCGGATTCCGGACATCGGCATCGGCCGCACATTCCAGAACGTCGCGCTGTTCCACAACCTCTCTGTGCTCGACAACATCCGTGTCGGCGCCCATTCGCGCACCCGCAGCGATGCGGTCAGCGACATGCTGAAGCTGCCCTGGGCGCGGCGGGAGGAGAAGGCACTCGACCAGCGGGTGCGTGATATCGCCGAGTATCTCGACCTCACCGACGTCGGGGACAAGGTCGTCGCCGGCCTGCCGTTCGGCACCCAGAAGCGGGTCGAGCTCGGCCGGGCGCTGGCCGCCGAGCCGAAGATCCTGCTGCTCGACGAACCCGCCGGCGGCCTCAACCACGAGGAGGTCTATGCGCTCGGCGACCTGATCCGCCGCATCCGCGACCAGCGCGGCGTCTCGGTGCTGCTGGTCGAGCACCACATGGGCCTCGTGATGTCCATCGCCGACCACGTGGTCGCTCTCAACTTCGGCAAGAAGCTCGCGGAAGGCACCCCGGCTGCCGTGCAGTCCGACCCGGATGTGATCAAGGCGTATCTGGGGAGCAAGGACTCATGAGCACGATGCTGGAGATCCAGGACCTGCGGGCCTACTACGGCCAGGTGCAGGCGCTGCACGGCGTGCAGCTCAGCCTCAACGAAGGCAGCGTGACCACCCTGCTCGGCGCCAACGGCGCCGGCAAGACCACCACGCTGCGCTCGATCTGCAACATGATCCGCTCGACCGGCACCATCCGCTTCGACGGCAAGCCGCTCGCCGGGCGCTCGACCGAAAGCATCGTCAAGCTCGGCATCGCCCATGTGCCGCAGGGCCGCGGCACCTTCACCCGGATGACGGTGGCGGAGAACCTGCAGCTCGGCGCCATCACCCGCGGCGACACCAAGGTGATCGCCGACGACATCGAGCGGATGTACGGCTACTTCCCCAAGCTCAGGGAGCGGCGCGACCAGCAGGCCGGCACGCTGTCCGGCGGCGAGCAGCAGATGCTGGCGGTCGCCCGCGCGCTGATGCTGCGGCCGCGCCTGATGCTGCTCGACGAGCCGTCGTTCGGCCTCGCGCCGCTGGTGGTCCGCGACCTGTTCGGCATTCTCGGGCGCATCAATCGCGAGCAGAAGGTGACGATCCTGGTGGTCGAGCAGAACGCGCAGCTCGCGCTCGAGATCGCCAGCCACGCCTATGTGATCGAGACCGGCCGGATCGTGATGTCAGGCGACGCCAGGCAGATCGCCGACAACGAAGACATTCGCAAATCCTATCTGGGCTACTGAGGAGGCCGGCCATGGAGCTGTTCACCAACCAGGTGCTGGCTGGTATCGCCACCGGTGCGATCTATGCCTGCATGGCGCTCGCCGTGGTGATGATCTACCAGGCGATCGATCATCTGAACTTCGCCCAGGGCGAAATGGCGATGTTCTCGACCTTCATCGCCTGGCAGCTGATGCAGTGGGGCATACCGTACTGGATCGCCTTCCTGCTGACGCTGGCGATTTCGTTCGCCGGCGGCATCGTCATCGAGCGGGCGCTGTTCAAGCCGCTCGCCAATGCCCCGATCCTGACCCATGTCGCCGGGTTCATCGCGCTGTTCGCCATTCTCAACAGCGTCGCCGGCCTGACCTGGGACTTCACCATCAAGCAGTTTCCCTCGCCGTTCGGCTCCAAGCCGTTCCTCGGCAGCCAGCTGATCTCGACGCACCAGGCCGGGATGATCGGCATCACGGCGCTGCTGCTGACGCTGCTCTATGTCTTCTTCCGCTACACCCGCATTGGCCTTGCGATGCGGGCGGCGGCTTCGGTGCCGGAATCGGCCCGCCTCGTCGGCGTCAATGTCGGCTGGATGATCGCGCTCGGCTGGGGCATGGCGGCAGCGATCGGCTCGATCGCCGGCATGCTGATCGCCCCGATCGTGTTCCTCGAGCCCAACATGATGGGCGGCGTGCTGCTGTACGGCTTCGCCTCGGCGGTGCTCGGTGGCCTCACCAGCCCGTTCGGCGCGGTGATCGGCGGCTTCCTGGTCGGCATCTTCGAGAACCTGGTCGGCACCTATATCCCGGGCGTCGGCAATGAGCTCAAGCTGCCGATCGCGCTCGCGTTGATCATCACCGTGCTTGTCGTGAAACCCAACGGCCTGTTCGGCCGCTCCGTCGTCCAGCGAGTTTGATCATGACCGCAGCTCAGGAAACCGTCGTGCCGACCGCCGCTGTCAGCGCCCCCGCCAAGAAGACGATGACGGTGAGCCGCGCTGGCTCGCTGATCATGCTGGTCGTGATGCTGGTGGCGCCGCTGTTCGTGAAGAACTTCGTCATCTTCCAGTTCACCATGCTGCTGGTCTATGCGATCGCCATCATGGCGCTCAACATCCTGACCGGCGGCAGCGGCCAGTTTTCGCTGGGGCAGAGCGCGTTCTATGCGCTCGGCGCCTACACCGCCGCGGTCCTGATGGACTCCGCCAACGTCAACTACGTCCTGACCCTGCCGGTCGCGGCCGTGGTGTGCTTCGCCTTCGGCTTCCTGTTCGGATTGCCGGCGCTGCGGCTGTCCGGCGTATATCTGGCGCTCGCGACCTTCGCGCTGGCGACCGCGACGCCGCAACTGCTCAAGCTCGGCGTGTTCGAGCACTGGACCGGCGGCGTGCAGGGCCTCGTCATCAACAAGCCCGACGCGCCGTTCGGCTTGCCGATGTCGCAGGACATGTGGCTGTACTACTTCACGCTGGCGGTCGGCCTCGTGATCTACGTGGCCTCCGTCAACCTGCTGCACTCGCGCACCGGCCGCGCCATGATGGCGATCCGCGACAACCAGATCGCCGCGTCCGCACTCGGCGTCAATCTCTCGCTGTACAAGACGCTGGCGTTCGGCATCAGCGCCGCGTTCACCGGCGTCGCCGGCGCGCTCGGCGCCATCGTGGTGCAGTTCGTGGCGCCGGACGGTTACAACATCCAGCTCGCGATCGCGATCTTCCTCGGCATGGTGGTCGGCGGTGTCGGCTGGCTGCCGGGCTCGCTGGCCGGAGCAGCCTTCATCGTGTTCGTGCCCAACATCGCCGAGAGCGTCTCCAAGGGGCTGTCCGGCGCCGTGTTCGGCGTGCTGCTGATCATCGTGATCTTCGTGCTACCGCGCGGCGCGCGGCAGGTTGCGCAATACCTGGAAGGCGCCATCAAGAAACTGAGCGGAAACTGACGGAGTACCCGAGACGATGACGACCCGTTCCACCTACATCGGCCTGTCGGCGGCGATCGCGGCCCTGGCGCTGACCAGCGGCACCGCACTCGCCCAGAAGAAGTACGACACCGGTGCGACCGATGCTGAGATCAAGATCGGCAACATCATGCCCTACAGCGGCCCGGCGTCCGCCTACGGCGTGATCGGCAAGACCGAAGCCGCTTATTTCAACATGATCAACGAGCAGGGCGGCATCAACGGGCGCAAGATCAACTTCGTGACCTATGACGACGGCTACAGTCCGCCGAAAGCCGTCGAGCAGGCGCGCAAGCTGGTCGAAAGCGACGAGGTGCTGTTCGTGTTCGGCCCGCTCGGAACGGCCTCGAACTCGGCGATCCAGAAGTACATGAACGCCAAGAAGGTGCCGCAGCTGTTCGTCGCCACCGGCGCCACCAAGTTCGGCGATCCCAAGGACTTCCCCTGGACCATGGGCTGGCAGCCGCCCTACCAGAGCGAGGGCCGCATCTACGCGAAATACCTGCTGTCGACCAAGCCCGACGCCAAGATCGCCATCATGTATCAGAACGACGACTTCGGCAAAGACCTGCTGAAGGGCATCAAGGACGGGCTCGGCGCCAAGACATCGCTGATCATCGCCGAGGAAAGCTACGAGGTGTCGGAACCGACCATCGATTCCCACGTCGTCAAGCTGAAGGCGTCGGGCGCCGACACCTTCATCAGCATCACCACGCCGAAATTCGCCGCGCAAGCAATCAAGAAGGTCGCCGAGATCGGCTGGAAGCCGACGTACTTCCAGAGCAATGTCGGCGCATCGGTCGGCAGCGTGCTCAAGCCCGCGGGCTTCGAGAACGCCCAGGACATCCTGTCCGCCGCCTACGCCAAGGACGGCGCCGACGCGCAGTGGGACAACGACGAAGGCATGAAGAAATTCTACGCCTTCCTCGCCAAATATGCGCCCGACGCCAACCGCGCCGACGCCTCGGTGGTCTATGGCTACGGCCAGGCGCAGACCGTCGTGCAGGTGCTCAAGCAGGCCGGCGACATGCTCACCCGCGAGAACATCATGAAGCAGGCCGCGAACCTCAAGGACTTCGCGCCCGACACGCTGCTGCCCGGCGTCAAGATCAACACCAGCCCGACCGATTTCTTCCCCATCGAGCAGTTGCAGATGAACCGCTTCAAGGGCGAGAAGTGGGAGCTGTTCGGCCCGATCATCAATGGCGAGATCGGCGGCTGACAACCCAAGGTTACATCACGCGCCAACAGCATCCGTCGCGGCAGCGACAAAACGTCAGGCCCCCGGTGACCACGTCACCGGGGGCTTTTTCTTGAAGGCGCAAGGCAACGGGTATTCAATGGTGCGCAAGGAGCCCGACAGAGGCGTCCGACAGACACGACACATCATTGAGGGAGAAACTGAAACATGTCCTGCGTCCCGCGACGACTGGCGATGTTTTCGATCGCCACGCTCTTCCTGACCGCCACCAGCGGCACCGTGCTGGCCCAGAAGAAATACGATCCCGGCGCGACCGATACCGAGATCAAGATCGGCAACATCATGCCCTATAGCGGCCCCGCCTCGGCCTATGGCGTGATCGGCAAGACGGAAGACGCCTACTTCCGCAAGATCAATGCCGAGGGCGGCATCAACGGCCGCAAGATCAATTTCATTTCCTATGACGACGCCTACAGCCCGCCCAAGGCCGTCGAGCAGGCGCGCAAGCTGGTCGAAAGCGACGAGGTGCTGCTGATCTTCAACTCGCTGGGCACGCCGTCGAACTCGGCAATCCAGAAGTACATGAACAGCAAGAAGGTGCCGCAGCTGTTCGTCGCCACCGGCGCAACCAAGTGGAACGATCCGAAAGAGTTTCCCTGGACGATGGGCTGGCAGCCCAGCTACCAGGCCGAGACCCGCATTTACGCCAGGTATCTGCTCAAGGAGAAGCCGAACGCGAAGATCGCGGTGCTCTACCAGAACGACGACTACGGCAAGGACTATCTGAAAGGGCTCAAGGACGGTCTTGGCGACAAGGCCGCCTCGATGATCGTGATCGAAGAACCTTACGAGGTCTCCGAACCGACCATCGACTCGCACATCGTCAAGATGAAGTCGCTGAACGCCGACGTGTTCGTCAACATCACGACGCCGAAGTTCGCGGCCCAGGCCATCAAGAAGGTCGGCGAGATCGGCTGGAAGCCGCTGCACTTCCTCAACAACGTCAGCGCTTCGATCGGCAGCGTGATCAAGCCGGCCGGCTTCGAGAATGCGCAAGACATCATCTCGGTCGCCTACCTGCAGGACGCACTCGACCCGCAGTGGAAGGATGATCCGGGCATGAAGACCTTCGACGCGTTTCTCGCCAAGGACTTCCCCGAGGGCAACCGCGCCGATACCTCGGTGATGGTCGGCTACAACGTCGCCCAGACGCTGGTGCAGGTGCTCAAGCAGTGCGGCGACAACCTCACGCGTGAGAACGTGATGAAGCAGGCCGCCAATCTCAAGGGCTTCGCCACCACCAACCTGCTGCCGGGCATCACCATCAACACCGGCCCGACCGACTTCGCGCCGATCGAGCAGGTGCAGCTGCAGCGCTTCAAGGGCGAGCGCTGGGAGCTGTTCGGCCCGATCATGAGCGGCGAAACCGGCGGCTGACCGGTCACGCCCAGGCGATGATTTCGATGCCCCGGCAACCGTCATTGCCGGGGCCTTTTTCTGCCCGCGCTCCGGGCCCGGTTGACCCCCGTTGCCTCCACGCCGAAACCCTGTTGGAAAATCCGAAATCCTGCTATGGATCGGTCGCGTCTGCGCCAGGACCGGGTTCCGGGCGACGCCAAGAAAAGTGCAACAAACAGGTCTCAAGGACCCTAGAGGAAGACGCCGCGGCGTTTTCAATCCGGAAAAGACTCCATGTTGTTGCCACCGCGCCTCCGCAGGCGGCGCGACCAGAGGAATGCGCCGACCATGCACGTGATCACCACTCCCTCTGGATAGGCGCGCGCCGCGCCGACCCCTCGCGTTTCCATGGCCCCACCTGACAAGACAAGCCACGCATGACCGATCACCGCCCCCTGCTTCGCTCGATTTTCGATTCCGCCGTCGCTGCGGCGCACCCCGACCGCGTTCTCGCTTCGCACCTGCCACCCATCCCCAAGGGGCGGATCATCTGCCTCGCCGCCGGCAAGGCGGCTGCCGCCATGGCCGCCGCCGCGGAAGCCCACTATCTCGACCGGCTCGGGCTCGCCCCGGAGCGGCTGACGGGGATCGCCACCACCCGCCACGGCCATCGCGTGCCGACGCGGCGCATCCGCGTCGTCGAGGCCGGCCACCCGGTGCCCGACGAGGCCGGCTTGAAGGCCGCCGACGACACGCTGAAGCTCGCCGCCGAGGCCACGGCCGACGATCTGGTGCTGGTGCTGATTTCAGGCGGCGGCTCCGCCAACTGGATCGCCCCCGCCGAAGACGTCACATTCGCCCAGAAGCAGCAGGTCAACAAGGCGCTGCTGCGCTCCGGCGCGCCGATCGGCGAGATGAATACGGTGCGCAAGCACCTCTCGCGGATCAAGGGCGGCCGCCTCGCCCGTGCCGCCTATCCCGCGGCCATCGTGACGCTGGGCATCTCCGACGTGCCGCATGACGACCCCGCGGTGATCGCCTCCGGCCCGACGGTGCCGGACAGCTCCACGCTGGCGGACGCCCGCGCCATCATCGCGCGCTACAACCTGCCGGTCGACGACGCCGTGCGCCAGGCGCTGGACGATCCCCGCAACGAGACCTGCAAACCCGACGATCCCGCCTTCGCCCGCGCCCGCTTCGAGCTGATCGGCCGCCCCCGCGAGTCGATCGATGCGGCGGTGCGCGCCGCGCGCGACGCCGGCTACGAGGTGATCGACCTCGGCGCCGATCTCGAGGGCGAGGCCCGCGTGGTCGCCGCCGAGCATGCGCAGATGGCGCTGAAGGCCCGCGCGGACGGCCGCCAGCTCGCGATCCTGTCCGGCGGCGAGCTCACCGTCACCGTGACCGGCAACGGCCGCGGCGGCCCCAACCAGGAATATGCGCTGGCGCTCGCCGCCGCATTTGCCGACACCAAGGGTATTTCCGCGCTTGCCGCCGACACCGACGGCGCCGACGGCGGCGCCGGCTCGCCGACGGATCCCGCGGGCGCCATCATCGACCAGCGCACCTTCGACGCCATGCGCACACTGAAGCTCGATCCCGCCGCCTATCTCGCCAACAACGACGCGACCGGCTTCTTCGCCGCAACCGGCGACCTGCTGATCACCGGCCCGACGCTGACCAACGTCAACGACGTGCGGGTCATCCTGGTCGATCGGATCTGATCAAAGCGCGCGGCGCCCGGCGCCGCGCGCCCTAGAATTTTGTGAGCTTCTCCAGCATCGCCATCATCGCGATGCGGCCGTCGTCGCCGAGCAGCGCGTTGAGCCGCGCCTCGTGCTTGGTCGCGACCAGCCGCTTGGCCCGCGCCAGCACGGCGCGCCCCTTGTCCGTCAGCATGACGATGTGGGAACGGCGGTCCTGGGTCGAACGCACGCGGACGCACAGCTCGCGGCTTTCCAGCCCGTCCAGCATGGCGACGAAGTTCGGCCTGAGGATGCCGAGCGTGGTGGCGATTTCGGTCTGGTTGCGACCGGGGTTGTGCTCGAGCAGAACCAGCACCGAGAACTGCGCCGGGGTCAGCTGCAGCGGTTCGACGCAGCGGATGAAATCCTCGAAGATCCGCAGCTGGGCACGCTTGAACACATAGCCTAAGAGTTCGGAGAGCTCGCCGAGCTTCAGCGGCCCGGCATCAGCCGCCGCCACCGCGCCAGGCTGCGGCGCCGCAGCAACCTTGGTGCGCGTCCGGGACGCCGGAGATCGTACAGCCTTGGTAACAGCCATCGTCAAAAGCCCGTGATGCGCCGGCGCTCCATGGGGCGGGCCGGCCGAAGGTATTGTTGGCAGCGGCACGGGCACTGATGCCCGCACCAGCAGACCGTGCTCTAAGGAGGCGGGCCGATGCCGCTTGAGATTATAACTCATAATTGTTATGAGTTATATCAAATAGCGAGAGCGGACACCAACCGCTCACAACCTTGATCGGGCGGCGGCCGGCGGTGCCGGCGCCGCACCAGGGGGGATACGCCATCTTGAATACCACGATCCTGCTGTTCCTGCTTCAGGACGGCATCACCAACGGCGCGATCTATGCGCTGCTGGGCCTCGGCCTGGTGCTGGTGTTTGCCGTGACCCGGATCATCCTGATTCCGCAGGGCGAGTTCATCACCTATGGCGCGCTGACCTATGCGACATTGTGCGCCGGCAAGATGCCTGGCACCGCACGGCTCGCCGTCGTCATGGGCATCGTCGCCTTCGCCTTCGACCTCATCGCCGCCCGCCGGGCGCTGCGGCTGCGCAAGATCATCCGCTCACTGCTGGTCAATGTCGCGCTGCCGCTCGCCATTCTTGGCCTGACCGCCTTCGTGGCCGGCCACGCCGGCAACCTCATCGTCAACTTCCTGCTGTCGCTGGTGATCGTCGCCCCGATCGGCCTCTATCTCTACCGCATCGCCTTTCAACCGATCGCCCATGCCTCGGTGCTGGTGCTGCTGATCGCCTCGGTCGGCGTGCATCTTGCGATGCAGGGGCTTGGCCTCGTGTTCTTCGGCGCCGAGGGCATGCGCGCCCCGGCGATCTCGGACCTCGCCTTCGGGCTCGGGCCGATGCGCATCACCGGCCAGAACCTTGCCGTCTACGGCATCGCGCTGGCGCTGATCGTCGGGCTGTGGCTGTTCTTCGGCTACACGCTGTACGGCAAGGCGCTGCGCGCCACCGCGGTCAACCGGCTCGGCGCCCGCCTCGTCGGCATCCGCACCACGCTGTCCGGCCAGGCCGCCTTCCTGCTGGCATCGGTGATCGGCGCCGTCTCCGGCGCGCTGATCGTGCCGATGACCACGATCTACTATGACAGCGGCTTCCTGATCGGCCTCAAGGGCTTCGTCGCCGCCATCATCGGCGGTCTCGGCAGCTACCCGGTCACCGCCGTCGCCGCGCTCGTGGTCGGCATCGTCGAGGCGATGTCGTCGTTCTATGCCAGCGACTACAAGGAGGTCATCGTCTTCACGCTGATCATACCGGTCCTGTTCGTGCGCTCGCTGTCCGCGCCCGCCGTCGAAGAAGAGAAGGACTGAGCCATGACGCAGCGATGGCCCATACTCGTGTTCGCGCTGGTGCTGGCGGCGATCCCGCTGGTGCCCGGCATGCCGCCGTTCTGGATCGTGCTGCTCGACAACATCGGTCTCGCCGCGCTGGTGGCGATGGGACTGGTGCTGTTGACCGGCGTCGGCGGCCTCACCTCGTTCGGCCAAGCCGCGTTCTGCGGCTTCGGCGCCTACACCACCGCCGTGCTGACGACGACCTACGGCCTGTCGCCATGGCTTACGCTGCCGCTGTCGCTGCTCGTCGCCGGCCTCGCCGCCGTGCTGCTGGGACTGATCACGGTGCGGCTGTCCGGCCACTACCTGCCGCTCGGCACCATCGCCTGGGGCCTCAGCCTGTTCTACCTGTTCAGCAAGCTCGAATTCCTGGGGCGCAATGACGGCATCTCCAGCATCCCGCCGCTGTCGATCGGCTCGCTGAAGATGATGAGCGCGGGGTCGATCTACTACGTGATCTGGGCCGGTGTGCTGATCAGCGGCCTCTTGACGCTCAACCTGCTGGACTCGCGCACCGGCCGCGCCATCCGCGCCCTGCGTCGCGGCCATGTCGCCGCCGAGGCCTTCGGGGTCGAAACCGCCCGCGCCAAGCTGCTGGTGTTCATCTATGCCGCAGTGCTCGCGGGCTTGTCCGGCTGGCTCTATGCCCACTTCCTGCGCGCCGTGAACCCGACGCCGTTCGGCGCCCAGGCCGGCATCGAATACCTCTTCATCGCCGTGGTCGGCGGCGCCGGCCATGTCTGGGGCGCCGTGCTCGGCGCCGGCATCGTCGTCATCCTCAAGGAAGTGCTGCAGAGCTATTTGCCGTTCGTGTTCGGCGAGGGCCAGCTCGAGACCGTCGTGTTCGGCATGCTGCTGGTGACGCTGCTGCAGATCGCGCCGGGCGGCATGTGGCCGCGCCTCGCGGCGCTGTGGCCGGCGAACGGCCGGGCCGGCAAGCGGCCCGAGCCCGCCGGCGCCCTGCCGGAGCGCCCACCGACCGAAGACAATGGCGCGACGCTCCTCTGTCTCGAAAGCGCCCGCAAGCAGTTCGGCGGCGTCATCGCCGTCAACAACGTCTCCTTTGAGGTGCACAGCAAGGAGATCGTCGCACTGATCGGCCCCAACGGCGCCGGCAAGAGCACCACCTTCAACCTGATCACCGGCGTGCTCACCGCCACCGCCGGCAAGATCTCGCTGTTCGGCCGCCCCATCGTCAACACGCGGCCGCAGGACATCGTCCGCCGCGGCGTCGCCCGCACCTTCCAGCACGTCAAGCTGGTGCCGGACATGACGGTGCTGGAGAACGTGGCGATCGGCGCGCATCTGCGCGGCCGCTCCGGCGCTGTGTCCAGCATGCTGCGGTTCGACCGCGGCGACGAGGCGAAGCTGCTGGCGGAGGCAGCACGGCAGATCGAGCGCGTCGGCCTCGGCGCCCAGATGCACCAGCTCGCCGGCAGCCTCGCGCTGGGACAGCAGCGCATCGTCGAGATCGCCCGTGCGTTGTGCGTCGATCCGATCCTGCTGCTGCTCGACGAGCCCGCGGCCGGCCTGCGCCACAAGGAGAAGCAGCAGCTCGCCGAACTGCTGCGCCAACTGCGGACCGAGGGCATGTCGGTGCTGCTGGTCGAGCACGACATGGGCTTCGTCATGAACCTCGCCGATCGGATCGTGGTGCTGGATTTCGGCACCAAGATCGCCGAAGGCCTGCCGGCCGAGATCAAGACCAACCCGGACGTCATCAAGGCCTATCTCGGAGGCGTCGCATGACCGCCCTGCTCACTGTCACCGACGCCCACGTCTCCTACGGCAAGGTCGAAGCCGTGCGTTCGGTCGCGTTGGAGGTGCAGCCCGGCGAGATCGTCACCATCGTCGGCGCCAACGGCGCCGGCAAGACCACGCTGCTCAACGCCATCATAGGCGTGCTGCCGCTGCAGGGGAAGGTCGCCTTCGCGGGCCAGGATTTTGCCCCGTTCGACATCGAGGACCGCGTCTCCGCGGGCCTGTCGCTGGTGCCGGAGCACCGCGAGCTGTTCGCCACCATGACGGTGGAGGAAAACCTGCAGCTCGGCGCCTTCCGCAACGCCGCCGCCACCGCCAGCTCCTTCGAGCGCGTCTATGGCCTGTTCCCGCGGCTGCGCGAACGGCGCGCCCAGCTCGCCGGCACCCTGTCGGGCGGCGAGCAGCAGATGCTGGCGATGGGCCGGGCGCTGATGGGCCAGCCGAAGCTATTGATGCTCGACGAGCCGAGCCTTGGGCTCGCGCCGCGCATCGTCGCCGACATCTTCAAGATCATCGGGGAATTGAAGCAGGCCGGCGTCGCGGTGCTGCTGGTCGAGCAGAACGCGCAGGCCGCATTGCAGATCGCCGACCGCGCCTATGTCATGGAGCTCGGCGAGTTCGTGCTCAGCGGTGCCGCCAGGGACATCGCCGCGGACCCGCGCGTGATCGCGAGCTATCTCGGCTTCCAGCATGATGAGGTCGCTGCCTCCTGAGGCTGCGCCGCGCATCCAACGCAGCCCCTCATCCTGAGGAGCGGCCGTATGGCCGCATCTCGAAGGATGAGGCCAGTGAGCCACGTCGATCTCGGCCTCATGGTTTGAGACGCGCGTTCCGCACTCCTTGTATTAGCGAGAAACGCTATTCTGTGCCCGTTCCACAAGGAACGACCCACTCCGGGCAGCCACCCGGAGTGGGTCGCCGATCGTCGGATCGAGTGCTCCTGAGCCGCTAGGGCTGTTGGTG
>JBFLYG010000013.1:556765-573257 GCA_040756765.1 Pseudomonadota bacterium | reverse complement strand
AGTGTGGTGGATCTGACATTCGCTTCAGCATTTGCCGCTGGTCCTCCAAGCGAATGTCAGATCCAAAACCACACTAGAATCTTATATTTGCTAGTGTCCCTATGGTTCTAACATTCGTAAAAGAGCCTGCTGCAAAGTGATACGAATGTTAGAACCGGGACACTAGACCGGCCACCCGCCATCCCCGTGACCAGGACCCCAAGCCAGCGATCATGTCCCGCCCCGAGCTGAAGAATTTCCGTCGCATCGTCGTCAAGGTCGGCTCGTCGCTGCTGGTCGATGCCGCCGAGGGCAAGGTGCGCGAGGCCTGGCTCGCCGCGCTCGCCGCCGACGTGGCGGCCCTGCATCGTGATGGCTGCGACATCATGATCGTGTCATCGGGCTCGATCGCCCTCGGCCGCAGCAAGCTCAAGCTGCCGCGCGGCCCGCTCCGGTTGGAGGAAAGCCAGGCGGCTGCCGCGGTCGGCCAGATCGCGCTCGCGCGCACCTGGTCGGAAGTGCTCGGCGCCCATGGCATCGGCACGGGGCAGATCCTGGTGACCTTGCAGGACACCGAGGAGCGCCGCCGGTATCTCAACGCCCGCTCGACCCTCGGCAAGCTGATGGAATGGCGCGCCGTCCCGGTGATCAACGAGAATGACACGGTCGCGACCAACGAGATTCGCTACGGCGACAACGACCGCCTCGCCGCCCGCGTCGCCACCATGGCGAGCGCCGACCTCCTGGTGCTGCTGTCCGACATCGACGGCCTGTACGACAAGCCACCCGGCGCCAACCCCGACGCCCGGCTGATTCCGCTGGTCGAGAGCGTCAGCGCCGAGATCGAGGCGATGGCGGGGGCGGCGGAATCCGAGCTGTCGCGCGGCGGCATGGCGACCAAGATCGAGGCCGCCAAGATCGCCACCACCGCCGGCACCCATATGCTGATCGCCTCCGGCAAGGTCGACCACCCCCTGCAGCGGGTGGCGGACGGCGGGCCCTGCACCTGGTTCCTGACCCCGGCCAACCCGGTGACGGCGCGCAAGCGCTGGATCGCCGGATCGCTGGAACCCAAGGGCACCCTGACCATCGACGCCGGCGCCGTGGCGGCGCTGCGCGCCGGCAAGAGCCTGCTGCCCGCCGGCGTGATCCGGGTGGACGGCCAGTTCGCCCGCGGCGACGCCGTGATCGTGCGCGACCCGGACAACCATGAGATCGGCCGCGGGCTTATCGCCTATGACGCCGGCGACGCGGAGCGGATCAGAGGGCGATCGTCCGCGGACGTGATGACCATTCTGGGCATTTCCGGCCGCGCCGAGATGATCCACCGCGACGACCTCGTGATCGGCCCGAAGCACGCCGACTGAGGGGCCCGGGTGGGGATCCCACCTGGTCGGCCAATGGCCGAGCCGCCGCCGGCGCGGGCTGTTGCATCACAGCAATGCGGCCCCTGCCCTCGCGATTCCCGAATTGAGGTGCTAGAACAGCACCTTATAATATAACTATGCCCCTTTTGAGCTCCGTGGACCTGCCATGACCGCGCCCCTGAAAGCCGTCGCCTCCGCTCCCCAGGATCACCAGGGGAACCCGGACCTGCCGGCCGTGATGCGTGACCTCGCCCGCAAGGCGAAGGCGGCCGCCCGCGTGCTGGCGCTGGCGCCGTCCGAGCAGAAGAACCGGGCGCTGGAGGCCATGGAGCGCGCGATCCGCGCCGCCGCGCCGGACATCCTCGCCGCCAATGCCGAGGACGTCGCCGAGGCGCGCGCCAACGGCACGACCGCCGCCCTGATCGACCGCCTGACGCTCACCGACGCACGGATCGCGGCGATGGCCGACGGCATCCGCGTGGTGCGCGAGATCCCCGATCCCGTCGGCAAGGTGACCGAACGCTGGCAACGTCCCAACGGCATGGTGATCGAGCGCGTGCGCGTGCCGCTCGGCGTCATCGCCGTGATCTTCGAGAGCCGCCCCAACGTCACCGCCGACGCCGGCGTGCTGTGCCTGAAGTCGGGCAACGCCGTGATCCTGCGCGGCGGCTCCGACAGCTTCCGCTCCAGCCGCGCGATCCACGCCTGCCTCGTCGCCGGCTTGCGCGAGGCCGGCCTGCCGGAAGCGGCGATCAGCTTCGTGCCGACCCGTGACCGCGCCGCGGTCGGGCTGCTGCTCGGCGGCCTCGACGGCAATGTCGACCTGATCGTGCCGCGCGGCGGCAAGAGCCTCGTCGCCCGTGTCGAAGCCGAGGCGCGCGTGCCGGTGTTCGCCCATCTCGACGGCGTCAATCATGTCTATGTCGATCACACCGCATCGCTGGAGATGGCGAAGTCGGTGGTGCTCAATGCCAAGATGCGCCGCACCGGCGTGTGCGGCGCCGCCGAGACGCTGCTGATCGAGCACGCCGCAGCATCAAGCCATCTCCAGCCGCTGGTCACCATGCTGCTCGACGCCCACTGCGAGGTGCGCGGCGATGCCGAGGTGCAGCGCGCCGATGCGCGGGTGGCGGCGGTGTCCGACGAGGACTGGGCGACCGAGTATCTCGACGCCATCATCGCGGTGAAGCTCGTGGACGGCGTCGACGACGCCATCGCGCATATCGAGCGCTACGGCTCGCACCATACCGATGCGATCGTCACCGAGGATGCGCAGGCCGCCGCGAAATTCCTCGACGAGGTCGATTCCGCGATCGTGCTGCACAACGCCTCGACGCAGTTCGCCGACGGCGGCGAGTTCGGCTTCGGCGCCGAGATCGGCATCGCGACCGGCAAATTCCACGCCCGCGGCCCGGTCGGCGCGGAGCAGCTGACGAGCTTCAAGTACCGCATCCACGGCACGGGACAGACCCGCCCGTGACCACGCCGACGCAAGGCGCGACCACCGAGATCGAAAGCGCCCTGGTCGAGCGGGCGGTGCCGCCGCATGCCGCCGGCATGCGCATCGGCCTGCTCGGCGGCTCGTTTAATCCGCCGCATGCGGCGCATCGCGCCATCAGCCTGTTCACCATGAAGCGGCTGCGGCTCGACCGCGTGTGGTGGCTGGTATCGCCGGGCAATCCGCTGAAGGACACCAGCGCGCTGCACGAGCTCAGCGCCCGCGCCGCCGCCGCACAGACGGTGGCGAACGATCCGCGCATCGACGTGACATGTCTCGAAGCTGTCATTGGTACCCGCTACACTGCGGACACCATCGCGTATCTGCGCCGTCGCTGCGCTGATGTTCGCTTCGTATGGATCATGGGCGCCGACAACCTCGCGCAGTTCCATCGCTGGAGAAACTGGCAGCTGATCGCCGGTCAGGTTCCCATCGCCGTGATCGATCGCGCCCCGCAAAGTATTCGCGCGCTGGCCTCTCCCGCCGCGCAGGCGCTCGCCCCATATCGCATCGGAGAGCAGAGCGCCGGCCTGCTCGCCACCCGCCGCGCACCGGCGTGGACCTTTCTGACCGGCCTGAAACTGGACCTGTCGTCGACGGCGCTGCGGAACCGGGACGGCAGCTGGAAAAACAACACCGGCGAGAATGCCGCAGCCGTGCGACCACTGGACGATTGAAAGCGTTAACGCAACCCGCTTAGTATGATCACCGGGCACCGGATTCGGTGCTCGCGATACAGTGAAAGGAATGGTCCCTGACCACATCTGTATTGTCCCGGGCGAGAACAAACTCTGTGCCCGTTGCGGTCTTGAAGGCGCGCCCTGACGCCGACGAGACCCTGAACCTGATCCTCTCCCGCCTCGACGATATGAAGGCGGAAGAGACGGTCACGATCGATCTTCGCGGCAAATCCCCCCTCACCGACTTTGTGATCGTCACCTCGGGCCGGGCCAACCGGCACGTCGGCGCGATCGCCGAGAACGTGATGAAGGGCTTGAGCGAAGCCGGCATCAAAAGCATCCATGTCGAAGGCCTGCAGAACGCCGACTGGGTGCTGATCGATTCCGGCGACGTGATCGTTCACGTGTTCAGACCGGAAGTCCGCGAGTTCTACAATCTCGAGAAGATGTTGACCGCGGGCGAGAAGGCAGCGCGCAAGAGCTGACGTTCGTTCGAACCTGTTGCGCCGAGGACGGCGAGCGGCTTTAGGTGGCCGAAGCCCTCGCCTTTCATGATTCGCGCATGCGCATCCTCGTCGTTTCCATCGGCCGGTTGAAGCAAGGCCCCGAACGGGAGCTGGCGGAGCGTTATCGCGACCGCTTCACCGACCTGAGCCGCAAGCTCGGCTTCCGCGGCCTCGACATCGTCGAGCTCGGCGAAAGCCGCTCGCGCGACGCCGCCACCCGCATGGCCGAGGAGGCCGCGGCAATGTCCGCCGCCATTCCGGAGCGGTCGGTGCTGGTGGCGCTCGATGAGCGGGGCAAAAGCCTCGACAGCGCGACCTTTGCCCGCCATTTAGGCACCTGGCGGGACAGCCAGACCGCCCAGACCGTGTTCGTGATCGGCGGCGCGGACGGACTTTCGCCTGAATTGCGGCGCAAGGCTGATTTGACGATTGCTTTCGGAGCGGCGACATGGCCCCACCAGATGGTCCGGGTTCTGTTGCTGGAACAGATTTACCGGGCGGCGACCATTTTGGCCGGTCACCCCTATCACCGCGCGTGATGCGCTGGACCATGAACCGGACCGGATCTGCCGAAGTGCAACGGGAACGCTGGCCGCGCGCGACCTCCGCGCCGGTGCTGGCTGTTGCATTGTCGGCTGCGCTGGCCTGGAGCGCCGGCGTGCCGGACGCCGGCGCCCAGACCCCGAGCCCTCAGGCCAAGGCGCGCGCGCGCACCACCGCCGGCCAGCCGGCGCCGGCCGCCACGGAGCCAAAAGCGCCGGCGCCGCAGCCCGACATCGCCACCACCACGGCCGCCAAGCCCGCCGAACCGGCGCCGAGCGAGGACGCCATCAGACAGCGGGCGCATGAGCTCGATGCCGCGCGCACCCAGCAGAAGACTTCCGAGGAGCTGCAGGAAAAACTCAAGGCCGACATCGCCGCGATCGGCCAGGACCGCAGCAAGCTCAACCAGCAGCTGATCGACATCGCCGCGCGGGTCCGCGGCGTCGAGGGCCGCATGGCCGACACCGAGGCGCGGCTGCGGCCGCTCGATGCGCGCGAGCAGCGCATCCGCACCTCGCTGGACTCGCGCCGCTCGGAGATCGTCGAGGTGCTAGCGGCGCTGCAGCGCGCCGGCCGGCGCGCGCCGCCGGCGCTGCTGGTGCGCCCGGAAGATGCGCTGCAGTCGCTGCGCACGGCGATGCTGCTCGGCGCCGTGGTGCCGGAGATGCGCACCCGCGCCGAGGCGCTTGCGACCGATCTCGGCGAGCTCGTGGCGCTGCGCAAATCGATCCGCGAGGAGCGCGACCAGCTCGCGGCCGATCGCGACAAGCTCAACACCGACCGCACCCAGCTCGCCGCGCTGATCGACGAACGGCAGAAGCAGCAGAGCACGGCGGAGAAGGACATGGAGGCCGAGCGCCAGCGCGCGCTCGCACTGTCGAGGCAGGTCGAGAGCCTGCAGGACCTGATCGCCAAAATGGAGCAGGACCTCAAGACCGCCGCCAAGGCCGCCGCCGCGGCGAGCCAGCAGGGCACGCCGCCGGCGATCAACGGCAAGCCGAATTTCGCCGCGCTGAAAGACCCCGGACGGCTCAGCCCGGCGATCGCTTTCGCCTCCGCCAAGGGGCTGCTGTCATTCCCGGTCAACGGCACCAAGATCCGCGATTTCGGCGGATCCGACGGCGCCGGCGGGATGGAAAAAGGCATTTCTTTGGCAGCGAAACCCGGCGCCCAGGTCACAACCCCGTGTGACGGTTGGGTTGTCTATTCCGGCCCGTTCCGCAGCTACGGACAACTCTTGATCCTCAATGCCGGCGGCGGGTATCATGTCCTGATTGCCGGGATGGAGCGGATTTCAGTCAATATCGGCCAGTTCGTGCTGACGGGTGAGCCGGTGGCGACAATGGGGACGACGTCCCAGGTCGCGTCGATCCTGGCGACTGCCTCCAGTCAGCCCGTACTGTATGTCGAGTTCCGCAAGGACGGGACTCCGATCGATCCAGGCCCATGGTGGGCCGCAAGTGAAGGCGAAAAGGTTCGCGGATGATGCGCAAGACTTCCCTGGTTCTTCTCAGTGCGGCGGCGGGCGCGGCAGCGACCCTTTTCATGACCCAGCCGCGCGCTGTGATGGTTGGCTCGAGCGCGCGGGCGGCCTCGTCCGACACCTATCGCCAGCTCAACCTGTTCGGCGACGTCTTCGAGCGCGTGCGCAGCGACTATGTCGAGAAGCCCGATGACAGCAAGCTGGTGGAGTCCGCCATCAGCGGCATGCTGTCCGGCCTCGATCCGCATTCCAGCTACATGGACGCGAAAAGCTTCCGCGACATGCAGGTGCAGACCCGCGGCGAGTTCGGCGGCCTCGGCATCGAGGTCACCATGGAGGACGGCCTGATCAAGGTGGTGTCGCCGATCGACGACACCCCGGCGTCGAAGGCCGGCATCCTCGCCAACGACATCATCACCAATCTCGACGACGAAGCGGTGCAGGGCCTCACCCTGAACCAGGCGGTCGAGAAGATGCGCGGCCCGGTCAACACCAAGATCAAGCTCAAGATCATCCGCAAGGGCGCCGACAAGCCGATCGAGGTGACGCTGACCCGCGACAACATCCGCGTCCGCTCGGTGCGCGCCCGCGTCGAGGACGGCGACATCGGCTACATCCGCATCACCACCTTCAACGAGCAGACCACCGAGGGTCTCAAGCGCGAGATCACCAACCTCACCGGCCAGATCGGCGCCGACAAGGTGAAGGGCTTCATCCTCGACCTGCGCAACAATCCGGGCGGCCTGCTGGAAGAGGCGGTGTCGGTGTCGGATGCGTTCCTCGATCGCGGCGAGATCGTCTCCACCCGCGGCCGCAACGCCGAGGAGACCCAGCGTCGCACCGCCAAGCCCAAGACCAGCGACCTGATCAAGGGCAAGCCGCTCATCGTGCTGGTCAACGGCGGCTCGGCCTCGGCCTCGGAAATCGTCGCCGGCGCGCTGCAGGACCACAAGCGGGCGACGCTGCTCGGCACCCGCTCGTTCGGCAAGGGCTCGGTGCAGACCATCATCCCGCTCGGCTCGGGCAACGGCGCGCTGCGGCTGACCACCGCGCGCTACTACACGCCGTCGGGCAAGTCGATCCAGGCCAAGGGCATCATCCCGGACATCGAGGTGCTGCAGGATGTGCCGGACGAGCTGAAGTCGCGCACCGACACCAAGGGCGAGGCGTCGCTGCGCGGCCATCTCAAGGCCGACGGCCAGGAAGAGACCGGATCGCAGTCCTACGTGCCGCCGGAGGCCAAGGACGACAAGGCGCTGAAGTCGGCCACCGACCTGCTGCACGGCATCAAGGTCAACGCCTCCAACACCGTCACTCCGACGCCGAACACCCCGGCCGCCAAGGCCGCGAACTGAACGTCGCCGAGCGTTCCCCGAATGACAGGGCGGCCGTGAGGCCGCCCTTTTTCGTTGCGGCCTGTCGTTGGCCGGAGGAGGCGGCCTTATCCGGCGAGCGGCTGCGGCGATCGTGGTAGTGTCGGCAGACTGATTCGCGGGATTGAAAGGCCGTGACGACCGACGACCTGAGCGCACCTCTGGGGCAGGGCCCGGCGCGGACACGGCGGCTGCGCCTGCCCGTGACGCCGCCCCAGGCGCTTGCGACCGGACTCGGCCTGTTCCTGGTCACCTTCGCCGGCTTTGCGCTGTTCAACGACAATCCGCTCGGCGGCGAGCCGCTGGTGCGCCTGAGCTACGACCCGGCGGCGCTGCCCGGCGACAAGCCGGCCAAGGCGCCGGCCGCGGAAGCCACGCACGACGCCGCGGCCAAACCCGCTGACAAGTCCGCCGAGAAGGCCCCCGACAAGGCCGCCGAGCCGGCCGCGGGCCAGAAGACCATCACCATCATCGACGGCTCGAACGGCGCCCGCCGCGACGTGGTAGTCGCGGCCAACGAGCCCGGCGGCGATGCCGAGGGGGCAGCCGCGGCCGTCGCCGCAGGCATCAACCCGCGGCTCCTGGAAAAGTCCCGCCATGGCCTGATCCCGGTGGTCGCCGATGGCCTCAAGCCGTTCCGCGCCTATGCCGCCGGCACCGACGCCGACCGCGCCAGGGCGGCGAAACTGCCGAGCATTGCCATCGTGGTCACGGGCCTCGGGGTCGGCGCTGCGAAAACCGCCGATGCCATCGTCAAGCTGCCCGCCGCGGTGACGCTGGCGTTTACGCCCTACGGCGCCGACCCGGCCAAGCTGGCGGAGCGGGCGCGGGCACAGAAGCATGAGCTGCTGCTCCAGGTTCCCATGGAACCGTTCGACTATCCCGACAACGATCCCGGCCCGCAGACGCTGCTGACCTCGCTGCCGCAGGACCAGAACCTCGATCGGCTGTACTGGCATCTCAGCCGCATCCAGGGCTATGTCGGCCTCGCCAACTTCATGGGCGCGCGCTTCGTCGCCACAGATGCGGCGATGCAACCGCTGCTCAAGGAAGCCGCCAAGCGCGGCCTGTCCTACCTCGACGACGGCTCGTCGCCGCGCAGCGTCGCGGCCCAGGCCGCCGAGAACGCCGTGCTGCCCTACGCGCGGGCGGACGCCAGCATCGACGCGGTGCCGTCCGCCGCGGAGATCGATCGCGCGCTCGGCCGGCTGGAGAGCCTCGCCAAGGAACGCGGCGTCGCCATCGGCATCGCCTCGGCGCTGCCGATCTCGGTGGAACGCATCAACAACTGGGCGAAGACCCTGGAAGGTCGTGGGATTTTGCTTGTGCCGTTGACAACCGCGATGCTCAAATCAAAATCGAGCTGATCTGGTTGCAGCGGTCGCAGCGCGAGCGATCGCACCGACGAGAGGACCGACAGAGCTGCCGACGGCTGCTCCAACGACAAAAGGCTGAACCCGAATGGCGCACTACGATGACCTGCCCTATCGCACCTGTGTCGGCGTCATGCTGATCAACGACAAAGGGCTGGTGTTCATCGGTCGGCGCGCCGGCGGCATCGAGCATGTCGACGAGAACCATGTCTGGCAGATGCCGCAAGGCGGCGTCGATCCCGGCGAGGACACCTGGGCCGCCGCGCGGCGCGAGCTCTATGAAGAGACCAACGCGCGCTCGGTCGAGAAGCTGGCCGAAATCTCCGACTGGCTGACCTACGACATTCCGCGCACCGTCGCCGGCCGCACCTGGAAGGGCCGCTACCGCGGCCAGAAGCAGAAATGGTACGCCATGCGCTTCACCGGCGACGACCGCGAGATCAATGTCGCGAACCCCGCCGGCGGCCACAAGCCGGAGTTCGTCACCTGGCGCTGGGAGCCGATGCGCAACCTTCCCGAGCTGATCGTGCCGTTCAAGCGGCCGGTCTATGAGCGGGTGGTGCAGGAGTTCAAACCGTTCGCGGCGAAGGACTGACGCGCCAGCGCCGCAAGCCTTGAAGGCGGCCGGTGCGCTGCCCTGGCAAATCTTCGACCGGCCTCGTCGCGAACAGGCTCAAAGCGCGAAGTAATCGACTCTCGGGCGAGGGATGTAGTTCGAGATGTCGTCGTAGTATTTGATGACCCCGTCATGGAATTCGTCGAAGCAGTGCTTGATGTCATGCATGTCGTTGACCGCTTCGTGAGCAGCACTTTCATCGACCCCCACGGCCCCCTGCAGGGCGTGGGTCAGAAGGCTTGCGTGCGTCAGCCCAAGGTCGGCGCGCATATGCGCGACAAAGGGATCGATCACGTTTTCCAGGTCGTATTGGCGGGCGATGCGAACGAGATGGTCTTCCGCATCATCGGCCTCGAACGCGCGCGCCTCGATCAACTGAAGGCAGCAGACCAGCGAAAGGCCGCTCCTGCTTCCAATGGACTCGAAATTCCGGATCAATGACAAGGTCCCGATCGTCGGATAGCTGCTCTCGACGTGTCCGCGCAGGCGGTCGATCGCGTTGAGCGAGGCTTCATAGGAGCGATAGTGCTCCATCTCCTCCCTTGCATAATCGAGGACGATCTGGCGGACGGGCGAGTCTTCCCATCGCTGGGCGACCCCCAGCAGGGTTGGAGACAGCAGCCGAACGTAGTGGTACGTCTCGAGCAACAACCCGATAAATACTTCTCTTCTGAAGAGTCCTGCTTCCAGGCCGCCGAAAAGGCGGTGCAGCCCGATCTGCCGCCGCCACATGATGGACGTATCTTCCAGCAGCTCCAGAAAATCGGCGACGGGGATCGTCCCCACATTCGCGCGCTGTTGCAACAGGCCGGCCGAATGAAACGCATCCGCGACACCGATGATGTCGCGTTCGCCGATCCCTGTTGCCTTGCTGATGTCCCGGATCGTGTGGCGACCGTCGAAGTAGCTCTTCAGGCCGAAGAACGCCGACCGCTCACCTTGCAACTGCTCGAGCTGGAAATGCTTTCTGCCGACCACCAGCGTGACATGAGGCTCGTCAGGATCGGCAACCATTGTGCAGTGCCGGAGGCGCGGTCTGTCAAAGGAGTCCATGAACGCCTCCGGCACTGTAGCGCGACTACCCGCAGGTCAGAACCACTGAAGCCTTTGCTTTGAGGTCGCTGCTGTCCGAGCCCTTGATGGCGACCTTGAGCCCCTTTGGCGTTTCAACAATGACATTGCGATCGTCGGGAACGCGAGGATCCGAATCCTTCAATGAATCAACTTCTTGAACATTGACTTTGACGCCTTTGGCAACACGAACCGTAATATTTTCGGGCATTGCTTCCTCCATAATAAAGTTTGCAGCCCGCCAGCGATGTTACACGCGGCCGAAGATGGCTGCAACCAATAGTAGAGAAAAGCTCAGGCTTCGCGGCGACAGATCATGACGCGTAACGCGTTCTCATGCATGCCGGCCGTCGCGACACGCTGGCCGTCGGTCCGTCTACGCGATCGGTGCGAGCGCTTCTTCCGGCAGATGCGCGACGACGAAATCGACGAAGGCGCGCAGCGCGGGATTGCGATGGCGGTTGCCCGGCCACGCCAGCCACAGGCTGCCGCGCGGCGCCATGTAGTCCGTCAGCACCGCGCGCAGCTCGCCGCTCTCGATCAGCGGCCGCGCGACGAACACCGGCAGCAGCGCGACGCCGAGGCCGCTCAGCACCGCACCGGCGATGCCGTCGGAGTTGTTGAAGGTCAGCCCGGCCGGGATCGGCGTCTGCGCATAGGCATCACAAAAGCACCAGAACTGGGTGAGGCCGCTGGTAGGAAAGCGGAAGTGAATGCAGCGATGGCGCGCGAGATCATGCGGAGTCAGCGGCGGCGGATGGCGGGCGAAATAGGCCGACGAGCCGCAGACCACGAAGTGTTGCGGCCCAAGGCGACGGGCGATCAGGGTGGAGTCGGCAAGCTCACCGGTGCGGATGACGACGTCGATGCCGTCGCCGACGATGTCGACGAGACGGTCCTCAAGCTGGATGTCGAGCTCAATGTCGGGATAGCGCTCGACGAAGGTCGCCAGTGACGGCAGCAGGATGAGGCGGCCGACATTGTGCGGCAGCGACACCCGCAGCCGGCCGCGCGGCGTCTCCCGCCGCTCCATGACCACCTGCTCGGCCTCGCAGAGATCCTCCAGGATGCGGTGGGCGCGTTCATAGAACACCGCGCCGGCGTCGGTCAGCGTGACGCTGCGGGTGGTGCGGGCCAGGAGCCGCACGCCGAGCCGGGCTTCGAGGCGGGCCACGGCCTTGCCGACCGCCGAGCCGGAGATGCCGAGCAGCCGCCCGGCCGCCACGAAGCTCGACTGCTCGGCGGCGCGCACGAAGGCGGCAACGCCGCCCAGGGCTTCGAGATTGCGGAATTTTTGTCCGGTCTGACTGGTCATTGGGCCGCATTCTAATCCAGGGAGATAGAGAGTCTATTGCGCCTCCCTTCACGATTGAATACGACCTGCCATGCAACAACCTGTTCCTGCCCGGGCCGCCGGCCGCCCGACCCCCAGCCTGTTCCGCGTCCTCCTCCTGCCCGGCCTCGTCATCATGCTCGGGCTGATGAGCCTCGGCGCGCCGATGGTGGTGCTGGCGGTCGAGGTCGACCGCGCGCTCGGCTTCGGGCCGGTGATCGCCGGCCTCGTGCTGGCGACCGAGGCGCTGGTCACCCTGATCACCCGTCCGGCGGTGGGGCGCATCGCCGACCGCCGCGGCACCCACCGCGCCGTGATCCTCGGCCTCGTCGCCGCCGCGGTCTCCGGCCTGTTCTACCTGCTGGCGGGGCTGCTGCCGCTCGGCCCCGTCGGGGCGCTGGCGCTGATCCTGGTCGGCCGCGTCGCGATGGGCGTCGGCCAGGGTTTTCTGTTCACCGGCGGCACCGCGTGGTCCGTCGACCTCGTCAGCTTCGACCAGGCCGGGCGGGCGATCTCGTGGATCGGCATGGCGATGTTCGTCGGCATCGCGGCCGGCACCGCGCTCGGCGGCATGGCCGGCAGCATCGCGGCCGCGATCCGGCCCACGATCGCGGTCAACGGCTTCGCGATCGCCGCGCTGCTGACCATGGTCGCGCCGCTCGCCGGCCTCGTCATTGCGATCTTCGCGCCCGCCGCTCCGATCCACACCTCCGACACAGCGCCTGCGTCACTGCGCCAGATCGTGCGCGCGATCTGGCGGCCGAGCCTCGGCTTCGGCCTCGCCGCGACCGGCTATTCGGCCGTAACCTCGTTCGTCGTGCTCGCCTTCGTCACCCGCGGCTGGAGCAGCGGCGATATCGCCCTGTCGGTGTTCGTCGCCGCCTTCGTCGCCGCGCGCCTGATGTTCGGCGACATCAGCGACCGTGCGACGGGATCGACGCCGATCCTGTTATCGCTGGCGGCGCTCGCCGGCGGCATTTTGGTGCTGTGGATCGCCACGGTGCCGTGGCTTGCGATTACCGGTGCGGCATTCAGCGGCTTCGGCATGTCGCTGACCTATCCGCTGCTGGCGCTGCCGGCGATCCGCGCCGTGCCGCGCGCACAGACCGCGTCCGCCATCGGCCTCTATGACGGCTCCTACGATCTCGCGGCGCTGATCACGCCGCCGATCTGCGGCGTCATCGCCGCGACCGCGGGTTACCAGGCGATCTTTCTCGTCATCGGGATTGTCGTCCTGCTGGCGATGTGGCCGGCCCATGCGGCCTGGCGCATCGATCAGGCCAACCGCCGCGACGCATCGTCCGCATCGTAATAGAGATCCGTGACGATGACCGTCAGCGCCGGCCGGTCCGCTTCATCTGCGACCAGCCGGCACTGCGTCTCCACCCGCACGAATGGCCGGCTCGGCGTCACCGCCAGGATGTCGGCGTGCAGCACCAGCTGCGCGCCCGTCGCGACCGGCTGACGGAAGCGGATCTCGCGATAGCCCGCGGTGAGACAGCGCGCGAAGTGAACGACCGCATAGACCTGCTGCAGCCGGCGCGGCAGCAGCGCCAGCAGCAGGTTGCCCGGCACGAGGGTGCGGCCACCTGGCAGCTCAGTGGCTGCCCGCGCGACGTCGCAGTGAATCCATTGCCGGTCGCCGCTGAGCGCGACGAAGCGATTGATCTCGTCCTGCGTCACGGCGAAAGCGTCGCTTGCCGGCAGCACCGCGCCGACATGCGCCGCAAGATCGCTCGCATGCGCGACGTGCAATGTCATGGCCCATCCTCCATGCGCAGCAGCAGCGCCGAGCCGAGACCGCCGGCCGCGGCGATCGCCCCGAGCGCCACGGCGCCGGACCGCGCGGCCTGCAATTCATGCCACAGCCGCACCGCGACGATGGCGCCCGACGCGCCGATCGGATGGCCGCGCGCCAGCGCGCCGCCGCCGGGATTGACCAGCGCCGGATCGAGGCCGAGCTCGCGCGCGCAGATCATCGCCTGCACCGCGAACGCCTCCATGATCTCCGCCGCCGCGATGTCGGACAGCGCCACGTCCGAGCGCCGCATCGCGTCCTGCGCGGCCGCGACCGGCGCGACGCCCGGACGCTCCGGATCGCCGCCGCGCCGCGCGCCGCCGAGCACGCGGACCGGCCGTCCGGCTGGGCGCAGCCGCCGCAAGCCGGCCTCCGACACCAGCAGCACCGCGGCAGCGGCATCGGCCTCGACCGCGACCGTCGCCGCAGTGACGCCATGGCGGGCATCGCCGGCGAGCACCGGCAGACGCGCGCACAGCGCCGGCGACAGGCGCCGCGCGAACGCATCCGAAGCGAGGCCCGCGACCGGCACGATCTCGCCCGCCGCCGGTCCGCGCACCAGCGCCTTGCGATGGCTCTCGACCGCGAACGCCTCCTGCGCGGTGCGCGACATATCCCACTCGGCCGCCAGCCGGGCTGCGGCCGGAATCATGTCGGGATCGCGCGCCGGCCATGGCGTGAACGGCGGCCGCTCATAGGGCTGCGGCGCCGCGCCGGCGGCGCGCGGGCGATGGGCGCGGAGCGGGGCGCGGCTGAAGCTCTCGAGGCCGCCGGCGATGATCACATCCGCCTCGCCGGCGCGAATGCGCGCCGCCGCCAGCAGAATGGCATCGAGGCCGGCGCAGCACTGGGTGTCGATGGTCGAGGCCGGCAGCGCTTCCGGCAGCCCGGCGCTGAGCGCGGCGACCCGCGCCGGATTGCCGCCACCATAGAGCGCGTTGCCGAGGATCACCTCGTCGATGTCGGCGAGGACGACACCGGTGTCGTCGCACACCGCGCGCAGCACCGCGTCGGCGAGCGCGACCACTTCGACCTGCGCGAAAGCGCCATGGCGCGGCGCGACCGCCGTGCGCCTTGCCGCCGCGATGAGCACCGCGCTCATGACAGCCTCGCGGCGCCGCCGGCGCCGACGACCGCGCGCAGCGCCTCGAAATCGGTCTTGCCGGAGCGCGTCAATGGCCAGTCGGCGACGGTGGCGTAGACCCGCGGCACCTTGGTGAGCGGCAGTGCCCGGCGCGCATGCATGATCAGCTCGGCGGACGTCACGGCCGCATCGGCGCGCAGCTGCAGCAGCGCCATCAATCGCTCGCCGCGACGCGCATCATCGACGCCGAGCACCGCGGCTGTCGCCACCGCCGGATGGCGCTCGAGCACCCGCTCGATCTCCTCGGGATAGACGTTCTTGCCGGATGTCACGATCTTGCGGCCGGCGCGGCCGACCAGGTGCAGGAAGCCGCGCGCATCGAGGAAGCCGATGTCGCCGACCGAGACCGCGTCGCCATGATGCAGGAGATCGGCAGACTCGCCGCAGGCATAGGCCATGAACAGGAACGGGCTGGCGACGAAGACATAGCCGATGCGGCCCGCGGACAGCGCCCGTCCGGCGCTGTCGCGGATCGTGATGGTCGCACCCGAAAACGCCCGCCCGACCGAGCCCGCGGGCACGTCGTCATCGGCCTTGGCCACCGTGATGAAGCTGGTTTCCGAGGCGCCATAGAACTCGGCGAACCGCGCCTGCGGAAAGCGCGCCAGCAGTTGCCCCCGCAGCTCCGGCGACGACTTCGCGCCGGAGGACAACAGCCAGCGCGGTGCGGCGAAGGTGCGCTCGCCCGCGGCATCGGCGACGAGCTGAAACTGGGTCGGGACGCCGTAGAGCACGCTCGCCTGCTCGTCCGCGATCAGCCGTGTCACCACATCGGGCCGGAAGCGGCGGCACAGCACGACGCGGGCGCCGGCATGCAGCCCATGCATCAGGGCATAGAGAAACAGCGAATGGGTCAGCGTGCCCGGCGCGAGCACGACATCGACGGCGCCGATGCCGAATTCGATGGCATCATGGCGAAAGCTTTCGGTCCACGAGCGATGATGGCGGCGATAGCCCTTGGGCTCGCCGGTCGAGCCGGAGGTGAAGCCGACATAGAACGGCAGCAGGTCGTCGGGCTCGGCGACGGATGAGACATCGGACGGCGCGCCGAGTACGGACAGAAGGCTGGCAGCCGGCAGGAACGGATCATCCAGGACCGTGACCTGTGGCCCCGCCAGCGCGATATCGGTGCTGACCGTCCAGGCCGGCGCCAGCTGCGCCAGCGTCGCGCGCGTCATCGCCGCCGGCCACTCCGAATCGAGCACCTGCGCCTCGCGCCCGGCACGCGCCACGGCCAGCACCAGCAACGCCAGCGCCGGCCCGGTGGGCAGGTGCAGCGCCACACCGGATGCGGGCGGGGTCGCGGCGATGACGACGGCGGCGAGGCGATCGATCGTTACGTTGAGCGCCTGCCAGGAGAGGCGCTGGTCCTCGAACACCAGGGCGTCTCGATGCGGCATGCGGGCGGCATGGCCCGCCAGCGCTGCCGTCACGCTCACGCGCGGCGCTCCAAAGCGGCCGGATAGCTGCGCGCCGCCGCCTGTGCCAGCGCGGCGGCCGCGACCGTCTTCACGAGGTCACCGGGGATGAACACCGCAGTCGCCAGCAACGCCTGCAGCGCGCCCATCCGCGCCATCACCATCAGGCCGACGATGCCGCAGGCATAGACCACGACCACGCCGCCGATGACCGCCGCGATCAGCGCCGCCGGAAACACCGGCAAGCGCGACAGCGCCCGCATCACCGCGCCGGTGACGAAGGCGCCCGGCACCCAGCCGATGAGGAAGC